>JBJMHS010000001.1:0-33647 GCA_045807245.1 Actinomycetales bacterium
CCGGGCTGGGCGGCACCAGCAGGTGCGGTCCGTACTCCTCGACGAGGGCCGAGGGGTCGAAGCCGAGCTCGTCGACCGCCTTGGCCTCCAACGTCTCGATCCGCACGCGCTGCTGGGTCCGGGCCATCTCGTCCCGGTGCACGCTGTCGGTCAGCTCGCGCAGCTGCTCCGCCAGCTCACCGATCCGCCGGCGCGCGGCGGACAGCTCGACGTCGCGCCCCAGCCGGGCCTGCTCGGCCCGGTCCCGGTCCGCCCCGGCGCGCGCGAGCGCCCGCTCGACCAGCCGGGCCGTGTACGCCGCACCCAGCTCGACCGCCCGGGCCGTCTCGGCCTGGCGCTGGCGGCGCTCGCGCAGCCGGGCCAGCCGCTCGCGGGCCGCCAGCTCGTCGCGGGCGGCCTGCTCGAGCTGCTGCGCCCGGGCCCCCATGGCGCGGACCCGCTCCTCGCCGGTCCGCAGCGCCAGCCGCGCCTCGGTCTCGGCCGAACGGGCCGCGACCGCCTGGGCACCCAGCTGCTCGGAGCGCTCGGTGGACGGCTCGACCTCCACCGGCTCCTCCTGCGCCGCCGCCATTCGCTGGTCCAGCTCCTGCAACGCCTCCACGTCCGCCGCGAGGGCGGACTCGGCCTCGGCGAGTCCGCGCTGGGTGCGCTCGGCCTCACCGTGGGCAGCCCGGACGGTGGCACCGAGCTGGCCCAGCCGCTCGGCGACCGCCGCGAGCCGGGCATCGGAGTCGTGCAGCCGGTCCAGCGCGTCCTCGACGGCCTCGCGAGCCGCCGCGAGCCGTTGCCGGGCGCCGACCAGCGCGAACCGGGCTTGCTCGACCCGGCGCGTCGCGGCCTCCGCCTCGGACTCGGCCTCGTCGACCGCAGCCTGGAGCTCCAAAAGGCTTGGCACGGTTGCCGATCCACCCACGGCGCGACCGACCGCCAGGACGTCGCCGTCGGCCGTCACGGCCGTGAGGTCGGGATGCAGCCGGACCAGGGCCTCCGCAGCGGCGAGGTCCGGCACGGCCACGGCGCCGGACAACGCGCGCTCGAGCGAGGACCGCAGCCGGTCTGGAGCGGTCACCAGCTCGCGGACCCAGCGGGCACCGGGAGGCAGCTCGCGCCGTACCGGCTCGGCCGGCTCGGTCGGCTCGGCCGGTCCGGCCAGCTCGGCTGGGCCAGCCACGAGCAGCCCGGCCCGCCCACCGTCCTCCGCGCGTAGGTGGCGGATGGCCGACACCGCCGACCCGACGGACTCGACGGCGACGGCGTCGGCGACGGTGCCGAGCGCGGCGGCGACGGTGGCCTCGTGGCCGGGCACGACGCGCAGCACGGCGGCCACCGAACCCAGCAGGCCGCTCACCCGGTCGCTGGCCGCGAGCAGCGCGCCGACCCCGTCCTTGCGCGCGAGGCCGACCTGGAGGGCCTCGTGCCGGGCCGTCCAGGTCGCCCGGTCACGCTCGGCCGAGCGCTCCTGCTCGGTCAGCACCTCGACCTCACGCTCGGCACCCTCGAGGTCGGCACTGGCCCGCTCGTGCTCGGCGTCCAGGCCTTCCTCGCCCTGCTCCGCGCCCGCGATCTGGCTCTCCAGCGCGGTGAAGTCGGACTCCGCCGCCTCGCCGCGCTGCACCGACTCCGACAGCACCGTGCGGAGGCGGCCGATCTCGGCCTCCGCCGCCTCGATCCGGCTGCGGCGGGCAGCGACCTGGCCGGCCAGCCGGGCCAGCCCTTCGCGCCGGTCGGCGGCCGCGCGCTGCAACCGGGTCAGGGACGCCTGCTCGGCGGCGTGGGCCGCCTCGGCGGACTCCCGCTCCGCGACGGCCGCGTCCAACAGCTCCTTGGCCTGCCTGGTGGACCGGGCCAGCTCACGTTCCTGCTGGCGCACCCGGGCGGCCTCGGCGGCCAGCTCGTCGGGGTCGCGGCGCGGGGCGTCCGTGCCGGCGGGCTCCTCGGCGAGCAGGCGCAGCCGCTCCTGGGCCAGGCCCTCGGTCGCGAGCAGCCGCTCGTGCAGCCCGGACAGGCGGTACCAGGTGTCCTGCGCCTTCGCCAGCGCCGGCGCGGCGGCCTGGGCCTCCTGGTCGAGCAGGACCTCCCGGCCGCGCAGCCGGGCCAGCTCCGCCTCGACGGCGTCCTGCTGCGCGCGCAGCTGCGACTCGTCGGCGTCCTCCTGCTCCAGGGCACTGCGCAGCTGGACCAGGTCGTCGGCGAGCAGCCGCAGCCGGGCGTCGCGGACGTCCGCCTGCACCACGGTGGCCCGGCGGGCGACCTCGGCCTGCCGGCCCAGGGGCTTGAGCTGGCGCCGGATCTCGCTGGTCAGGTCGGTGAGGCGGGTGAGGTTGGACTCCATTGCCTCGAGCTTGCGGAGCGCCTTCTCCTTGCGCTTGCGGTGCTTGAGGACGCCGGCCGCCTCCTCGATGAAGCCGCGGCGCTCTTCGGGGGTGGCGTGCAGGACGGCGTCGAGCTGGCCCTGGCCGACGATGACGTGCATCTCGCGGCCGATGCCGGAGTCGGACAGCAGCTCCTGCACGTCAAGCAGCCGGCTGGGGGTGCCGTTGATCGCGTACTCGCTGCCGCCGCCACGGAACATGGTCCGCGAGATCGTGACCTCGGAGTAGTCGATCGGCAAGGCCCCGTCGCTGTTGTCGATCGTCAGGCTGACCTCGGCCCGGCCGAGTGGCGGGCGACCAGAGCTGCCCGCCGTACCGGCGAAGATGACGTCCTCCATCTTGCCGCCGCGCAGGCTCTTCGCACCCTGCTCGCCCATCACCCAGGCGAGCGCGTCGACGACGTTGGACTTGCCGGACCCGTTCGGCCCGACCACGCAGGTGATGCCCGGCTCCAGGCGCAGAGTGGTCGCGGAGGCGAAGGACTTGAAGCCTCTCAGCGTGAGGCTCTTCAGGTACACGGAACGATCTCTCCTGAGCCCACTTCAGGGCCGTCGACGGCGTGTGCCGGGGAAGGCGGCTTCACCCTACCGTCGGCTCAGCTCCACATCTTGCAAGCGACCGCGAACAAGGCCAGCGGGTCGTGCGGCAGAGCGGCTCAGGAGGTGGGCGCGAGGCTCCGGCGGTCGAGCTCGACCGTCTCCATCGTGCTGTCGCTCAGGCTGATCGCCATCTGGTCGGCGAGCCGTCGGGTCTCCAGCTCGGCCCGCAGGCTGTCGTTCTCCTCCTGCAGCGAGTCGACGAGGCCGAGCAGGTCCTGGACCCTCTCGCGCAGCCTGGCTGCCTCCCACACCAGTCGGTCGTCGTGTCGGACGTACTGACCGAGCAGGGCTTTCGCCATCGTGTTCTCCGTGCGGTTGCTGAGGTAGTCGCTGTTGGCGCTGTCAGTGTCCCTGGCTCACGGCAGGGCCGGAGCGGGCGCGGATGCCCCACTAGGGTCGCACCCTCACGGCCCCGGGGTCAATCTTGACGCTGGTCCACCTGGTGGTCGATATCGGGCGAGATACGGGCGGTTCTGCCGGCGGTTAGCCCATCCGGGTGACCCGGCACCGCTCGACTAACCCACAGGTACGCCCCCGTGGCCGTTGACCGTCACCAGCGGGCCCGCCGGGGGCGGGGCTGGCACTTCGGGCACGAGTAGCTCGACCGGTTCATGAAGGCCTCCCGGCGGATCGGCGTACCGCACCGTGGGCACGGCTCGCCCTCCTGCCCGTACGCCGCGAGCGAGCGGTCGAAATAGCCGCTCGCGCCGTTCACGTCGACGTACAGGCGGTCGAAGCTCGTCCCGCCCTCGCTGAGCGCCTCCGACATCACCTCGTGCGCGAACCCGAGCACGCGCCGCGCCTCGGGCCGGGTCAGGGTCTCGGTCGGGCGGCCACCGTGGAGCCTGGCCCGCCACAGCGCCTCGTCCGCGTAGATGTTGCCGACCCCCGAGACGAGGGACTGGTCGAGCAGCGCCCTCTTCAGACCGGTCCGCCGCCGGCGCAGGCGCACCACGACCGACTCCAGGTCCAGTCGCGGGTCGAGCAGGTCGCGGGCGATGTGGGCGACGCTGGCGGGGACGAGCTCACCGTCGTCGTCCCCCGGGACGAGCGGCTCGAGCATGAACCCACCGAAGGTGCGCTGGTCGACGAACCGGAGCTGCGGACCCCCGTCGGCGAAGGCGACGGTGACCCGCAGATGGAGCTCCTGCGGCTGGTCGGCCGCCTCGACGAGGAGCTGGCCGCTCATCCCGAGGTGTGCGACGACGGCCTCGTCCGGCTGGCCGTCCGGTGCCGCGAGCACCAGCCACAGGTACTTGCCCCGGCGCTGCGCGGACTCGACGGTCCGCCCGGCCAGCCGCGCCTCGAGATCCTGGGCACCGGGCAGATGGCGGCGCACCGCACGCGGATGCAGGACGCGGACGCGCTCGATGGTGCGCCCGACGACGTGTGCGGCCAGGCCACGACGGACGACCTCGACCTCGGGGAGCTCCGGCATCAGCGCGACCGCCGGCCCGGTCAGCCTTCGGCGGAGGTGAGGTCGGGATGCCGGGCGCTGAGCTCGGTCCAGGCGGCCGCGGCGGCCTGCTGCTCGGCTTCCTTCTTGCTGCGGCCGCTGCCGGAGCCGACCGAGGCGCCGCCGACGACGGCGTTGGCGTGGAAGACCTTCTCGTGGTCCGGGCCCTCCTCGGCGACGACGTACTCCGGCACGCCCAGGGCCGCCGCGGCGGTCAGCTCCTGCAGGCTGGTCTTCCAGTCCAGGCCAGCGCCGAGCCGGGCGGAGGAGGACAGCAGGGGGTCGACCAGGCGGTGCACGAAGCGGTCGGCGGGCTCGCTGCCGGCAGAGAGGTACACCGCGCCGATCAACGCTTCCAGGGTGTCGGCGAGGATCGAGGACTTGTCCTCCCCGCCCGTGGTCTGCTCGCCCCGGCCGAGGCGGATGTGGGCGCCGAGTCCCAGCGTGCGCGAGATGTCGGCGAGGGCACGCATGTTGACCACAGCGGCGCGCAGCTTGGCCAGCTGGCCTTCGGGCAGGTCCGGATGGTCGCGGTAGAGGGTGTCGGTGACGACCAGGCCGAGCACCGCATCACCGAGGAACTCGAGCCGTTCGTTGTGCGGGAGGCCGCCGTTCTCGTACGCGTAGGACCGGTGGGTCAGGGCGCGCTCCAGCAGGGCCGGCTCGACCTCGACGCCGACGCTGGCGAACAGGGCCGCCAGCGAACCGGTGGGCATCAACGGAGGCGCCACCGGCGCCACAGCCGTTACCGGCGCTACTGGCGCTACTGGCGCTGCTGGCGCGGTCTCGGCATGGGCAGCGCTCGGTTCGGCCACGCCGCTCGGCTCGGTCACGCGGCCCGGTCCCGTCACACGGCCGTTCTCAGGCCTGGAACTCGCTGCGCTCGGCCGCGGCGTAGTGGCGTCCGGCGTAGGTCCCGCAGGACGGGCAGGCGACGTGCGGCAGCTTGGGCTGCTTGCACTGCGGGCACGGGGACAGCGTGGCCGCGCTCGCCTTCCAGTTCGCCCGGCGCGAGCGGGTGTTCGAGCGCGAGGTCTTGCGCTTCGGGACGGCCACGTCAGTTCTCTTCCTCTAGGTCTGCCATGTCTGCGGCAGTGTCTTCTGCTGCTGCTCGGGGTCCTGCGGTCAAGCTCTGCAGGGCCGCCCATCTCGGGTCGACCCGGTCGTGCCGGTGCTCCGGGTCGTCCGCCAGGCGGGCTCCGCACTCGGAGCACAGACCCGGACAGTCCGGCCGGCACACCGGCTGGAACGGCAGCGCGAGCACCACCGTGTCCCTCAGCACGGGCTCGAAGTCGATCAGGTCGCCCTCGAGCTCGTCGGTCTCGTCGTCCTCGACGTCCGTCGGCACCTGCCCGGGGTAGGCGTACAGCTGCTGCACGTCCACCTCGACCCGGCGCTCCAGGTCGTCCAGGCAGCGCACGCACTGCCCGGCCGCCATGGCCGTCACGGTCCCCGACACCAGCACTCCCTCGACCACGGACTCCAGACGGAGATCGAGGTCGACGTCGCTGGCCTCCGGGACCGCGATCACCTCGGTGCCGAGGTCGGCCGGAGCCGGCACGGTCCGGTGCACCCGCACCATCGAGCCTGGTCGGCGGCCGAGCTCTCGGGTGTCGAGCACGAACGGCGATCGCGGATCGAGGTGGATGGGTGTCTCCGGTGCCTGCAACCGAATGCAGGGTCGTAACGGCATGGTGACCACGGCCTCGAGGTCGAGACCGACCGCCAAGGCTACCTGAGCGCTGTGAGGACGCCCAAACCCGAGCGGCCCCGGCTCAGGCGCCGTCGGGCGGAACCTCAGGCACGTCTCGGGGCGGCCCTGGCTCAGCGGGCGGTTCGGGGCCGTCGGCCCGCGCCGGCGGCTGCGCGGGCTCGGGCTCGCCGCCGCGGTGAGCGCCGGCCCCGGCGCCGAGCCGGCCGAGGTCGGCAGCCCGCCTTTCGGCCAGGCGGGTCCGACCCCGCTGCACCTGCTGGGTCAGCCGGTCCAGGGCGATCTCGAACTCGGCCAGCTTGCGGTCGACATAGTCGTCGGCGTCCGACAGCAGGCGGGTCGACTCGGCGTTGGCCTCGGCCACGATGGTGGAGGCGCGCTCGCGGGCCCCGAGGACGACCGCCTGCTCCTCCACGAGCCGGTCGTGCTCGGCCCGGGCCTGGTCCATCAGCCGGCGCGCTGCGTCGCGCCCCTCGTCGACGACGGCGTCCCGGTCGGACAACAGTGAGTCGGCCCGCTGCAGCTGCTCGGGCAGCAGGCCGCGCAGCTCGTCGAGCCGTCCGAGCATCTCCTCGCGGTTCACCAGGCAGGACGCCGACATCGGCATGGCGCGCGCGTCCTCGACGACCTGGATGATCTCCGCGAGCTTGTCCTGGACGTCCACGTCAGACCCCTTCCTCTGCGACATGTCGCGCGCGCAGTGCGAGCAGCCGGCCGTTCACCTCGGCCGGCACCAGGGCCGACACGTCGCCGCCGTACGCCGCTACCTCCTTGACCAGGCTGCTGGACACGTGCTCCAGCTTCGGGTCGCCCGCCAGGAACACCGTCTCGACGCCCGTCAGGTGGCGGTTCATCAGCGCCATCGGCAGCTCGTAACCCAGGTCGCCCGTGCCCCGCAGGCCCTTGACGACGGCGACGGCACCGACCTCGCGGCAGACGTCCACCAGGAGCCGGCCCCCGAACGCCTCGACCCGGACGGCGGCCCTCTTCCCGTCCAGCCGGTCGGCCAGCGCGCCCTGCACCAGGGCCACGCGGTCCTCGACCGGGAACGTCCCGGCCTTGAGGGGGTTGTGCAGGACGGCCACGACGACCTCGTCGAACAGCGCTGTCGCACGTCCGATGATGTCCAGATGCCCGTTGGTGACCGGGTCGTAGGACCCCGGACAGACGCACCGTCGCACCGGCTGCGGAGACGGCGCGGTGTCGCTCACGGCTGTCGAACCTAGCAGCCGGTCAGGCGACGTCCGGGTCTCCCGCCGTACGGGCCCACCAGACCCGTGTCTCGCCGTACCGGCGCTCGTCGACGGACTCCAGCTCGGCCGGCCATCGCGGTTCCGGGCTGCGCGAGCTCCGCTCCACGACGACCAGGGACGCAGGCCCCAGCCAGCCGTGCCGGGGCAGCAGTGCGACCACGTCGGCCAGGTCGGCTTCGGACAGGGAGTACGGCGGGTCGGCCAGCACCAGGTCGTACGGCGCGTCGGCGCCGCCGAGCAGCGCGCGTTGCACGGGTTGGGCCAGCACGCTGGCCGCACCGGCGTCGGAGGCGAGCGCGGACACGTTGCGGCGCAAGGCTTCCAGCGCGGCCCGGTCGCTCTCGACGAACGTCGCACAGCGTGCGCCGCGGCTCAGCGCCTCGAGGCCGAGCGCTCCTGAGCCGGCGTACAGGTCGAGGACGCGCGCGCCGGACAGGACGTCCTGGTGGTCCAACCGCCCGAACAGCGCCTCCCGCACGCGGTCGCTGGTCGGACGCGTCCCGGCACCGGCAGGTACCGCGATCTGCCGGCCGCCGAAGGCACCCGAGATGATCCGAGTCACGCGTCGTTCACGGCGGCCGCACCTACCCGCGCTCGAGGAAGTCGATCTGGTCGTGGCTCAGCCGCAGCCCGAGCGTGTCGACCAGGGCCGGCTGCGACACCAGCACCGGGTCGGCGTCGACCAGCTCGGTCGCGTCCGCCCGGGCCTCGGCGATCACGTCCTCGTGGTCCATGACCCTGAGCAGGCGGAGCGAGGACCGGCCACCCGACTGCGAGGCGCCGAGCACGTTGCCTTCGCCGCGCTGGCGCAGGTCGACGGCCGCCAGCTCGAACCCGTCCAGCGTGGCGGCGACGGCCTCGAGGCGCTGCCATCCGGACGATGTCCGCTCGGCGTCACTGACCAGCAGGCAGAGCCCCGGGGCCGATCCCCGGCCGACGCGGCCGCGGAGCTGATGCAGCTGCGAGACCCCGAACCGGTCGGCGTCCTCGATGACCATCGTGGTCGCGTTGGGGACGTCGACGCCGACCTCGACGACGGTCGTGGCGACCAGCACGTCGATGCGGCCGGCCGCGAAGTCGGCCATCACGGCGTCCTTCTCCTCGGCCGGCAGCCGCCCGTGCAGCGCGTCGATCCGGGTGCCGGTCAGAGCCGGGTTCTGCCGGAGCTGGTCCAGCCGGTCCAGGGCGGCCACCGCGGGCCGCCGCAGGGCCTCGGCGGCCGCCTCGTCGGCATCGCGCTCGAGCTGGAGCAGCATCGTGTCCTCGCTGGCGAACTCGCCGCCGATCCGAGGGCAGACGACGTAGGCCTGGTGGCCTCGATGCACCTCCTCGCGCACCCGCTCCCAGGTCCGCTCGACCCACCGACGGTCCCCCGCGGCCACGACATGGGTCGTGATGGGCTGTCGCCCGGCCGGGAGCTCGCGGAGGGTGGAGGTCGCGAGATCGCCGAACACGGTCATCGCCACGGTCCGTGGGATGGGCGTCGCCGTCATGACCAGCACGTGCGGTGGCCGGTCCGCCTTGGCGCGCAACGCATCCCGCTGCTCCACGCCGAAACGGTGCTGCTCGTCGACGACGATCAGGCCCAGGTCGTGGAACTCCACGCGCTCCTGCAGCAACGCATGCGTGCCGATGACGATGCCCGCCGCGCCCGACGCCGCGTCGGCCAGCGCCCGCTTGCGGGCCGCCGCAGAGACGCTGCCGGTCAGCAGGCGCACCTGGGTCCCGCCGTCGTGACCGCCGAGCATGCCGCCCATCGCGAGGTCGCCCATCATCGTCGTGATCGACCGATGGTGTTGCTGCGCAAGGACTTCCGTGGGCGCCAGCAACGCGGCCTGACCACCGGCGTCGACGACCCGCAGCATGGCGCGCAACGCGACGACCGTCTTGCCAGAGCCGACCTCGCCCTGCAGCAACCGGTGCATCGGATGCTCCCGCGCCAGGTCGTCGGCGATGACCTCGCCGACGTCCGTCTGGCCGGCGGTGAGGACGAACGGCAGCCGCAGGTCGAAGGCCGCGAGCAGGCCGGCGTCCTTGCCGGGACGCGGCACCGCAGGCTGCGCCGCCACCTCGGCCCGCCGTCCGGCCAGCGCGACCTGCAGGACGAAAGCCTCGTCGTACCGCAGTCGGGCCTGTGCGCGCTCGAGGGCCTCCGTGCTGCTCGGGCGATGGATCTCCTGCAGCGCCTCGGCGAGCGGCATCAGCTGCCGCCGCGTCCGGATCCCTTGCGGCACAAAGTCTTCCAGCATCTTGGTCGCGGGGTGGTCGAGCAGGACCTCGACCGCCTTCGCGACCTTCCAGGTCGCCACCTTGGCAGCGGCCGGATAGATCGGGCGGATCTGGTCGGCGAACCGCTCAGCCCGTTGCAGTGCGCCTTCGGCCTCGACCGGGTCGTCCTCGACGTCACCCACGTCGAACGCCTCGAACTCCGGGTGGCTCAGCTGCCGTTTGCCGCGGAAGCTGCCGACGGTGCCGGCGAACAGCATCTGCCGGCCCGGTTGCAGCTCGGCGGTGAACTTCTGCTCCAGCCACGGTCGGGGCGCGAAGAACGACACCTCGAGGTGATCGACACCGTCGGTGATCGACGCCTTGACCACGCTGCCGCGCCGGTTGCGCATACGAAAGCTGCTGACCTTGGTGACGCGGGCCAGCACGGTGACCTGCTCGCCCTCGCGCAGTTCGCGCAGCGGCGTCAGCTCGCCGCGCTCGATGTACCGGCGCGGGTAGTGCCGGAGCAGGTCGTCGACGGTCAGCAGGCCGAGGTGCTTCTCCAGCGGCTGGGCCGAGCGCAGCCCGATGGCCTTCTCGAGCGGCTGGGCCAGGAACGGGACGGGTGCGTCGAGCGGGCCGGGCGGGACGGCGCGGTCCATCGGTCGGCTCATGTCGCGCTCACTCAAGGCTCACTCGACGCCGACCAGCAGGTACGGCGCTCGCTGCCCGCCGTCGTACGCCGTGACGTCCACGTCCGGACGCTCGGCCCGGACGGCCCGCGCGACGCGGTCCGCGAAGCCGGTCTCGGCGCGCGCTCCGGCCACCAGCGTCACCAGCTCGCCGCCGCCGCCGAGCAGCCGATGGACGACGGCCACCGCCACCTCGGCCAGCTCCGACCCGATGACCGCCACGTCGCCGTCCACGTGTCCGAGTACGTCTCCGGCCCGGCAGAGTCCGGCCGACGTCATGCCCTCGCCCTCGGCGACCTCGACCAGCCCGTGCCGGCAGCCGGCCGCCGCCGTCGACATCTCGAGCAGGTCGCGCTCGGCGTCACGGCTGGGCTCGTGCACCGCCACGGCGGCGATGACCTGGACGGCCGAGCGGCAGCGGACCACTCGCAGTCGCGCGTCCTGGGCGGCCGCCGCCAGCGCTACCGAGAGGGTGTCGGCGTCACCGGGCAGCACCGCGACCAGCGCCGTGCCGGCGTCCTGCGCCGCCGTTGCCAGACCGGCCTGCACGTGCTCACTCGGGACGACTCGCGCGCCGGCCCGTGCCAGCAGGTCGGTCAAGCCCGGTCCGTCGACCACGGCCAACAGACCCAGTCCGGCCGTCTCCCCCGGTCGCCCTGCGCCGGTGCCCTCCGTGCCCTCGGTGCCCGCGGTGCGCGGGACCGGCGGTGCGAAGCCCACTATCCGGACCCGGTGCGGCCGCCCGACCGCGAACCCGGCCTCGACCGCCGCGCCCACGTCGTCGACGTGGGCGTGGACCTGCCACAGCCCGTTGCCCCCGACCACCACGACCGAGTCGCCGAGCCGGTCCAGTACGGCTCGCAGGCCGGCCACCCGGCCGGACTCCTCAGGACCGGGTGCGGTGTCGAGCAGGTACATGACCTCGTGCGCCGGGGAGTCGGCGCGCCCCTCCGCCGGCCGGTCCGGGCCCGGCAGCCCCGTGCCGCTCGGGGCGTCGGCCTGGGATCGGTCGGTCGCCGTCGGGCTCGGCCGGCCATCGCCGGTCGACTCCCCCGTCACGGCGGACTCGAGCGCCGCCAGCAGGACGACCAGGCCTCGGCCGCCGGCGTCGACCCGGCCGTGCAGTGCCGCCAGCTGGCCGGGGGTGGCCCGCAGGGCCGCCTCACCGGCCGACCGCGCGGCGCCGACGACGCTCCCGAGGTCCCCCTCCGCGGCGGCCGCGCGGGTCGCCGCCTGCGCGGCCGCGTCCGCGACGGACAGGATCGTGCCCTCCACCGGACGGGCCAGGGCCGCTCGCGCGAGACCCGCGGCGCTGCTCAGCGCGGCCGCCAGTGCACGCCCGTCCAGGGCGTCCGTCTGACGAGCCGCGTCCGCGACACCTCGCAGCAGCTGGCTCAGGATGGTGCCGGAGTTGCCGCAGGCGCCGCGCAACAGTGCGGTCGCCAAGGTGTCGCAGACCTGGGCCAGCGAGTCGGACCCCGCGCCGCCCGCCGCGTTCAGTGCGTCGACGCCGGCCTGCATGGTCCGGACCAGGTTGGTGCCGGTGTCCGCGTCCGGCACCGGGTAGACGTTCAGCAGGTCGATCTCGGTCCGGGCCGCCACGAGCGCAGCCAGCCCGGCGTCGGCCCAGCGGCGTACGGTCGGTCCGTCGAGCACCGCGAGGCCCGCCCGGCCCGCCCGGCCCGCCGGGGCTGCGGTCCCGCTCGGCTCACCCTGCGCCGCCACCACGCTGGGAGGCTAGCCAATGGCGCCGACGAAACGGCCGGTTTGGGAGGTGACGGCGTGCTCGGTTACCCTGTTCCGGTTGCCCGGGACACCCGGGCTCAGGCGCGCGGACACCGGCGCCACCATCCGACTGACCTGACCAGGAGATCACTGTGGCTGCCACCTGCGACGTCTGCGGCAAGGGCCCGGGCTTCGGTCACAACATCTCGCACTCGCACCGCCGGACCAAGCGGCGCTGGAACCCGAACATCCAGCGGGTGCGCGCCATGGTCGGCTCGACCCCCAAGCGGCTCAACGTCTGCACCTCCTGCCTGAAGGCCGGCAAGGTCACCCGCTGACTGAGCACGGTGGCCCACGATGGCCGGCTCCCCTGGGGGCCGGCCATATTCATGTCTGCGGGCGGTCCGGCTCGAAGTGGTCCCAGCCGGTCACCTCGCCGATGAGCTCGGCCGGGGGACGGCCGTCCGCCAGCACGGGACCGTCCCCACGAGCGACCACAGCACCGATCGTCCGGTACGGCGCGGGCACCGGCCCGGGCGGGAAGGTCGCCAGGAGCGGGTGGTCCTCGCCCCCGGTGAGAACCCAGCGCAGGGCCAGCGCCCGGTCGGCCATGCCGTCCGCCGCGTCCTCGAGCGCCGCCGAGTCCGCCCTCAGAGCAGCGACATCGAGGTCGAGCGTCACGCCGCTGGCGTCGGCGATGCGACCGGCGTCGCGCAGCAAGCCGTCGCTGACGTCCAACAGGGCGGTGGCACCGCCGGTCGCGGCTGCCGGCCCGGCGTCGTACGGCGGCTCGGGGCGCAGGTGAGCGGCGACCAGATGCGGGGCGATGTCGCCCCGGCGGGCCCGGAGCAGCTCCAGGCCGGCGGCCGACCAGCCGACCCGGCCGGCCAGGGCGACGGAGTCCCCTACCGTCGCGCCCGAGCGCAGGACCGGCGGGCGGCCTTGCAGGTCGCCGAGCGCCGTCACGGTCACGACGATCCGCTCGCCGGCGGACAGGTCGCCGCCGACCACACCTGCGCCGGTGCCGTTGCATGCTGCGGCCAGGCCCTCGGCCAGCCGTTCGACCCAGGCCACCGGCGTGGACGGCGGTGCGGTGAGCGAGACCACCAGGGCGGTCGGCACGGCGCCCATGCCGGCGATGTCGGCGAGGTTCTGCGCGGCGGCCTTCCACCCGACGTCGTACCCGCCGGACCACTCGGCGCGCCAGTCGCCGCCCTCCACCATCTGGTCGGTCGTCACGACCACTCGACCGTCGGGCGCGGCCACGACCGCCGCGTCGTCCCCCGGCCCCACCAGCGTGGCGTCGGGTTGCGGCAGCAGAGGGAACACGCGGGCCAGCACGCCGGACTCACCGAGGTCGGCGAGGGTGACTTCCCCCTGCACGTCGTGAGGCACCGCGGCACGGTACCTTGCTAACGCTCGGTGGGTGGGCACGCACAGACGAGGAGGTCCCTGTGGTGGTCCAGGCATACATCCTGATCCAGACCGAGGTCGGGAAGTCGACCTCCGTGGCCGAGGCGATCTCCGCCGTCGAGGGCGTGCTCGTCGCCGAGGACGTCACCGGCCCCTACGACGTGATCGCGCGCGTCGAGGCCCCCAACGTCGATGCCCTGGGCAAGCTGGTGATCGCCCGCGTGCAAGAGGTCCCAGGCATCACGCGCACGCTCACGTGCACCGTCGTCCACGTCTGAGGGCGGCGTTCGCAGCGCTGGCGCTGCTCCCGGTCCTCGCCTTGGCGGCTGCCTGCTCCGACTCCGTGCGCGCCACCGTTCCGCCGAGTGGTGCCGACCCGGCCTGCACGCGCCTGGGCGGCACGCTGCCCTCCACCCTGCTCAAGGCGAAGCGGCGGCAGACCACGCCGTCCTCGCCGGCTCTGGCGGCATGGGGCGACCCGGCGATCGTCCTGCGCTGCGGGGTCGACCCGCCGGGCCCGACGCCGGAGCTGTGCATCGCCGTCGACGGGGTGGACTGGGTCGCGCGAGCGCTGGACAGCGGGTACGACTTCACGACGTACGGCCGGGTGCCTGCCGTGCAGGTGCTCGTGCCGAAGCACTACGCGCCGGAGACGTTTGCGCTGACCGGCCTGGCAGCGGCCGTCAAGGCGATCCCGCAAGGCGAGCACCGCTGCAGCTGACGCGTCGACCGCTCGGTCAGCGCAGGCCGGTACGACGACGCAGCGCGAGCTGCAGCAACCGGTCGACCAGCGCCGGATAGTCCAGCCCGGCGCTGGCCCACATCCGCGGGAACATCGACACCGGCGTGAAGCCCGGCATGGTGTTCACTTCGTTGACCAGCACCTCACCCGCCTCCGTGAGGAAGAAGTCGACCCGCGCGAGCCCCTCGCAGCCGAGAGCCTGGAAGGCCCGGACCGCGTCGTCCGCGATCTCGGCCGCCACGTCGTCCGGCAGCTCGGCGGGACAGCTCAGCCGCAGGTGCTCCTCGTCGAGATACTTGGCCTCGAAGTCGTAGAACTCGTGCCCACCGCCCAGCACGACGACCTCACCCAAGGGCGCGGTCTCGGGGCGGCCGCCGTCCAGCGCCTCCAGCACACCGCACTCGATCTCGCGACCGACGACCGCCGCTTCGACCAGCACCTTCGGGTCGTGCTCGCGGGCCGCTTCGACCGCACCGGTCAGCTCGTCCGGCCCGTGCACCTTGCTGATCCCCATGCTCGACCCGGCCCGGGCCGGCTTGACGAACACCGGCCAGCCCAGAGCGGCCACCGACTCCGCGCAGGCGGCCGGGTCGCGCTGCCACTCGGCGTCGCTGATGACGACGTGCGACCCGACCGGCAGCCCGGCTCCCGCGAGCAGGACCTTCATGAACTGCTTGTCCATGGCGGCCGCCGACGCGAACACCCCCGACCCGACGTACGGGACGTCCGCCAGCTCGAGCAGTCCCTGCAAGGTCCCGTCCTCGCCGAACGGACCGTGCAGCAGTGGCAGGACGACGTCCACCTCGCCCAGCGTCCGTGGCACGGCACCGGGCTCGAGCACGGTGAGGCTGCGGTCGGCCGTGCTCGTCGGGACCAGGACACCCGGGCCGTCCGGGCTGATCTCCGGACGATGTCCGGGCCGCAGCTCGAGCGGCGCCGGGTCGTCGGCCACCAGCACCCAGCGCCCGTCCCGAGCGATGCCGATCGGCACCACGTCGTACCGTTCGCGGTCCAGGGCCCGCAGCACGCTGGCCGCCGTGCTGCAGCTCACCGCATGCTCGCTGGAACGCCCACCGAACACGACCGCGACCCGGACCCGCCGCGTCTGGCCCTCGTTGTCCTGCGTCACGCCGGCGTCACTCCGCCTCCGCCTTGAGCGCGCGCGAGAGCAAGCGCCGGCCGATCTCGGCGGGCGAGGCGCCTTCGTGGACCACCGCGACGACGTTCTCGATGATGGGGACGTCCACGCCGTGGTGGTGAGCCAGGCCGAGGATCGAGCTGCACGACTTGACGCCCTCGGCCGTCGTCCGGGTCGCGGCGATGACTTCCTCGACCGACAGGCCCTTGCCGAGCCCCTCGCCGAACGTCCGGTTGCGCGACAGCGGCGACATGCACGTCGCGACCAGGTCGCCGATGCCGGCCAGGCCGAGGAAGGTCAGCGGGTCGGCCCCCAGCGCCGCCCCCAGCCGCGCCGTCTCGGCCAGCCCGCGGGTGATGATCGAGGCCTTCGCGTTGTCCCCGAGGCCCATGCCGTCCGCCATGCCGACCGCGATCGCGATGACGTTCTTGACCGCACCGCCCAGCTCGGTGCCGACCACGTCGACGTTCGTGTACGGCCGGAAGTACGACGTGGCGCACAGATCCGAGACGCGCTCGGCGACGGACCGGTCGATGCACGCGACGACGCTGGCGGCCGGCTCGCAGAGGGCGATCTCCGGAGCGAGGTTGGGTCCGGACAGCACCGCCACCCGCTCAGGGGCGATGCCGGCCACCTCGACGATGACCTCGCTCATCCGCCGGGTCGTGCCCAGCTCGACGCCCTTCATCAGACTGACCACCACAGTCCGCTCAGGCAGGAACGGCGAGAGCCCGGTCAGGATCGCCCGCAGGTTCTGCGAGGGCAGCGCCAGCACGACCACCTCCGCGTCGGTCAGCGCCTTCTCACCGTCGGTCGTGGCCTGGATCGACTGCGGCAGAACGATGTCGGGCAGGTACTGCGAGTTGACGTGGTCGTTCTGGATCTCCTCGACCACCTCGGGCCGGCGCCCCCACAGGATGACGTCGGAGCCCGCATCCCCGACGATCTTGGCGAACGCCGTACCCCAGCTGCCGGCGCCCATGACGGCGACCCTGGTCATGCCGGCTTCTCCATCCTGCGACGGTCGAACGGCGTCGCCGGCGGCGTCTCGCCCGGCCGAAGTGGCAGCAACAGCCGCGTGATGTCGGCCATGATCCGCGCCGTGGCCTCACGCAGGACCGTGGCGTCGATCGGACGGGCGCGCAGGTCGTCGAGGTCGACCGGCGGACCCGCGACGATGCGCATCTGCTTGCGCGGGAACAGCCGTGGGCGCAGCGAGTGGTACGGCAGCAGCGCATGCGCGCCCCACTGGGCCACGGGGATCAGCGGGCAGCCGGTCTCCAGCGTCACCCGGGCCGCACCGGTCTTGCCGGTCATCGGCCACAGGTCGGGATCGCGGGTGACCGTGCCCTCCGGGTAGATCGCGACGCACTTGCCGGCGCGGACGGCTTCGACCGCGGGAGCGAAGGCCTGCACCGCTTGGGGCCCGTCGCGGTACACCGGGATCTGGCCCGCACCGCGGACCACCCGACCGACGACCGGGACGCTGAACAGTGCGCTCTTGGCCAGGAAGTACGGCGGGTGGCCGCTGTCGAAGAGGAAGTGCGCCAGCGCGATCGGGTCCGAGTCCGAGATGTGGTTCGAGCACACGACGAAGCCACCGGAGCCGGGCAGGTGCTCCGCACCGCTCCACTCGTGGCTGGTGGCCAGACGGATGGCCGGCCGTAGGACACCCGCCGCGATCCGGTACGACGTGCCCAGCCCTCGTCGGGACACTGTCGCTCCTGCCTGTCGCCCGCCTCGGTAGGTCCCGGTCATCCTCTCCGCTGCTCCGGGTCATGTCGAGGCGGCCACCGGCGTGCCGGACGATAGAACAGATGAGCGACAACCTCGAGCCCCGGCCGCCGGCTCTGCAGTGGCGCGTGGTGCTCCCCGTGAAGGGTGCACCCGATGCGAAGTCGCGCCTGGACGTCGGCCCGGAAGTGGCGCGTAACGAGCTCGCCCTGGCCATGGCCCTGGACACTCTCACCGCTGCGCTGGCGTCGCCTGCAGTGCAGGCCGTGCTGGTGGTCACGTCCGACCCGGCGATGGCGACGGCCGCCTCCGCGGCCGGCGCGCAGGTCGAGCCGGACCCGGGCCACGGCCTCGACCAGGCGGTACGACGAGGGCGCGACCTCCTTGCCACCGCGCGGTCGGGCCCGGTCGCCGCATTGCTGGCCGACGTACCGGCGCTTCGGGCCGAGGACCTGACTGCGGCCCTGGCGTCGTGTGCGGCGTACGACGCGGCGTACGTCCCGGACGCTGAGGGGACCGGCACCGTGCTGCTCGCCGCGATGGTGCCGGACGGTCTGCGGCCCGCGTTCGGAGACGGATCGGCCGCCCGTCACGACTTGGTCGCCAAGCGGCTCGAGCTCGACCTGCCCCGCCTGCGTCGCGACGTCGACGTCGAGGCGTCTCTGCGCGAGGCACGCGCACTCGGCGTCGGCCCGCGGACGGCCGCCCTGCTCGACGGCCTTGGCTAGCCTGGCCGCATGCAGGGCAGCGTCCACCGGTTCGACCCGGAAACCGGCGCCGGGTCGGTGCTGCTCGACGACGGCACCGAGGTGCCGTTCGACGGCGAGGCGTTCGGCCGCAGTGGGCTGCGCCTCGTCCGCGTCGGTCAGCGGCTCACGGTCGAGATCACGGATGGCGCCGCGGTCGACCTGCGGCTGCTCGGGATCTGACTGTCAGCCCCGCTCGTAGGACGCACCGAGTGCGTCGAGCTTGTCCTGGAAGTGCTCGTAGCCGCGCTCGATCAGGCCGATGCCGTGCACCCGGGAGGTCCCGTCCGCCGTCAGCGCGGCGATGAGGTAGCTGAAGCCGGCGCGCAGGTCCGGCACGGTGATCTCCGCGCCCTGCAGCTTGGTGGGTCCGGAGATCACCGCGGAGTGCTGGAAGTTGCGCTGGCCGAACCGGCAGGGCAGACCCCCGAGGCACTCCCGGTACAGCTGGATCGTCGCGCCCATGTCGTTGAGCGCCCGGGTGAAGCCGAGCCGCTTCTCGTACACCGTCTCGTGGACGATCGACAGCCCCGACGTCTGGGTCAGCGCGACGACCAAGGGCTGCTGCCAGTCGGTCATGAAGCCCGGGTGGACGTCGGTCTCGATGACCAGCGAGCGAAGGTCGCCGCCGGGGTGGAAGAAGCGGATCCCCTCGTCGTCGATCTCGAACGCGCCGCCGATCTTGCGGAACACATTGAGGAACGTCGTGAGATCACCTTGACGCGCGCCCGCGACCGTCACGTCGCCGCCGGTGGCGAGCGCGGCGCAGGCCCAGGACGCGGTCTCGACCCGGTCCGGGATCGCCCGGTGGGAGTAACCGCCGAGCCGGTCGACACCCTCGATCCGGATCGTCCGGTCGGTGTCGACGCTGATCATTGCGCCCATCTTCTGGAGCACGTTGATCAGGTCGAGGATCTCCGGCTCGGTCGCTGCGTTGCGCAGCTCGGTCAGCCCTTCGGCCCGTACGGCGGTCAGCAGCACCTGCTCGGTGGCGCCGACGCTCGGGAACGGCAGGTGGACCTTGGTGCCCTGCAACCGGCGCGGTGCCGTGAGCCGCAGCCCGTCCGACCGCTTGTCGACCACGGCTCCGAACGAGCGCAGCACGTCTAGGTGGAAGTTGATCGGACGCTCACCGATCCGGCAGCCGCCGAGGTCGGGGATGAACGCCTCCCCGAGGCGGTGCAGCAACGGACCGCAGAGCAGGATCGGCACCCGGCTGGACCCCGCATGCGCGTCGATGTCGGCGACGTGCGCCTGCTCGACGTTGCGCGGGTCCATGACCAGCTCGCCCGGCTCGTCGCCCTGACCGCCGACTCGCTCGACGGTGACCCCATGCAGGTCGAGCAGCCCCGAGACGATGGCCACATCGGAGATCTCGGGGACGTTGCGCAGCCGCGACGGCTCTTCGCCCAGTAGTGCGGCCACCATCGCCTTGGAGACGAGGTTCTTGGCACCACGGACGCGCAGTCGGCCGTGCAACGGCGTCCCGCCGTGCACGGTCAGGACGTCGTTCGGGCGGCGGTCGTCGGCGTCGGTCATGGAGTCAGGATGGCAAACCCGGTGCGTCCGGCCCGCGACACGCCGGACGGGCCGGCATCTGCACGATGCCGGCCCGTCCACTGGGGCCCGAGGTCGTCGCCGAGCCGCCGAGCCTGCGTCAGCGAGCCCGAGCCCGCGTCGACTTCTTGGCTGCGGCCTTGCGGGCCGGAGCCTTCTTGGCGGTCGCCCGCTTGGCCGGAGCCTTCTTGGCGGTCGCCCGCTTGGCCGGAGCCTTCTTGGCCACGGTCTTGCGCGCGGTCGCCTTCTTGGCCGGAGCCTTCTTGGCCACCGTCTTGCGTGCGGTCGCCTTCTTGGCTGGAGCCTTCTTGGCCACCGTCCGCTTGGCGGTCTTCTTCGCGACCGTCTTCTTGGCTGCGGCCTTCTTCGCCGGAGCCTTCTTGGCGGTCTTCTTGGCCGTCGCCGTCTTGGCGGTCTTCTTGGCGGTCGCCTTCTTGGCGCCGACCTTGGCGGTGACCTTCTTGGCCGTCGTCTTCTTCGCCGCCGCCGCGGTGGCCGCGGGCTTGCGCGCGGTCGCCGAGGTGTCGGACGGGAGCTGACGCGGGTCAGCCACGACGACCTTGAAGGCAGTCCCGGCCTTGAAGCGCGGCACGGACGTCTTCCTGATTCTCACGGCCTGTCCGGTCCGCGGGTTGCGGCCGGTGCGCGCTGCACGGGCCGCTTTCTCGAAGGTGCCGAAGCCGGTGATGCCGACCTTCTCGCCCCTCGCTACTGCACGCGTGATGGTGTCGATGATGGCGTCGAGGGCATCGGCCGCAGCCTTTTTCCCACCGAGCCGGCCCTCGAGGGCCTCGACCAGCTGTCCCTTGTTCACTGCTTCCCCTCCAAGGAGAATGAGCCCCGCCGAACCTCTCGTCCGGCGAGATCGTGCAGTCGAGCCCTCGCCCGACTGGACATGACGCTAGGCCCCTTGAGCACATGCGTCCAACACCTGCGCACAAACTTTGCCATGTGTCGCAAGGACTTCGCAGCCCGTGAGCCGGAGGCTCCCGGCCTCACAGGCGGCCGATGCGCGGTCACCGGGACGGGCGCTTGAGCTGACGGCGGACGACTTCCCTTACGCGACAGCGGCTTTCGTCGTACCTATGACTTGACTGTTGTCGGCAGGAAACCGGGCCGGCTGCGCTCGAAGTCGGAGATCGACCCCTCATGACGCAACGTCAAACTGATGTCGTCCAGACCCTCCAACAGGCGCCAACGCGTGTACTCGTCGATCTGGAAGCGGACAACGACGTCCTTGGCGGTGATGCTGCGGGACTCGAGATCGACGGTGACCTCAGTGCCGGGCTCGTTCTCCAAGAGCTTCCACAACAGCTCGACATCACCCTGATCCGCTTGCGCAGTGAGGAGCCCTTGCTTGCCGGAGTTGCCGCGGAAGATGTCGGCGAAGCGCGAGGAGATGACAACGCGGAAGCCATAGTCCATCAGCGCCCAGACGGCATGTTCGCGAGACGAGCCGGTGCCGAAGTCGGGGCCCGCGACGAGGACACTGCCGGCCGAGTACGCCGGCTGGTTGAGGACGAAGGACTCGTCACCGCGCCACGCCGCGAACAGCCCGTCCTCGAAACCGGTACGCGTGACGCGCTTGAGATAGACCGCCGGGATGATCTGGTCGGTGTCGACGTTGCTCCGGCGCAGCGGCACTCCGACGCCGGTGTGGGTCGTGAAGGCTTCCATGTCGAGGGCTCCCGGTCAGCTCAGGTCGGCGGGCGAGGACAGCGTGCCGCGGACGGCCGTGGCGGCCGCGACCGCGGGCGAGACGAGATGGGTGCGGCCGCCCTTGCCCTGACGACCCTCGAAGTTGCGGTTCGACGTCGACGCGCTGCGCTCCCCCGGCGCGAGCTGGTCCGGGTTCATGCCCAGGCACATCGAGCAGCCGGCCAGCCGCCACTCCGCACCGGCGGCGGTGAAGACCTTGTCCAGCCCCTCCGCCTCGGCCTGAAGGCGGACCCGGGCGGAGCCCGGTACGACGAGCATGCGCACCGAGTCGTGCACGTGCCGCCCGGCCAGGACGGCCGCCGCGGTCCGCAGGTCCTCGATCCGTCCGTTGGTGCACGAGCCGAGAAACACGGTGTCGACCGCGATGTCGCGCAGCGGCGTACCCGCCTGCAGGTCCATGTACGCGAGCGCCCGCTCCGCGGCCAGCCGGTCGGACTCCTCGGCGATCGCCTCAGGGTCGGGCACCGCGCTGGACAGGGGCGCACCCTGCCCGGGGTTGGTCCCCCAGGTGACGAACGGCGCGAGCTCCGAGGTGTCGATGACGACCTCCTCGTCGAAGGTCGCGTCGTCGTCGCTGCGCAAAGTCCGCCAGTACGCCACGGCGTCGTCCCATGCGTCGCCGGTCGGCGCATGCGGTCGGCCCCGCAGGTAGGCGAACGTCGTCTCGTCCGGCGCGATCATCCCCGCCCGCGCCCCGGCCTCGATCGACATGTTGCAGATCGTCATGCGGGCTTCCATGGACAACGAGCGGATCGCCGAGCCGCGGTACTCGATGACGTAGCCCTGGCCACCGCCGGTGCCGATCTTGGCGATGACGGTCAGGATCAGGTCCTTGGCGCTGACCCCTTCGGGCAGCTCGCCCTCGACGGTGACCGCCAGCGTCCTGAACGGTTTGAGCGGCAGCGTCTGCGTGGCCATGACGTGCTCGACCTCGCTGGTGCCGATCCCGAACGCGAGCGCGCCGAACGCGCCGTGGGTCGAGGTGTGCGAGTCACCGCACACGATGGTCAGGCCTGGCTGGGTCAGCCCGAGCTGGGGTCCGATGACGTGGACGATGCCCTGGTCGGCGTCGCCCATCGGGTGCAGCCGTACGCCGAACTCCGCGCAGTTGCGCCGCAGGGTCTCCACCTGGGTGCGGGACGTGAGGTCGGTGATCGGGCCCGGCACGGTCGGGACGTTGTGGTCCTCCGTCGCGATGGTCAGGTCGGGCCGGCGGATCGGGCGGCCGGTGAGACGGAGCCCGTCGAACGCCTGCGGGCTGGTGACCTCGTGCAGCAGGTGCAGGTCGATGTACAAGAGGTCCGGCTCGCCCTCGGTCCGTCGTACGACGTGGGCGTCCCACACCTTCTCGGCCAACGTGCCCGCCATGTGTCCTCCTCGACCTCTCCTCGACGCCCTCGCGTGTGCAAGGGCTTGCATCTCACGACCTGAGACGGCAGTATCGAGGTATGGACAACTCTAGCGGAGTCGGCGTCCTCGACAAGGCGGCGGTCGTGCTCGGCGCCCTCGAGGCCGGTCCCGCGACTCTCGCGCAGCTCGTGACGGCCACCGGGCTGGCCCGGCCGACGGCCCACCGGCTGGCCGTCGCCCTGGAGCACCACCGGCTGGTCTCGCGCGACATGCAGGGCCGGTTCATCCTCGGCCAGCGCCTGGGCGAGCTCGCCGCTGCCGCGGGCGAGGACCGGCTGCTCGGCGCTGCGGGGGCGGTGCTGACCGCGCTGCGCGACCACACCGGAGAGAGTGCCCAGCTGTTCCGCCGGCAGGGCGACTACCGGATCTGCGTCGCGGCCGCCGAGCGCCCGATCGGGCTGCGGGACTCGATCCCGATCGGCAGCACGCTGACCATGCTGGCCGGCTCGGCGGCCCAGGTGCTGCTCGCCTGGGAGGAGCCGGACCGCCTGCACCGGGGTCTGCACGGCGCCCGCTTCACCGCCACGACGCTGTCCGGCGTACGGCGCCGAGGGTGGGCCCAGAGCGTCGGCGAGCGCGAGGCCGGCGTCGCGTCGGTGTCCGCGCCGGTGCGCGGCCCGTCCGGCCGCGTGGTTGCCGCCGTCTCCATCTCCGGCCCCATCGAGCGGCTCTCCCGGCAGCCGGGTCGGCTACACGCTCCCTCGGTCGTGGCCGGCGCCAACAAGCTCACGGAGGTGCTGCGCCGTACCGCGCAGTGACCCGGCGCCGCGACGCCCACGAAAGAAGCGGCTCTCGTCCCCGGGGGAACGAGAGCCGCTCGACGTAGCCCCGACGGGATTCGAACCCGCGCTACCGCCTTGAGAGGGCGGCGTGCTAGGCCGCTACACAACGGGGCCACTGCCAGTCACTGCTGGTCATTGCTGGTACTGCGCTGGGGTACCAGGACTCGAACCTAGACTAACTGAACCAGAATCAGTCGTGCTGCCAATTACACCATACCCCATGGGGGTATCACGCCCGACTGTCCGGCTGCCCCGAACGGCGTGACCCGCCGGTGGATACTACCGGCGCCCGGATGGGCCACCCAAATCAAGCAGCGCCGCGACCGCATGCAGGTCGGGCGCCCTGAGCGCTCCGGTGACCTCGGCGCCGGCTTCGGCGAACCACTGCTGCCGACGGTCCAGCCACACCCCGACCAGCCCGGCGGCGGTCGCCGCCTGTGCGTCCACATCGAGCTCGTCCCCCACATAGGCGGTGGCCGCCGGCTCGCTGCCCAGCCGTTCACAGGCAAGTGCGAAGACGCGCGGAGCCGGCTTGCCGAACCCCAGGTCGTCCGGGCTGACGAGCAGTGGCAGCCGGGCGCTCAACCCGAGATGGGCCAGCTTGTCGACGGACATCTCGCGGGAGGAGTTGCTGAGCGCGCCGACCGGAGGCCGGCCGCATCGACGGCGTTCAAGAAGGGCACGACGTCATCGTGCAGCCGCCAGCTCTCCCGGAAGGCCGCGCTGTACGTCGCGTCCCAGGCCGCGAAGGCGACGTCGTCCAGCTCCGCGCCTCGGAACGTCTGCTGCAGGTCGGCTGCGCGGCGGCGCCGCTGCTCGATGATGGAGATCTCGCCGCGCGTGTAGCTGCGGAAATGGCCACCGACGTCCGCGATCCAGCGGAGTGCGACCTCGTCGTACCGCTCGTCCTCGAGGTGGGCCAGCCAGGTGTTCGCGACCGCGTGGATCGCCGCGAAGAACGCGGCCCGTGTGTCGAGCAGGGTGTCGTCGATGTCGAGCAGGACCGCGTCCACCTTCATCGGGTCTTCGTCGGGTCGCGTCAGGCGCCGAGCTCGGTGCGCAGCGCGTCGATGCGCGCCATCGTGGAGTCGCGACCGAGCAGCTCCATCGACTCGAACAACGGAGGCGAGACCCGCCGGCCGGTGACTGCGATCCGGACCGGTGTGAACGCAAGTCGCGGCTTCAGGCCCAGCCCGTCGACCAGCCCGGCCCGCAGCGCGCCCTCGATGTCCGCCGTACGCCAGTCGTGCACCGCCTCGAGGGCAGTCCGCGCCGCGTCCAGCGTCTGCCGCGCCTCGTCGGTGAGACCGTTGCGCGCGTCGTCGGCGAGCACAAGATCCTCGTCGGCAACGAGCAGGAAGCCCAGCATGTCCGGCGCCTCGGCGAGGATCTGCATGCGCTCCTGGACCAAAGGCGTTGCGGCACGGACCATCTCGCGTTGCGCGGCCGTCGGCTCGGTGGCGAGTGCACCGGACTGCTCGAGGAAGTCGAGGATCCGGTCGGTCAGCTCGTCCAGCGGCAGGGAGCGGATGTAGTGCCCGTTCAGCCAGTTCAGCTTGTCGAGGTTGAACACGGGCCCCACGACGTTGACGCGTGACCAGTCGAACTCGGCCGACATCTCCGAGAAGGAGAAGATCTCGCGCTCGTCGGGCATCGAGTACCCCATGAGGCCGAGGAAGTTGACCAGCGCCTCCGGCAGGTAGCCCTGTTCGCGGAACCAGGTCAGCCGGGCCGCGGGGTTCTTCCGCTTGCTGATCTTCGAGCGGTCCTCGTTGCGCAGCAACGGCATGTGGGCGAACTGCGGCATGGGCAGGCCGAGCCACTGGTACAGCAGGATGTGCTTGGGCGTGGAGCTGATCCACTCCTCGCCGCGCACGACGTGCGTGATGCCCATCTCGTGGTCGTCGACCACGACCGCGAGGTGGTACGTCGGGAAGCCGTCGGCCTTCAGGATCACCTGGTCGTCGGGATGCGGCGCGTTGACCTCTCCCCGGATCAGGTCGGTGAACCGCGTCGGCGCGTCCTGCGGGATCCGCATGCGCACCACAGGGTTCGGCGAGAAGCCGGGCAGCTCCGCGCGCTGCTCGCGGGTCTTGCCCAGGCACAGCCGGTCGTAACCGGGCGGCTGCTTGGCCTTCTGCTGGGCCTCGCGCATCTCAGTCAGCCGCTGTGGGGTACACCAGCAGTGGTACGCGTGGCCGTCGGCGAGCAAGCGGTCGACGTACGGCTGGTACGTCGTGAGGCGCTCGGACTGCCGGTACGGCGCGAAGGGGCCGCCGATGTCCGGGCCCTCGTCCCAATGCAGGCCGAGCCAGCCGAGCATGTCGAAGATCTGCTGCTCGCTGTCCTCGCGGAACCGGGCTCGGTCGGTGTCCTCGATCCGCAGCACGAACTGGCCGCCCTGCTGGCGGACGAAAGCCAGGTCGAAGAGCGAGACGTACGCGGTACCGACGTGCGGGTCGCCGGTGGGGCTCGGCGCGACGCGCAAGCGCACGAGGCCCTCGGGGCTCGCGTCAGCCACGGGTCACGAACGGGTTCGAGAGGACGCCGATGCCTTCGATCTCGACATCCACGCGCTGGCCCTGGGTCACCGGGCCGATGCCGGCTGGCGTACCGGTCAGCAGCAGGTCGCCGGGCAGGAGGGTCATCATCGCGGACACGTAAGCGACCAGCTTGGCGACCGGGTGGACCAGGAGGGAGGTGCGCGACTGCTGCACCGTCTGGCCGTCGAGTCGGGTCGCGATGGCCAGATCGGTGACGTCGAGCTCGGTCTGGATCCACGGGCCGACCGGGCAGAACGTGTCGAAACCCTTGGCCCGGGTCCACTGGCCGTCCTTGCGCTGGAGGTCGCGTGCGGTCACGTCGTTCGCGCAGGTGTAGCCGTAGACCACGTCGGCCACCTTGTCCTCGGGCACGTCCTTGCACAGGCGGCCGATGACCACCGCCAGCTCGCCCTCGTAGTCCACCTGCTCCGACTGCGGCGGCAAGACGACGGGGTCACCCGGGCCGACGATCGCCGTGTTGGGCTTGAGGAACATCAACGGTTCCTCCGGCACGTCGCTCCCGGTCTCGGCCGCGTGGTCGGCGTAGTTGCGGCCGATGGCGACGATCTTGCTGCGCGGGATCACCGGTGCGAGCAGGCGCGCGTCCTCGAGGTCGATCCGCTCACCCGTGAAGACGATGTCCTGGTAGAGCGGGTCACCGTGGACTGCCGCCAGCACCTGCTGGCCCGGCTCACCTTCGACGACCGCGAAGGCCGGGTCGCCACCGGTGGTGTATCGGGCGATGCGCATGGCCTCATGCTTCCAGAGCGTGCTGGCCGGACGGCCTCCGGCCCGGCCCGACCATCGCTAGTGCACGAGAAGCTCGACCAGGCCGGCGACCAGGCCGACGAGGGAACAGGCGCCGAGGGTGCGCAGGACGGACCACCTGGCCCGGAAGAGCAGGAGCGCGGCCAGGCCGGTGACCGCCAGCGACAGGGGTTTGAGGCTGCCGACATCGGGCACCTGCAGCCGGACGGGCCCCCAGGTCACGGTGCTCACTTCCCGGAACAGCGTGTGGATGGCGAAGAAGATGGCCAGGTTGGCGATCACGCCGACCACGGCCGCCGTGATGCCGGTCAACGCCGCGGACAGTGCGTGGTTTCCGCGGAGCCGCTCGACGTAAGGGGCGCCCACGAACACGAACACGAAACACGGCACGAACGTCACCCACGTGGTCAGCAGAGACGCGACCACAGCGGCCACCCAGGGGTTGAGGGACCCGGGGTGGTGATAGGCGCCGACGAAGGCGACGAACTGCACCACCATGATGAGAGGTCCGGGGGTCGTCTCGGCCAGCGCGAGCCCGGTGACCATCTCGCCGGGAGCGAGCCAGCCGTAGAAGCTCACGGCCTTCTGGGTGACATAGGCCAGCACCGCGTACGCACCGCCGAACGTGACCAGCGCCGCTCCGCTGAAGAACAGCGCCATGTCCGCGAAGATGCTGTCTCGACCGGCGAGCGCGACCACGGTGCCCACGGGAACGGCCCAGGCGACCACACCGACGGCGACCACTGTGACCACGTGGCTGAGGCTGGGCCGTTCGGTGCGGAGCTGGTCGTCCGAGATCAGCGGCATCGGGCCCTCGTTCGGCGCCGTCCGTGGTTTCGGGTCGCTCATCGTGCGCGGCCCCCAGCGACCGAGTGCCCATCCGACCACCGCCGCGGCGCCCACCACGAACGGGAACGGGACGGCGAACGCCCACAACGCGACGAACGCCGCGACGGCCAGCCAGACCAGGGCGGGATGTCGCAGGGCCCGACCGCCGACCCGAACCACGGCCTGGGCGACGATCACCAGCACGGCCGGTGCCACGGCGGCGAGCACCGCAGTGACCACCGTCGTGTCTCCGGCGCTCACGTACAGCGCGGACAGGCCCAACAGCGCGACCACCCCTGGCAGCACGAACAGCACGCCGGCGACCAGGCCGCCGGTGACGCCGTTCAGCAGCCACCCGATGTAGATCGCCAGCTGCTGAGCCTCTGGCCCCGGCAGCAACGTGCAGAAGGACAGCGCGTGGAGGAACCGCTGCTGCCCGATCCAGCGCCGCCGGTCGACCAGCTCGCGCTGCATCACCGCGATCTGTCCCGCGGGACCGCCGAAGGTCTGCAGCGAGATGGCGAACCAGGCCCGCGTCGCCTCACGGAGCGGCAGAACCGGAGCAGAGCTCGGCGAGCTAGCGTCGCGGGACATGCTGGCGCAGCAGCCCGTACGTGATGCCGTCGACCAGGGCCTCCCAGCTCGCCTCGACGATGTTGGGGGCCACCCCCACGGTCTCCCACGACGACGCCCCGTCACTCGTCTCGATCAGGACGCGGGTCACGGCGTCGGTGCCGTGGGCCGCGTCGAGGATGCGCACCCGGAAGTCGATCAGCTCGAGCTTGGCCAGCTCGGGGTAGGCATCGGAGAGAGCCTCGCGCAGCGCGTGGTCCAGCGCGTTCACCGGTCCGTTGCCTTCCCCCGTCGCGACGACCCGGCGCCCGCCGGCGACGACCTTGACCGTCGCCTCGGACATCGCCGCGCCGTCCGGCCTGGAGTCGGTGATGACCCGCCACGACTCGACGTCGAAGTAGTCCGGTCGCGCCCCGTCGACCTCCTCCCGCAGCAACAGCTCGAAGGAGGCGTCGGCCGCGTCGAAGGTGTAGCCGCGCAGCTCCAGCTCCTTGACCCGTTGGACCACCCGCTGCAGCAGCTCGTCGTCGCCGGCGAGGTCGAACCCGAGCTCGCGACCCTTGAGCTCGATCGACGCGCGGCCGGCCATGTCCGAGACCAGCAGCCGCATGTCGTTTCCGACGCCGATCGGGTCAGTGTGCTGGTACAGGTCGGGGTCGATGCGGATCGCGCTCGCGTGCAGCCCGGCCTTGTGGGCGAAGGCGGACGCACCGACGTACGGCTGGCGCGAGTACGGCGGCACATTGGTGATCTCGCTGACCGCGTGGGCGATCCGGGTCGCCTCCCGCAGCCGGTCCGGCGCGATGACCGCACGTCCGTGCTTGAGCTGGAGGTTCGCGACGACCGACACCAGATCGGCGTTGCCGGTGCGCTCGCCGTATCCGTTCAAGGTCCCTTGCACGTGCGCGACGCCCGCGTCGACCGCGGCGAGTGAGTTGGCCACCGCACAGCCGGTGTCGTTGTGGCAGTGGATCCCTAGCCGTACGCCGCTGCCCGCCACGGTCGCGCCGGCCACGGCGGCCACGACGTCGGCGACCTGGCCCGGCAGCATGCCACCGTTCGTGTCGCACAGCGCGAGCACCTCCGCGCCGGCCTCGGCCGCTGCCCGCAGGACCTCGATCGCGTACGACGGCGAGTCCCGGTAGCTGTCGAAGAAGTGCTCCGCGTCCAGGAAGACGCGACGGCCCTCGCCGGCGAGGAACGCGACGGTGTCCCGCACCATCGCGAGGTTCTCCTCGGCAGTCGTCCGCAGAGCCAGCTCGACATGGCGCAGGTGCGACTTGGCGACCAGTGTGACGACGTCCGTCTGCGCGTCCAGCAGCGCCCGCACCAGCGGGTCGTCGGCCGCCTTGCGGTTCGGCCGCCGGGTCGCGCCGAACGCGGCGAGGGTCGCGTTGGCGAGCGCGAGCTCCGTGGTGGCCCGGGCGAAGAACTCGGTGTCCTTGGGGTTGGCACCCGGCCAGCCGCCCTCGATGTACCCGACGCCGAGCTCGTCCAGGTGCCGGGCGATGGCGAGCTTGTCGGCCACGGACAGCGACAGGCCCTCCTGTTGCGCGCCGTCGCGAAGAGTCGTGTCGTAGACGTCGAAGGCGGTGGCGGCCGCGGCCGCCTCTGGTCCCACGGTCATCGATGTTCCCTCACACGAAAAAGACCCCCCGAGTCTCGGGAGGTCAGCGCGGCGCGCACCGGGTGGCGGGCGACGCGCTCAGGTAATGATGCAGGTGGCGCTCATGGTGGCTTCATGGTGCCAGATCGGCCGCTTCATGGACAGGTTGCCCGCATGCTGGGCACGGGTTCAGCGTCGCTCGCGCGCGGCCTCGACCAGAGCCTCGAACAGGCGCGGGTCCTCCGACTGCTCCGGGTGCCACTGCACGCCGAGCCGGAACGGCGCATCGGGGTCCTCGAACGCCTCGAGCAACCCGTCGTGGCTGTAGGCCGTCGGGTTGAGCCCGGGATGCGTGCCCACGCCTTGGTGGTGGTAGTGCGCGACCTCGACCCGGTCGCCGAGGACCGAGGCCAGCCGGGTGCCCGGTTCGATCCGCACCTCGTGCCGCCCGTACACCCCGGGCGCCGGCAGATGGGTCTCGTTGCCGAGGATGTCCGGCAGGTGCTGCACGAGGTCGCCGCCGGCGGCGACGGCCATGACCTGCATCCCACGGCAGATGCCGAGCACCGGCAGTCCGGTCTCACCGCTGGCGCGGGCCAGGTCCAGCTCGCTGTCGTCGCGCTGCGGCCTCGGTGCCTGGACGCTGGGATGCGGCTCGGCGTCGTACCGGCCGGGGTCGACGTCACTCCCTCCCGCGAGCAGCAGACCGTCGACCCGGCTCAGCACAGTCGCGACGTCCTCCCGCGTCGCACCGGTCGGCAGCGGCGGGATGAGCACCGGCAGCCCACCTGCTGCCGCGACATGGCGCACGTAGGCGTGCGGGACGAGCGCGGTCGGCACGTCCCGCCACACGCCCCACGAGGCGGGCTCGATGTACGTCGTGATGCCGATGACCGGACGGGCCACAGTGCTCCTCCTAGAGCGGTGTGACGTAGGCGCCGCTGATGCCGCCGTCGACGAGGAACGTCGATGCCGTGACGAAGCTCGACTCGTCCGACGCGAGGAACAACACGGCGTTCGCGATCTCCTCGGGCTCGCCGAACCGGCCGACCGGGATGTGCACGAGCCGGCGCTGCGCGCGCTCGGGATCCTTGGCGAACAGCTCCTTGAGGAGCGGCGTGTTGACCGGTCCCGGGCACAGCGCGTTGACCCGGATGCCGTCGCGGGCGAACTGCACGCCCAGCTCGCGCGACATGGCCAGGACGCCGCCCTTGCTGGCCGTGTACGAGATCTGCGACGTCGCAGCGCCCATCACCGCGACGAACGACGCCGTGTTGATGATCGACCCGCCGCCTTGCTCGAGCATGTAGGGGATCGCGGCCTTGCAGCACAGGTAGACGCTGGTCAGGTTGACGGTCTGGACGCGCTGCCAGGCTTCCAGCCCCGTGTCCAGGATCGAGTCGTCGTCGGGCGGCGAGATGCCGGCGTTGTTGAACGCCACGTCCACCCGTCCGTAGGAGCTCTTCGCGGCCGCGAACAGACCGTCGACCTGGTCCTTGTCGATGACGTTGCACTCGACGAACAGGCCGCCGAGCTCGTCGGCGATGGCCGGGCCAGCAGCGGTGTCGAGGTCGCCGATCACGACGGTCGCGCCCTCCTGCGCGAACCGCCGCGCGGTCGCCAGGCCGATGCCACTGCACCCGCCGGTGATCACGGCGACCTTGCCGTCCAGCCGTCCCGCCATGCTGATCTCCTCGCTGTCAGTCAGTGCTGATGAAGACGTTCTTGACGTCGGTGAACGCGTCCAGCGCATCCGGGCCGAGCTCGCGGCCGAGCCCGGACTGCTTGAACCCGCCGAAGGGCGTCGAGTACCGCACCGAGGAGTTCGAGTTCACCGACAAGGCGCCGGTCTCGACCCCGCGGGCGACCCGCAGCGCCCGGCCGACGTCTCGGGTCCAGATCGACCCGGACAGCCCGTACTCGGTGTCGTTCGCCTTGGCGATCGCGTCCGCCTCGTCGTCGAACGGCAGCACCGACACGACGGGGCCGAAGACCTCCTCGCGCCACGCCCGGTCCGCCGTGCCGCGGGCCAGAACGACCGTGGGCGGGTACCAGTAGCCCGGGCCGTCCGGGGCCGTGCCGCGGAACGCCACGTCCACCGGCTCGGCCGCCCCCTCGACGTACGACGACACCGTCTCGCGCTGACCGGCACTGATGAGTGGGCCCATCTCGGCCGCCTCGTCCGACGGAGTCGTTACCTTCACGGCCTTGACGGCGGGTTCGAACAGCTCGAGGAACCGGTGGAAGACGTTCCGCTGCACCAGGATCCGGCTCCGCGCGCAGCAGTCCTGCCCCGCGTTGTCGAAGACCGCGTACGGCGCGGTCGCGGCCGCCTGCTCCAGGTCCGCGTCGTCGAAGACGATGTTGGCGCTCTTGCCGCCGAGCTCCAGCGTCACCCGCATGACCTGGTCGGCCGCACCTCGCATGATGTGCTGCCCGACCGCGGTGGAGCCGGTGAAGCAGACCTTGCGCACGGCGGGGTGAGTGACGAACCGCTCCCCGACGATCGAGCCCTTGCCCGGGATGACCGTGAACACCCCCGGCGGCAGGCCCGCCTCCAAGGCGAGCTCCCCCAACCGGATCGCAGTCAGCGGCGTGAGCTCCGCCGGCTTCAGGACCACCGTGTTGCCGGCCGCCAGCGCAGGGGCGAAACCCCAGCCGGCGATCGGCATCGGGAAGTTCCAGGGCACGATGACACCGACGACGCCGAGCGGCTCCTTGAACGTGACGTCGAGGCCGCCGGCGACGGGGATCTGCCGGCCGAACAGCCGCTCCGGCGCGGCCGAGTAGTAGGCCAGGACGTCGCGGACGTTGCCGGCCTCCCAGCGCGCGTTGCCGACCGTGTGCCCCGCGTTGCGGACCTCCAGCTGGGCCAGCTCCTCGTTGTGCTCACCGACCAGGTCGGAGAACCGCCGGAGGAGCCGGCCGCGGTCGGCCGGGGAGACGCGGCGCCAGCTCTCGAACGCCTGGGCCGACGCCTCGATCGCGGCGTCGGTCTCGGCGAGACCGGCCAGCTCGAGCTCGGTCACGACTTGCTCGGTCGACGGGTCGATCACCTCATGCGTGGTGGTCACAGCCGTTCGAACCCCCGGAACCGCTCCCAGTCGGTCACGGCCGCCTCGAACGCCGCCAGCTCGACATCGGCGGCGTTGACGTAGTGGTCGACGACGTCGTCGCCGAACGCCGCCCGCGCGATGCTGGACCCGGCGAACAGGTCGCGGGCCGCCCGCAACGTCGCGGGCACGTGCGGCTTGTCCGATGCGTACGCGTTGCCGGTGAACGCCGGTTCCAACGGCAGCTCGTTCTCGATCCCGTACAGCCCACCCGCGAGCATGCCCGATAGTGCGAGGTACGGGTTGACGTCGCCGCCCGGCACCCGGTTCTCCACGCGGAGCCCGGCGCCGTGCCCGACGACGCGGAGCGCGCAGGTGCGGTTGTCGCGACCCCAGGCCACGGCCGTCGGCGCGAAAGACCCGGGCTGGAAGCGCTTGTAGGAGTTGACGTTCGGCGCGTAGAGCAAGGTCAGCTCGGGCAGCGTGGCCTGAACCCCGGCCACGAAATGGTCGAACAGGGCGCTCTGCCCGCCCTCACCGGCGTCGTCGGCGAACACGGTCGAGCCGTCGACCCCCCGCAGGCTCATGTGGATGTGACAGGAGTTGCCCTCCCGCTCGTTGAACTTGGCCATGAAGGTCAGAGCCTTGCCGTGGAGGGCAGCGATCTCCTTGGCGCCGTTCTTGTACAAGGAGTGGTTGTCGGCCGTGGCGACCACGTCGGCATACTTGAACGCGATCTCGTGCTGGCCGAGGTTGCACTCGCCCTTGGCGCTCTCCACGACGAGTCCGGCGGCGTACATGCCGTTGCGGATGTCCCGGAGCAGCGGCTCGATGCGCGTCGTACCCAGGATGGAGTAGTCGACGTTGTACTGGTTGCTCGGGGTGAGGTTCGTGTAGCCGCGGTTCCAGGCCTGTTCGTAGGTGTCGTCGAAGACGATGAACTCCAGCTCGGTGCCGGCCAAGGCCTGCCAGCCGTGTGCGGCCGCCCGCTCGGCCTGGCGGGCGAGCACCTGACGAGG
>JBJMHS010000002.1:0-36075 GCA_045807245.1 Actinomycetales bacterium
GACATGCTCGCGCACCGTGCCGTCCGGCGCGACGACGATGTCGACGAGTGCCTCGCCGACGACCAGGGTCAGCGCGCCACCCGGTCCTGCCTCAGCCATCGCAGCACCTCCTCGGCATGCGTGTCGGGTGGGAAGACCGGGTACCAGACCCGCTCGATCCGCCCGTCCGTGACGAGGAGCGTGATCCGCCTCAGCAGGCGCTGGCCGGCGACCTTCAGGGTCGGCAGGCCGATCGCGTCGGTGAGCGCGTGCTGCTCGTCGGAGAGAAGCGCGAACGGCAGGTGCAGCCGCTCGACCGCCTCGCGCTGGTACGCCGTGTCCTGGGTCGAGAGCCCGAGCACATCGGCGCCGACCGCCGCCAGCTCGGCGTGGTGGTCGCGGAACCCGCACGACTCCGGCGTGCAGCCACGCGCGCCGGGGATGCTGTCCCAGTCCTCCACCAGGGAGGGCTCGCCGGGAACGCCGGTGCGTGGATACGCATACACGACAACGGATCCGGCGACCGAGGCGAGGTCGACGGTGCCGTCACTGGTCGAGGCGAGCGGCACCGATGGCAACGTCAGGCCGGGCAGGTGGTCGGCCGCGCCGTCGTCCTCCGGCACCGGGAGGGCGGTCGGCAGGTCGGTCCAGTCGCCCTGGTCGCTCACGTCGTCATCGTCCCCGGTCCGTCGCGGTCACTGCTCAGCCGATGCTCAGGTCTTCGACCTTGGTCGACTGGTGAGTCGCCTCCACCCGCCGGATCGTGCCGCTGCGCGACCGCATGACCAGCGACGAGGTCGACGCGCCGCCGGGGAAGAACTGCACGCCCCGGAGCAGCTCGCCGTTCGTGATGCCGGTGGCGGCGAAGAACACGTCGCCGCGGACCAGGTCGTTGACCTCGAGCACCCGGTCCAGGTCGTGGCCCGCGTCGAGGGCCCGCTGGCGTTCGGCGTCGTCTCGCGGCCACAGACGTCCTTGCAGCACACCGCCCATGCACTTCAGGGCACAGGCAGAGATGATCCCCTCCGGCGTACCGCCGACGCCGACCATGAGGTCCACGCCCGTGTCGGGCCGGGCCGCCATGATCGCGCCGGCGACGTCTCCGTCGGAGATGAACTTGATCCGGGCGCCGCTCTCCCGGATGTCGGATACGAGCTGCTCGTGCCGCTGGCGGTCGAGCACCACGACCGTCAGGTCGGAGGGGTCCTCGCCCTTGGCTTTGGCCAGGGCGCGGATGTTCTCGCCGACCGGCAGCCGGATGTCCACCACACCGATGCCCTCCGGGCCGGTGGCCAGCTTGTCCATGTAGAACACGGCACTCGGGTCGTACATCGCGCCGCGGTCCGAGACCGCCAGCACGGACAAGGCGTTGTCCTGCCCCTTGCCGGTCAGCGTCGTACCGTCGATCGGGTCGACCGCGACGTCGACCTCGGGACCGCTGCCGTCGCCCACCCGCTCGCCGTTGTACAGCATGGGGGCCTGGTCCTTCTCGCCCTCACCGATCACGACGATGCCGTTCATGGAGACCCGGCTGATCATGCTGCGCATCGCGTCGACGGCTGCGCCGTCCGCGGCGTTCTTGTCGCCGCGCCCGACCCAGCGGGCGGCGGCCAGCGCGGCCGCCTCGGTGAGGCGGACCAGCTCCAGAGCCAGGTTGCGGCCGGGCAGCGGTCCTTGGGTCATCGCGTGTTCCTTCGCCTGACGACGAGCACCCCGGTGCAGGGGCTCCGATGCTAGCGGGCGGGGTGACACGATGGCTGCGTGAGCGAGACGGTCGCCCGGCGCCGGGCCAGCCGCAGCGTCGCGGACATGATCCGCTCGCTGGTGGTCGTCGGCGGGGTCGTCGTCGTGCTGGTCCTGATCGTGCCCAGACCGAGCGCGGTGAACCAGCCGCCGGTCGACGTCGTCGGGGTTGCGCAGGGGGCCAAGCCGGACGCGTCGTTCCCGCTGTCGGTGCCGCAGAGCCTGCCCGACGAGTGGCGCGCGACCAGTGCGCGGCTGCTCGACGGGACGGACCACGTGCAGACCTGGCACGTCGGCTACCAGACGGCGGACGCGCAGTACGCCGCGGTCGAGCAGGCGAAGGACGCCACCGCGACCTGGCTGCGGGCCAACACGCAGGACGGCGACCCGGTCGGGACGCTTACGGTGGCGGGCGCGTTGTGGACGCAGTACCTGCACGAGAACCGGCTGCAGCGCACGCTGCTGTTCGTGCACGGCGACGTGACCACCCTGGTGACCGGTACGGCGAGCTGGACCGACCTCGCGAGGCTGGCCGCGAGCCTCGAGCCCGCGCCCTGACGCCGCGGAAATTCGCGGCGCCGTAGGACGTCGGATGACTACCCTCGCCGCATGAGCTGGGCGAGCTTCCTCCTGGTGGCGGTCGTCGTCAGCCTGACCCCGGGCCCGGCAACGGCAACCATCATCCGTACGTCGGCGCGTTCCGGTCGTCGTACCGCGCTGGCCGCGATCGCCGGCAACAGCATCGGCGTCCTGCTCTGGGCGACGCTCTCCGCGGTCGGTGTCTCCTCGCTCATCCTCGCTTCGCGGATCGCGTACGACGTGCTCAAGTTCGGCGGCGCGGTCGTCCTGGTGACGCTCGGGATCCGCTCGCTGATCCACTCCCGGCGAACCGGCGCGGCACCGGTGGCCGACCGCCGGACCGCAGCGCCGGTGGCCGGCCGCCGTACCGAGCCCCGGACCATCGCGTCCGGATGGCGGGCCGGCCTGCTCACCGGTGTCGCCAACCCCAAGCTGGCGGTGTTCTTCGTGGCGCTGTTCCCCCAGTTCCTCGACCCGTCCGACCCGGTGCTGCCGTACGCGCTCGCGATGGCACTCGTCGTCGTCGCGGTCGACGTCGTGTGGTTCTCGACGCTCGCCGTCGCGGTCGACCGGGCCGGCTCTATCCTGCGGCCCCGGGTCAACGCGTGGCTCGAGCGGGTCGCCGGCGGCGTGATGGTCGCGCTCGGCGCGCGCCTCGCCGTCGAGTCGGGCTAGGCGTCGCCCGCTTCCACGTCCCTGCCGGCGTCACCTACGTCCGCGCCGCGGTCCTTCGCGATGGCGGCGTCCAGGGTGGCCCGCGCCCCGTCCAGCCACTCCTGGCAGCGGGCCGCGAGCGCCTCGCCGCGCTCCCACAAGGCCAGGCTGTCCTCGAGCGTCGTACCGCCGGCCTCGAGGGTGCGGACGACCTCCACGAGCTCCTCGCGCGCCTGCTCGTAGCTCAGGGTCTGCAGGTCCGGTACGTCGGCCACGCGGGCCAGCCTAGGGTCCGGCCGTAGGGTCTCCAGCGTGGCGGGGTCTCACGAGCCGGCGCCGGCAGCCGGACTGACGATGGACCGTCCTGTCGTCGCCGCGGTCTGCCGGGACGGTGGGCACCGGTTCAGCAAGCTCCGGCAACCGTGGGTCGACCTGGTCGCCGGGCTGGGCGTGGCCGGCGACGCTCACCTGGGCCGGAGCGTGCAGCACCTGTCCCGGGTGGCGCGCGACCCGACAGCACCGAACCTCAGGCAGGTGCATCTCATCCACGCCGAGCTGTTCGAGGAGCTGGCCGGCCAGGGGCATCGGGTTGCTCCTGGGGACATGGGCGAGAACGTCACCACCCAGGGGGTGGACCTGCTCGGCCTGCCGACCGGCACCCGGCTGCATCTCGGACCGGTGGCGGTGGTCGAGGTGACCGGTCTGCGCAACCCCTGCCGGCAGCTCGACGCCTTTCAGCCCGGGCTGATGAAGGCCCTGCTCGACCGGGACGCCGAGGGTGGTCTGGTGCGCAAGGCCGGCGTGATGGCCGTCGTCGTCACGGGCGGCCGGGTCGCCGCCGGCGATGCGCTCGCGGTCGAGCTGCCGGCCGGCCAGCATCGGCCGCTCGAACCTGTCTAGCGCTTCGTCGCACGCACGGCCAGCTCGCCGCGTGCGAGCCGGACCCTGAGCGGCTCGTCGTCCTCGACCTGGTCGGCGTCGCGCACGACGCTGCCCCGCTGCTGCTGCACGACGGCGTAGCCGCGCTCCAACGTCGCGGCGGGCGAGAGCGCGCGCACCTGGGCCGCGAGATGGCGGGCCTCGTCGGAGGCTCGCTGGAGCCGAGCGCCGAGGGCGGTGCGGCTGCGGTCGAGAGCCGACCGGACATCCGCGTCCCGGATCTCGACGATCTGGTGCGGCTCGGCCAGGACCGGGCGTTCGCGGATCGTGGTGAGTAGGGCGAGCTCGCGGTCGAGCCGCTGCTCGACGGCCCGCAGGAGACGGCCCCGGGCGCGCCGGATGCCGGCCAGCTGCTCGGCCACGTCGGGTACGACGAGCTTGGCGGCGTCCGTAGGAGTCGAGGCGCGCACGTCGGCGACGAGGTCCAACAGCGGGGAGTCGACCTCGTGGCCGATGGCCGAGACGACCGGGGTGAAGGCGGCGGCCACGGCGCGCAGCAACGCCTCGTTGCTGAAGGGCAGCAGGTCCTCGACCGACCCGCCGCCGCGGGCGACCACGATGACGTCCACGTCGGTGTCGCGGTCCAGCTCCTGCACGGCGGCGGTCACCTCGGCCACCGCGTTGGTCCCCTGGACGGCGACCTCGCGGACGGCGAACCGCACGGCCGGCCAGCGCTTGCGCGCGTTCTCGACCACGTCCCGTTCCGCCGCGCTGGCTCGGCCGCAGACCAGGCCGACGGTGCGAGGCAGGAACGGCAGCGGCCGCTTCCGCTCGGCGGCGAACAGGCCCTCGGCGGCCAGCACCCGCTTGAGGTGCTCGATCCGGGCCAGCAGCTCACCGACGCCGACCGGCCTGATGTCCCGCGCGGACAGGCTCAGCGAGCCGCGCTTCTCCCAGAACTCCGCCTTGGCGTTGACGACGACCCGGGCGCCGTCCGCGATCGGCCCCGGCAGCCGCTCGAGCAGCCCGACGGGCACAGTCACCGACAAGGACATATCCACGTCGGGGTCGCGCAGGGTGAGGTACGCCGTCGACGTGCCCGGCCGGCGCCGGAGCTCGACTACCTGGCCCTCGACCCATACCGGCGACATCCGGGCGACGTACTCGGCGATCTTGACGCTCAGCAGGCGCACCGGCCAGGGCTGCTCGGCCGTGGTGTCGGCGGCCTTCTCCGGCAGCACGCGGCGGGGCGGGGTGACGCTGGTCACGAACGGCACCTTAGGCGAGCCCACCTACCATGGGTGGGTGAGCGAACCTTCCCCGTCCTCCGGCAAGCGCGTGCTGCTGGCCGCTCCACGCGGCTACTGCGCAGGCGTCGACCGGGCCGTGATCACGGTCGAGAAGGCGCTCGAGCTGTACGGCGCACCGGTCTACGTGCGCAAGCAGATCGTGCACAACAAGCACGTCGTGCAGACGCTGGAGAAGCGCGGCGCCATCTTCGTCGACGAGACCGACGAGGTGCCCGAGGGCGCGACGGTCATCTTCTCGGCCCACGGCGTCGCGCCGGTCGTGCACGAGGAGGCGCAGCGGCGCTCGCTGAAGACGATCGACGCCACCTGCCCCCTCGTGACCAAGGTCCACCACGAGGCCCGCCGGTTCGCCAACGAGGACTTCGACATCCTGCTCATCGGCCACGAGGGCCACGAGGAGGTCATCGGGACAGCCGGCGAGGCACCCGAGAACATCCAGCTCGTGGACGGCCCGGAGCATGCCGACCGGATCGAGGTGCGCGATCCCGAGCGCGTGGTCTGGCTGTCGCAGACGACCTTGTCCGTCGACGAGACCATGGAGACCGTGCGGCGGCTGCGCACGCGGTTCCCCAAGCTGCAGGATCCGCCCAGCGACGACATCTGCTACGCCACGCAAAACCGCCAGGTCGCGGTGAAGCAGCTGGCCGGCGAGTGCGACGTGGTCCTGGTCGTCGGTTCGCACAACTCGTCGAACTCGCAGCGGCTCGTCGAGGTGGCGCTCGAGCACGGCGCTCGAGCCGGCCACCTGATCGACTTCGCCGACGAGATCGACCCCGCCTGGCTCGAGAACGCCCGCACCGTGGGTGTCACGAGTGGAGCCAGTGTGCCGGAGATCCTGGTCCGGGACGTCCTGACCTGGCTCGGCGAGCGCGGTTACGACGACGTACGGCCGGTGGTGTCGGCCGAGGAGTCCCTGCTCTTCTCGCTGCCCGTCGAGCTGCGCCGCGACCTCAAGGTGGCGGCGGCGGCGGCCGCGGCCGGTGCGGCCGGCTAGGAGGCACGTTCGGCCAGCAGCTCGGGCGCCGTCAGGGGCCGTGGTGTCACGTCCAGAGGGAGCGCTTCGGGCAGCGGTGTCGTCGCAAGCTCCAGCTCGGTCATCCGTCGGGCGGTGACCAGGACCCGATGCTCCAGCGTCCCGACCAGCGCGTTGTAGTCCTCGACGGCGCGGTGCAGGGTCCGGCCCAGCTTCGCGCTGTGCGAGCCCAGCGTGGCCAGCCGCGCGTACAGGTCGCGCCCGACCTCGAACAGCTCGCGCGCGTTGCCGGCGAGCGCATCCTGCTGCCAGGTGAACGCGACGGTACGCAGGAGCGCGAGCAGGGTGCCCGGGCCGGCCAGCACCACGCCGAGCCCCAGGGCGTGGTCGTGCAGCGCCGGGTCGGCATCGAGCGCTGCGGCCACCATGGACTCGCCCGGCACGAAGCACACGACGATGTCGGGTGCCGGTGCGAACGCGCGCGAGTAGTCCCGGGCGGCGAGCGCGTCGATGTGGCCGCGCAGCGCTCGGGCGTGCGCACGCAGGCGCTCGTCCCTGCGTTCGTCCGGTGCACCATCGGCGTACGCCTCGAGGAACGCTGACAACGGCGCCTTCGCATCGACGACCAGGTGCTTCGCCCCGGGCAGCCGGACGACCAGATCGGGCCGCACGCCCGCGCCGTCCGGCGTCGTACCGCTGACCTGGGTGTCGAAGTCGACTCGGGCCAGCATCCCGGCGTGCTCGACCACGCGCCGCAGCTGGACCTCGCCCCAGGCGCCGCGGGCGTTGGACGAGCGCAGCGCGCCGGCAAGGGACGCGGTCTGCGCTCGCAGCGACTCGCCGGCGTCGGCGACACCGCGGACGGACGCCTCGAGCCGGCCGAACTGCTCCACGCGGTCGCGCTCCAAGGTACGGACCTGGCTCTCGACCCGAGCCAGGCTCTCGCCCAGCGGACCGAGCACGGCCGCGAGCTCGCGGTCCTGGCCGGCGGCCGACTCGAGGTCCACGACCCGCTGCTGGAGCAGGTCGCGCTCGGTCGTCAGAGCGGCCAGACGGCTCAGGCTCGCGACGCGGGCGCCGGCCCAGGCCGCACCCGCACCGAGCGCCAGACCGATCAGGAACGTGACCAAGGTCGTCATGAGCCTGACGGTGACAGAAGCCACCGACAATGCCGACAAGAGGAGCACCCCGGTCCAGTTGCCGCCGCGACGGGCCGAAGAAACCCGGGTGAGCGATGCAGCGACCGAACCCGAACCGGCTGAACAAACAGACCTGGCCCTTCGGCCGGTCGAGGGCTGGCGCGTGCGTACTGACCTTCGCCAGGAGCGCCTCGCCTGGCTGGCCGCGCGACCATATCTCGACCGGATCCACCGCAAGTGGTGGCACGTGCTGACCCGGGTCATGCGGGCCAGGAACCGACCGCGCGGAACGGTGTGGATCCGGGACCACATCGAGACGGACGACCTGAGCAAGTCGTTGCAGCAGGCCTCGCTCGTGATCGACGACCTGGCGGGACGGTTCTCGCCGTACGAGCGCGAGGTCCTCCGCCGTACGGGCTTGCTCCCCGAGTGGTTCTGGCCGGCGTACCTCGCGGAGTTCGAGGCCGCCTCCCGCCGGTAGCCTCTTGTCCTCGTGGCCCTCACCATCGGCATCGTCGGCCTGCCGAACGTCGGCAAGTCCACGCTCTTCAACGCCCTGACCAAGAACGACGTGCTCGCGGCGAACTACCCGTTCGCGACGATCGAGCCCAACGTCGGCGTGGTCGCTCTGCCCGACCCGCGGCTGGCCAAGCTGGCTGAGGTCTTCGACAGCGCCCGGGTCGTGCCGGCCACCGTCTCGTTCGTCGACATCGCGGGCATCGTGCGCGGCGCCTCCAAGGGGGAGGGGCTCGGCAACCAGTTCCTGGCCAACATCCGCGAGGCCGACGCGATCTGCCAGGTGATCCGGGCCTTCCACGATCCCGACGTCGTCCACGTGGACGGCGAGGTGTCACCGGCAGCGGACATCGAGACGATCAACACCGAGCTGATTCTCGCCGACCTTCAGACGCTCGAGCGCGCGATCCCGCGACTCGAGAAGGAGGTCAAGGGCAAGAAGACCCCGGCTGAGGTATTAACGAATGCCGTTGCGGCACAAGAACTTCTGAACTCGGGTACCACGCTCGCCGCCGGCGCGGTCAAGGCCGGCATCGACCAGACGGCGTTGCGCGACCTCAGCCTGCTGACCGGCAAGCCGTTCCTGTATGTCTTCAACTGCGACACGGACGAGCTGGCCGACGAGTCGTTGAAGAGCGAGCTGCGTGCCTTGGTGGCGCCGTCGGAGGCCATCTTCCTCGATGCCCGGTTCGAGTCCGATCTGGTCGAGCTCGAGGATGACGCCGAGGCTCGCGAGCTGCTCGCCGAGATGGGCATCGACGAGCCAGGCCTGGATACGTTGGCGCGCGTGGGTTTTGACACGTTGGGGTTGCAGACGTTCCTCACCGCCGGCCCCAAGGAGTCGCGGGCTTGGACGATCCACCGCGGGGACACAGCACCACAGGCGGCGGGTGTGATCCACACCGACTTCCAGCGCGGGTTCATCAAGGCGGAGGTGGTGTCGTACGACGACCTCGTCGCCGCCGGGTCGATGGCCGAAGCGCGGTCGCGAGGGCGGGTCCGCATCGAGGGCAAGGACTACGTCATGGCCGACGGCGACGTCGTGGAGTTCCGCTTCAACGTCTGAATCGACCCGTTGTTGTGCGGGGTCGGGGCGACGGTGGCCGCCGTGGGGAGGTCGAAGATCCGCCGGGCACGCAGGTCAGGGTCGAACCCGTTCATGAAGTGCGTCTCGTTACCGCTGCCCTCGAACACGAACGGCAGCCGGCCGTCCTTGGTGGGGGCGGCGAGCTTGACGTCAAGCGGGCGGCCATCGGCGTACGTGGCGGACTGCGCCTCGACGCCTGAACAGAGAAGTCCCCTCGGGCTTGGCCTCGATCACTCCGACGACCTTCTGGTCGTGCCGGGAGGTCCCTCGACCGGTTGGATGGTGCGATGGCGCTGCCCGCGACAGACCTCCACCGCATCCGCCTGTGGGCGCGTGAGCGGGTGCCCGAGCAGCTGCGGGACGAGCTGAAGGTCGAGGCTGACGTCGCCGAACGCCACGTCGACATCGTCGAGGTCCGGCCGCCTTGGGATGGCGTCGGCGACCACACCCGGTTCCCCATCGCCCGCCTGCGCTACACGAGGTCGACCGGCCAGTGGTCGATCTACTGGCGCGATCGCAACCTCAGTTTTCACGAGTACAAGCGCAAGCGCCCGACCAAGAACGTCCAGAGCCTGCTGGACTACATCGAGACCAGCGGCGACCCCATCTTCTGGGGCTAGTGCTGGTCCAGAACCAGCCGCCGAAGTGATGCATTACTTTGTCCTTAATGCTATTTTGAGTACAAAGTAAGGAGCAACCGTGGCACGGATTCGCGTATCGCCTCGCCGCGGCGCCGCCGACGCTGCAGTCGTGCTCGGCCAGCAGATCAAGGCTGGACGCATCGCGCGCAAGTGGACGGCGGCCGAGCTGGCCGAGCGCATCGGCGTCGACCGCCGTACTGTCGCCGCGATCGAAGCGGGCGACCCGGGCGTGTCGCTCGGCAACGCGTTCAACGCTGCCGACATCCTCGGGGTCCCGTTGTTCGGCGCGGAGGATCGCGCGGAGCTGGCGCGTCTGCGTCGCGAGGGGCGAGACCGCCTGGCGCTGCTGCCCACTCGGGTGGACAAGCCCAGGAGCAGGACAGACCCCGACGATGACTTCTGACCCGTACCGGGCACGGCGAGTCTTCGTCTGGACGTGGCTGCCCGGTGAATCGGCGCCTGTCGTGGCGGGGGCGGTTGACCGCGTGGGCGATCGTCTCGACTTCACCTACGCGCGGTCCTACCTCGACAACGAGAGGGCGATCAGCCTCTACGCGCCTGAACTCCCGTTGCGCCGTGGCGCCCAGGAACCGTTGGACGGCCTTACTGTCGCTGCCTGTCTGATGGACTCAACGCCTGACTCCTGGGGCGAGCGGGTCATCGGCAACCGCCTCGGCTCGGGAGACACAGAGCTCAGCGTCGAGACCTACATGCTGGAGTCCGGCTCCAACCGGCTCGGCGCCATCGACTTTCAGCAACGCCCTGACGAATATCGCCCGCGACTGGACACGGCCAGACTCGACGAGCTCTACGACGCTGCCGAAAAGGTCCTCGCGGGCGAGCCGCTGGACCCGGCTATCAGCGATGCGCTGATCAACGGGACCGCGATCGGTGGCGCGCATCCGAAGGTCCTGATCAGCGACAACTCAGGCGTCCAGTACGTCGCGAAGCTGTCGGTCTCGGGCGACGTGCATCCGTGGATCCGGGCCGAAGCTGTGGGGATCGAGCTCGCGCGTCTGTGCGGCATCGAGGTGCCGGGCGCCGGCGTCATCACGTCAATGGGGAGGAATGTGCTGCTCATCGAGAGGTTCGACCGCATGCCTGGCGGTCGGCGTCGACACGTCGTGTCGGGTCTGACGATGCTTGGGTTCGACGCGCTCCTCGGCGCGCGCTATGGGTCGTACCCAGACATGCTCGATGTTCTGCGCGAGCTGGGGGGCGCCCCGCAGGACATCGGCCGCCGGCTCTTCGAGCGCGTCGTCTTCAACATCGCGATCGGTAACAACGACGACCACGCACGCAACCACGCGGCGTTCTGGGACGGCGAGAGTCTCGATTTGACCCCCGCGTTCGACCTGACCCCGCAGCCTCGGTCGACCGACACATCGGCTCAGGCGATGGCGATCGGTCGTGACGGCAGCCGGGTCAGCCAGTTCTCGGTCTGCGTGGCCGCGGCCGCTGACTACGGACTCTCCCGGCCTGAAGCCAAGCAGATCGTCGAGGGCATCGTTTCGAAGATCGAGGACCACTGGTATGAGGCGGCCGACGCAGCCGGGCTAGGTGCGGCGGACCGCAATGTGTTGTGGAAGCGGTCCATCCTCAACCGTTCGTCCTTCTACGACTGAGACATCACGAGGAGCCCCCGGCCGGAAGGCCGGGCCCTGCGAGGTGCAAGGCCCGGCCCCCCGGGCGCCCTAGTGAATCTCGACGTTGGTGAAGATGTCGGTCTCACCGATTCCGGTGGTGACAATGGCGTTGTTGCGCCCGTCCGTCCAGACCGGGTAGACAGCGGCGGCGGAGGCCGCGAGGCCGTTGTAGTCCCCGATGAACGCACCGCTGGTGAAGAATCCCCGGTTGGGGTTCCAGTCTTGGGTGCTGATCCGGCCGCTGGTGAAGCTGCGTCCGTCATCCGTCGATGTCCCCTGCCAGGTGTTGATGCGCACATTGGCGGGGTCGAGCCGGCGGTCGAACCAGATCACCTGGAACACGCCGTTCTCATCGGCGGCGGCCCAGGGGAAGAACTGGTCGTTGCGGGCCGGCGTCGCACCCGTTGAGGTGCTGAGGAACTTGGCGTCCGACCAGTGCAGGCCACCATCCCGGGACAGCTGGTACGAGATGTCCGCTGCTGACACGGGGCGGTTGATGTTGTTCTGGTAGACGTACAGCAGGGTGCCGGTCGCACGGCTGTACGCGAGGGACGGCGTGTTCGGTGCGCGGAACGCGGTCGGCGGGAGGATGTCGTCCTTTGCCGCGTCCTTGAAGTCCTTGTACTGCCCGGCCTTGTCGATCCGTACGGCGTGCGCCAAGAACGAGTTGCCGCCGTTCGTCGACTTCTGGAACAGCAGATGCGGGTCGAAGGAGTCGTTGCAGTCCTCCGAGACGAAGCCGACATCGAGGGTCCCGTTCCTCTCCACCTGGGGGACGCTGAACTGGTTGGCAGATGCGCCCACACCGTTCGAACCCGGGTCGTCGGGCTGGATGGCGCGGTGGGTGAATGTCGTCAGCGAGGGGTCCGACGTCGGCACGGTGTCGGTGTAGGACAGCTGAATCGGGCAGAAGTCGCTGGCTCCGCTGGGCAGGATGTGGAACTTGGTGTAGGTGATGTAGACGCGACCGTAGTGCGGGCTGGTCGGGGTGTTGTCGACGGCCACGAGCTCCTTGTCATTGAAGACCGACTCGTCGACCGCCCCGGTGGTGTAGTTGAAGTTACTGGCCGCTCTGGCCGCCTGGCGGCCCGGGGTCCACGTCTTCCCGCTGTCGACGGACTTGTAGAGCTGCACTTCCGAGAAGGGCAGGGCGCGGAAGAAGCACAGCTGGGTCAGGTAGAACGCATGATCGCGGCGGCTGTAGGCGACACCGGGGTCACCGCCATTGCAGAAGTCACCCGTGCCCCGGAACTCCGGCGTGATGCGCGTCGTGAGCCAGTGCCGACCGCCATCGGAGGTTCGCATCACGGCGACACCGCCGCTGACGTAGTCATTGGCGGCCGCCACAGCGACCAGGGGGTTGGCCAGGCTGACCGCCACCGCAGTCTCGTTCTGCGGCAGCGGCGGGTTGCTGTCGTTGTTCATCTGTACGTTCGGGCCGCCGGAGGGCGCGGCCACCAGTGTCTTGCCCGCCGCGGAACCAGGGCTCGTGGCCGTCGCCAGGGCCTGCCGTACGCCGTTGGAGATGCCTCCGCTGTAGTTGTTGACGTGCAGCACCCAACGCGGTGTCTGACTCGCAGCTGTGCTCGGCGCCGACGCATTCGCCCCGGCCATGGGTCCGCTCGCGGCCAGCATGCCCCCCACCGAGGACACGACAGCCAGCGTTATCGTCCGTCTTTTCATCGTGGGTCCTTCCTCCAGAGGGGGCGGGGGCCGGCTGTCCTCGCGAATCCCCATTTCTGCGATGCGATGCAGTCCGCTTCGAACCTTCGTGGGACACCTCGCACCTACCCCGATATGGGCACCCTCCTGCGCTCATCGTCGGGCGTCAAGGGGGCCGGATCTCCGCATGAGCGCTCGGTACATCTGCGTCCTCGTGGGGGGTCCGGCCGGGGTCCTCGCTGGGTGCTCAGGTCTTGAAGCCAGGCCGGTTGTGGGGGACCGCCAAGTCGGCGAGGACGCCGTAGTGATCGCTGGCCCAGACGCCGTTCACCGGTCGATCTAGGATCCGTCGGCAGTCCGCCACGTGCAGGCTTGGACCGTGCAGGCCGGCTCGCACGAGTATGTGGTCGATCTTGCGTGAGACCGCGGTCGCGACCTCACCTTCGACGACCAGCGGGTTGGTCACCTCGAAAGTGAAGCCGGGCTCGTCGGGGTGCACGTACTCCCACGCGTCCTGGTAGCAGACACTCACATCATCGGCGGGACGTCGGCCCCGCCAGAACTGCAGGCTGGCCGAGTCGGGCGTTGCGTCGAAGTCACCGAGCACCACCGCGTGCAGGTCTCGATCGCCGATATGCTCCTCGATCGCCCGCGCGACGAGGACCGCCTGCTGTTCGCGCTCGAGCTCGAAGGGAAACGGCCAGCTCGGCTTGTGGTGGGTGACGAGCATGGGTCCAACCGGTGTGTCCAGCTCGACGATCAGGGCCGCGCACCAGGGCAAGGTTGGCCGGCTCCGGTCGGTGATACGCAGGTCTATCTCTTGGACGACCCGGTGCGGCCAGCGGGTCGCGAGCGTTCCGGCCACGCCGTCTTCGGAGGGATGGGAGAAGTGACTCAGGTGGTGGCCCGTGCCCACGAGGCGGGCCATCGTGTCCGGGGAGTCGACCGGTACCTCTTGCAAGGCGATCACGTCCGGATCCAGCACCCGGATCGTGTCGCCGACCAGCTGATGGCGCCGCTGCCAGTCCGGGTTGGCCGGTCCGAACACATTCATCGTGAGCACACGGACCGCAGGCGGTAAGGCGGCCGGACTCACCATTCGCCGATCATGCCAAGGCCAACGGGTCTGCGCAGATCGAAGCAGATCGGAGCAAGGAGACAAGCCGACCCGGCGCTCGCGCGGATGGGCCGTACTGTCGGCTGGTGCGGATTCACATCCACGGACGCAACGTTCCGGCCGTCGTGTCGCCGGACGGCCAGACCGGTACGCCGAGTGTCGGCGTCCAGCGTGGACGCGCGCCCGCCCAGCTCCACCGCCTCGATAGAGCCACGGGCCATTGGGCCGTCGAAGGCCAGGTGTTCGAGCGTTCCGATGGCTCGATCGACGTGCGCGGGCCGTGGATCCAAGGACGGCGGGGCGACCGGTTCATCTATCTCACATGGGGGTTCGTCACAGAGATCGGCGAGTTCACCATGGTCCGCCGGACCAAGTTGAGGCTCGACGTCCTACCCGACGACATGCTTCGAGAGGCCGAGCGGGCCGGCCGACCACTGGTCGCGCACCTTGACCTCACCGCGCCCGATGGTTCACCGGTCACTGCGGCCGTCCGCCCGCCGCGGGTCCGCTGGAGCGTCGAGACGTGCGCCGAGCCGGACGCCGGCGAAGGGTCCGAGACGACGGTGCGCTGACGTCCTGTCGCCGCGGGTGAACGACCGCGGCCGCTGGGGTGATGACGTGACGGGAAACGGCGAACGGCGGGTCTGGCCCGCTGTTAACGTGCCGCGGACGTCGGCCCGGTGCGAGCACCGCAGAGCAGAAAGTGTGCCCGCATGCTGCGCAGGATGGTCGTCGCTGCCGCGCTGGTCGCCCTCGTCTCGGCCGTCGGCATCAGCGCCGCATCAGCCCAGAGCACCACCAAGACCTGGACGCACTCCATTGCCTCCGGCACGAGCTCGACGAGCACGGCGACCGTGACGTGGTCGCTCTCGACGCCGTCGGTGCAGATGGCGGTCAGCACCGGCCCACTGCCGACTGGCAGGTGTGTCACGGTCTTCTTCGACTGGGCCAGCAACGGTCACCACGACGCCCGCGCGCTGCGCGACTGCCGCAGCAACGACACGGTATCGATGAGCCTCACGGAGCCGACGCCGAACAACATCACCGGGGACCCGCAGAAGCTCGGCGTCTGCTTCGGCCCGGACAACAAGAAGGGCACGTGCGAGTTCGCCGCCGGTGACACCGGCACCGTCTATATGGACTGGTCGGTTTGGCCTGATCCGCTCCGGGGCAGCCCGTGCGACGAGAGCTGGACCAAGCGGACCCAGGACGGCGCGCTCGGGCAGTTCCTCGACCCGAACGCGATGCGGCCCACGCTGTTGCCCTCCGGGCTCTGCTGACCTCGACGGTCGGCGCGGGCCTCACCCGTCCACAGGAGTGGATTGTCTGATTGACGCTAGTCGTACCCTTAGGACATAATCGTACCTATGTTCGATAGGTTCGATTCCGTCAACAGTGAGTCAGCGCCCGAGGAGTTCGCGGACGTCTCGGGCATCGTTCTGGCCCACCTGCTGGCGCCGCTGCTGGCTGACCTGTCCAGCGTGCCGGACGGCATGGATGGTGACGCTGCGCTGGTCGACGCGTCCGTCGCGCTGGCCCGGCTCGGCTCGTGGGTGGCGGCTCAGCAGGGCCGCGTCGCCGCCGAGATGTTGCGCCGGGCTCGCGCCGAGGTGGCCGCCGAGGCGTCGGTGCATCGGGACGGCCGCGGGACCGCGTCGGCCTTCTCGCACGACTTCGAGGACGAACGCATGGCCCGTTCGATGGTGTCGCTGGACCTGTCGCTGGCCCTCGGGATCACCGGCTGGTCCGCCGACCGGGACATGTTGCTCGGCGAACGCCTCGCTCAGCAGCCGGAGCTCGGCCGCGCCTTGGCGTCCGGACGCCTCGATCGCCGCCGCGTCGAGATCATCCTCAGTGAGACCGCCCTCTTGACCGGCGCCGCGGACCGGCGCGCGGTCATCCGCATGATCGTCGGTGACGGCACCCACGCCGCCGACATAGCGGGCAACCGCGACGGCCTCATCCGCGAGCTGCGCCGGCCAGGGACCTCCTTGATCCAGCTCTCGCCCTCGAAGGTCGGACGGGCGGTACGGCGTGAGTGTCACCGCCGTGACGCGCAGATGGCGGCGACTCGTGAGGCCGCGGCCACACAGGCTCGAGGCCTGGCGTTCGGCATCCGCAGTGACGCCCAGGCCGAGATGGTGCTGACCGGCCCGGCCTGTGAGGTGTCCGCCGCGTACACGAACGTTGACCTGGCCGCGCGGGCAGCGCGTTCCGCCGGCGATCCGCGCAACCTCGACCAGCTCCGGCATGACGTCGCTGTCGGTTGGCTGACCGAGGGTGCGTTCGGCACCTTGGTCGAGCGGCCGGACCAGCAGATGGCTGGCGGGCAGCACTCTCGGCGGGCGGTCCTGCCTCGACCGCGACAGGTGCTCACCGTCATCGCCTTGAGTGATCGCACGGCGTTGGGGTTGGACGAGGACCCGGCCACACTGTTCGGACCGGACGGACAGGTGCCGCTGCCGGCCGCCGTCGGGCGGGCCATCGCCCACGACCCGGAGCTCTCGACGTGGCTCGGCCTGTACACCGACCCGCACACCGGCGTAGCGCTGGACGTGTCGTCGGGCTACCGGCCGCCGCCACGCCAGCGCAGGTTCGTCGCGTTGCGGGACGGCATGCGCTCCCGGCTGCCGTCCTCGAGCTCCACGCGGGTCGAGCTCGACCACGTACAGGCCTACAACCACGACGACCCGTCGGCCGGAGGGCGGACGACGCCGTCGGGTCTGGCCTGCGCCGGTCTGCGGGAGCACCACCTGAAGACCGATGGCGCGCTGACCGTGGTCGGTGACGCCAACGGGCAGCTGAGGTACCGGACTCACACCGGTCATACCTATGTGAGCTGGCCCGAGATCTGGGCCGAGCCGCGCGCAGGGTGACCGCGAAAGCGCCTAGACGGCCTGGCCGACCAGCGTCCCGACCAGATAGGTGACGAGCATCGCCAGCGCGCCACCGATCACGTTGCGCCGGATGGCCGGCCAGCGTGGGGCTTGACCCAGCCCGGCGCTGAGCGAGCCGGTCACCACCAGGGCGGCGACGACGGCGGCGAACGTGACGACGATGCGCGCACCCGAGGGAGTCAACGCGACGGCCGCCAACGGCAACAACGCGCCGATCGTGAAGGCCACGAACGATGCGAACGCGGCGTGCCACGGGTTCGTCAGGTCGTCCGGGTCGATGCCCAGCTCGGCCTCCGCGTGCGCTCCCAACGCATCGTGCTCGGTGAGCTGTTCGGCGACTTGGCGGGCCAGGTCGGCCGTCAGACCCTTGCCCTCGTAGATCGACGTCAGCTCTTGGAGCTCGGCGGCCGGGGTGTCCCGCAGCTCGCGCTTCTCCAGCTCGAGCATGGCCCGCTCGGTGTCGCGCTGCGTGCTCACCGACACGTACTCGCCCGCGGCCATCGACATCGCCCCGGCGAACAGCCCGGCGACGCCGGCCGTGACGATCGCACTGCGGCTGGACGACGCGCCGGCCACGCCGACCACGATCGCCGCGGTCGACACGACGCCGTCGTTGGCGCCGAGGACGCTCGCCCGCAGCCAGTTCAGGCGGGAGGCCAGGCTCTCGTCGTGCGGCTCACCGTGCGGCGGCACCGGGAGTGCTGCTCCCTGCTCATCGCCCGGCACCGCGGCGGGGTTCTTGCTCACGTCGTACATACGCAGACCACATTGCCCTCAGGGTCGGACATCACCCACCAGTGGGGAGCGTGCTCGTCACTGACCAGCGTTCCGCCCAGCTCGAGCAGGCGGTCCCGCAGCTCGGCTGCGTCGTCGCCTCGGTAGACATCCAGGTGGAACCGGTCGCGCCCGGTGCGCGGCGGGTCCATGGGCTGGAACCACAACGCAGGCCCGAGCCCGGCCGGGTCCTGCAGTTCGACGGTCCCGTCAGGCATCGTCACCTCGACATAGCCGAGGGCTTCCTTCCAGAACGGCCGCAACGCTTCGGAGTCAGCCGCGTCCAGCGTCATCTCCATCTTGCGCGGCGGCGGTGACCCCGCCTTCGCGCCGGCCGCCCCGGCCGCGGTCTGGATCCGATGCGCCAGCTCGATGTCGAGCTGGGTGACGCCGCCCGCCGAGTGCGTCGAGCAGGCCACGCGCACCGTCCGCCAGCGCACGTCGATGTCCGGGTGATGGTCCATCGACTCGGCCTGGTCGGCGATCTCACCGACCAGTCGTACGGCGGCCGGAAAGGTGGGCGCGTCGTACGAGGCGTGGATCGCCCCGGCCGCGAACCGCCAGCCGGACAGGTCCGCCATCTGCCGCGTGATCTCTTCGGTGTCGAGCAGTCGGGGTCCGGCCATGGATCCACGCTCGCCGGGTCGGCGTGATCGCGTCAAGGAAGGGGAACCTCAACCCGGAAGCAGGCCCCGCCCTCGGGTGCCACGCCGACCGTGCAGCCGAGCCCGAGCCGGTCGGCCAGCGCCTTGACCAGCGCCAGACCCAGCCCGGTGCCGACCCGTCGTACGCCGCGGTACCGGTTCCACAGCGCCGACCGCTCGAATGCCACGGCACGGTCCTCGGCCGTCAGGCCCGGACCGCCATCGCGCACCTCGAGCACCGCGACCCGGGATCCGCCCGCGGCCGCTTCGGCGTCGGCCGGCCCGACCAGGGCCAGCGTGATGGGGGCGTCTGCCGGTGTCACGCGCAGCGCGTTCTCGAGCAACCCATCGATGATCTGACGCAACCGGCCGCCGTCCGTCACCACGACCAGCTGCTCGTACGGCGGCAGCTCGGTCCGGAACCGCACGTCCACCTCCGCGCACCGCGCCCCCCACACGGCCGCGGCGGAGCGGGTGAGCTCGACCAGGTCGACCGTGACCGGAGCGAGATGGAAGTCCGCGGCCCCCAGCCGCGCGAGGTCGAGCAGGTCCGCGACCAGCCGCTCCAGCCGCCCCGCCTCGCTGACGATGACCCGGCCGGCCTCCCGCGGGTCCTCGCTCACCCCGTCGGCGAGGGCCTCGCCGAACCCCTTCACCGCCGTCAACGGGGTCCGCAGCTCGTGCGACACGGACAACAGGAACGCGCGCTCGCGTCCCTCGCTCATCTCCAGCGCGGCCGCCAGCTCGTTGACGGCCTCCGCCACCTCGGCGACCTCCACCGGCCCCTCCGGCTTGACCCGCACGGACCGCTGCCCGGATGCCAGCCGCCGGGCCGCGTTGGCCGCCCGTCCAAGCGGCGCCGCGAGGCGGCGGGCGAGCACGACAGCGCCGATGCCGGCGACGGCGACGCCGATAAGCAGTGCGAGCAGCTCACGACGCAGCAGCGAGCGCGCGCCCTTCGTCGCGTCCCCGACCGTCTTGGCCAGCACGACCCCGCTGGCGTCGCTGAGCGGTCGCGCCTCGACCAGGACAGCGTGACCGTCCACAGAAGTGTTGTAGGACAACGACTTTCCCGCGGCCAGGTCGGCGGCGTGGGTGCCCAGCGCGAGCCGGGCCAGCCGGTCGCCGGCCACCCGTCCGCGTCCGGTCATCAGGGCCGCGGCGGTCTTCTGCGCCCGCAGGGCGCGCAACCCGGCCAGCGGTCCCTCGCTGCGCCCGACGAGCAGGTGCTGTGCGACGTCTGCCTGTTGGGCGAGACTGCGCCGGGCCTGCGACTGTGCGTCCGGCCGCAGCAGCCCGAACGAGACGATCGCGGCGACGGCCGCCGCGACCAGAACCGCGGCGACCGAGACGAGCGCGATCCGCCCGGCGAGAGTCTTCATCCGGACCTCATCCGACACCGCATCCGACACCGCATCCGACACCGCATCCGACACCGCATCCGGTCAACGTCCCAGGACGTCTTCGGCGGCGTAGCCGACACCCCGGACGGTCCGGATCGGGCTCTGGTCGCCGAGCTTGGCGCGCAGCTGGGCCACGTGGACGTCGACCGTCCGGCTGGCGGCGCCGTTGTACCCCCACACCTGCGCGAGGAGCTCGTCCCGGCCGAACACCCGGCCCGGCCGCTTGAGCAGATGGGCGAGCAGGTCGAACTCGGTTGCGGTCAGCTCGACCTCCTCGTCACCCGCCCACGCCCGGCGCGCGCCCGGGTCCAGGCGCACCGTGCCGGCCCGCAGCTCGCGTGCGGGCGCCTCCGCCGGGCCGCGACGCAGCACCGCCTTGAGCCGAGCGACCAGCTCGCGCGGCGAGAACGGCTTGGTCACGTAGTCGTCCGCACCGAGCTCCAGGCCGAGCACGCGGTCGGTCTCGTCGTCGCGCGCGGTGACCACCAGGATCGGCGTCCAGTCCCCGCCCTCGCGCAGCCGCCGGCAGACGTCGAACCCGTCCAGGCCGGGCAGCCCGATGTCGAGGATCACCGCGGTCGGTCGCAGCCGGCGCACGTCCACCAGAGCCTGGGCACCGTCAGCGACCGCGTGCACGGTGAACCCCTCCCGGGTCAGGTACATCCGCAGCACGGAGGTGATGGCCTCCTCGTCCTCGACGACCATCACCAGGCCGCGGGCTGCTGCGTCTTGAGCCGGCACGTTCCATATCGTCCCGTGCGGCGTTGCGCCGCGCGGGCGCCCCTCGCCGACCCGAACACTCCTCTTACCTGCGGGGCCTAGGCTGGACGGTGAAACCACCCACGAGAATCGAGCCTTTCCGCATGCCCATGCAGACCCGCGAGGACCTGCGCAACGTCGCCATCGTCGCCCACGTCGACCACGGCAAGACCACGCTCGTCGACGCCATGCTCTGGCAGACCGGTGCCTTCGGCGAGCACGCCCACGTCCAGGAGCGCGCCATGGACTCTGGCGACCTCGAGCGGGAGAAGGGCATCACGATCCTGGCCAAGAACACGGCCGTCCGGTACGCCGGACCGGGCGCCCCCGACGGCGGCATGACGATCAACATCGTCGACACCCCCGGCCACGCCGACTTCGGTGGAGAGGTCGAGCGCGGGCTCTCCATGGTCGACGGCGTCGTCCTCCTCGTCGACGCGAGTGAGGGGCCGCTTCCGCAGACCCGGTTCGTCCTGCGCAAGGCCATCGCGGCCCACCTGCCGGTCGTGCTGGTCATCAACAAGGTGGACCGGCCGGACGCCCGGATAGCCGGCGTCATCGACGAGACCTACGAGCTGTTCCTCGACCTGGCCGACGACCACGAGGACCCGGACCTGGCCGAGAAGGCCCTGGACTTCCCGATCGTCTACGCCTCGGCCAAGTCCGGCCGGGCCAGCCTCAACCGCCCCGAGGACGGCACCCAGCCGGACGGCCCCGACCTCGAGCCGCTGTTCCGCACCATCCTCGACACCGTCCCGGCCCCGACGTACGACGACGCCGTACCGCTGCAGGCCCACGTCACCAACCTCGACGCGTCACCCTTCCTCGGCCGGCTTGCCTTGTGCCGCATACGGTCCGGGCAGCTGCGCAAGGGTCAGCAGGTGGCCTGGTGCCGGCGCGACGGGACCATCTCGGCGGTGAAGGTGACCGAGCTGCTCGTCACCCGGGCGCTCGAGCGGGTGCCGGGGGAGTCCGCCGGCCCGGGCGACATCGTCGCCGTCGCCGGCATCGCCGAGATCACCATCGGTGAGACCTTGGCCGACCCGGAGGACCCGCGTCCGCTGCCGTTGATCACGGTGGACGAGCCGGCGATCTCGATGACCATGGGGACGAACACCGCGCCGCTGGCCGGCCGCGGCAAGGGCAACAAGATGACCGCGCGCCTGGTCAAGGACCGGCTGGAGCGCGAGCTGGTCGGCAACGTGTCCATCCGGGTGCTCCCCACCGAGCGGCCGGACACCTGGGAGGTCCAGGGCCGTGGCGAGCTGGCCCTGGCGATCCTGGTCGAGACGATGCGGCGTGAGGGTTTCGAGCTGACCGTCGGCAAGCCGCAGGTCGTGACCCAGAGCATCGACGGCCGGCTGCACGAGCCGGTCGAGCGTCTGACCATCGACACTCCGGAGGAGTACCTCGGCGCGGTCACCCAGCTGCTGGCCGCCCGCAAGGGCCGGATGGAACACATGACGAACCACGGCACCGGGTGGGTGCGGATGGAGTTCCTCGTGCCGGCGCGCGGGCTGATCGGGTTCCGCACCGACTTCCTCACCGACACCCGCGGGACCGGCATCGCGCACCACGTCTTCGAGGGCTACGAGCCCTGGGCCGGCGACATGCGGACCAGGCCCACCGGCTCGCTGGTCGCCGACCGCGCGGGGGTGGCGACGTCGTACGCGATGTTCAACCTGCAGGAGCGCGGAACGCTGTTCGTCGAACCGGCCACAGAGGTGTACGAGGGCATGCTCGTCGGCGAGAACAGCCGGGCCGACGACATGGACGTCAACATCACCAAGGAGAAGAAGCTGACGAACATCCGCTCCTCGACGGGTGAGGAGCTGGAGCGGCTGGTCCCACCGCGACGGCTGTCGTTGGAGCAGTCGCTGGAGTTCTGCCGCGAGGACGAGTGCGTCGAAGTGACGCCGCAGGCCATCCGGTTACGCAAGGTGACGCTGCCCGCGCAGGACCGCGAGAAGCTCCGCGCGAGAGCGCGCCGCTGACCCCTTCGGGGAGCCCACCGTCGCGAAAGGCCGAACGCAAGATCGCCCGCGCGGGGGTGGTCACACGCGAAATCGTCCCGTACGGTGTCCCGCGGTTGACACAGGTTGTGACACTCTCGGCCTAGATCGTCACCGCACGGTCACGATCTGGCTACAAGTAAGTAGCCGCATGGCATTCGCGTCCGGCAGCGGCCTAAGGTCGCCCTGATGCGTGCGCTGTACCGCTTCTCGCACCCCAGGAACTGCACGAAGGGACTCCGCTCTCTATGACCGTGACTGTCGGCCAGCTCGAGGCCGAAGCACCACCCCCCGCGGGTGATGAGAGCTTCGACACCAAGGTCGTCGGACGTTCTCCCTGGCAGATCGCCAAGTCGCGCTTCCGTCGCGACAAAGTGTCGATGGCCGCCTACGTCATCGTGCTGCTGTACGTCGTGCTCGCGTTGACGGCGCCGATCATGGACAAGCTGGGGATCATCGATCCGCAGAAGTTCAACACCGACCTGGTGGGGGGGATCGGGTCGGTCCCCACCGGAGCGCACGGCGGCATCAGCACCGACCACTGGCTCGGCGTAGAGCCGCAGACCGGTCGAGACCTGCTCTCCCGCCTCGTTCTCGGCGTGACCCTGTCGATGGCCGTCGCCGTCGTCGCGACCGCGTTCAGCATCATCGTCGGCACGGTCCTGGGCATCATCAGCGGATACCTCGGCGGCTGGTGGGACTTCTGGATCGGCCGCTTCATCGACCTGGTGCTGTCGTTCCCTCAGCTGCTGATGCTGCTGGCGCTGTCCCCGGTGCTGCTCGACCGCATCGTCGCGATCGGCATACCCGCGGGGAACGCTGCGCAGTACACGTATCTCGTCTTCGTCCTCGGGTTCTTCGGCTTCCCGTACTTCGCGCGCATCATCCGCGGCCAGGTGCTGTCGCTGCGCGAGCGTGAGTTCATCGAGGCCACGCGCTCGCTGGGTGCGCGCAACGGGCGCATCTGGTTCAAGGAGCTGCTGCCGAACCTCTGGGCACCGATCCTCGTGTACACGACGCTGACCCTGCCGGCCAACATCTCGGCCGAGGCGGCGCTGAGCTTCCTCGGTGTCGGCATCAAGGCGCCGACGCCGACCCTCGGCAACATCCTCAACGACTCCGTCAACTACCTGCAGCCGGACCCCATCTACTTCTTCCTGCCCGGCCTGTTCATCTTCACCGCCGTCCTTTGCTTCAACCTGCTGGGCGACGGTCTGAGAGACGCGCTGGACCCGAAGTCGCACTAGCCCCCAAGAGTCCCGACAGCACCAGCTGCGGGCAGTTCGACCGATCGACCGATCGGTGCGCTAAACACACGAAGGAGAGCCCATGAAGCTCACACACAGAGGAGCGATGCTGATCGCGCTCTCTGGCGTTGTGGCACTGACTGCCGCGGCCTGCGGTGGCGGTAGCAGTGGTGGCACGAGCAGCAACAACGGCTCGGGCTCCGCGGCGAAAGCCGGAGGCACGCTGTACTACCTGACCAAGCGCCCCCTGGAGCACTGGGACCCGCAGCGCACGTACATCGGACGTGACCTCTCCAACGAGGCCCGCATGACGTACCGCACGCTGACCAGCTGGCCAGTTGCGGCGGGCAAGGACGGCCTGAAGCTTGTTGCTGACGCGGCGACCGACACCGGTACTGCAGCGGACGGCGGCAAGACGTGGACGTTCACGCTCAAGGACGGTCTGAAGTGGCAGGACGGCAAGCCAGTCGCCTGTGAGGACTTCAAGTACGGCATCTCGCGCACCTTCGCGACCGATGTCATCACCGGCGGTCCGAGCTATGCGCTGCAGTTCATCGACATCGGCACCCACAAGGACAAGGACGGCAACACGGCGTCCGACTACGCGGGTCCGTATGCGAAGACCGGCCAGGCCTTGTACGACAAGGCAGTCGTCTGCGACGGCAACAAGATCACGTTCCACCTGAAGAAGCCGGTCGGCGACTTCAACCAGACCGTGACCATGCCTGCCTTCGCTGCCTTCCGGGCCGACCAGGACAAGGGTGACAAGTCCAACTTCGTGCCCTTCTCCGACGGCCCGTACATGCTGCAGGGCGCGTGGACCCAGAACAAGGGCGGCACATTCGTCCGCAACCCCAACTGGGACGCGAAGACCGACAACATCCGTAAGGCTCTGCCGGACAAGATCATCTTCACCGAGGGTCTGACCGACGAGGTCATCGCCCAGCGCCTCATCAGCGACCAGGGCAACGACAAGTTCGCAGTGTCCGACCGGCGCATCCCGCCGGCGTACCAGGCGCAGGCCAGCAGTCTGCCGAAGACGCGCCAAGAGCTCGTCGACGCGCCGTACATGGACTACCTGACGCCGAACTTCCGCACCCTGAAGAACCCGCTGGTTCGGCAGGCTCTCGCGATCTCGACGGACAAGGCCGGCTACATCACCGCCAGCGGTGGCGACACGTATGGTCGTCCGGCGCAGACGCTGATCAACCCCGGTGTCAACGGCTTCAAGGACTTCAACGCCTTCAACGCGCCCGACAAGGGTGACCCCGCGAAGGCCAAGCAGCTCCTGCAGCAGGCCGGCGTGAAGATCCCCTACCCGATCAACTTCACCTACAACGGTGGCACGCCTACCAGCGAGAAGTACGCCGCCGCTCTGAAGGCGGGCTGGGAGGCCGGTGGCTTCAAGGTCACGTTGAACGAGCTCACGGACACGTACTACGACGTGATCCAGAACCCGAACAACGCCAAGAAGTACGACGTCACCTGGGCCGGCTGGGGTGCCGACTGGCCGAACGCCTCGACGGTCATCCCGCCGCTGTTCGACAGCCGGGTCAACCTGTCCGCGGCGTCCAACGGTTCGGACTACGGCTACTACGACAACGCCCAGGTCAACCAGATGATCGACCAGGCGTACGCCACGACCGACCCTGCAGCGCAGGCGAAGATGTGGGGCGACATCGACGAGGTCATCGCCAAGGACGTCGGCTACATCCCGCTGGCCATCGAGAAGTTCTACCTGGTCTGGGGCTCCGGCGTTAAGGGTTGGATCGACAACCCGGCCGTGTCGGACTACCCCGAGCTGGGCGGAATCGGCGTCCAGTAAGGACCAGTAGTACCTCGCATGGATCGTCAGGTCTGAAGGAGGTGAGGGCACGCACACCGCGTGTCCTCACCTCCGACCTGAGAATGTCGATCAGGGCCGGGTAGGGCCGGGAACGAGCGGAGCCATCGATGCTGATGTACATCCTGCGGCGCATCCTCGCCGCCATCGTGATGCTGTGGGTCATCAGCATCGTCGTGTTCGGCATCTTCTACGCCACGCCCACCGACCCGGCCCGGCTGACGTGCGGCAAGAACTGCACGCCGGCGCTCATCGCGGCCAACCGGCACTACCTCGGCTTCGACCAGTCCATCTACAAGCAGTACGGGCTCTTCGTGAAGGGCGTCCTGGTCGGCCGCGACTTCCCGAACGACGAGAAGCTGCGCAAGGACAACCCGAGCATCGTCACCCACTGCGGTGCGCCCTGCCTCGGCTACTCGCCGTACCGCACCGAGCTCGTCTCCTCGGTCATCAAGGACGCCGGCGGCGTGACCCTGTCCCTGTCGCTCGGCGCGTTCGTCGTCTGGATCGTCTGCGGTGTGGGTGCCGGAATCATCGCGGCGTTGTTCAGAGGCCGGTTCCTCGATCGGTTCCTGGTCGGCCTATCCCTTGTCTTCTACTCGTTCCCAGCGTTCTTCATAGCCCTGCTCGCCTACAACTACCTGTCGACGAAGTGGCAGCTGTTCGCGACGCCGGAGTACACGGACTTCACCAGCAACCCGTACAAGTGGTTCATCGGCTTGCGGCTGCCCTGGGTCACCCTGGCGTCCCTGTACGCCGCCGGCTACGTGCGGCTGACCCGGGCCTACATGCTCGAGACGATGGGCGAGGACTATCTGCGAACGGCCCGGGCCAAGGGCCTGCCCGAGCGGGTGGTCGTCATGAAACACACCCTGCGCGCCGCGCTGACCCCGATCGTCACGGTCGCCGGGCTGGATCTCGGCGGTCTGCTGGCGGGTGCGGCCATCACCGAGACGGTGTTCAACTTCGAGGGGCTGGGGCGGACGACCGTCCGGGCGGTGTCGGTCTTCGACCTGCCGGTCATCGTCGGCGTCGTCCTCGTCGGCGCCTCGTTCATCGTCGTCGCGAACCTGGTCGTCGACGTGCTGTACGGAGTCATCGACCCTCGTGTGCGTTACGCCTAGAAGGGGCTAGGTTCTGCGCATGAGCACTGTTCCTGCGACCGCGCCCGCGCGCGACACGACCTCGGGGACACCGTTCCTCGTGGTCGACGACCTGCACGTCCACTTCCCGACCGACGACGGCGTCGTGAAGTCCGTGGACGGCGTCAGCTTCGAGCTGCAGGCCGGACGGACGCTCGGCATCGTCGGCGAGTCCGGCTCGGGCAAGTCCGTGACCAGCCAGGCCATCATGGGCCTGCACCGACGGACCAACGCCCGGGTCACCGGCCAGATCATGCTCGACGACGAGGACCTGCTGTCGGTCACGGACGCGCGGATCCGCGAGCTCCGCGGCGACAAGATGGCGATGATCTTCCAGGACCCGATGTCCTCGCTGCACCCGTACTACACGATCGGCAACCAGATCAGCGAGGGCTTCCTGGTCCACCACGACGTCAGCAAGAGCGTCGCCCGGCAGGCCACGCTCGAGGTCCTCGACCGCGTCGGCATCCCGAACTCCAAGGCGCGGATCGACCAGTACCCGCACGAGTTCTCCGGAGGCATGCGCCAGCGCGCCATGATCGCGATGGCCCTCGTCAACAACCCCAAGCTGCTCATCGCCGACGAGCCGACGACGGCGCTCGACGTCACGGTCCAGGCGCAGATCCTCACCTTGATGAAGGACCTGCAGAAGGAGTACGGCTCGGCCATCATCATCATCACCCACGACCTGGGCGTGGTCGCCGACATGGCCGACGACCTGCTGGTCATGTACGGCGGGAAGCCGGTCGAGACTGGTTCGGTCAGCGACGTGTTCTACAAGCCGGAGATGCCGTACAGCTGGGGCCTGCTCAGCTCGATGCCCCGGATGGACAAGACCCGGCAGGAGCGGCTCGTGCCGATCACGGGCACGCCGCCCTCGCTGATCAACCTGCCGACGGGATGCGTCTTCCACCCTCGCTGCCGGTTCAAGGACCGGGTGCCGGGCGACAAGTGCTGGACCGACGAGCCCGAGCTGCTGGAGACGACTCCGGGTCACGCGGTGCGCTGTCACATCGACCCGCCCGAGCGGCGCCAGATCTTCGAGGCCGAGATCAAGCCCGTCCTGGGCAGGGAGTGAGCACGATGAGCCAGACCGCTCCCGAGACGGCAGTACCGAAGGCAACAGCCGGCGACCCGCTGATGCGGATCACCGGCCTCAAGAAGCACTTCCCCATCCGCGGCGGCGGTCTCCTGCGCCGGGTGAGCGGGCAGGTCCGCGCCGTCGACGGCATCTCGCTGGACATCCAGCCCGGCGAGACCGTCGGCCTGGTGGGCGAGTCCGGTTGCGGCAAGTCGACGGCCGGCCGGACGCTGCTCAAGCTGCTCGAGCCGACCGCCGGCACGATCGAGTTCAACGGCGAGGACATCACCGGAGCCGACCGCCGGCGCATGCGCCAGCTGCGCCGCGAGCTGCAGATGATCTTCCAGGACCCCTACGGCTCGCTGAACCCGCGCCACACCGTGGGCACCATCATCTCCGCACCGTTCGACATCCAGGGGATGAAACCCGAGGGCGGGACCAAGCGGGCCACCCAGGAGCTGATGGCCCGGGTGGGCCTCAACCCGGAGCACTTCAACCGCTACCCGCACGAGTTCTCCGGCGGCCAGCGTCAGCGCATCGGCATCGCTCGCTCGCTGGCGTTGCGTCCCCAGCTCGTCGTCTGCGACGAGCCGGTCTCCGCCCTCGACGTGTCCATCCAGGCCCAGGTCATCAACCTGCTCGAGGACCTGCAGGAGGAGCGCAAGCTCGCCTACATCTTCATCGCGCACGACCTGTCCGTCGTCCGGCACATCTCCGACCGGGTCGTCGTGATGTACCTGGGCAAGGTCATGGAGAGCGCCGACCGGGACACGCTGTACGAGCGGCCGCAGCACCCCTACACCCATGCGCTGCTCTCGGCCGTGCCGGTGCCGGACCCGGAGCGGGAGAAGAACCGGGAGCGGATCGTGCTGCAGGGCGACCTGCCCAGCCCCTCCAACCCGCCCTCGGGCTGCGTGTTCCGCACCCGGTGCCCGAAGGCCCAGGAGCGTTGCGCCGCCGAGGTGCCGGAGCTGCGCGAACTAGCGCCAGGCCATGTGGTCGCCTGCCACTTCCCTGAGGTCAGGGCCGTCGTCTGACCAGTCCGGTCGGCAGACCGGTGGGAGGGTCGGAGGCCGCGCGGCGGTTGCTGTTCGTCCACGCGCATCCCGACGACGAGACGCTCTGGACCGGGCCGACCATGGCTCGGTACGCCGCCGAGGGGGCCCACGTCACCCTGGTCACCTGCACGTTGGGTGAGGAGGGAGAGGTGATCCCGCCAGGGCTGCGGCATCTCGCGTCGGACCGGGACGACGCGCTCGGCCCGTACCGGCGAGGTGAGCTGGAGGCGGCGATGGCTGCCCTGGGCGTCAGCGACCACCGCCTGCTCGCCGACGGCCGCTGGCGGGACTCCGGGATGGCGTGGGTCGAGCCCGGGGTCGCCGGGGCCGTTCCCGGCCCGGCCCACCCCGACGCGTTCGTCAGCGCGCCGACCGCCGCGGCCGCGGCCGAGCTCGCCGCGGTGATGCGCGACATACGGCCGCAGGTGGTGGTGACGTACGACCCGTACGGCGGGTACGGCCATCCGGATCACATCAAGACCCACGAAATCACCACTGCTGCAGTGAAACTGGTGGCCAGTGACACCAGGAACTCAGACGCTTTCCCTATGACAATGTACTGGGTGCGCCAGCCGCGGTCCTGGGCGGACGCCGAACTCGCCGCAGTCATGGACGACAGCGTCCGCCCGGCCTCCATGCTCCCTCCGCCCGCCGACGCGCCGTACCCCAGCGTCGTCGTCGACGACGACGTGGTGACGACGGTCGTGGACGGGTCCGCCTACCTGGACCGGGTCCGAGCGGCCCTGCGCGCCCACGCCACGCAGGTCCGGGTCGAGGGCGACTGGGTTGCGCTGTCGAACGGCGAGGGCTTCCCGCTGTCCGGGTGCGACGCGTTCCAGCGGGTGGGTGCGCCGCGCGGTCTGACCTGGACCGGCGACCTGTTCTCGGTGACGGACGGTCACGGTCGATGACGGCGTTTCCTCCAGCCGGGTAGGAACTGTCCGTGACGACGGCATACCGGTCGTCTGGAGGGCGGTTCTGGGTGAAAACTGCGGCTGTGAGCGCAGCCAGCGGGAGCACCGCACCAGCCCCGGACCGCATCTCGCTCGTGGGCGTCGACGTCGCCCGCAACCGGGAGCGGGTCCGACAGCGCCGCCTGCTGCGCGTGGCCGGCGCCCTCGGGCTCGTCGCGGCATTCCTGTGGGTCCGGCTGCTGGCCGGCGACCCCGTCGGGCGTCCGCACCTGCCGCACGTCGACCCACTCGTGGTCATGCCGCTCGTGTTCTTCGCCCTGCTCTCGGTGTTCCTGCTGGTCAGCACGGTCGGCATCGGCCGCTCGCCGCACGTGACCTACCGGCCGGAGCAGATCGAGGTCGGCCTGGACGACGTCGTCGGCATCGACGTGGTCAAGGAGGAGGTCGTACGGACCCTCCAGCTGTTCCTCGACCACCAGAGCTTCGCGGAGCGCATGGGCGGTCGGGCCCGGCGCGGCATCCTGTTCCAGGGCGGTCCGGGCACGGGCAAGACCTTGACCGCGAAGGCCATGGCCGCCGAGGCGGGCGTCCCCTTCCTGTTCGCGTCCGGCACGTCGTTCCACTCGTCGTACCAGGGTGCGACCCAGCGCAAGGTGCGCCGCTACTTCAAGGCGCTGCGCAAGATCGCGCGCAAGGAGGGTGGCGCGATCGGGTTCATCGACGAGTTCGACGGCATCGGTGGCGCCCGGGCCGGCATGGAGAGGTCGGTCAGCACGTCGTTGGCCGGCGTCGCCCAGTGCGGCGGACTGGACGGGCTGCCCGGAGGCGCCCGCCTTGCCGGGGGCACGACGACCCACGCGTTCAACGGTGGCGGCGACCTGCAGATGGCCGTCAACGAGCTGCTCGTGCAGATGCAGAGCTTCGACGAGCCGACCGGCGCCGCGCGCACGCTCGGCTGGCTGGTCGACAAGGTCAACCTGTTCCTGCCGCCGAGCCGGCACCTGACCCGACCCAAGGTGGGAGTCCCGAACATCCTGCTCGTCGCGTCGACCAACCGGGCCGACGGGCTCGACCCCGCGCTGCTCCGCCCCGGCCGGTTCGACCGTGCGTTGACGTTCGACCTGCCGTCCAAGGCGGGCCGGCGTCAGCTGGTCGACCACTTCCTGAAGCGCAAGGCGCACACACCGGAGCTGGCCGACGCCGAGCGCCGGGACGCGCTGGCCGCGATCACGACCGGGTACAGCCCGGCGATGATCGAGGGCCTGCTCGACGAGGCGCTGGTCAGCGCGGTGCGGCGTGGGGCCGACGCGATGGACTGGTCCGACATCGAGCACGCCCGGCTCGTGACCCAGATCGGCCTGGGCCAGCCGGTCGACTACACCGAGCACGAGCAGACCCTCATCGCGACGCATGAGGCGGGTCACGCGACCGTGGCCTGGCTGGTCGCGCCACAGCGGCGGCTCGAGGTGCTGACCATCATCAAGCGAGCGAACTCGCTGGGACTGCTGGCCCATGGCGACCGGGACGACGTGTTCACGCGCTCGCGCAGCGAGCTGCGGTGCCTGATCCAGATCGCCTTCGGTGGCCAGGTCGCCGAGGAGCTCTTCTTCGGCGACGTGTCCACGGGTCCGGGTGGTGACCTCCTGTACGCCACGCAGGTCGCGGCCCAGATGGTCGGGGCCTCGGGAATGGCCGACACTCTGGTTTCCTTTGCGGCAGTGGGCGGTTCGCCGTTCGGTGGCGACAACATGGTCGGGCGCGTCCTGGGCGACCAGCAGGGCCGGGAGCTGGTCGAGGACACGCTGGGGCAGCAGAAGCAGCTCGTCCGCGGGCTGCTCGGTGCCAACCGGCATCTGGTCGAGGCCCTGCGCGACGCACTCATCGAACGGCACGAGCTCGTCGGCCACGAGATCACCGACGTCCTCGAGGCGGCCCGCGAGCGGCATCAGGTCGCGAGCACGCGCCCCGGCCGGGTGGGGCTGCAGCCCGAGGTGCCGGTCGCCGCCCCCGCGTCCTCGTCGGACTCGGCGTCGGTCATCGACCTCCGGGACGTCCGGGTGGAGCGGCCGACGTAGGCTGACCGGCGTGACGCAACCGCCGGACTCCTCGGCGTACCGGCGGGCAATGGGGAGGTTCGCGACTGGCGTCACCGTGGTGACTGCACGGGTCGATGCGATCGACCACGCGATGACGGCGAACGCGTTCACGTCGGTGTCGATCGACCCGATGCTGGTGCTCGTCTGTGTCGAGCTGGAGGCGCGCTTCCACGATGCCGTCATCGAGGCCGGCATGTGGGGCGTCAGCATCCTGGACGGGTCCGGGCGCGCGACGTCGGAGTGGCTGGCCAACCGGGGTCGGCCCCTGCACGGGCAGCTGGACCGGGTGCCACACCACTACGGCGAGGTGAGCGGAGCGGCGCTGCTCGACCACTCGCTGGCCACGATGGAGTGCCGCACCGTCGGGACCTACCCGGGCGGCGACCACACCATCGTGCTCGGTGAGGTCGTGGCGATCGGGACCCGGGACAGCGACGACGGTGGACTGATCCACTACCGCGGGCGCTACGACCGGATCCGGTAGTGGTAGCCGCTGTGCGCGGTGTAGCCCAGGGCGTCGTACAGCGCCCGGCCGGGGACATTCGACCGGGCCACCTGCAGGTACGTCGCCTGGTCACCTCGGTCGGCCGCCCAGTCGTGCAACGCCGCCATGACCACGCGGCCGAGACCCTGCCGTCGGTGGTCCGCGGCCACCTCCACCGCACTGATGCCTGACCACCCCCGCGAGCTGGCCACCCGGCCGACGGCGATGGTCCGGGCGGCTGGGCCGGCACCCGGGCGGCGCACCGTGACGAACGCCTGGGCCGGCGCCGACACCATCACCCGCGCGGCGACGGGCGGGAGGTCCTGCCCGCGGTACCGGTACAGCGCGAGGAACCCCTCGTCCGGCTCGTCCGCCACCACGACCTCCAGCCCCTCCCCGTTTGGGTACCCCTCGAAAGCCGCTCGGGAGGGCCGTTCCGGCCCGGCGGAGCGGCTTTCAGAGGGCAAAGCGGCTCTGGAGGGGTACCCAAGCAGGGGGCGGACCATGACGAGGGTCGGCGTGTCCAGGGCGTAGCCGCGGGCGTCCAGCTCGACGTCCAGCGGGTCCTGGCCGTCACCGGGCTCGCCCGGGCCCGCACCGAGCGGCCACGGGACGGCGAACCGCGCCGGCAGCCCGCGGGCCGCGTACCACTGCTCGACGTGGTCCACCGCCCGGACCAGCGGCGCCGGCGGGTTGCCGAGCGGCAGGACCGAGTTGGCCCGGCCGGTGAACCCCTCGGCCGCACGGAGCCGCCACCCGCCGTACTCCTCCCGCTCCAGCGGCTGCCACCCGTCGGCCATGACGTCCTGCAGCTCGGTCACGCTCAGCCGCCGGACCGGAGGTGGCGGCACCGGCTTGCCGAGGATGATGTCGGCCAGCGCAACGCTCACCTCGCCCTGCCGGGTCACAAGCCGGGCATAGCCGGACGGGCTGTCCCAGGCCACCAGGTCGCCGATCACGTCGGTGGCGCGGCCGTCCGCCAGCGCGTGCCGCAGGACGACGCGCTGCCCCACGTGGTGAGGACCGACCCGCACGCTGCGATACTAGGTGGGAGCGGGTGCATCGCCCTGCCCCGCCAGCACCGCCAGCACCGACAGCATCGTCGGCAAACGTCGAGCACCGTCGGCAACACGAGAAGGAACGGCCCGTGACGTACGTGATCGCTCAGCCCTGCGTGGACCTCAAGGACCGGGCGTGCATCGAGGAATGTCCGGTCGACTGCATCTACGAGGGCGAACGCTCCCTCTACATCCACCCGGACGAGTGCGTGGACTGCGGCGCCTGCGAGCCGGTCTGCCCGGTCGAGGCCATCTACTACGAGGACGACGTGCCGGAGCAGTGGAAGGACTACTACAAGGCGAACGTCGAGTTCTTCGACGACCTCGGCAGCCCCGGCGGTGCCGCCAAGCTCGGCGTCATCCCCAAGGACCACCCGATCATCACGGCCCTGCCTCCGCAGGAGCACGACGAGTAGTCCCGACGTCGTGGTCGGCCTGCCTCGCGTGGTTCCGTAGCTGCCGTGCGTTTCCAGCTGCCTGACTTCCCCTGGGACACCCTGGCGCCGTACGCGGCCAAGGCTCGGGCCCACGAGGGCGGCGTCGTCGACCTGTCGGTCGGTACGCCGGTCGACCCCACCCCGGCTGTGGTGCAGGAGGCGCTGGCCGCCGCGAGCGATGCCCCCGGCTACCCGCTGACGTACGGGACGGCCGACCTGCGCGAGGCCGTGTCCGCCTGGTTCGCGCGACGGCGCGGCGTTCCCGATGTGGACCCTCACGGCGTCCTGCCGACCATCGGGTCCAAGGAGCTCGTCGGGCTGCTGCCGACCCTGCTCGGCCTGGGGCCGGGCGACGTGGTGGTGCACCCGCAGGTGGCCTACCCGACGTACGACGTCGGCGCTCGGCTCGCCGGTGCCGAACCGGTCGCCGCGGACGGGACCGCGCAGCTCGGCCCGCTGGCCTCGCGCGTCCGGCTCCTCTGGCTGAACTCGCCGGGGAACCCGACCGGGCGCGTGCTCGGTGTGAACCACCTGGCCAAGGTGGTGGCCTGGGCCCGCCAGCATGGCGTCGTCGTGGCCAGCGACGAATGCTACGCAGAGTTTGCCTGGGCTCCCCTCCTCGGTGCAGACAGCTCCCCGCCTCACGTCCCGAGCATCCTCGACCCCGCGGTCTGCCAGGGCAGCCACGACGGGCTCCTCGCGGTGTACTCGCTGTCGAAGCAGTCGAACCTGGCCGGGTATCGGGCGGCGTTCGCGGCCGGTGACGTCGCGCTGGTGCGCCGGCTGCTCGAGGTGCGCAAGCACGCCGGCCTCATCGTGCCGTGGCCGGTCCAGCGAGCCATGGTCGCCGCGCTGGGGGACGACGAACATGTTGCGGCCCAACGGAACCGGTACGCCGAGCGCCGCACGCTGCTCGGGGCTGCCCTGCGCGGTGCCGGGTTCGAGGTCGACCACTCGGAGGCCGGGCTCTACCTGTGGTGCACGCGCGGCGAGGACTGCTGGACGACGGTGGCGCGGCTGGCCGACCGTGGGATCCTCGTCGCGCCCGGCGCCTTCTACGGTCCGGCCGGCGCGCGGCACGTCCGGGTCGCCCTGACGGCTACGGACGAACGGGTCGCGGCTGCGGTGACCCGGCTAGCGAGCTGAGCGCGTCGGCGTCGAGCAGCTGGGTGCGCAGGTCGTTGCCGCCGGACGGCCCGGCCGCCTCGAAGTAGACCCGCAGCGTCCCCTCCGGCAGCACAACGACCGAGACGTAGCGCAGCGTGTGCTCGCCGTACGGCGACTGCGCGAGCGGCTCGCTCCCCACGGCCGTGAACGTGCCGGGCCGGTCCCCGCCGACCGCGAGACCCGTTCGCTCGTACCAGTTCTCGGCCGCGCCTGCCCGGCCGTCGTAGAAGGCCAAGGGCGCCGGCCGGCGGTCGCCGGCCGGCACGACCCCCGTGAGCCGGGCCCCGCGGCTGTCCCACAGCCCGGCCCGGGGGAGCAGCGCGTCGCCCTGCCAGGTCCAGTCCAGGCCGTCGGCACTCGTGGCGTAGCGGGTGGTCATGCGGTCGGCCTGGTCGGCATCGGGCAGCGGGTGGATGCAGACCCAGGCCTGCCACCCGTCCGGCGTGGCCAGGACCACCGGGTCCTTGGCGGCCGTGCGCTCGTCGCCTGGCCAGACGGTACGGCGCTCGCCACCGGCCAGGCCCTCGACGGTGTCCGCGTCGACCGCGTCGACCCGCCAGTGCAGTGTCCCCGGCGTGGCCAGGCTCAGGTAGACGCGCCACCCGCCGTCGGGACGCCGGACCAGAGCCGGCCGCTCGAGCGAGTCGACGCCGTACGCCTCGCTCGCCAAGGTGACCACCGGCGAGAAGCGCACGCCGTCCTCGGACCGGGCGATCACGTTCGCATAGCCGCGCCCCGCTCCCAGCGGCCGGCGCAGACGGTAGGCCAGCCAGTAGGCACCGTCGCTGTGGACGGCGCTGGGAGCACCGGCCCAGTGACCGTTGCCCGGTGCGGGCGAGGGCACCACGACGTCGCTGTGCTCGACGGACGGGAGCGGTGTGGCGGACCGTGCGGCGTGGTTCACGAGGTGACGGTACTGGCGCCGTTCAGCCCGTGTTCAGGAGCCGGACCACGTTGGGTGGAACGTGTGACTGGCGAGTAACGTCCTTAAGGACAGCGGCAAGGACAGCGGCGTGACGCTGAGCGACCGACCACCGGCTCACCACCCCAGAGCAGGGAGACCTAGATGCCCGACGCACCCAACGCGGCGACGCTGACCTACGGCGACATCGACCTGTCGCTTCCGCGGATCTC
>JBJMHS010000003.1:0-23918 GCA_045807245.1 Actinomycetales bacterium
ACGCCTTCCTTGCCGACCTTGTCCATCGACTCGGCGATCAGCTCGCCGACCTCGGCGTCGCCACCGGCGGAGATCGAGGCGGTGGCCGCGATCTGCTCCTTGGTCTCGACGTCGACGGCCATGTTGAGCAGCTGCTCGGCCACGGCGGCGGTGGCCTTCTCGATGCCGCGCTTCAGGGCCATCGGGTTGGCGCCGGCGGCAACGTTGCGCAGGCCCTCCCGGACCAGCGCCTGGGCCAGCACGGTGGCCGTCGTCGTACCGTCACCGGCGACGTCGTCGGTCTTCTTGGCGACCTCCTTGACGAGCTCCGCCCCGATCTTCTCGTACGGGTCCTCGAGCTCGATCTCCTTCGCGATGCTCACACCATCGTTCGTGATGGTGGGGGCACCCCACTTCTTCTCCAGGACGACGTTGCGGCCCTTGGGGCCGAGCGTCACCTTGACGGCGTCTGCGAGCTGGTTCATCCCGCGCTCGAGACCGCGCCGCGCTTCCTCGTCGAACGCGATGATCTTGGCCATTCGGGTGGGTCCTCCGTGAGTTACGGGGTGGGGCTGAAGTTGGCACTCTCAGAGTGGGAGTGCTAACCCCCATCATGAGCACTCTCCCCCTTCGAGTGCAAATGCCAGATGGTCCTCAGGCCTGGTAGTCGCTGCCCAGGACGACGACCACACCGGTCGACCCGTACGCCGTGCTCTGTTTGACGGGGTACCCGCCCAGCGCCTTGGCGACCGCCTTGGCGGTCACCCGCAGGGAAGCCTTGGTGTAGTAGACGGTGGTGGCGCCGCCGTACCCCTGCCGGTTCCCGGCCGAGCTCGCGTGCCAGCCCTTGCCGGTCAGCTTCGACGCGGCTCCGGCGGCCAGGCCGGACCGGCTGGTGCCGTTCCAGACATGGACCCGGACGTTCTTGTTGACCGTCGGAGCCGAGCCGGCGGTCGAGGACGCCGAGCTGCTCGGCGAGCCACTCGGCGTACCCGTCGGGGTCGGCGCGGTCGGCGCCGGGGACTGCTGGTCGTCGTCACCAGGCGCGGACGGCCCCGAGCTCGACGTCGCGGAGCTGCCCAGCACGCTGTCCTTGAGCAGGACCACGCCGACGACCAGAGCCAGGACGGCGACGAGCACGACGAGCGTGGGGGCGATGTCGTGCCAGAGCGGACGGCGGGGCCGGTGGGCTCCGGACCGCGGGGAGTGAGCCGGTCCACCGCGCTCCTGACCGGGTACGCCGGTCGGCGGGGCCGACGGCGGCGGGGCCGAAGTCGGGGGCGGAGTCGAGGGCGGGACCGACACGCCGGAAGGCTAACTCGCCCGCTTCACAGCCTGATGCCGAGGCGGCGAGCTGAGCGCGCGCGCTGGCGGGTGGCCCGCATCCGGCGCAGGCGCTTGACCAGCATCGGGTCGTGCGCGACGGCGGCCGGTGAGTCGATCAGCGTGTTGAGCACCTGGTAGTAGCGCGTGGCCGACATGTCGAAGAGCTCGCGGACCGCCTGCTCCTTGGCGCCGGCGTACTTCCACCACTGCCGTTCGAAGGCCAGGATCTCGCGGTCCCGCGTCGACAGCTCGTGAGCACCGTCCTGGCTCATGCTGCCCGCGATGTGCGCGGCGTCCATCAAGTTCCCTCCACAAAGCTCGACCGCGGCCATCGTAGGGCGCAAACCACAACGATGTCATTTGGCTCGCCGAGCGAGCAGGCCGCCACGCTCGTCCCGCGCAGGCTTAGGCCATGGTGTCCAGAATGGCGTTGATGTCCGACTTCGAGGTTCTGGGGTTGACGATGGCGAACCGAGTGACGGTCTCGCCCTCGTGCGTGGTCGGTACGACGAACGCGAAGTTCGCGGCCAGCAGCCGGTCCGACCAGTCCTGGTACTGCGCGGCCGACCAGCCGATCCGGCGGAACACGACGACCGACAGGTCGGGGTCACGGAGCAGCTCGACGTACCTGCGCTTCTTGATCTCGTGCGCCGCATGGCGGGTGATGGTCAAGGTCCGCTCGATCGCCGCCGTGTACGCGTCGCTGCCGTGTGCCACCAGGGAGAACCAGAAGGGCAGCCCGCGGGCCCGGCGGGTCAGGCCGATGGAGAAGTCCGAGGGGTTCCAGTCGCTCGCGTCGGTGAGGACGTCGAGGTATCCGGCCTTCTGCGTGTGCGCCGCCTTGCCCAGGGCCGGGTCGCGGTAGAGCAGAGCGCAGCAGTCGAACGGTGCGAAGAACCACTTGTGCGGGTCGACGACGAAGGAGTCGGCGTGCTCGATCCCCGCGTACAGGTGGCGAACGCTCGGTGCCGCCAGGCCGGCGCCGCCGTACGCGCCGTCGACGTGGAACCACGCGCCGACCTCCTGGCAGAACTCGGCCACCGACGCGAGGTCGTCGACGATGCCGAAGTTCGTGGTGCCGCAGGTCGCCACGACCGCGAAGAGGCCGTCCGACCCCGCCTCGCCGATGGCCGCGCGCAGGTTCTCTCCCGTCAGCCGGCCCCTGTCGTCGACCGGTACGCCGACGAACTCGACGTCCATCACCTCGCAGGCGCTCTTGATCGAGGAGTGAGCATGAGCGGTGCCCGCGACCTTCCAGCGCGGCGGCGGGTCGCCCACCCGGTTGGCCCGCGCGGTGTGGCGGGCGGCGACGAGGGCGGACAGGTTGCCGACGGTGCCGCCGGGGACGAACACGCCACCGGCACCCTCGGGCAGCCCGACGAGGTCGGCGACCCAGCGCAGCGCGGCGTTCTCGGCATGGACGGCACCCGCGCCCTCGAGCCAGGAGCCGGCGTACAGCGCGGACGCGCCCACGACGAGGTCGAAGAGCGAGCTGGCCTCGGTGGGTGCGCACGGGATGAACGACAGGTACCGCGGGTGGTCGATCGAGATGCAGGCCGGCGCCAGCCTGGTGGCGAACAGGTCCAGGGCGGCCGGGCCACCGATGCCGGCCGCACTGACCTGGACCTCCGGGATCGAGGTCAGGGCCTCCACCGACTTGGGTCCGTCCAGCGGGACCGGGTCGAGACGCAGCCGGTGCAGCGCGTAGTCGAGGACAGCCTTACCGAGCGCAGCCGTCTGCTTGTTGTATCGGTGCACCTGCGGAGTGTAGGAGCGGCGAACCGCAGTCCGGCACCCCTGCGCCGTCGCGGTCCAGTCAGCCCACGAACGCCTGTACCGACCGGCGGATGCCGGCCGGGTCCAGGCCGTGCGCCCGGTCGTGCTCCTCGATCCGGCCGTAGTGGGCGAGCTCGGGCTGACCCACGCCCAAGCCGAGGACGCGGTGCGGCCGGTCCACCAGTGCGCGGTTGACCTCTCCGGCGGACGTGCCGGCCAGGTAGGGCTCGACCAGCACGACGGCGTCGGATCCCGGGAGCGCGCGCAGGCCGGCGTGGTCGAACGGCCGCACGGTCGCCGCATAGGCCACCGTCACATCGATCCCCTCGGTCGCGGCCAGCGTGCGGTCGAGCATCGGGCCGACCGCCAGGACGGCCGCCCGGGCGCGCTGACTGCCCCGCCGTACGACGTGCAGCCGCGGCAGGCGGACGTCGAACGCGGTGCGGTTGGACTGCTCGGCCAGCCGGACGTAGACCCGGTCGGTACGGCGGGCCGACTGGCGCAGCAGCAGCTCCGCCTCGTCCGGGTGGCCGGGCACGTGCACCGTCCAGCCGTCCAGCGTGTCGAGCAGCGCCACGTCGCGCCGCCCGAAGTGGGTCTCGCCGCCTTGGGGCCAGTCGTAGGAGCCGCCACCGCCGACCAGCAGCGCACCGACGCCCTGGTGGCCGAGGTCGAGCTTGACCTGCTCGTACGGGCGCTCGAGGAGGAACGGGGCGAAGGTGTGCACGATCGGCCGGATGCCGGTGAGGGCCAGGCCGCCGGCCACGCTGACCAGCAGCTGCTCGCGGATGCCGACGTCGACGATCCGGCCGGCCAGCCGGGCCCTGGCATCGGCGTCGAGGTAACCACTGCCGATCACCGCCAGGACCATGACGGCGCTGGGGTTGTCGTCGAGCAGGTCCGGCGCGATCGCGTAGAACCGCTCCCGCATGCTGTCCGCGGGCTCGGCCGTCGCCTCCTCGGGCCTCGTCACGGTCGAGATGCTCATCGGTCCTCCTCGTCAAGCTCGGGTTCGGTGTGCGCGACGACGACGTGCGGGACCGCTTCGCGCCTCGCGGCCGGCTGCCGGCCGAGGGCTTCGGCCAGAGCGGCGCGGTTGTGACCGTCCACGTCCTGCGCGGTCCAGCCCTCGACCTCGAACCGCGCCGCGATGCCGCCCGGCCAACCGTGCTGGGCCGACTCGTTGTCGACCACGACCGCGGTCAAACTACCGAGGCCGGCGCGAGCGGCGTACTGGATCGCCTCGGCGTTGCTGCCCTCGTCCAGCTCGCCGTCGCCGACCAGCACGACCACGCGGGGGCGGGTGCGTCCCTGCACAGCCAGCCCGATCGCGGTGCCCACCGCCAGGCCCAGGCCGTGGCCCAGCGAGCCGGACGAGATCTCCACCCCTGGGATCAGCGTGTTGTCGGGGTGGCCGCCCAGCCGGGAGCCGAAGGTGAGCCAGGTGTCCAGCTCGGCCAGCCTGACGAAGCCCTTGGCGGCGAGGACGGCGTAGTAGGCCATCGGGCCATGTCCCTTGGACAGCAGGAACCGGTCGCGTTCCGGGTCGTCAACGCGCTCGGGGGCGACGTCGAGCACCTCGTCGTACAAGGTCCAGAGCACGTCCAGGGTGCTGAACGAGGCCGCGTCGTGCTTCTCGTCGCCGCTCATCCGGGCGATGAGGGCGGTCAGGTCTTCATAGCCGTACGTCGTCATGCGTTCGACTCTGCAACTTGAAGTTCACTTCAAGTCAAGGGACTCTGGATGCATGTCCGACGCGATCCCTGCTGAGGAGACCGGGCATCCGCTGCCGCCGATGCTCACCATCGGCCAGCTCTCCGCGCGCAGCGGCGTGGCCCAGTCGGCCCTGCGGTTCTACGAGTCCGTCGGGCTGATCCACTCCGAACGCACGGCCGGCAACCAGCGCCGATACCCACGCGTCGAGCTGCGCCGGGTCGCGTTCGTGCGGGCCGCGCAGCAGGTCGGGCTGTCACTGGAGGAGATTCACGACGCGCTGGGCCGGCTCCCGCAGGGCCGGACCCCGACCAAGGCCGACTGGGAGAAGCTCTCGCACAGCTGGCGCCGCCGCCTGGACGACCAGATCGCGGCCCTGGAGGCGCTGCGCGACCGGCTCACGTCCTGCATCGGCTGCGGCTGCCTGTCGTTGCGCCGCTGCCAGCTGTCCAACCCGGGTGACCGGGTGGCGGCGCGGGGTCCGGGTGCCCAGTTCCTGCGCCCGGGCGCTGACTAGGGTCACGCCATGGCGCCCAAGCCGCTGGCGGAGCTGGTCGACCCCGGCTGGGCCCAGGCGCTCGCGCCGGTGTCGGACCAGATCACGGCGATGGGTGACTACCTGCGCGCCGAGGTGTCGGCCGGGCGCGGCTACCTGCCGGCGGGCGACAACGTCCTGCGCGCGTTCCAGCGGCCGCTGTCAGAGGTCAAGGTCCTGGTGATGGGCCAGGACCCGTACCCCACTTCCGGCCACCCGGTCGGGCTGTCCTTCTCGGTCGCACCGGACGTGCGACCGCTGCCCCGGAGCCTGCAGAACATCTTCCGCGAGCTGCACACGGACCTCGGCCTGCCGATGCCGAGCTCGGGCGACCTCTCACCGTGGTCCGACCAGGGCGTGCTGATGCTCAACCGAGTCCTGACGGTGGCGCCAGGCACGCCAGGAAGCCACCGGGGCAAGGGCTGGGAAACCGTTACCGCACAAGCGATCCGGGCACTCGTCGCTCGGCAGAAGCCGCTCGTGGCGCTGCTGTGGGGGCGGGACGCCCAGAGCGTCCGTGACCTGCTCGGCGACACGCCACGGGTCGAGAGCGTGCACCCGAGCCCGATGTCGGCGGACCGTGGGTTCTTCGGCTCCCGGCCGTTCAGCCGGGTCAACCAGCTGCTGACGGCCCAGGGGGCGACACCGGTGGACTGGGCGCTGCCCTGACCGCTGCCGCGACGGTGCTCTCCAGCGCGGCCAGCCGCTTGTCGATGTGGGCTCTCAGCTCCTCCAGCCCGGCCCTGAGCTCGCCGTACGTCACATCCCGCGCATCGCGGATGAGCTCCATCGAGATCGCACCGCCGGGCTCGAGGCTGGCCTGCTTGACCTCCTCGAGCTGGTCGGCGCCTTGTCGGCGCAGCGCCGCCTCGACCTCGGCCAGGCGCAGGCCGACCCGGACGATGGCCTCGCGATCCGGGACACCGTCCTGGACCAGGACTGTTGGGGTCCCCTGGATGAACCGCGCCGTCCCGTCGGACGCGGTCGCCAGACGTTCCCAGAGGGCGTTGACCATGATCAGGAAGCACGCACCGAGCAGTCCACCGAGCAGGCTGTTGTCAGGGCCGATGACGGCGTTCTGGACCACGTTCGAGAGCAGCAGCACGACGACGAGGTCGAACGTGTTGAGCTGGCTGAGCACCCGCTTGCCGGCGAGGCGCAGCAGGAGAACGAGTCCGGCGTACACCAGGAAGGTGCGCAGCGCCTTCTCCAGCAACGGGATGTCGAGCGAGGTCAGGTCGTGCCAGGTCGTGGTCCAGTCCACGGTCACCCCTCGGGGTCGGTCTGCACCTCGTCCGCACGCGCTGCTTCGACGAAGTCGACGATCTCGGCCAGCCCGACCAGGTGCACGGACTCCCTGACGTTGCGCTGGGCGCCGATGAGAGCCAGCCGCCGGCCGTGTTCGCGCTCGGCCGACGCCATCCGGGCGAGGAAGCCCAGACCCACCGAGTCGATGAAGCTCACCCGGGACAGATCCACCCGCACCGGCGCGGCCCGGTCGATGGCGTCCCGGCCGGCGTACTCGAGGTCGTCGCCCAGGGCCAGGTCGATCTCACCGGAGAGCAGGATCAGCGTGACGCCGTCGTCGAAGAACACCGTCGCGTCCCCGGCGCCGGAGGGGCCGGGCGTGCGCTGTCCATCTGAGGGGGTCGGTGTCACGGGGGACAGTCCAGCATCCACTTCGCCCACCCACAAGGGACTCGCCGCACCCCCACCCGCTCGCGGCGAGGTTATGGTCGGCAGGTGCCGTTCGACCGACTGCTCCCGTCCAGCGAGGCGTACGAGCTGGTCGACCTGACCCGTCGCATCGCCACCGAGCGCCTCGCGCCGATGGCCTCCGAGGCCGAGGAGCACGCAGCCTTCCCACGCGAGCAGTTCCGGCTGCTCGGCCGGAGCGGCCTGCTGTCCCTGCCCTACCCGGAGGAGTACGGCGGTGGCGGGCAGCCGTACGAGACCTACCTCCAGGTGCTGGAAGAGCTCGCGGCGGCCTGGATGACCATCGCCGTCGGCGTGTCGGTGCACAGCCTGTCCTGCTTCCCCCTCGCCCAGTTCGGCACCCAGGAGCAGAAGGCCGCCCTGCTGCCGAGCCTGCTGTCCGGTGAGCGGCTCGGGGCGTACTGCCTGTCCGAACCGGAGGCCGGCTCGGACGTGTCGGCGATCGCCACGAAGGCGAGCCGCTCCGGCGACGGCTGGCGGCTGTCCGGCACGAAGGCATGGATCACCCACGGCGGCGAAGCCGACTTCTACTCGGTCTTCGCGCGCACGAGCGAGGATCCGACGCGCGGTCTGTCCTGCTTCCTGGTCGACGCCGACAGCGAGGGGCTGTCGTTCGGTGCACCCGAGCGCAAGATGGGGCTGACCGGTTCGACGACCACGCTGGTCAGCTTCGACGACGTACTCATCGGCGGTGACCGGCTCATCGGCGAGCCCGGACTCGGCATGCGAATCGCGTTGTCCGCGTTGGACTCCGGCCGCCTCGGCATCGCCGCCGCTGCCACGGGCCTCGCCCAGGCCGCACTGCAGTTCTCGGTCGACTACGCCAAGGAGCGCCATCAGTTCGGCCGGCCGATCAGCGAGTTCCAGGGCCTGGCGTTCCTCCTGGCGGACATGAACGCGGCCGTGGGCGCGGCGCGGGCGACCTACCTGCACGCCGCCCGGATGCGCGACGCCGGGATGCCGTTCACCCGGGTCGCGGCCAGCGCGAAGCTGGTCGGCACGGACGCCGCGATGCGGGTCACCACCGACGCCGTGCAGGTGCTCGGGGGCTACGGGTACACCAAGGACTTCCCGGTCGAGCGGTGGATGCGCGAGGCGAAGGTGACCCAGATCTTCGAGGGCACGAACCAGGTCCAGCGCCTGGTTATCGCCCGAAACATGTTGCGAGACTAGTCGGTTCGCCTCTTGGTCGCGACTGAGTGACGGCCGAACGGCCGGCCCAGGCGCCGTACCTCCTCCTCCAAGCGCGGTACGTTGCGGGCCGCCTCGTGGGCCATCGCGCGCCGCGCCGCCCCCGTCGTCAGCAGACCGCGCAGATGGAAGGCGACACCGAGCGCGGGCGGGACGAAGACCTTCGGGCGGCGGCGCTCGATGCCGTCGACCAGCATCCGGGCGCAGGACTCGACGCTGATCGGCCGGCCGAAGGGCACCCCCGCCTCGGCCAGCATGCGCCGGAACAGCGGCAGGTCCTCCTGGGCATCTCGCACCAGGTCCGTGTCGACCCAGATCGGGTGTGCCGTGCCGACGGTCACCCCGCGGTGCGCGACCTCGAGCCGGAAAGCGTCACCGAACGCCTCGACCCCCGCCTTCGACGCGCAGTACGCCGACAGCCCCGGTACGGCGAGGAACGACGCCGCCGACGCGACCAGGAGGTAGTGCCCGCGGGCCGCGATGACGTGCGGCAGCGTCGCGCTGACCGTGCGGATGGTGCCCACGAGGTTCACCTCTACCGTCCGGGCCAGGGCGTCGGCGGGGTTGGTGGCCACCGTCCCGGTGTTGGCCACCCCGGCGTTGGCCACGACGACGTCGACCCGGCCCAGCGCGGACGCCACGCGGACGACGGCCTGCTGGATCTGCGCCTGGTCCGTGACGTCGGCCTCGGCCCAGGTGGCCCCGCCGCTGGGCGCGGCCCCGAGCTCGAACGCGAGCGCCGACAGCCGATCCGGCTCCAGCCCGACGAGCGCCACCCGGGCGCCCCGGGCGGCGCTCTCGCGGGCGACGGCCGCGCCGATCCCTCGGGCGGCGCCCGTCACCAGGACCGTGCGGCCGGCCAGCGGCCCGGCGCCGGTGGCACCGCGCGTCACGCCGGCACGTCCGCGGCCTGGGACCGGACGGTCAGCCGGTAGTCACCCGGGCGCAACGTCCGCAGCCGGCGCCGGAACGGCGTGGTGAACCCGGGCCACAGCGCCGAGTTGCGGCCCGTGACGTCGAGATACCAGCTGCGGCAGCCACCCGCAGTCCAGACGCTGCCCGACATCCGGCGGTCGACCTCCCGGACGAACGCGGCCTCGGCCTGCTCGGTCGGCTCCAGGGCGTCGGCACCCGTCGCTCGCAGATGCCGCAGCGCCGCCAGCAGGTGCTCGATCTCCGCCTCCGCCATGAGGACGACCGAGGTGTGCCCGGTGCCGCTGTTGGGCCCGAGGACGAGGAAGAAGTTCGGGAACCCGTGGACCGTCACCGTGTCGTACGCCTTGGGGCTGCCCGCCCAGTGGTCGGCCAGCAGGCGGCCGCCTCGGCCGGTCACCCGGTCGGCGATCGGCTGGTCGGTCACATGGAAGCCGGTGCCCAAGATGATGGTGTCGACCGGATGCTCGGCCCCGTCGGCGCCGACGACCGAGTGCGGCCGCACCTCGGCGACGGCCGTCGTCGCCAGCCGGACGTTGTCGCGCTGGATCGCGGGGAAGTAGTCGCTGGAGATGAGGATGCGCTTGCAGCCCATGGCATAGTCCGGCGTCATCGCCGCGCGCAGCGCAGGGTCGGCCACGCTGCGCCGCAGATGCGTCTGCGCGATCCGCTGCTGTACGCGGGCGATCCGTGGGTGCAGCATGCTCAGGACGACGACCTCGCGGCCGGCGTACACCGCTCGTCGTACCCAGCGCTGCAGGAAAGGGAAACGCCGGTACGCCGCGTGCTCGAGCCGGCTGAGCCGGCGGTCGGAGCGCGGCACGATCCACGGCGGGGTGCGCTGGAAGACCGTGAGCCGGCGCACCTGCTGGGCGATCTGCGGGACGAACTGGATGGCGCTGGCGCCGGTCCCTACGACGGCCACCTCGCGACCGGTCAGGTCGTGGTCGTGACGCCAGCGGGCGGAGTGGAACACCGTGCCCTGGAACGACTCCAGCCCCGGGAGCTCCGGGATGCGAGGTTCGCACAGCGGTCCGGTCGCGGCGACCAGCACGTCTGCTGACAGTTCACCGGCACTCGTCACGATGGACCATCGGCAGGCTGCCTCGTCCCACGTCGCCTGCAGCAGCTCGACACCGAAACGGAGATAGGGCCGCAGCCGGTACCGCTCGACGCAGTCCCGCAGGTAGTCCCAGATCTCGCCCTGCCGCGAGAACGAGTGTGTCCAGTCCGGCTTGAGCGCGAAGGAGAACGAGTAGAGGACGGACGGTACGTCGCAGGCGCACCCCGGGTAGGTGTTGTCCCGCCAGGTGCCGCCCACGTCGTCGGCCTTCTCCAAGACGACGATGTCGCGCTCGCCGGACTGCAGCAGCCGGATGGCCGCCCCCAGCCCGCCGAAACCGGCGCCGACGACGGCCACTCGAACGTGCGGAGGTAGACCCTCGCCACCGCCGACTGTCTCGGGCGTCACTCGCCCATCTTCAACTGCATCGCCAGCTCCCGCGCCGGGGGGTGGATGGCCTGGGGCCAGGACAGGAACGCCTGCAGGTGGTCGGCCAGCAGCTCCAGCGGGAGGCGGGCCCTGATCGCGAGCGCCAGCTGGGCCGCCCAGCCGTCGGCGTCCGGCCCCACGCAGGCGGCCCCGACCAGGGTCCCGGTCCCCGCGTCGGCCACCAGCTCCACGCCTCCCGACACCCGACCGGACGGCCCGGCCGGGCCGAGGCCCGCGACCAGGGTCGCCCGGTCGACGTCGGCGAGGTCGAACCGGGCTGTGCGGACTTGGAGGCCCTGCTCGCCGGCCTGGTCAGGGGTGAGGCCGACGCAGAGCACCGCCGGCTCCACGAAGACGGCGCGCGGGACCGCGACGTAGTCCGCGTCGTACCCCCGACCCAGCGCATCCGCCGCGACGACCCGGGCCTGGTAGTTGGCGCTGTGCGTGAACGAGGACTCGGCGGTGAGGTCGCCAACGGCGTACAAGCCCGGGACCGGCCGGCCGTCGTGGTCGAGGACGTGGCATCGGGCGTCGATCGCCACGGCGCCGTCGTCGTCCACGCGAGCGTGCACCTCGTCGAGGCCGAGGTCGCCACTGTTCGGACTCCGGCCACCCGCGAGCAGCAACCGCTCGCCCCCGATCACCGCGCCGTCCGCGAGGACCAGCCGAAATGCGTTGGTGCCCAATGGTTCTGCCCGCTCGGCCTGCGCTGACGTTCGAACGTCGACACTGTCCGTCCGCAGCGCGTCGGCGACCAGCCCGCCGACCCACGAGGGCTCGCCGGGCAGCAGACCGTCGGCCACCTCGATGAGCACGACCTGCGACCCCAGCCGGGCGAAGGCCTGAGCGAGCTCGCAGCCGACCGCCCCTCCACCCATGACGACCAGGTGGTCGGGTCGGTCCGGCGTCGACAGGGCTTCGTCGCTGGTCCAGGTCGGTACGGCGCTCAGGCCCTTGATCGGTGGCCGTACCGCCGAGCTTCCCGTGCCCAGCACTACGATCCGCGCCTGAACCTGGCCTTCACCGTCCGGCCCGGTGATGCCGACCCGCAACCCGTCCGTGGCCAGGTCCGCCCGGGCCAGCCTGGCCGTCCCCCGCCGTACCGTCACGCCCTCGTCGACCAGGCTCTGTCGCGATCCCGAGTCGTCGCGACCGGCCGTCGCGCGCTCGCGACGCTCGACGGCCTCGGCCCAGCCGAGCCCGGCCTGGGCCGACAGCAGCAGCGACTTGGACGGGACGCACGCGACGTACGGACACTCACCGCCGAACCGCCCCCGCTCGACCGCGAGCACCGAGCGGCCCTGGCGCGCCAGCTCGATCGCCGCGATCTTGCCGCCCGACCCGGTCCCGACCACGACGGCGTCGAACACGGGCGACATGGCGGTCAGAAGCTGATCAGGTCGGCGAGCCCGGCGGGGGTGTTGTCTGGTACGACGGCCCATACGTTCTTCGCGCCGTCGGCGACGTACCAGCCCACCTGGTCCGACACGATCGCCACGACCTGCAGGCCGTGGCGATGGCCCAGCTCAGCGCTCGGGTGGACCTCCGGTCGCGAGTCGACGTCGCCGTCAGCCACGTTGAGCAGCCACCCGCCGTGGAGGCGGCTCAGGCTGACCACGACGGGCGCCTGACCGTGCCGGAGCGCGTTGCCTCCCAGCTCGCTGACCACGAGAGCCAGCCGCTCCAGGACGCCGGCCAACGACGGTTCGGGCGGGTCGAGCGAGGGGTGTGCGTACCGGTGCCGGGCCAGCTCCTCGATCGAGGCTCGCACCTTGGTCAGCTGCGGGGCAACCTGGAGCGGCCAGGTGCCGCAGCGGTCGCCCAGGCTCAGGGGTCGCCCAGCAGTGAGCGCCAGGGAAGGACGATGTTCGATCATCGATCTCCTTCCCCGAAGAGGCGCGGAAGTCCCAGCGTCTCGCGGGTCGCGCGCTCGTGCCAGACGAATCGCGGCAGAGCTGCCCGATGCCGGGGCGGTGCCCCGCCGGGCGCGCGAGGCGCAACACTGGGGGCATGAGCAAGGTCCACCCCGCGATCGACGAACGGATGGCTGCCTTCTTGATGGCGCAGCCGGTGTTCTTCGTCGCGACTGCGCCTCTGTCCCCGGACGGTCACGTCAACCTCTCGCCCAAGGGCATGGCCGGTACGTTCGCGGTGCTGGGGCCCCTGCAGGTCGCCTACCTCGACTACACGGGTTCGGGGGCGGAGACCATCGCTCACCTGCGGGAGAACGGCCGCATCGTCGTTCTGTTCTGCGCGTTCGACGGGCCGCCGAACATCGTGCGGCTGCACGGCCGGGGCCGGGTAGTGCTCGCCGGCGACGGCGAGTTCAGCGGGCTGCGACGGCGGTTCCCGAAGCAACGGGAGCTGGGGCAGCGATCTGTCGTCGTGGTGGACGTCGAGCGGGTTTCCGACTCGTGCGGGTTCGCCGTACCGCTGATGGACCTGCGCGCGGATCGCGACCTGCTCGACCGGCACGCCGACAGCCGCGACGCAGACTACTTCGACGCGTACTGGCGGACGCGCAACGCGACCAGTATCGACGGGCTCGAGGCCCTGCCAACGCCGACTCAGAAGGCTTCTGCGCTCCCCGAGACCTGAAGCTTGCGCCGCGCCCGCTCGTAGAACGTGGTGCGCCCGAACCGGACCACCCGGCCGGCGTCGCGCACCATCCGGAAGACCAAGGTGTCACCGGCCTTCGCCCGGCCGCTCACGATGCCGTCGACCTCGACGGCCAGGCTGCCGCTCGATCCCAGCACGCGCAGCTCGAGGTGCTCGCTGCCGCTCAGCATGATGGCGCGGTTGAAGGTCGAGTGCGGTGCGGCCGGGATGACCAACAGGCCGTCGACCGTCGGCGACACGATCGGGCCGCCCGCCGAGTACGCGTACGCGGTGGAGCCGGTCGGTGTCGAGATGATGACCGCGTCTGCGGCGTACCGGACAAACGGTTGTCCATCGACAACTACTTCGACGGCGGCGACCTTGTCGCCCGGCACCCGGACGAGCGCCACGTCGTTGAAGGCCGTCAGGGTCGGGTCGCATGCGCTGCAGGTGACCGCCGTGCGCGACTCGATGGTGAAGGCGTGCGAGTCCACCGCCGACAGGGCATCCTCCAGCTCGTCCAGGTCGACCTCGGCCAGGAAGCCCAGCCGGCCGAAGTTGACGCCGAGGACAGGTCGCTCGTGCGGCCCGGCCAGCCGAAGGGCCCGCAGCATCGTGCCGTCACCACCGAGGCTGATGACCATGCTCGACTCGGCCGCCAGACGGTCCGCCGAGACCGGTACGGCGTCACAGGCGATCCGCGCAACCTCCTCTGCGAGGGCGTAGACCGGGAGCTCGTGAGCCTTGGCCCAGGCCACGACCTGCTGGACCGCCTGGTCCGGTGACCGGTCCGGGTGCAGCACGATCCCCACGCTGTTGAGCATGCCCACGTGCGGACGCTACGCGATGGGCGCACATCGTGGACAGGTCCGGCGAGCTCTGCCGGTATCGGCCAGGAGCGGCGCGGATCAGGGCGGCGGAGCCGGCCGAGGCGGCGCGACCGCGGTGTCCTGGCCGTTCGGTGGCTGCGGAAGCCATTCCTCGACCGTCTGGGCGGCGACCTCGCGCAGCTTCACGTTGCTCTCGTTCGAGCGGCGGACCAGATAGTGGAAGGCCTGCTCCTGACTAATCTGGAACCGGGCCATCAGCAGGCCCTGCGCGAGCCCGATCACGTGGCGGCTTTCCAGCCCTGCCTTGAGATTCGCGATCTCCTGCCGGGCGGCATCGAGATCCTCAGCTTCAGCCTCAACCCCTTGCCCGAGGGTGAGATCCGCGGTCATGAGTGCCACCTCCTCGACGATCATTGACCGAAGAAGCGGTAATAGAGTGCCTCGGCATCCGAGCCCGCGCAAGCTGCGTTTCGCTACGTTCGGGGCGGTGCGGTTGGCTCGGCCCCGTCGGGCCAGGCGGCGACGCAGACGCGGTTGCCGGCCCGGTCGGCCAGGATCCACGCCGGGGGGTTTGCGCACTCCTGGACGACGCGGCCTCCGGCCGCCAACGCAGCCGCCAGGCGTTCCGCGGCCTGCTCCCGGGCCACCGACACATCGACGTGCATCGCGTGCCGCAACGCCTTGTCCGGGTCGAGCTCCTGCAGCCAGACCGTGGACCCGTGGCCGAGCGGGTCAACGCCGTTGTCCTCGTCCAAGGCGGAGTATCCGAGCACCGCGCGCCAGAAGCCGACGTCGACCTCGTCGGGGCGGGCCGCGACAGCCAGCTGGACCTCCTGGACCCGGGTGCGGTCGGCCACCGCCTGGTGAGCCCGAGCAAGCTCCGACACCGCCCGGGCCAGCTCGACGTGCCCCCGCTCCAGACGGAAGACGCCACGGGTGAGGCGGACGGTCAGCTGGTCGGCGGTGATTGTCATCAGCGCCCCCGACTCCTCGAAGCCCGGGACGCCAGCCAGCGCCTGGGCGAGTCCCGCGGCCGCGGTCATCGACGGGAGCAGGTACACGGCCACGGCACCACCGTGCAGCACGACCCAGTCACCGCCGGCCTCGGCCTCGAGGAAGTCCCGCCATCCCTGCTCGCTCATGGCCCTACCTCAGCACATGGGTGGCGTAATCGATCGTTGGCCGTGGCTGAGCGCTGTGCGATCGCTAGTGACGGCCCGCACTGACTCTGCCGAGCAGAGCGGGCCGTCACCCAAACGCGTTCAGGCCGGTTCTGACTGCTGCCCGCTCGACGGCTCCGGTCGGCCCGTTTGCATCAAGATGGACGCGCAAAGGGGCCCTAACCAGGGTCATGCGGGCTGGTTACCCTGCAACAAGGGCCGCCCTTCGGCGAAGACGTGGGGCGGTTCGGGGGGTCCTCAGGTGCGGGGCCCGGCCATGGATGGCCCGCCTCGGGCCGGTGACCCGGCTGGGTTCGGCAAGGTTTGCCCAGTCGGGCACCGGTGCCTGGCTACTGAGGAGCGAGACGGAGTGACCGTGACGTGATCATGCTGACCCGGCCATCCGGCCAACGCTTCGCACTGAACCCGGACCTGATTCTTAGCGTGGAGGACGGCCCAGACACGACAGTAACCATGGTCGACGGAGCCACCATTCCGGTTGCCCAGTCCGCCACCCAGGTTGCCGAGTTGATAACGGCCTATCGCGCGGCTCTGATCGCCAGTCACCAAGACAACGGACGGGAGCGCCTGCAAGTCGTGCGCGAGCAACCATCCCCGCAGGCCGTGACCGCGGCCAGATCGGCCGGTCCACCCGCAGCCGCGGATCCTCCCCTAGGCAGTTACCTCCTCATGTCGGTAAGCGGCAGCTGGTACATCGGCTGGCCCAACTCCGGGGAACCGATCCAAAGCCGCCCGTGGCTCGATCGGTGGCTAGCGGCCCGAGGAGCCTCCATTGCGGACCTGGACTTCGAGACCCCGCAGGCGGCAAAGCAGTTCGAGCACGACTTCGGGCCGCTGGACGGCCAGCCGTAGAAGACGGTGCCCCGGCCCAGAGCTGCTGGGCGGGGGCACCGGGCTGTCTAGCATCGCTGTCGTGGCCGCGACCACAGTGAGGATCTTGCGCGCCGGGACCGGCTAACGCACGCGTTCGTCTACTAGTGCTCGCGACCATCTCCTACAACCTCATCGAAGCCGTCATCGCGATCACTGCTGGCAGCCGAGTCGACTCGACCGCCCTCGTGCTAGATGCGCGATGCTTGGCGTCTGCCCTGCGGAGTCAGTGCAGAGCGGTACAGGGCCTCAGTCGGCGTACTCGATCGTCATGTCCCCGGAGCCGGTCTGCGCGTCGATGAACCGGGACGTCCCGGAGCCGGCTGGGGCTTGACCGATCGACCGGATGCGGTTGTGCAGGTCGCCCGACCCGGTGCGGGCCAGGACGTAGTACAGGCTGGTGTCCCGCGGCACGCGGATGTTCATGTCGCCCGACCCGGTGCGCGCCTGGACGGTCGTGGGGGCCCGCCGGAACGTCAGGTCGACGTCGCCGGAACCGGTCTTGAGCACCGTGGAGGTGCTGACCAGGCCGGTGCCGTTGACGTCGCCCGAGCCGGTGTCGCCGGTGAGGGCCGGGACGTCGGCGCTCTCGACGTCGATGTCACCGGACCCCGTGTGCAGGTTCAGGCTCGCCGCCTGGATCGCGTTGGCACCGACGTCCCCCGACCCGGCCCGCACGTCGAGCTGCAGGCCGGCCGGCACCCGAACGTCGTAGTGGACCGAGCAGAACCAGAGCCAGCCGAACGCCCCGGAGTGGCAGTCGGCCGGCAGCGTCAGCAGGTCGCCGCTCAACGTCGGTTCGCCCATGTGCTGCCCGTGCGGCACGCGCGCCCGGCGGTCGATCTCGATGCCACCCGTCGTACTCGGCAGCAGCGTCACATCGGCCGAGTCGGAGTGGATGGTGAGCGTCTGGCCGGTCAGCGCGAACGACCGGTGCAGGTCGTCCGACGAGCGGCCCGCGGTCAGGGAGAACAGGTTCAGCGCCGCGAGGATGATGAGGACCCCCGTGATGACGGCACCGATCCGCAGGGCGATGGTCGCGCCGGACGCTCCGCTGGAAGGCGGGGGAGGCGGCTGCGCGGGCTGCATCGGCGCGGGGGGCGGTGGCGGGGTGGGTGCCGTGACGGACATGGTCAGTGCTCCTTGGGGTCTGCCGGGTCGGTGGAGTCGAGGTAGCGCAGGACGGCGAGGACGCGACGGTGGTCCTGCTCGGCCGGCGGGAGGTCGAGCTTGCTGAAGATGTTGCTGACGTGCTTCTCCACGGCACCGTCGGTGACGACGAGGTGGCTGGCGATCGCGGCGTTCGAGCGGCCCTCGGCCATCAGCCGCAGCACGTCGCGCTCGCGGGCGGTGAGCCGCTCCAGCGGGTCGAGCCGGCGGCTGCGGGCGAGCAGCTGCCCGACGACTTCGGGGTCGAGAGCGGTACCGCCGCTCGCGACGCGCTTCAGCGCCTCCACGAACTCGCCGACGTCGGCGACCCGGTCCTTGAGCAGGTAGCCCACGCCGCGTGTCTCGCCCGCGATGAGGTCGACGGCGTAGGTCTCCTCGACGTACTGGGACAGGACCACGACGGCGACGTGCGGCCACTGGCGACGCAGCACGAGTGCGGCGCGGACACCTTCGTCGGTCCAGGTCGGTGGCATCCGGACGTCGACGACGCAGAGGTCCGGCTGGTGCTCCTCGACGGCGCGGATCAGGTCCTCGCCGTTCTCGACCCCTGCCACCACGTCGAAGCCGGCCTCGGCGAGCAGCCGGGTCAGGCCCTCGCGCAGCAGGACAGCGTCCTCGGCGATCACGACGCGCATGGCAGCTCCACCTTCAGGACGGTCGGCCCACCGGCCGGACTGGTCAGCGTTAAGGTCCCGTCGACCGAGCGGGCGCGGTCGCGCAGCCCGGCCAGGCCGGAGCCGGGCTCGAGCCGGGCACCGCCGACTCCGTTGTCGACCACCTCGACGGTCAGCAGGTCGCCGACGCGCAGCGCGCTGACCCGGGCCCGGTTGGCCTTCGCGTGCTTGGCCACGTTCGTGAGGGCCTCGCTGACGACGAAGTAGGCGACCGCCTCGACGGTCGCGCTCGGGCGCGGGGCGACCAGGACCGACACGTCGACCGGGATCGGCGCGCGCTCGGCCAGAGCGGACAGCGCAGCGTTCAGGCCGCGGTCGGTGAGGACGGCGGGATGGATGCCTCGGGCCAGGTTGCGCAGGTCCACGAGCGCGGCCTTGGTCTCGCCGTGGGCCTCCTCGACCAGGCGGCGTGCGTTCTCCGGGTCGTTCTCGAACTGCTGCCCGGCCCGGCCGAGGGTCATCGCGACGGCGACGAGCCGTTGCTGGGCACCGTCGTGCAGGTCGCGCTCGATCCGCCGGCGCTCGGCGTCGACCGCGTCGACCAGGCCGGCGCGGGACTCGGTGAGCGTCTCGACCCGGGCCTCGAGCTCCTCCTCCCGGCTGGCCGCCAGGAACAGACGGGCCACCGCGTGCTGACCCTCGGCGACGCCGACGGCGATCCACGAGGCGATGATCGCGGCGTACGCGCCGGCGACGACGTGCAGGACCGCGGACGCCAGGAACGGCAGGCCCCACGACGTGGCCGGGCCCTGGGCGATCCCCGTCCATCCGTACAGCGGGAAGGTGAGGTAGAGCAACGTCATGCCCCAGGCGCCGACGACGATGGCGTACCCGATCCAGCCCATGAGCGGCAGGACCAGCAAGCCGTACAGGAGCTCGATCCAGCTGCGCCCGCTGCCCAGCCGACGCACGATGCGGCGCGGCACGCTGCCGCCGGCGTCCGCCCGCCGTACGTCGATGGGCCGGCCCAGGTAGACGCCGGACCGCCAGCCCTCGAACCGAGCCAGCTGGTGCGCGAGGGTCAGGACGCCCCACAGCAGGACGACGCCGGTCAGGAAGACGGCAACGAGGCCGATGCTGACCGCGGTCGACACCCAGAAGAAGATGAACGACGCCAGCCCGATCGGTCCGCTCAACGCGGCGAAGATCGTCGCCCGCCAGGTGCGTCCGGACAGGGGCGCGGCAATCACGCGGACCAGGGCACCGGGCGACCGTGCCGCGTCTGTCGTCATGACCGCAACGCTAGGGGCCGTCCACAGACCCGGGCCAGGACGGCACCTGGCCTTCTCGGGGTGGGGTTATCCCCCGGACGAGTGAGTCCTGGGCTGATCCCCTGATCAGGCCGTCGCTGACTGCCACCGTTGTCCCGTGCGCGCCCCTGGACCGCGCACCGATCCGCGGAAGGAGCACGATGCTCGGCTGGCTCTACATCGCGATGGCCCGGGTCCGCTGACGCGGCACCCAGCCACCCCCCGAAGCGGTCAGCGCGTGGTCGGCGTCTCCTCCGGCCGCGCGCTGACACCTAGGTGATCCGCAACGGATGCAACCTCCCGTCAAGGATGACGGGAGGTTGCATCGTCGGCGTTCGGACCGGCGTCAGTCCGAGGCGAGGCCCGCGCTGCCCACGGCCGCCAGGCCCGAAGCCGTGCCCGTGCCGGTCAGGGCGCCGCCGGTCCCGATGCCGTAGCTGGCGACGGCACCCGAGCCCAACCGCACGGAGAGGATCCGGCCGCTCGGCGAGATCGTCGCGTCGGTCGGCGCGCTGCCCGCGCCGGTAGTTGCCGCGGCCGCCGCAACGAGCGTCAGCGCACCATCGGAGCCGACCCGGTACGACGAGATGGACGCGCTCGCCGAGTTGACGACGAACGCCCACCCGCCCTGCGGCGTCGTGACCAGCCAGCACGGAGCGGCCTGAGTGTCGGACACCGCCGGGCTGATGACGTGCAGGCGGTCACCGAGCCGGTACGACGAGGCCGACCCGGCCGCCTCCGACACGAGGAGGTCGCCGTGCCGGTCGAAGTCGAACCCGTACGGCGTGACCCCGGCGCTCGGCGTACTCGTGGCCGCACCCGCGTAGCCGCCCGCGACCGGGAACACCTCGATCGCGTTCGTCGCGCGCTCGGTCACGACGAGGTGGCGGCCGTTGGGCTGGAACGAGACCTGCGCCGCGTCGGCCGTCCCCCCGGAAGTGCGCAGGTGACGCGTCGACCTGGGCAGCACCTGCAGCTTGCCGTTGGCACCGATCCGGAAGCCCGAGATCGTGCTGTCGCCCTGGTTCAGGACATAGGCCGTGTGCCCGTACGCCGTGACGCTGACCGGCAGGTCGCCGCCCGACGGCACCACCGAGCGCAGCCTCAGCCCGTTGCTCGTGATGGCCAGCGACGAGACCGTGTCGTCGCCGCCGTTGACGACCAGCAGCAGGCTGCCCGAACGGACCAGGCCGCCCTGCGAGTGCAGCGACGCGCCGGCGCCCCGGCCGCCGGTGGCGACGGTGCCGTGCGCGGCCAGGTGGCCGTCGGCGTACCGGTCGAACACCTGCACGGCGTTCGGGCCGGCCACGTTCGTGGCTTCGTAGACATGGCCGACGAGCTGTTTCGCCGACGAGCCCGTCGCGGCGCCGGCGGAGGTGGCCGCAGTCACCGGTACGGCGAGCGCAGCGACGGCCGCCAGGCCGAGAGTGCGCGCGAGGTTGAGCTTCACGAGACGTCCTTCCGGAGAGAGGAGGTTCTGGGAACGTCTCGAGTCAACGGGCGGGCCGACGCCCCCGGCTAGGTCTGTCGCATCGCCGTAAGCGTGCGGTCAGGTGCCCGTCAGCGCTCGGAAAGGTCCCACCTGGGCGGGGTACACGATGGCGGGGTGCACGACGGCGGCCGAGCGAACGCTCAGGCCAGCTCGATGCGCCGCACCCGGTGGTGACCGCGGGGCGCCGGCAGCAGCAACGGGCGCAGCAACACGATGAGGACGGCGCTCACCAGCGCGACGCCGGCGACCACGGAGCTCGCCGGCCAGACCGTCGCGGCCGCACCACCCAGGACGACCGCGACGGTCTGCACGCCGTACATGCCGGTCATTGCCAGCCCGAACGCGCGCCCCCGCGCCTCGCTGGGCACCGCCAGCGCGAACGCGGTGTTCGCGCTGACCTGGAAGGAGCTGAAGACGCCCGCGAGCGCGAACAGGACGCAGGTCACCGCGAGACCGGGCTGGGCCGCGCAGCCGACCAACGGGACCGTGCCCAGGAGCGCCATCGGCCACATGACCGCGCGCCGCTGGCGGTCGGTCATCACGCGACCGACCGCGACCGAACCGACGACGTGACCGGTCGCGACCGCTGCCATGAGCAGTCCGACCGCAGCCGCGCCGTACCCCAGCGTGTGGGCGTACGCGGTGGCGATGCCTTCCGGTACGACGATGTACGCCGCTCCGGCCAGCCCCAGAAGGAGCGGGCCGAAGCGGCGCCTGTCGGCCGCGACGACACGAAGTCCGGCAACCGCATCCCCGAGCAACCCGGTGGACGGGACTTCGGCCATCGCGGCCGGACGCGGCCGGAGCCGCGCCGAGAGGAGGAGCGCCGACAGCGCGAACGTGAGCGCGTCGAGCGCGAGGGCGCCGCTGGGCGTGATCGCGGCGACCAGGATCCCGCCACCGGCGAACCCGGCCAGCATGCTGAACTGGGTCACCGTCGACCGGATCGAGATGGCGAGCGGATAGCGCTCGCCGTCGAGCACCTTGGGCAGCGTCGAGGAGACCGCCGCGTCGAACGGCGGGGCCAGGAACGCGGCCACGAGCACCAACAGTCCGACGACCGGCAACGGCAGCCCCGGCACCGCGGCCACGCCGATCAGGGCAGCGCGAGCCAGGTCGGCCCCGATCATCACCCGCCGGGCCGGCAACCGGTCCGCGAGCACCGACAGCAGCGGTCCACCCACGGCCCACGGCACGAACGCCGTCGCGTACCCGAGCGCAGCGAGCAACGGTGAGCCGGAGCGCTCGTACAGGAGCACCGCGACCGCGACCGCGGCCACCTGGTCGCCCAGGAGGGAGAACAGCTCGGCCGTGAACATCCCGCGGTACTCGCGCACCGCGAAGACGTCCCGGTACCGGGCCGGGCCCTGCTCGGTCCGGTCGTCGCGCTGCTCCACCTGGACGGTGGACACGATCGAAGGCCCGGGTGCTCTCTCCTGCACGCCGGGCGCTTCGACCAGCACGACTGCCGGGCTGTCCGACGGGGGAGGTGCGGACACCAACAGGTCGTCAGAGATAGTCATGTCAGACGGTCCATTTAACCGATCGCACCGCCATCACCTCTTTCTCTGTCGTCCCCTGCTGCTGAGCCGGGCTCTCTGGCGAGCACGAGATTTCCGGGAGGCGCCTGCAAAACCCTGAACGAGCCCTGAACAGGGCCGGCTGGGTGGCCCTACTGTTCAACGGTGCCGACAGAGCACCGCGTCGAGATCCGCCTGCTGGGCCCCTTGGAGGTCCTGGTCGACGGGCACGCGGTCACGCTCGGCGGCCCCCAGCCGCGGGCTCTGCTGAGCCTTCTGTCCCTTTCGGCCGGTACGACGGTGGGCACGGACCGTCTGGTCGACGGCGTGTGGGGAGAGACCCGGCCGCCCGCGGGAGCGGCGAACAGCCTGCAGGTCTACGTGTCTCGCCTCCGCCGGGCCCTGGCCGTCGGCGCGGAGGCCGAGCCGCTCATCCGCAGCGGCTCGGGCGGCTACCTGCTCGACGTCCCCAGCGACGCCGTCGACGCGACCCGGTTCGAACGGCTCGCCGACGAGGGGCACGACCAGCTCGCGGCCGGTCACGTCCAGGCGGCGCGAGGGACGCTGATGGAGGCGGTCGGCCTGTGGCGCGGGCGGCCGCTGCCGGACCTCGACGGTGAGGACGTGTCCGCCGTCCGCACCCGGCTCGAGACGCGGCACGTGACCGCGCGGGCCGAGCACGCCGAAGCGCTGACCCGGCTCGGCCGGCCCGCGGACGCGGTGGCCGAGCTCGAGCAGCTGGTCCGGCTGTACCCGCTCGACGAGGCCCTGGTCGGCCGGCTGATGACGGCGCTGTACCACTCGGGCCGCCAGGCGGACGCGCTCGCCGCGTACGCCGCCGCCACGTCCCAGCTCGCCGACGAGCTCGGCGTCGACCCCGGCCCGTCGTTGCGCGCGGTCCAGACCGCCGTGCTACGGCAGGAGCTGGCGCCGCTGCCGGCACCGGAGCCGGCGACCCCCCAGGAACGTAGCCGGCGGGCCGGCGACGTTCCGCGCGCGCCGACAGCGGCAGCACCGAAACCGCTGGAGCGGCTGCGCAGCCCGGGCTCCGAGCTGTTCGGGCGGGAGGCCGAGCTCGAGCGCGCCCTCGCGCTGCTGGCCGACCCGGACGTCAGGGTCGTGACCCTCGTCGGCCCTGGCGGCATCGGCAAGACCCGGCTGGCCCTGGCCATCGCCGAGCAGGTCGCCGCGACCACGCGCACTGCCGTCGTACCGCTCTCCACGGTGTCGGACGAGGACGAGCTGCTGGCCACGGTCGTCCAGGTGCTCGGGTTCGAGCCGGAGTGGCCGGGGCAGGACCTGGTCGACCTGCTCGCCGAAGAGCTCGGCGAGCAGCGCGTCGTCGTCGTGCTCGACAACCTCGAGCAGATGGTGACGGCCTCCCGGCTCGCGCACACCGTGGTCGAGCTGGTGGACCGGATCCCCGGGCTGCGTCTGGTCCTGACCAGCCGGATCGCCCTGCGCCTGCGCGACGAGCACCAGGTGCCGTTGGGACCGCTCGCCGTACCGGCGGCGAACGCCACCGACCCCGAAGAGGTGCAGGCGAGCGCATCCGTGCAGCTGTTCGTGGATCGGGCCCGGGCCGTTGCACCGGGTTTCGCCGTGACGGCCGACAACGCGGCCGCGGTCGCCGAGCTGTGCCGGATGCTCGACGGTCAGCCGTTGGCGCTGG
>JBJMHS010000004.1:0-4122 GCA_045807245.1 Actinomycetales bacterium
AGCGGTTCGTCGAGAACGGACGCTTTCCCTGGTCCTCGCAGCGGCGGGCGACGCTGGCCGAGGTGCAGCGGATCGGAGACGTCGCCCTCCTGCAGTACGCACTGTCAGACCGGTTCGGGGCCTCATGACCGTCAACGCAGTCCGCACCGCGACCATCCGCCGCCAGGTGGTCATCGACATGCGCCTGGGCGACCTGGTCACGCCGGCCCGGCTCGTGACCTTCCACGGACTGGCTGACGGCCGCGAGCATCTGGCCATCGGTCTCGGCGAGCCGGGTCAGGTGCCGCTGGTCCGGTTGCACAGCGAGTGCCTCACCGGTGACGCCTTGGGCAGCGAGCGCTGCGACTGCGGACCGCAGCTGCGGGAGGCGGTCCAGCGGATCAGTGTCGTCGGGGGGTACCTGCTGTACCTGCGTCAGGAAGGCCGTGGCATCGGCCTGTACGACAAGCTCGACGCGTATGCGCTGCAGGACCAGGGTCTTGACACGTACGACGCGAACCTCGCCCTCGGCCACGCCCCGGACGAGCGCGACTACACCGTCGCAGCCCAGATGCTGCGTGCCCTCGGCGTCTGCACCATCGCGCTGCTCAGCAACAACCCGGACAAGCGCGCCCAGCTGGTCGACAACGGCATCGTGGTGACCCGGCAGGTCACGACCGCGGTGCACGTGTCCGGCACGAACGTCCGTTACCTGACCGCCAAGGCCGCGCGCGGTGGCCACGACCTCGGCCAGGTGCTCGAGTCGCTCTAACCTGGGGCCCGTGACGACGGCCGACGGCGAGGAGCCGGGGTGGTTCAGGAACCCGGACGCGCGTACGTTCCGGGCACCGGCTGCCGACCACGCCGGCGCGGCCCGGCGCTTCCACCGCACCGTGCCGGGCTACGCGATGACGCAGCTGACCGACGTACCCGACCTGGCCCGGCGCTGGCGCGTCGGGCGCGTCTTCGTGAAGGACGAGTCGACCCGGTTCGGGCTGCCGGCCTTCAAAGCACTCGGTGCCTCGTGGGCCATCGCGCGCATCCTCGCTGAGCGCTCGGGATCGGCGGGCCTCCCGACGTACGACGACGCGCTCGCCGCTGCGGCCGACCAGGAGCTGTGTCTGGTGACTGCGACCGACGGCAACCACGGCCGGGCCGTGGCCCATTTCGCCCGGCTGCTCGGGCTGCGTTCGGTCGTGGTGATCCCGGACTTCGTCGGGGTCGAGCCGGAGCGGGCCATCGCCGGTGAGGGCGCCGAGGTGCGCCGGGTCGAGGGCACCTACGACGACGCCGTCCGCGCGGCCGTGGAGCTGGCCGACGCGGCGCACGGCGCGGACGAGCGAATCCTGGTGCAGGACATGGGCTGGCCGGGCTACGAGTCCGTGCCCGCCTGGATCGTCGACGGCTACGCCACGATGGCCGACGAGGTGAGTGAGCAGCTGGCCGCGTCGGGAGTCGGCGCGCCCGACCTGGTGGCGGTCCCGGTGGGCGTGGGCTCCCTGGCCGCCGCCATGGTGGCGTACTACCGCGGACCCGACTCGTCCCCGCGCCCCGCGGTGCTCTCCTGCGAGCCCGCGTCCGCGGCCTGCCTGCTGGCCAGCCTGAGCGCGGCTCGACCGGTCACGGTGCCCACCGGCCACACGGTGATGGCCGGGCTCAACTGCGGCACGGTGTCCGGCGCAGCCTGGCCGCTGCTGCAGTCCGGGGTAGACGCAGCAGTCACCGTGACCGAGGACCAGGCAACGCGGGCCGTTGCGGAGCTGGCCGGTTTCGGCGTCAGTGCCGGTGCGTCCGGGGCGGCAACGCTGGCCGGCGTCGACGCGGCGCTCTCCGGCTCCGGAGCCGGACAGCGGCGGGCCGACCTGGGACTGCACGCGGGCTCCGTCGTCGTGCTACTCAACACCGAGGGGGCGACGGGCGCGGGTGGCCTGCGGTCCGAGCGCGACCGTTGACGCCGCCGTACCGGCCGTGGTTAGTCTGCAGACACCGACCGCACCGTCAGACAGGGGAGCACTCATGAGCTCGCGACTGAACCCGTACATCCAGTTCAAGGACAACGCCCGCCAGGCGATGGAGTTCTACCAGACGGTCTTCGGGGGCGAGCTGGCCATCAACACGTTCGCCGACTTCGGGGCCGGCGACGGTGCGGACGCCAACCTGGTGATGCACTCCCAGCTCGAGACGCCCAAGGGCTACACGCTGATGGGTGCGGACACTCCGGCGCACATGGAGTACGCCGAGGGCGCCCGGATTACGGTCAGCCTCAGCGGCACCGAGGGCGACGAGCTGCGCGGCTACTGGGACAAGCTCTCCGGCACCGGCACGGTCACCGTGCCACTGGAGAAGCAGATGTGGGGCGACGAGTTCGGCATGTGCCGCGACCAGTTCGGCATCGACTGGATGGTCAACATCGGGCAGCCCGCGTAACACGTATCGGCGCACCAGGCGCGGCCCGACGGGCTAGGCGTAGAAGAGCCGTTCGACGACTTGACGGGACCGCCTGGTGAGCCGGAGGTAGTCGTCCTCGGCCGCCTGGCCCGCGCCGGGCGGATAACCGAGGATGCGGGCCACTCCGTCCCGGTCGCGCAGGTCCCCGGGCAGGGAGTCCACCGGCCGGCCCCGCCACAGCGCGGTTGCGTTGCGCCACCGTGAGGCCAGCGACCAGGCGTCCCGCAGGACGCTGCCGTCGACGGGCGTCACGAGGCCCGCCGTGACCGCCGCGGCGAGGGCGGGCAGCGTGCCGGTGGTCCGCAGTCCCTCGACCTGGGCGGCGTACTGGAGCTGCAGCAGCTGGACCGTCCACTCGACGTCAGCCAACCCACCGCGGCCCAGCTTGAAGTGCCGGTTGGGGTCGCCCCCCTTGGGCAGTCGCTCCGCCTCCACCCGGGCCTTGATCCGCCGCACCTCGCGGACATCGGCGCTGGACAGGCCGCCCACGGGTCGGCGGAACGGCTCGATCATCTGCTCGAACGCCTTGCCCAGCTCGGCGTCACCAGCCACCGGTCGCGCCCGCAGCAGCGCCTGCGCCTCCCACACCAGGGACCAGCGCTCGTAGTAGCTGCGGTACGACGCGAGGCTGCGCACCAACGGTCCGTTCTTGCCCTCCGGCCGCAGACCGACGTCGAGCTCGATCGCCGCCTCCGGTCCCGGTACCGACAGGAGCCGGCGCAGCTCGGTGACGACGGCCGACGCGCCCTCGAGCGCAGCCGTGTCGCCGCCGTCCTCGACCGGGTCGTAGACGAACATCGCGTCGGCGTCGCTGCCGTAGCCCAGCTCTGCGCCGCCGAAGCGACCCATCCCGACGACCAGCAGCCGGACGGGTACCGGCTCGCCGGTCCGCAGCTCGACCCGACGGATCGCCAGGTCCAGCACGCCGCTGACCACCGCGGCCGTCAGGTCGGTCAAGGCGGTGCCCACCTGCTCGAGGTCACTGTGCCCGACCAGATCGGCGACCGAGGTGCGGAACAGCTCGCGCCGGCGGATCACCCGGGCGCTCTCCAGGGCCTCGTCCGGGTCGTCCTGCCGCCGGATGGCGGCGAGCACCTCGTCCCTGAGCGCGGCCGCCGGCCGGGGGCTCAGCCCCGAGTCATCGCCGAGCATGAGTGCGGCCTCCGGCGCCCGCTGGAGCAGGTCCGCGGCGTACTGGCTGCGGGACAGCACGTGCGCCATGCGTTCGGCCGCCGAACCGCTGTCGCGCAGCATCTTGAGGTACCAGTGCGTGCGGCCCAGCTGGTCGCTGACCCGGCGGAACGCCAGCAGCCCAGCGTCCGGGTCGGCCTCGTCGGCGAACCAACCGAGCATGACCGGCAGCAGCGTGCGTTGCATGGCCGCCCGGCGGCTCACCCCCTCGGTGAGCGCGGCGATGTGCCTCATGGCAGCACCTGGATCGCGGAAACCCAACGCGGACAAGCGTTCTCGCGCAGCCTCGGGGCTCAGCTTCGCGTCATCCGAGCTCAGCCGGGCCACGGCCGCGAGCAGCGGGCGGTAGAAGATCCGCTCGTGCAGCCGCCGGACCTCGCGGGCCTGCCGCTGCCACTGACCCTGCACGGAGTGCGCGGGGTTCGCCCGATGACCCATACTCCGGCCGAGCCATCGCAGGTCGTCCTCGCTCGTCGGCATGAGATGAGTGCGACGCAGCCGGTG
>JBJMHS010000005.1:0-48145 GCA_045807245.1 Actinomycetales bacterium
AGGACGGGATGCCCGCCCACTCCTGCGCGGTCGGGGGCACCCGCAGGCCGAGCGCCTCTACCGGACCTGGTGCGGGCCGGCCGAACCGGAGCAGCAGCCGCCGCCAGCTGCTGAACGCCTCCTGCCCGGTCACCAGCTGCTCGACCGCAGCCGGCGCCAGGGACTCGAGCACCAGGCCGGTCCGGGGCACCCGCCAGCCGGCGAACCGTCGGGCGGCTGCGCGGATGAGGTCGTGGCGCGGCTCGAACCCGGTGGTGTCGTCCTCGGCGCCGAGCAGGCGCGGCATCGTCTCCAGCGCCCAGGTCGCACCCGGCCCCCACGCGGCGCCCTCCACCTCACCAGCGTCCGGCCGGGACGTGATCCGGATGGTCGCCGGACCCTCCGGCGTCACGCTGGCTCGCCAGTGCGCACCGTCATCCGCAGCGACGTACGCCGGGTCACGCGGGCCGTGCCGGAGCAGCCCGATGGTCGCGGCCACCGCCACCGGCCGGCCGGGCCGCCAGATCCTGGTCTGCTCCGCCTCGCTCATCCGGCCTCCGTCATGCGGTCGATCTCGCGGTCGCTGCGATCGTAGGCCCAGCCCGCCGCGGCGGCGATGAGATCGGCGACCAGCACGACGAACCGCGACACGATCGCGACCGCCGTCGCGGCCGAGCGCGGCATCATCGTCGCCAGGGTCAGGACGATGGCGACGTCGCGCGCGCCGAGGCCGGCCGGGACGAACACGATGAGCAGCCCTACCGACGCAGCCAGGGCGTAGCCGAACCCGGCCGCCAACAACGCCCGGCCCGGGGGCGCGTCCAGCCCGACGGCCAGCACCCACAGCTGCAGGCCGATCAGGAGCCACGCCACCGCGCTCACTGCGGCGGCGGCGGCAACGGCCCGTCGGCTGAACTCGTGCTCGAGCGGCTCGCGACGCAACAGCTGAAGACCAAGCGCCACAAGGCGATTCAGCACCGGCGGGTGCAGGATGACGGCACCGGCCGGCAGCGCAACGAGCGCCAACAGCCAGGCCCGGTCGACGCCCCCGGCGACGAGGGCCGGCACCGCGAGAACGCCCAGCGCCAGCCCGACGACGATCGACAGACCGACCTGGACCAGTCCGACGACCGCAGTACGGCGCCGCGGCGCGCCGTGCCGGGCGGCCAGGTCGGACTGGGCCAACACGACCCAGAGCGAACCGGGCAGGTACTTGCCCAGCTGACCGACGAAGAACACGCCGGCTGCGAGCCGCCACGGCAGCGGTGAGCCCAGATCAGCCATCAGGATGCGCCACGCGGCGACGGTCGGGACCAGTCCGGCCAGCACGAGGACGACCGCGCTCAGGACGGCCCAGGCCGGGATGCTGCCGAGCTCCCCGGAGACCGAGTGCCAGGTGCGCACGACGGCGACGACGACGGCAGTCAGGACCAGCAGCGCCACGAGGGGCCGCACCACGCGCAGCACTCGGACAGGCTAGGCCAGGCAACTACGGTGAACTCGTGCGCTGGCTGGGCTTCGGGACCTACGACACGCGAGCCCATCCCCGGGTCGCTGTCCTGCTCGAGGGGTTGGCCGCGCTCGGCGAGGACGTGGAGGAGGTGGTCGAACCTCTGGGCCTGTCCACCGCGCAGCGGGTCGACCTGCTCCGGCGCCCGTGGCGCGTGCCGGCCCTGGCCGCCCGCCTCGCCGTGCGCTGGGCGCGGCTCGTCCGGCGGGGGCTGCCCGCGCTGGACCGCTCCTGCGATGCCGTCGTGGTGGGCTATCTCGGCCACTTCGACGTCCTGCTGGCCCGGTTGCTCGTCACGGGCGTCGGGCTGGCGCGGCGGCAGAGGCGCCCACGCATTGTGCTGGACCACCTCGTCTCGGCCAGCGGCACCGCGCAGGACCGCCGCCTGGCCGCCGGTGGTGGCGCGAAGGACCGACTGCTCCGGGCCCTCGACGCGGCCGCCCTGCGCGCGGCCGACGTGGTGCTGGTCGACACACCGGAGCGTCTGCCCCAGCTGACCGACACCGGCCGCGAGCGCGCGCTCGTCGTCCCTGTCGGGGCGACGGAGTCCTGGTTCAGGGCCGGCGCCGCCCGACCGGTCGAAGCGGACGTGGACCGGCCGGTGCGCGTCGTGTTCGTCGGGCTGTTCACCCCGCTGCACGGGGCGATCACCATCGCTCGGGCGGTGGGCGAGCTCGGGCCGCTCCTGGACGACAGGCGCCTCGAGGTCACCCTGGTGGGCTCCGGGCAGGACCACGCCGAGGCCAGGCGCGTCCTGGGCGCTCGAGCCGGCGTGACCTGGCAGGACTGGGTGCCCGCCGAGCAGCTCCCCGGAGTGGTGGCGGCCCACGACGTCGGCCTGGGGATCTTCGGCACGACGGCGAAGGCGTTGACCGTCGTACCGACCAAGGTCTTCCAGGCCGCCGCCGCCGGATGCGCCGTTGTGACGAGTGACACTGCGCCGCAACGGGATTCGCTGCGCGACGCCGCAGTGTTCGTCCCTCCGGGCGATGCGTCCGCACTGGCGTCGGCGCTCATGGCGCTCGCCTACGACCACGGATGGGTCCGCCGCCTTCAGCTCGCGGCGCGCGCCGTCGCCCATGACCGCTACCGGCCGGCTGCCGTGGCCGCACCCCTGGTCGAGCGCCTGGCTCGCCGAGCCGGGAGGATCGGCCTGTGAAGCCGCACCGGCCCGACGCCGACCCGCCGCTGTCGGCCCGCGGTGCGCTGCGCTGGGCGGTGGTGGAACCGCTGGTCGGCCGGCTGCGGCCGACGACGGTGCTCGAAGTCGGTTGCGGCCAGGGGGCGGTCGGAGCTCGGCTGGCCAAGCACACGTCGTACACGGGCATCGAACCCGACCCGGCGTCGTACGAGATCGCGCGCGAACGGATCGAGCCGCGCGGGGGCACGGTGCTCCATGGCGACGCCGGGGCGATCCCCTGGGGACACACGTACGACGTGGTGTGTGCGTTCGAGGTGCTCGAGCACATGGCGGACGACGCCGCTGCTCTCGGCCGCTGGGTGGTGCACGCACGCAAGGGCGGCCATCTGGTCCTGTCCGTGCCGGAGGACCCGGACCGGTTCGGAGCCTCCGACGTGCACGTCGGCCATTACCGCCGCTACACCGAGGAGTCGTTGCACAAGGTGCTCGCTGGGGCCGGCCTGGACGACATCCGGCTCGTGCACTACGGCTGGCCGGTGGGCTATCTGCTGGAGGCGGCCTCGCACCGGGCGGCGCGACGGGATCTGCGGCGAGAGAGCACCGGCGACGGCTCAGCCGACGACCCGAGCTCGCGGTCGGTCGGTTCGGGCGGCTGGCGTCAGCCGGGTGGCCTGGCCGGACGGCTGCTGCAGCTCGGCACGGCACCCTTCGCCGCGGTCCAGGCGCGACGGCCGGACAAGGGAACCGGCCTGGTCGCCGTCGCACGCCGGCCGCACTGAGCCGCGCGCGACGTCACGCGTCGCGGGAGCGCACCACCAGGTCCGACAACAGCGCCAGTGAGGCGATCGTCAGGCCGGTCACGAACAGCAGCACCGTGCTGGCGGGGAAGTAGAACGGGTGCCGCACCATGTCGACGACACCCTTGGCCAGGGCGATCGCGATCAGCCACAACGCGGGCGGCATGAGGACCTTGAGCGGGTCGAAGTACATCACCATGCGCAGTACTTGCAGGATGTAGCGATAGGCGTCGCGCAGGAAGTGGAACTTGCTGCGGCCGGCGCGCTTGGCGTACGTGATGTCGACGTACTTGATGTCGTGCTGGTTGGCCAGGAACGCCATGGTGATGGTGGTGACGCACGAGAACCCGGGCGGCAGCAGCCGCAGGTACGGCAGCGACACCTCGCGCCGGAAGGCACGCAGGCCGGAGTTGAGGTCGGGGATCGTCTGGTGAGTGAGCCGCTCGGCGATCTTGCGGATGAACCACTTCGCGGGCACGCGCAGGATCTTGTGCGTCCCCTCCTCGCTGGTGCGCGCGCCGACGACCTGGTCGTACGTCGGGTCGTCCCGCAGCATCCGCACCAGCTCGGGGATGCGGTCGTTGGGGTAGGTCATGTCGGCGTCGGTCCACACCACGATCTCGCCCCGCGCTGACTGCGTGCCGATGCGCCGGGCCGTGCCCGAGCCGCCGTTGCGGCGGAACGCCGTCACCCGCAGATGCGGAAACCTCGAGCGGGCCGCGTTCAGAACCTCGAGAGTGTCGTCGGTCGACGCGTCGTCGATGGCCAGCAGCTCGTAGCTCAGCTCGCTCGCGTCGAGCGCGGCGGCGATCCGCTCCAGCTCCTGCAGCACGTGTTCGGCCTCGTTGAAGCAGGGCAGGACGACGGTGACGTAGGGGTTCGCCATGGCGGGCGCGAGCCTACCCGGCGTCGGCCGGAGCGGGCGCCGACCACAGGTTGACGTCCAGGGGTTCCGAGCCGTCCGGGCGCTGGGTCAGGAGTCGCTGGTCCTCCAGGGTGTGCAGCAGGACGATCTGGGTCGGCCGGGCGCCGGCGGCGCGGAGCAGGTCCTCTCGGTCGGCGACGAGGACGACCCGGCCACCACCGGCCGCGACCTGGGGCACGATCCGCCGGAGGGCGGCCACCAGGGCGGTCCGCCCGGCATCGGTGCTGGTGTTGGTGTCGCGCACGTGGACCCCCAGTGTCGGCACGTTGCAGATGCCGCGGAGGTCCTGGACCCACTCGTTGGTGGTCCGCTCACCGATCGCCACCGCGACGTCGCCGGGCTGGAACGACGCGCAGACCTTGTCGACCGCGCCGAGCTCACCGAGCTCGGTGCGCTGACGGTCCATCGGCTGGGTCGCGAGCCAGGCCGGCCAGACCAGGGCCAGCGCTCCGACCAGCACCGCCGCCGCAAGAACCGGCAGCGGTGCGCGGCGGCGCGCCAGCCGGACCAGCTGGGCGATCGCGGAGGTGGCCAGCAGGAGCACGCCGGGCAGCACCGAGACGACCAGGCGGCGGTCCGCCCACGGATGGTCGGGGGTGATCCCGGGTCGCAGCAGGATCATGACGATCGAGCCGGTCCCGATGGCGAAAGGACCGATCCAGGCCGGCAGCGGCTCGCCACGGACGAGTACCCGGCCGGCCCGGTACGACGCCAGGGCGGCGCCGACCCACGCCAGCACCACGGCGGCCACCCCGACCCACCAGGCCACCCAGCCCACGCTCTGCTCGGCGTACGTGCGGGTCCGGTCCACCGGCAGGCCTTGGGCGGCCTGGAGGACTGCCACGCTCGCACCGCTGGGTTCATGCGCGGACTGGTGGCCGACGAGCCACCACGGCCGGGTCGCCAACGCGACGCCCAAGAGCGCGACGGCGGCCAGGAGCACCCAGGGCAGTGCCCCGGCCAGCCGGGGTGGCCAGGCGCGCTCCCGGCGGCGCAGCCAGATCAGGGCCGCCAGCCCGGCGAGGGCCCCGAGCAGGCCGAGCGCCAGCAGCGGCAGCAACGAGCTGCCGACCAGACGCAGGTACGGGCGCGCCAGCACGAGGTCGACCAGGGCCGAGCCGGCCAGACCGACCGCCGTGCCGACCGCCAGCGGCCGGGCCACGGCCTGGCGGTACGGCGACCGGGCGGCCAGCAGGACGACGACCGGGATGAGCAGGACGACCTCGCGCACGGCGTCGATCCGGACCAGCCCGGCTCCCCCGAGCAGGAGCCCGGCCAGGACGGCCATGGAGCGCGCGCGCTCGGGTCGGCGGACCGCGTTCTCGGTCGTCGAGGCCAGCAGGAGGAGGGCAGCGCTGAGGGCCAGCAGGGCGGGCGGCTCGGAGTACGTCGACCGGCCGGCGTGCAGCACCGGGGCCGTCACGGCCGTCGCCAGCATCACGAGCGGGGCCCAGCGCGGGCCGACGGTCGCGGCGGTGAGGGCGCCGAGCGAGACCAGCGCCAGAGCGAGCAGGACGGCCGGCGTGACGAGCAGCCCCGTCCAGCCGCCCAGCCACATCCCGACCGACAGCCACGCCGGCGTACCGATCAGGAACTGTGGGACCACGGACGTACCGGTGCCGCGCCCCTGGCGGTAGAAGCCAGGGCTCGCGACCGCGACGTCCGGGTCGTCCACGACCTTCGCACCGCCGAGCCGGGCCACGTCGATGTCGATGGGCAGGCCGTGCTTGTCGGCGAGCTGCTGGGCATAGAGCGCGTACGAGCCGGCGTCCCGGCGCAGCACCACATGCTCGTCGTGCGTCGCCGCCGCCCACAGCCCCGCACCGACCGCCACGGCGAGGCACAGCGCGAGCGACCACGGCGGCATCGGGCGAGCCACGACGCAGCGTGAGGCCCGGACCGCGACCCCGACGACGACCAGCAGCACCGGCAGGGCGACCACCGGCCGCCAGAGATGGGCGAGCGCGAGCGGCATCGCCACGAACGCACCGAGCAGCACGGTCGCGGCGGACGCGACCGCGAACCGGACCAGGAACCGCCCCGCCGCCCGCTCCCCCCGCAGCAACGGGCCCCACTCCGGAGTCTCCTCGTCAGGGCTCCGGACGCGCGCGGCCGCACTCGTCACGACGGGACGCTATCTCGCGCACCTACGCTGACCCGATGCCCCGCGCCGCAGACACCCCGGCCGGCTTGCTCGCCGGCCTGTCCTCGAGCGACCCGACGCGGCCGCGACTGACCTGGTACGACGAGGCGCCGGGCCCGACGCAGGGCGAGCGGATCGAGCTGTCCGGCCGGGTGCTCACCAACTGGGTGGCCAAGGCCGCGAACCTGCTGCGGGACGAGCTGGACATCGGCCCCGGCTCGCTGGTCGCGGTCGACCTCCCCGGGCACTGGCGTACGGCGTACTGGCTGCTCGCGTCCTGGTCGGTCGGGGCGCGCGTGGAGACCGGGCTCTGCCAGAGCCGGCCGGACGCCGTCGTGACCGACGACCCCGAGGCCTGGCCCGGCTCGCCGGTCGTGGCGGTCAGCCTCCCGGCGCTCGTCCGGGGCTGGGCCGGGCCGCCGCTGCCCTCAGGGGCGATCGACGAGGCTCGCGACCTGGCGACGTACCCCGACGCCTTCGTTGTGGCGGACGAGCCTGCGCCGGACGCCGCAGCCCTGACGACGCGGTCCGGGACGTGGACGTTCGCTGACCTGATGAGGCAGGCGCGAGCGGCGGGCCTGGAGCCTCACGCACGGGTGCTGTCGACGGCGGGGCCGGAGGACGCCGTCACGTCGTGGCTGGCAGCGTGGGCGGTCGACGGGTCCCTCGTGCTCGTCCGTCAAGCGCCAGCCGGCGCCGACGACGCCCGGCTGCGGCAGATCGCCGAGACCGAGCGGGTGACGGGCTACCAGCGCTTGTGACCGAGTGGGTAGTGCTTGGCCTCGATGGCGATCCAGGTCTTCACGGCGACCACACCGGTGGAGGCGAGGTGCACGCTGCGCTGGAACGCCTTGACGGCGGCGGCCGTCTCCGGCCCGAAGACGCCGTCGACCTCGACCTTGAGCTGCTTCTGAAGGACCTTGACCGCCGTGCCGTGCGAACCTTGCTTGAGGACAACTGTCCGGTAGCCGAGCAACGGGTAGGCGACCTTCTGCACGTGCGCCCAGGTGCCGGCGTCGACGACGCCGGTCGCATGGAGGTGGCGCGCGGTCTGGAACGCCTTGACCGCCCGGTAGGTGATCGGGCCGAACTCACCGTCGTACGGCTTGATCGCGAGCGCGATCTGGAGGGCGCGCACCGCGTTGCCGCGAGATCCCTTGCGCAGCAAGGTCTTCAGGTACGGCGAGACACTGGTCGTGTGAGCGAGCTGGTCGAGCGAGGGTAGTCCCGAGGCCGACGTGCTGGTGCCGCCGCCGGTCGGGGGCTTCGGTGCGGGCGGCTTCGGAGCGGATGGAGCGGGTGGCGCCGGTGGCGCGGGGACGAGCTTGGCCCAGGTGGCCTTGTCCAGCACACCGGTCAGCGGCACCTTGTGCGTGCGCTGCCAGGCCAGCAGAGCCGTGCGGGTCGTGGGGCCGAACGCGCCGTCGGCCGCGATCTTCAACGCCTTCTGCGCGACCTTGACGGTGCTGCTCGTCTGGCCCGGCCAGACCAGGGCGTAGGCCGACTTGGGCGCAGCCGGCGGCGAGACGCAGGCAGCGGTCCGGCGGACGGAGTAGATGGGCGCGGGCTGACCGGCGTACGGGCGGCAAGGGCCCTGGTCGGCGGCGATGACCGCCGTACCGGTCCACCAGGATGTGCGCTTCAGGGCGCCGTCCCAGCTGAAGCTGAAGTGGATGTGGTCGGTGTGGTCCGACTCGCCGCTGTACGGGCGCCAGCCGTCCTGCATCCGGTAGACGCCCCAGATGTGCTTGTCCCAGATGATGTACTCGATGCCGAAGCGGCGGGCCATCTCGCCCTTGTTCGCGACCAGCCAGGTGACGACGTGCTGCGCGGTGGCGCGGTCCTTCGTCGTCGAGGGGATGTGCCAGTCCCAGGCGCGGCCCTCCTTGTGCTCGCTCGTCGCGCCGATGTAGCAGCTGCGGACGATGCCAGCACTGACCCCGGTCCTGTAGGTCGTGAGCATGAGGTTCATGAAGGCCACGACGCCGGGCTTGGCCACCGGGTCGCAGCTGTCCTGCGGCTGGTAGGCCGAGGCGATGTCGACGACCTTGCTCAGCGGCTTGGCCGGCTTGGGCGTCGGGTAGAGGGTGACCGGCGACGTGGGAGGCGTCGTCGTGGCCTGTGCCTGGCTGGCCCCGCCGGGGGTCAGCCCGACCACGACCGCGGGCAGGGTGAGCGCGACCGAGCCGGCCGTCAGGGCTCGCGTGCCGGCGCCCGTGGAGGAGGCCGGGGGGACGCGGTGCCGCGCCTGGTACCGAGGCCGCCGGGTCGCGCGCGCGGAAGAGCTCATACAGGCCCTTCGGCCTCATGGCGTGTCGACTTGACTCCTAGGACATCCCTGTACGGCCCGACGGAGGCCGGCCAGCCGGTCGGACCGCCCGAGATAGGGTCCGCGTCATGGACAAGGTGGTCCCCTCGGCGGCGGAGGCCGTGGCCGACGTCCCGGACGGCGCGTCGTTGGCGGTCGGCGGGTTCGGGTTGTGCGGCATCCCCAGTGTGCTCATCGCCGCGCTGCTCGAGGCGGGCACGACCGACCTGGAGGCGATCTCCAACAACTGCGGCGTCGACGACTGGGGCTTGGGCCTGCTGCTGCGGGCGAAGCGGATCCGGCGGATGGTGTCGAGCTACGTCGGGGAGAACAAGGAGTTCGAGCGCCAGTACCTGCAGGGCGAGCTCGAGGTGGAGCTGACCCCGCAGGGCACGCTGGCCGAGCGGCTGCGGGCCGGCGGGTCGGGCGTGCCGGCGTTCTTCACGGCCACGGGCGTCGGGACGCAGGTGGCCGAGGGCGGCCTGCCGTGGCGGTACGGACCGGACGGGTCGGTGGCGGTGGCCTCCCCCGCCAAGGAGGTCCGCGAGTTCGAGTTCCTGGGTCAGCGTCGCGGGTACGTCCTGGAGCGGGCCATCAGCGCTGACTTCGCACTGGTGAGGGCGCTGCGCGGGGACCGCCACGGCAACCTCGTCTTCCACGAGAGTGCGCGCAACTTCAACCCGCTGTGCGCGATGGCCGGGCGGGTCACGGTCGCCGAGGTCGAGGAGCTGGTCGAGCCGGGCGAGCTGGATCCGGACACCATCCACCTGCCCGGCATCTTCGTGCAGCGTGTGGTCGCGCTGACGCCGGACCAGGTCGTCGACAAGCGGATCGAGCGCCGCACGACGCGACCCCGAGGAGACAGCTGATGGCGCTCAGCCGCGAACAGATGGCCGCCCGAGCCGCGCAGGAGCTCAGCGACGGCTCGTACGTGAACCTGGGCATCGGGCTGCCCACACTGGTGCCGAACTACGTGCCCGATGACGTCGAGATCGTGTTGCAGTCCGAGAACGGCATCCTGGGCGTCGGCGCGTATCCCTATGAGGGAGACGAGGATCCCGATCTGATCAACGCCGGCAAGGAGACCGTCACCCTGCGGCGTGGCGCGTCGTTCTTCGACTCGGCCACCAGCTTCGGCATGATCCGTGGCGGCAAGGTCGACGCCGCGATCCTGGGCGCGATGCAGGTCAGCTCGACCGGCGACATCGCCAACTGGATGATCCCCGGCAAGATGGTCAAGGGCATGGGCGGGGCGATGGACCTGGTCCACGGCGCGCGACACGTGATCGTCCTGATGGAGCACGTCGCCCGCGACGGCACCCACAAGGTCGTCGACCAGTGCACCCTGCCGCTCACCGGCCAGCGCGTCGTGCATCGCATCATCACCGACCTGTGCGTCATGGACGTCACGGCCGACGGTCTGGTCCTGCGCGAGCTAGCCGCTGACGTCACCGTCGACCAGGTCCGCGAAGCCACTGGCGCACCGTTCACCGTCGACCCAGCGCTGGCCACTGTCACGACCTAGCGCCGCTCCGAGGCGGTCCCAGCCGGTCCGAGCCGGCCGCTCATCGTGGTGGGCCCGGGCCCGGCGCATCCAGGTACCGGTGCGGCAGCGATGGATACCGATGACCCACCCGGGTGCGATAGGTCAGCACGCCGTTGGCATCGCCTTCCACCTCGACCAGGCGAGCGGTCTTGGCCAGGTGCTCGCGCCGGCCGAGCGCAGCCAGGTTCCCGGGCGTCGTCTGCCCGCCCCGGCCGGGCTCCTCGTGGTCGTACTCGACGACGTGGTCCAGGTCGACCACGCGGGCGCCGCTGGTCGGGAAGCGTGAGGTGCCGCCGTCGCGCACACGGCAGAACTCGGCCATCCGCCCGGGCGGCTGGTAGCGAGGTGACACGTCCGTGGCCACACCAGTCGCCGGGTCGCACAGGATGCGGCGCCACGTCGCGTGCTCGCTGTGGGCCAGCTCGCGGGCCAGCGCGGGCGAGATCGGGACATCGCCCGACGGCGTCCGCAACACCGCCGGACCGGCCTCGACCTCGTCCCGCCCGAGCAGCATCGTCGCCGGAACGACGACGTCCACCGAGACGCCGATGCGCCCAGCAGAGCCAGGCCCGGGTGCACCGGCCATGGACCCCACCGCCGTATCGAACCGCAGCTGGTCGAGCGTCTCGGCGGCACCAGCTCGGCGCGCGGCTCGCGCGGTCCGGTCGAGGGCGTCGTACGCGGCGGTGAGCAGGTGGTCCGGGCCGTGCAGCACCAGTGCGCCGGAACGGTCCGGGCCGGACGCGTAGTGCTCGACCCGACGCTCCCGGCGCGAGGCCGTCTCGCGCTGGACCACGGCCACGGGCGCCAACCGGGCGATCTCGCGGTCCAGGATCGGCCGGAGCTTGTGCGGCGGGATCGACCACACGCGAACCACCCCGTCACGCAGCTCCCGGGCCAGGCTCTCCCGGCCCGGCCCATGCGGGTCCTCGAGGAGCCGGTCCGCCACGGCTCGGCGCTGCTCGACCGGCAACACCCGAACCTCACGCTGGATCAGGTGCGCCTGCGCTGCGTCGACGCGCCCGTCGGCCAACGCCTCGCCGAGTGCAGGCAGCTGCGCCAAGCCCAGCGCGAACGCCAGCATCCGGTCCGCCGCGGCACCCGAGACCCCGAGCGCCAACGACAGACAGGCTGCGGTCGCCCGCCCCGTGGCCTCGAAGACCTCCATCTGCGTGCCCGACAGGTCGCTGGCGAGCTCGTCGACCAGCTCCCCGTGCAGTGCCGCCACCGCCTGCGCCTGCTCCAAGGTCGCCAAGGCCTTGGCCCGTTCTGCCGCGACGATGGCATCCACGAGACGCGCCTGCCGGCCGGCCGGCTCCACCGAGGGTCCGTCGTTCGCAGGATCGCCTTCGTACATAAGTACGAATCTAGGCCATGGCGCCGACAACCGGACAAACACCGCGCGAACGGTGGATAACCTCAGCCGAGACGGTCGATGGTGTTCCAGCCGGCTCCGCCGATCACGGTCCCCGCGGCGAACCCGCTCGACGAGCCCAGGTACCGCAGCAGCTGGCCCGCCGCGTTCGTGCCGAGGAGGTCCGGCCGGGCGTCCGCGTTCAGGTCCCCCGGTACAGCGAGCATGGTCAGGGCGGCGTACGACCCGGCGAGGGTCGAGACCTTGCCGGTCCAGCCGCCCGCGCCGTTGCCGTAGTAGATCCGCAGCTCACCGGTGCTGTGCACCCGGGCCAGCAGGTCGACGTACCCGTCGCCGTTGATGTCGCCGGAGCCCAGGATGGCGTCCATGATGGTCCAGCCGCTGCCGATCTTGACCGGCGCGCCGATGTTGCCCGCACCGTCGCCGCGCATCAGCATCAAGGCACCGGTCGCCGGGTCGACACCCATCAGGTCGGGATGCCCGTCGCCGCTGAAGTCCCCGGGTGCGGCCATGAGCGAGTACGGCGTGCCGGTCGCCAGCGACCCACCCGAGGAGACCCAGCCGGCCGAGTTGCCCGGGTACAGCGTGAGGTCACCGCTGCTCGAGTTGCGCGCCACGATGTCGGGCGCACCGTCCCCGGTCAGGTCGCCGGCGACGAGGATCTGCTTCATGACGTCCCAGCCGCTGCCGTTGACTGACGGCGCGGCCAGGGTCGCGGCGCTGGTGCTCGGGTAGATCCGCAGCTGCCCCGTGCCGCGCTCGCGCGCCAGCAGGTCGGGGCGGCCGTCGTTCGTCAGGTCGTGGTCGAGTCCGGCGTAGCGAACGTTCCACCAGATCGACTTGAGCCCGGCGGCCGACGCGAACTCGGAGCCGGAAAGGGTCACGTGACCCTCGTTGCCTTGCACCACAACGGTTTCGGTGCGTCCACCGAAGTCCCCGTGAGCGTCGCGCGCCGTGACGTCGAGCCGAACGAACGTGCCGATGCTGGGATAGCGGTTCTCCAGCGACGAGATGGAGACCGTGTCGGTCCAGGTGTGCGGGTTGGGCCAGCTGGGACCGTACGACGCCACGCGGCCGTCGTACGGGTCCGCCTTCGCAACGAGGTACGGCACCCCTCCCGACGTCGTCCATCCGCCGTTGCTGGCGCTGAACTCGGTCAGCGCGACCGCGCCCTGGTAGGTGAGGATCCGGTCGGCCGTCGCCGAGACGGCACTCGTTGTCGCGTCGGTCTCGGCCGAGGTGCCGTGGAAGACCTGGCAGGCCGTCGTGTCGCAGATGTCCCACGGCTTGGTGGGGCCGCCGCTGACCTGCCGGTACCGCGTCGCGTACGACCGCGCGGCGACACTCTGCGCCTTCAGCGCCTCGGTCGCCCAGCCGGACGGCATCTCGGACGGTACGACGGAGGCCAGGTAGCTCGTCATGCCCATGACACCGACGGTGCGCAGACCCGTCGAGTAGATCTGCGCGCGCACCCCGGCCCGGATGCCTTCAACTGCACCGCTGGGCAGCACGAGGGTCATGGTCGCGCCGCCGAGGGCGGAGCAGCTGGTGGAGCGGGTGAAGGTCGCGAACGAGCCGTACGCCGTCGCGCCGGTGTGGTACGCGCCGCTGGAGTACCACTGGATCCGGATCTGGCCACTGACGCGCACCAGGCGCCAGACCGAGATCGAGGAGCTGGTCGACAGCAGGGTGCGGTGGCCGCTGCTCGAGCAGACCGACAGTCCCGAGACGGGCAGCACCTTCGTGCTGTTGTCGTTGTCGGCGCTGACGAGCACCCGCATCATCGGGTCCGTCGTCAGGGTCAGCGTGGTGCCGGGGTAGTAGAAGGCGAGGATCTGGCTGTAGGTCAACCCGGCCGTGGCAGCGCCGTACGCGCCCCACTGCGACATGCCGCGCCCGTGCCCGTAGCCGTGCCCCACGACCGAGATCGACGTGCGGTCGCGCAGCGGGTAGCGCTGGTCGCGCGCCTCGCCGAGCTGGGCGCCGGACACGATGAGGCCGGCGGTGACGGCAGCCGAGACGACCGCCCGACGGACTGCGTTAGCTGAGCTCACGGCCCACTCCCTTCGGGCTCATCACCAGCGGCCGCGACGTGGCGAACCCACCGGTGCTCAGTGAGGTGCCGCCGTACAGCGCGAGCGAGCCGTCGGTGACCTGGATGACCAGGTCGCTGCGGCCGTCGCCGTCGACGTCGCCGCTGCCGACCAGGTGCGTGATGGCCGCCGTACTGGTGCGTACGACGCGTGGACCCAGGAGCAGGCCGGGCCCGTTGCCGCCGTACAGCAATAGGTTGCCGCCGGTCCCGACGCGAGCCACCACGTCAGGAGCCGCACCGGCGTCGTTGGGTCCCACGCCCATAATGTCGGTCATCCCACTCATACCTGTAGCGATGCGGACCCCGGTCAGCGGCGTCCCGGAGCTCGTCATCGGGTAGAGGTAGAGGTCACCCGTGGACGCTCGGCGCCCCAGCACGTCCGGGATCCCGTCCATCGTGAGGTCGCCGCCCGGGGCCACCAGGTCCATCGTCTGCCAGTTGTGCGCGATGACCCGCGGGGTCGCCGCTGCACCGGGCCGACCCGCATCGTCGAACATCACCAGGTCACCCGTCGCGCTCTGGTAGCCGACCACCTCGGAGTACCCGTCGCGGTTGACGTCGCCCACCACGAACGCGTGCTCGATGCCGCTCAGGTCGACCGGCGACGCCGCGCTGCCGCCGAACTCCTTCACCGCGCTGCCCGGGTACAGGTACAGCTGAGCGCCGATCACGCCGACGATGTCCGGATGGCCGTCCTGCGTGACGTCCGGCCCGGCGGCCAGCTGGGAGACGTTCTGCCACCCGCTGCCCCAGGTCAGCCGGGACCCCACGGAACCGGTCCCCGTGCCGTAGTAGCTGCGCATCCGCCCGGTGCCCACCTCCCGCGCCACCCAGTCCTGAAGGCCGTCGCCGTCGAGGTCACCGGCCCCGAGCACGCGGTCGGTGACCTGCCACCCGCTGCCGACCTGTCGTGGGGTGCCGAACCGTCCGGTGCCGAGCCCCGGGTACAGCATCGCCGCGCCGGTGGACGCGCGGATTCCGAGCAGGTCGCGGCGGCCGTCGCCGTCCATGTCGCCGACCCCGGCCAGGGACGAGAACGCCGTCCAGCCTGAGGCGCCGACCACTCGCGGCGAGTGCACCCAACCGGCTCCGGTGCCGGCGTAGAGCACCAGCCGCCCGTCCTGGTCCACCCCGAGCAGGTCGGCGCGGCCGTCACCGTCGAGGTCTCCGGGCGCGACCAGCGTGCGGATGGCACCCCAGCCCGAGCCGTGCGTGCCGTGGGTCGGGAAGTGACCACTGCCGTCACCCGCGTAGACGCGCATCCGGCCGGTCGCCTTCTCCCGCGCGACGAGGTCGGGCCGCCCGTCCCCGGTGAGGTCGGCCGACAGGACGTCCAGGTCCAGCGCGTCCCAGCCCGACGTCCCGACGAGCTCGCGACCGCTGACGGCCGAGGTGGTGTCGGGCAGGACCAACGTGTTGCTGCCACCGGAGGTGCGGGCCAGGACGTCCGGTGTCGTGCCCGCGTCCAGGCTGCGGGCCAGCACCGGTCGAGGGAGGGTGCCCATCCGGCTGGCCGTGCCCGACCGGATGGTCGGCAGCAGGGCGTAGAGGTATCGCCCTGGACACGCGGTTGACCCGACGTCGCGGTGCCCGGATATCCGGTTGATCAGGTGCCCGTTGAGGACCACGGTCCCGATGGCCGGGATGCCGTGCATGGTGAGCTTCCAGGCGAACAGCCGCTGGTAGGCGCTCACGATGGCGGACGGCACGTGGGCCACGTCGAAGTCGCCGATCGCCGACATGGCAAACGAGTTCGAGTTGTAGTCCCTGGTGTGGGCACCGACGACCGGACGTGCGATCCCGCCATACCGGCCCTCCCAGATCCGGCCGAAGCGGTCGACCAGGAAGTTGTAGCCGATGTCGTTCCAGCCGCGGCCGTTGACGTGGAAGGCGTAGATGCCGCGGATGATCGAGGGCACCTGCGAGGCCGAGTAGTTGTTCTGGCTGACGGTGTGATGGACGAACGCTGCCTGGATGGACCCGTACAGCACCTCGCCGTGACGCAGCGACTCGTCGGCGCCCCACTGGGCCCGGCTGTAGATGGTCGGCTGGGTCGCCGCGGCCGCCGCGGCACCCGAGGCCGACGTGCCGACCGACGCGTCCGCGCTGCTGCTGCCGGGGTCGATGACGTCGACCGTCGCACCGGCCGGCGCCTCACCGGTCGCCGTGTCCAACCGGACCTGTACGGCGCTCGCGTCGGTCACGACGTACGGCTGCGTGCCGCCCCGCTCGCCGGCCGCTTCGGCGGTCCCCGGGTCCGGGCCGTGCTCGTCGTCACCGTCCAGCGCCTGCCAAGCCGACCAGGTGCCCTTGCTCGAGGTCCGGATGAGCAGCCGGGCCGTGGCCGGCATCGCACCCTCGGGCCAGGTGGCTCCGACCACCGAGATGCCGCTCGGCACGCTGACCGCAGGCGTGAGGGCAGCCGGGCGCAGAGCCGCCGTCGCCGCTTGAGCGTCCAGCGCCGCAGCCTTGGCGACGGTCCTCGACGGAGCTGCGAGGGCACCGGCCTGGGCGGCGCCCCCGGCGTCCAGCCCGAGCAGCCTGGTCTGGTGCTCGGTAGGTCCGACCGGGTGCGGCTTGGGGGATGACGCCGGTCCGGCCGCGATGGCGGGGGCCGCCACGGCGAGTCCCGTTGCGACTACGGAGAGTGCGCAAAGGAGAGCGAGGTGAGGGAGGGCGGCAGGGCGACGCATGGGGTCCAGAGTCCGTGACGGATGTGATCTGTGCAACCCCCTGGGGAAGCCGAGATCAGATGACCGGGGGTCGGCCCAGCCGGGCCATCCGCAGCACGGTGCCCCAGCGCATGGGGCGTCGCTCGCCCGGGTCGGTGCGGCAGCCCTCAGCGAACCCGGCGAACCAGGTGCGCAGCAGGCGGGGGCTGCGGGTCCGCAGCACCGTCAGCGCGACCCAGACGCCGAGGTACGCCGGCACGAGCGGCCAGGGCAGCCGGCGCCGGGCCAGCCACACCCGGTTGCGCGCGTTCATCCGGTAGTAGGACGCGTGCCGGCTCGGCGCCGTCGCCGGGTGGTACATCAGCACGCCCGCGTCGTACCGGATCCGCCAGCCGGCATCGAGCGCCCGCCAGGCGAGGTCCGTCTCCTCGTGTGCGTAGAAGAAGCCGTCCGGCAGTCCGCCGCACTCGTCCAGGACGACGCGTCGCACCACGCTGCCGCCACCGAGGAACGTCGTGACCTCGCCGGACACCATCGGGTCACCGGCGCGCAGCCGCGGCACGTGCCGGCGAGACGTCGCCCCCGACACGGGGTCGGCGATCCGGAAGGACACGATGCCGAGGTGGGGGTCGGCGGCGAACTCCTCGCGCAGGTGTTCGACGTCGGACGGGTCGGGCAGCCACCCGTCGTCGTCGAGATAGAGCACCAGGTCGCCGGTCGTCTGCGCGGCTCCGGCGTTGCGGCCGGCCGGGATGCCGACGTTCTCCGGCAGCCGGACCAGGCGAGCGTCGGGCGGCACGCCCTCGACATCCTCAGCCACACCGTTCGCGACCACGACGATCTCGACCGGATCCCCTTGCTGCGCAACGAGACTGGCAATCGCACGCGCGAGCTCCATCGGGCGGTCACCCATCGTCAGGATGACGCACGAGACCTTCACGGTTCAGTCCAGCCGTCGCGAGGCCAGCACTGAGACCAGGTGCAGGACCGTCATCGTCGCCGCGATGCCGAACATCACGGAGGCGAGCACCTCGGACCCGCGCAACGAGTCGCTGGCCGCGTCGACGATCGCGGCGACCAGCAACAGGAACGATGACTCGAGTGCACCGGTCAGCTGATGGACCTTGAGCACCTGGGCTGCCCGGCGCATCGCACCGAGCGCCGTACTGCGTGGTACGGCGGCGTCGTCGGGCGCCGCGGCCCGCCCGGACCGGACCCGGGCCACGTCGACCAGGTCGGTCTCCGCCTTCACCAGCACGGCGAAGAGCCCGGCCGCGACACCGAGCGTGGACCAGCCACCGAGCTCCTGCCCTCCGGCCCGCAACCCGTACGCCGACAGCAGCGCCGCCTCCACGAGGTAGTGGCCGACGCGGTCCAGGTAGATGCCCGTGACGCTCGTGGACCGGCGCCAGCGCGCGACCTCTCCGTCGCAGAGGTCGAGCAGGAAGTAGAGCTGGACTCCGACGAAGGCGGCGATCGCCCAGGCCAGCCCGGGCAGCGCCGCCGCACCCGCCGCCAGCAGCCCGATGACGATCATCAGCCCGGTGAGCTGGTTCGCCGTGACCGGTGTCCGGAGCAGCTCGCGGGTCACCGGCAGGGACAGGCGCCGCAGCAGCAGCCGGGCCAGCCAGTGCTCGGCGTTGCGCCGCGACATCGTCGACTCGGGCTGGGCGATGGCCCGCAGCTCGGCGAGCGACGGCCGGCGCGCGCTGCCGCTACCCGGTCCGCTCACAGGCCCGAGCGTACAAACGAACGCCACCAGGTCACGCTGTCCACGGCGGCGGCGGCCGCGCAGAGCAGTCCGAGCGCGAGGAGAACCCAGCGCAGCTGGTCGGCCGGCAGCAGCAGGGTCAGCGCCGCAACCACGACGACGCGGACCCACCACGGCACGAGGTCGAGCGGGCTGCGGGCGGCAGCGGCGGACGTACCGGTCAGGCGCCGGCGGTACACCACGTCGTACAGGTGCAGGGCCACGGCGGCGAGGAGCAGGTACGCCGCGGCCAGGGCGCTGGGGCGGACCAGGCCGACCAGCAGGGCGAGCCCACCCTGCTCGACCGCGCGGACCGCCGCCGGCAGCAGCCAGCCGAGCTCGCCGCGGCGGCGGCCGAGCCGGCCGGCGAGCGTGTAGAGGCCGGCGATACAGCCGAGGACCAGCAGGACGGCGAGCGCCCACCGGGTGCCGATGGCGACGACCAGGACGCTCAGGATGATCGTGCGCTCGCCCACGGGCATGATCACGGCGCGTTTGGCCCACAGCAGAGCCGGTCGCGCGGACGTGCGCTCCGACCAACCGCTGACGACGTCGCCTGCCGTCACGCCGCTCGCCGCCGCGTAGCCGAAGTCGACGAAGTGCCGGACCACGAGAACCGCGAAGGCGGCCGACGCGAGCCCCCAGGCGCGCGGGCTCGCTCCCCAGGCCAGGCCGGCGTACACGGCGTACTCCTTGACCCGGTCCGACCCGACGTCCAGCCAGCCGCCCAGTGGGGAGAAGGTCCGGGTGTAGCGCGCGACCTCGCCGTCGACGCAGTCCACGACGAGCGACAGCAGCAACAGCACGGAACCGGCGACGCGCCAGCCGAGACCGCCACCCGCGTAGGCCCCGGCCGCGAGCAACCCCAGCGCGCCGGACACGGCGGTCACGACGTCGGGCCGGACGTCCCGGGCCACCGCCTGCCGGGTCAGCTGCCGAGACAACGGCCGCACCAGGAACGTGGACAGGAAGCCGTCGTCGGCACGCGAGGCCCGGTGCAGCCGCAGGGCCGCCTCGTCGACGGCCGCCTCACGCTCCAGCGCTGCCGGCAGGTCGCCGGCGCCGAACACGGCGTGGACCGGGAACGACCCGGACGGTACGACGCGGACCGCGCGGTCGCGAGCGCGCAGCTCGCCGGACAGGACGCTCAGGGCCAGCCCGGCGGGTGCCACGTGCAGGGACCGCGCCGCGGCCTCGACGGCCTCGACGTCGCCCAGCGCGGACTCGTCCAGCCGCACACCGATGGCCCGGCTGCTGGCGTCGTCGGTCAGGACGGCCGGCTGGTCGCGCGGGTCGGCCACCAGGTCGCCGTACGTCGTGGGGAGAGCGAGCGCCGACGCGTCGATGAGGCACAGTGTCGGGCCGCCCGCCCGCAGCAGCTCGGCGATGCCGTCGCCTCCGGAGACCGTGCCCTCCAAGAAGCCGGCCTCGGCGACGGCGCGCTCGCCGACCATCTCGTCGAGGGACCGGCCGTCGGGCAGCGAGATCTGGCTGGCCGCAGTGGCACCCGGACGCGGGTCGAGCACGAGCACGACGCGCGGCCCGGCGGTCATCGCGCGTGGCGTCCGATGTCGTCGTTGTAGGCCTGCAGCGTCTCCTCGATCGGGCCGTCGGCGACGAGCTCGCCCTCCCGTAGGTAAAGCCCCCGCGAACAGAACCGGCGCAGGTCGGCCTCACTGTGCGAGACGAGGAATAGCGTCCGGCGGTCATCGTTGATGATCTCGTCCATGCGCGCGTAGCACTTCTCGCGGAACCGCTTGTCCCCCACCGCCAGCACCTCGTCGACCAGGATGATCGGCTCGTCGAGGGTCGTGATCACCGAGAAGCCGAGCCGCACCTGCATGCCGCTGGAGAAGTGACGGAACGGCGTATCGAGGAAGTCGCCGATCTCGGCGAACTCGACGATGTCGTCGAAGCGCTCCTCGATCTGCTTGCGGGACAAGCCATGCAGGCCGGCGGTGAGCCAGATGTTGTCGCGGGCGGTCAGGTCGCCGACGAAGCCGCCCTTGAGCTCGATCAGCGGTGCTACTCCGGCTTTCACCGCGGAGCGGCCCTCGTCCGGGATGAGTACGCCTGCGATGAGCTTCAGCAGGGTGCTCTTGCCGCAGCCGTTCGCGCCGACCAGGCCGACGGACTCGCCGGCGTGGACGTCGAAGGAGACGTTGCGCAGCGCCCAGAAGCGACCTTTGGGGGCGGAGGTGTGGCCGGTGAACAGCAGCTCGCGCATCCGCAGCTTGCGGCGCCGGTTGCGGTGGAACTCGATGCCCAGTTCACGGGCCTCGATGATGGAGGTCACTCAGATCTCCTTGAGGACAGCAGGTTCGAGCCGGTTGAAGACGTACAGACCCGCCACCAGTGTCAGCGCACTGATGACAGCCGAGGCCAACAGGAAGCTCCACCCCGCGAACTGCGAGGGAAAGCCCAGTGCGCGGTAACACTCGATGATCCCGGTGAGCGGGTTGAACATGAAGACGAAGCGCTGCTTCTCGTCGAGGCTCTGCAGCCCGTAGACGATCGGCGAGGTGTAGAACCCGACCCGCAGGGCGATCCGGACGAGCCGTTGCAGGTCGCGCACGATCACGGTCAGGGCCGAGAGGGCCAGGCCGATCCCGGTCAGCAGCATCGCTTCGAGCAGCAGCCCGACCGGGTAGAGATAGATGTACCTCGACGGCGCCACCTTGTAGATCGCCATGAAGAAGGCCACGACCGGCAACGAGTAGCAGTACTCCAGACCCTTCGCGCCCACCGTCTTGAGGATCCAGATCTCGCGCGGGATGTTCGTCGAGACGACCAGCCGGCTGTCGGTGACGAGCGCCTTCGTCCCGTCCGACACCGTCGACGAGAACCACTGCCAGGCCAGCAGGCCGAGGATGAGGAACACGATGTACGGCTGCTCGCCGCGCGCGTTGCGGTGGAACACCTGGGTGAAGACGAACCAGTACACCCCCGTCATGAGCAGCGGGTCGAGAACGGTCCAGATATAGCCGAGGAAGGAGCCGGCGTAGCGGACCTTCAGGTCGCGGACGATGAGCAGCCAGAGGATTCGCCGGTAGGCGACGACGGCTTGGGTGCGTCGCACCAGAAGCATGTTGTCCGCACTCCTCACCACTGCAGGTCATCACCTGCTGCGCCCCGACGGGCCGCCTCCCAACCCGCGTGGGGCACCGGCCCGGAAGTTATCACGCTGAGCACGGCGGTCCGGCGTACGACCCGCGCCTCGGTAGCCTGTCCGGCGACGTCAGGCGATGGCCAGGGGATGTCCAGGCCGGTTCAGGGAGAGCGTGTGAGCAACGACACCGTCCAGGTGACCATCCTGGCCGCCGGGATGGGCACCCGGCTCGGCCGGCCCTTCCCCAAGCCCTTGACCCGCCTCGCCGACGGACGCAGCATCCTGGCCCAGCAGCTCGACAACGTGGCCGCTGCGTTCGGTGACGCGAAGGTGCAGATCGTCGTCGGCTTCAAGCTCGAGCTCGTCATGGAGGCGGCTCCTGACGCCGTCTTCGTCTACAACGAGAGCTACGACCAGACGAACACCTGCAAGAGCCTGCTCAAGGCTCTGCGCTCGTCGCACGACGGCGGCGTGGTCTGGATGAACGGCGACGTGGTGTTCGACGCCGAGGTGCTGCGCCGCCTGGCGCCGTACATCGCCTCCGACCAGTCCGTCATCGCGGTCAACACGTCCGCGGTCGCGGAGGAGGAGGTGAAGTACACGGTCGACGGGGCCGGACATGTCGACGCGCTGTCCAAGTCCGTGCCGAACGCGTTGGGTGAGGCGGTCGGCATCAACTTCGTTGCCGGGCAAGAGAAGGACGCCCTGGTACGGCGTCTGGACGAGTGCGACGAGCAGGACTACTTCGAACGAGGGATCGAGCTGGCCATCGCCGGGGACGGGATGAAGGTCTCACCGGTCGACATCTCAGACCTTTTCGCCGTCGAGGTGGACTTCGAGGAGGACCTGACCCGGGCCAACGAGGTACGGCAGAGCCGACCCTGAAACCCGGTCGAAAGGCTGGTTTAACCCAGCGCGGTTAGCCTGATTCGGCGAACCAGCATGACAGGAGCCTCCCCGATGGTCGGTCGTGCGCTGCGCAACGTCGCCGCAGCGCGAACGTCGCCACGCCTGCTCGCCGCCGCGTCGCGACTCGCGCACGGTGAGAGCGGGCCCCAGCGCTGGGTCCGGCGCCGGTTCGCGGCGTCGCCGGCCAACTCCGTCGAGGTCACGACCTTCTCGGCGCTCGAGACGCTCGACCTGAACCGCCGCACCGCCCGAGCCTTGCTGGACCGGGCCGGCGTGCCGTACGACGCGCCCGAGCCCCCGGTCATGCACCGCGCCCAGATCGTGGTGGGGAGCGACGACGCCCCAGCGGCGCGGTCCGCCCTGGCCTCGGGGCCGCCCGGGCTGCACGTGACCGAGTCCGCCGCCGGTGAGCTGCGGGTCTGGACGCGGCAGGTGGTCGGCGACCTCCAGCTGGCCGGCCCAGACCTGGGGTGCGACGTACGGCTGGACGGCCGCACCGGCACCGAGGCCGGCGATCCGCCGATCCCGTTCCCCGTGGACGCCGTCTACACCTGGGTGGACGGCTCCGACCCGGCCTGGCGCGAGCGGCAGCGCGCCGCGCAGACGTCGAGCGCCGACGGCAGCCGGCACACGCTGTCCGCCAACGTGTCCCGCTACGCGTCGCGCGAGGAGCTGCGCTACTCGTTGCGGTCGCTCGAGATGTACGCCGGGTGGGTCCGCCACGTGTACCTCGTGACCGACGCGCAGGTGCCGCCCTGGCTCAGGACGGACCACCCGAAGGTCACGGTCGTCGACCATCGCGAGATCTTCCCGGCCGACGGCGCGGGCCTGCCGACGTTCAACTCGCATGCGATCGAGGCGCGGTTGCACCACGTCCCGGGCCTGGCCGACCACTACCTCTACCTCAACGACGACGTGTTCTTCGGCCGGCCGGTCGCACCCGAGCTGTTCTTCGTCGCCGACGGATCCACCAGGTTCTTCCGTACGCCGGCCGACCTGACCGACGTCGCCGCCTCGGCGGGTGACCGCCCGGTCGACGCCGCCGCCAAGACCAGCCGCGACCTGATCCGCCGCGACTTCGGGCAGACGCTGGCCTGGAAGTACCAGCACGTCGCGCACCCCCAGCGTCGCGACGTCATGGACGACATGGAGAGCCGGTACCGGGCGGAGCTGGACCGGACGGTCCGCTCGCCCTTCCGCAGCCCGGACGACGTGTCGGCCGCTGCGTCGCTGGCCCACGCCTACGGCTTCGTCACCGGGAGGTCCGTCGCCGGCCACCTCACGTATGTGTACTGCGACATCGCCGAGCGGCGAGCGCCGATCAAGCTCACCCGGCTGGCCCGGCACCGCGACGCCGACATGTTCTGCCTGAACGACGTGGGGGACCCGACCCGCGCCGCGCATGACCCCGAGCGGCTGCTCGCGGACTTCCTGCGCGGCTACTTCCCCCTGCCGAGCAGCTTCGAGGTCGCGGTCTGATGGTCTTCAGCAGCGCGGTCTTCCTGTTCGCCTTCCTACCCTTGGCGCTGGCCCTGTACTACGTCGTACCGGCTCGCTGGCGGGCAGCGCCCCTGCTGCTGACGAGCGCGGTGTTCTACGCGTGGGGCGAGCCGGTCCTCGTCGTGCTGATCCTGCTCACCGGGCTGTTCACGTACAGCTGGGGCCGCTTGCTGGCCGAGACGGAACGTCCCGGCGCGCGCCGCGCCCTGCTGGTGGTCGGGATCGTGGTCGACCTGGTGCCGATCGCGGTCTTCAAGTACCTGGACTTCGTCCTGGTCACCGTCGGGCTCGGCCGGACCGCCGAGAACCACCACCTGCCGCTGCCGATCGGGGTGTCGTTCTACACCTTCATGGCCGTCGGCTACCTGGTCGACATCTACCGTCGCCCCGACGCCGGCGCACCACGGCTCCTGGCGTTCAGCGGGTTCCTCACCATGTTCCCCCACCTCGTCGCCGGACCCATCGTGCGCTGGTACGACATCGGACCGCAGCTCGAGAAACCGCGCTTCGACCCCGGTCTGTTCGGGTACGGCGCGCTGCGCGTTTCCTCCGGCCTGGTGAAGAAGTCCGTGCTGGCCGACAGCCTGGCGGTCGAGGTGGACCGCCTGTTCGCCACCGGCGCGCCGACGTCGACCGGTGCGGCGTGGGTGGGCGCGGTGCTGTACAGCCTGCAGATCTACCTGGACTTCTCGGCGTACAGCGACATCGCCATCGGGCTGGCCGCGATGCTCGGCATCCGGTTCCCCGAGAACTTCCGCTTCCCGTACGTCGCCCGGTCCGCGCGCGAGTTCTGGCAGCGGTGGCACATCTCGCTCGGCTCGTGGTTCCGCGACTACCTGTACGTCCCGCTCGGCGGCTCGCGGGTCGGGCGGCTGCTGCTGTGGCGCAACCTGTTGGTGGTCTGGGGTGTCACGGGGCTCTGGCACGGAGCGGCCTGGACGTTCGTCGTGTGGGGTCTGTACTTCGGCGTCGTCATCGGTCTCGAACGCTCCTGGTACGGCGACGCCCTGGCCCGGCTGCCGCGCGTGGTCCAGCACGCGTACGGCCTGCTGGTCGCGGTCGTCGGCTGGGTGATCTTCCGCAGCTCCTCGCTCCACCAGGTCGGCGAGTACTACCGGGCGATGGCCGGCCTCGGCGGCCGGGCGTGGGACGCCTCGGCGACGTACTCGCTGGAGCAGACCTGGGTCATCGTGCTGCTCGGCGTCGTCCTGTCCGCCGGCGCGGCCCGGCCGCTGATGGACCGGATCGAGCGAAACATGGCGGGTCGTGCGGCCGGCGAGGGCGAGGCGGCCCCCCTGGACACCGCGATGGCGAGCGCTCCGACGGTCATCGCCCTGCCCCGTCCCCGCCCGCGCAGTCCCGGCCCTTCGTCGGAGGGCCAGGGTGGCGTGGCCCAGCTGGAGCGGGTCGGCATCACCACCGAGCAGCTGACCGTCGTGGTCGCCTCCGAAGCTGCGGCTCCTGAGCCGGAGCCGCGACGCCGCCTCGGCGCCGGCCTCGCGGTCGGGGTGACGGTCCTCGTGGCCGCGTTCCTGGCCATCACGACGGCGTTCGTCGTCTCCGTCTCCTACTCCCCGTTCATCTACTTCCGGTTCTGAACAGGTCGCTCGGCATGCCACTGCCCACCAAGCTCCGCGCCGTACTGCTCCCAGCGCTGCCCGGCGTGCTGCTGGTCGGCTTCGTCGCCGCAGTCGGCGTCGGTGCGGCCACAGGCCGGCAGCACGGCAATTCGGTGCTGGACGGCCGCCCGCTCTCGACGTTCCGAGACCCGACGCTGAGGTCGCTCGAGAACGGCACCTGGATGAGCTCGACCGAGACCTGGCTCGACGACCACGTCCCGGGCCGCGAGCGCTGGCTCGAGCTGCACTCCACGCTGGTCCGTGAGGCCCTGCGGCAGGAAGTGATCAAGGACGTCTACGTGGGGGACCCTCAGGGGCAGCTGCTGCAGGACCTCTTGCCGATGCGCGTCCGGCCGAGCGTGGCGACGAACGCGGCGACCCTCGCCCGGGAGGTCCACGCGCTCGGCGTACCGACGATGAGCGTGTACCTCCCGCGCCGGGAGGAGGTGTTCGCCGACCGCCTGCCGGCCGCGTGGCCGCGCTCGCTCGAGCAGTCGAAGGCAGCGTTCGAGCAGGCGCTGAGCCGCTTCGGGCCGCTGCTCGACCTGACCGACGTCATGTCCGACCCCGCCCGGCGGGACAGCTACTACTGGCGCACCGACCACCACTGGACCGGCGCGGGGGCCCTGACGGCGCTAGATGCGATCACGGCCAAGGCGGCGACGCTCGGGGTCGACATCCCCGCGGACACCCGGGCGTATGCGACACACACGTACGGCCGCTACTACGGCAGCCTGGGGCGGATCGTGACGGCCGGCGGCACGCCCCGCCCGGACCGGTTCGCGGTGCCGCTGCCTCCGACGTTCCGGGCCCGGCTGTGCCGGAACGGCTCGTGCAACGAGCCCACGTTCGTCAGGGCGAACGCCGCGGACCCGGCCCGGTACGCCAACCGGTACCGCGCCTTCGCCGGCGGGGACGTCGGGTACCAGCGGTTCGAGAACCCGAGCCCCGCGGCGCACGGGACGGTGCTGCTGATCAAGGACTCGTTCGGCGACGCACTCTCGATGTACCTGGCCGAGCGCGTCTCGACCCTGGTCACGATCGACGAGCGGCACTACGCGGGCCCGGATATCCGCAAGATCGTCGCCGCGCAGCATCCGGACCTGGTCATCCTGATGCACAACCAGGTCAGCGTGCTGGGCAACACCCTGTTCGACTCCCGGATCTGGGTGGACGCAGCAGCGGCGGAGGCCGCACGGCGGGCCAAGCCCGGTGAGGCCGGCGACGGCTGACCGGCCCCTACCCCAAGTCGGCGAACATGGCCCGTACATCGGCCTGGCTCAGGCCCTTCGAGCCACGACGCCGGCGCAGCTCGGCCCAGCCGGCACTGGCCAGGAGCCGCTCCGGCGTGACGGCGCGCGAGCGCTGCAGGATCTCCGCGGGGACCTTCTGCGGGTCCGGTGCCATCGCGACGTCGCTGAGCCACTCGTCGTACCCGGGGAGCACCCCGCCCCTCGCAGCGTCGGGAGCCAGCACCAGAACGGTGCCGGTCGGCGTCGTGTCGACGTCGATGAGCACCAGGTCCGGGCGAAGGTCGCGCAACGCCTGCCCGGCCTTGTAGACGTCGCCCGCCCACTGGTGCGTGTGCCGCCGGCGGGCCGCCTCGTCCACCGAGCGCGGCAGCATGTCGTCGAGCAGGATGACGCTGGCCGGCGTCGTGAAGCGCTCCACGTTGAGGTAGTCCCGCAGCACGTACTCGGACAGGTGCATCCCGTCGATGAACGCCAGGTCCGCCACCGGGAACGGCAGGTGCGCCAGCGGGCTCTTGCGGGCGAAGAACTCATCGCTGGTGGTCCGGGCCAGGTGAACGTCCGCCTCCAGCTCGGCGACGACCGAGAACTCCGGATCGACCCCGACGCTGGGCACCCGGGACAGCGCCATGCTCGTGCCGAGGTTGATCCCCACCTCCAGGTAGGTCCGCGGCCGGACGACCTGGTGCAGCTGCTTGAGCAGACCATGGCGGTTCATGGGCGACACCTTGCCCGCTCCGGGACCGGTTCGTCACATCCACCCCCCGCCCCCACAGATCCTTCACGTCACCGGCCGCCGGCGGGACGGTGACCTGCCCGGACCTCGGTTAGCCTGACGATCGACGATCCGACGGTGGAGAGGCGGCGTGAAGGTAGCGAGCCTGCGGCGCCACGCCGCGCGAGGGGTCCGGCTGGCCCGACGGCTGCGACCGGATCAACGGCGGGCCGAGGCGGGCGCCCAGACCCAGAGCGTCATCGGCCGCGCCGCCGCGATCCGACAGACCGAACGCTCTCTCGAGGTCGACCTGCTCTTCCGCGAGGACCTCACCGCCCGCCGCCTGGTCGGACGGGTCGACGACACCTGGGTCGACCTGGGCGTCCTGCGCTCCAACGGGCGGCCGGGCGGGTACCACGGCTCGGTCGACCTGGCCGCCTTCGTCCAGCTGCCGACCGAGCCGGCGATCCTCGACCTGTACGTCGACGTGGACCTGCCGCGCGAGGACGTCCGCCGGCTGGAGGCAGAGCTCGAGCTCGCGTTACTGGTCACCCCGGACACGCGGCCGACCGCGAGCGGCGGCACCTACCGCCTGCGGCTCGGACGGTTCCGCCAGACCGACTTCGCGGAGGTCATGACCTCGGTGGCCGCCGGACGTTCGGTCACCGTCTTCCCGGACGCCACCGGACACATCCAGGTCGCGCTGGACTGCGAGCCGGCGCCGTACGCCGAGATGTACGTCAACCGCCTGTCGGCGGCCGACGGGCGCCTGCGCATGAAGGGCCGGGTCGAGACGCGTCACGGCGACGTCGAGGACGCCTGGCTGGTGCTCAAGGGCCGCGCGTCCGGCATCCGCTACAGCCACCCGGTCGCGCTGACGCTGGACGAGGCCGCAACCCGGCGCAGCTTCGGCCTGCGCAGCTACCCGTTCGAGGTGAACCTGCCCTGGACCGACCTGCTCAAGGAGCCCGACGTACAGGACGACCTGGTGGACGCCTGGCTCAGCGTGCAGACCCGGCAGAGCGGCGGACCGTTCGAGATCCGGGTCGGCCGGACCCGGTTCTGGGCCCGCTACCTGACCCGCGACGGCATGGGCGAGGTCGACGGCAAGGCGGCGATCCTCACGCCGTACTACACGTTCAAGGCCAAGCGGACGTCGTTCCAGCTCGACCTGTTCGAGCCCGGGAACCTGCGCTTCATGCGGGCCAGCGTGCGCAAGCGGCACCTGAGCCGGTGGGCCTACCGGGGCCGGCCGATCTGGCTCGTCGGCGAGAAGCCGGACAAGGCCCAGGACACCGGGCTCGCGTTCTTCCGTTACCTGCGGGCGCACCACCCTGAGATCGACGCCTACTACGTGATCGACCCGGACTCGCCGGAGCTGCCCAACGTGGCGCCGCTCGGCAACGTGCTCATGCGCCGGTCGAAGGAGCACATCCGCGCCACGCTGCTGGCCGAGCGGGTGTTCGGCAGCCACCATCCCGACTTCCTCTACCCGGTCCGTACGCCGAGGTTCAAGCGCGCCGTGCGCGCCACGCGCGTGTTCCTGCAGCACGGCGTCATGGGCACCAAGTGGATGGTGCCGAACTACGGCAAGGCCAGCGGCGACTTCGAGACCGACCTGTTCATCGTCAGCTCCGAGCGGGAGAAGCAGTACATCGTCGGGGACTTCGGCTACGACCCGAAGGAGGTCGTGGTCACCGGGCTGTCCCGGTTCGACTCGCTGCTCGAGCCGGACACCACGACGCGCCGACAGCTGCTCATCCTGCCGACCTGGCGCGACTGGATCCCGAACGAGGCGGCGTACCTGGAGTCGGAGTACCACGAACGCTGGAGCGGTCTGCTGCACGACCCCAGGCTGCAGGCGTTCGCCGAGCAGCACGGCTTCGACATCGTGTTCTGCCTGCACCCGAACATGCAGCGCTTCACCAGCCTGTTCCAGGATGCGCCGGTACGGGTGCTCAGCCATGGTGAGATCGACGTCCAGCACCTCATGAAGGAGAGCGCGGTCCTGCTGACCGACTACTCCAGTGTGGGTTTCGACTTCAGCTTCCTGCACCGGCCGGTGCTCTACTACCAGTTCGACCAAGAGCGGTTCCTCGGCCCCCGCGGCTCGCACCTGGATCTCGACGCCGAGCTGCCGGGCCCGATCGTCTTCACCGACGATGACCTCCTGGCGGAGCTGAGCTCGTTGGCCGACAACGACTTCCGTATGGACACGACGTACCGTCGACGGGCCGACCGGTTCATGACGCATCGTGACCGGCGTAACAACGAGCGGATCTTCTCGGCCGCGGCGACGGCTCGGACCCGCAACACGTGGCTGCACCGGGTGACCTCGGGTGAGGTGCCGACCTCCGCCGTCCGGCTGTTCCGGCGCAGCCCCGCGTACTTCCCGGTGATGCGGCGGATGTTCAGCCTGCTGACCCGGCTGCCGGCCGACGACGACCTGGTCGTCTTCGAGAGTGGCGTCGGGTCGCAGTACGCCGACAGCCCGCGCTACATCTACGAGGAGCTGATCCGCCGCGGAACGCCGATGCGCAAGGTCTGGGCGTACTCGGGCAAGATCCATCACGGCGACTCCGACACCAAGGTCGTGCAACGGCTCTCACCGTCGTACTACTGGTATCTCGGCCGGGCGCGGTACTGGGTGAACAACCAAAACCTGCCGCACTACTTCGTCCGGCGGCCGGACGGGATCTACCTGCAGACCTGGCACGGCACTCCGCTCAAACGGATGCTGCACGACCTTGACACGATCGTCGGCCGGGACGAGGGGTACATCACGCGGGTGAGCAACGCCGCCCAGCAGTGGAACCTGCTCGCCTCGCCCAGCCCGTGGGCCACGGACCGGATGCGCAGTGCGTTCCGCTACACCGGGCCGGTCGTCGAGCTGGGCTACCCGCGCAACGACATCTTCTTCCGGCCCGACCGGGACGAGGTCGCCGCGAGTGTCCGGCGCCGGTTGGGCATCGCACCGGACAAGACGGTGGTCCTGTACGCACCGACGTTCCGTGACGACCAGGCGGCAGGCGCGAACCGGTTCACCCAAAGGCTCGCCCTCGACCTGGACACCCTGCGCGCCACGCTGGGCGACGACGTCGTCTTCCTGATCCGGTACCACGGGCTGGTCCGCACCACCGACCCCGTGCCGGAGGAGCACGCACTGCACGTGAGGGACGTCTCCAAGTACCCGGAGATCCAGGAGCTGTACCTGGTCAGCGACGCCCTGGTGACGGACTACTCGTCGGTCTTCTTCGACTTCGCCTGTCTGCGCCGGCCGATCATCTTCTACGCCTACGACCTCGACTCCTACCGCGACGAGCTGCGCGGGTTCTACCTCGACTACGAGCTGGAGATGCCCGGGCCGGTCGTGACGACCGAGAAGGAGCTGTACGCCGCGTTGAACTCGCTGCCGGACGTCGAAGCGGAGTACGCCGGGCGGTACGACGAGTTCCTCGCCCGGTTCAGCCCGCACGACGACGGGGGTGCCGCCGCCCGGGTCGTCGACGAGATGCTGGTACGTGGGGCAGCAGTGCACGCGTCCCGCCGTCGGGGGAAGCGATGACCGCGCCATGACGGTCAAGGTCTCGGTCGTGGTGCCGGTCTACAACCCGGGCGAACGGATCGAGCCGCTCATCCGGTCGCTGCAGACCCAGAGCCTGCCGTCGGCGGAGTACGAGGTCGTGTTCGTCGACGACGGGTCGACCGACGGCACCGGCGAGCGCCTGGCCGAGGTCGTCCGCGACAACCCGAACATGCGGTTGACCAGCATCCCGAACTCCGGCTGGCCCGGACGGCCGCGCAACGTGGGGACCGACCTGGCCGAGGGCGAGTACGTCTTCTACTCCGACAACGACGACGAGCTCTACCCCGAAGCACTCGAGCGGATGTACGACCTGGGCGCCGCCAACGGGTCCGACATCGTGTTCAGCAAGGTCGTTCGGGTCGGCCGGCCGGGAGAGCCGCCGGCACCGCAGACCATCGGCAAGGGTGACCTGCTCGGCGACGGGCTCCTGCGCTCGCGCACGGTGCACAAGCTCTATCGCAAGGCCTTCCTGGTCGAGCACGACATCCGCTTCCTCGAGGGCCGGGTCCGGCTCGAGGACCACCACTTCATGGCCCAGGCCATGCCCCGCGCCGGTGTCGTGTCGGTCCTGGCCGACTACCCGTGCTACCGGTGGATCCACCGCGACGACGGCACCAACAGCTCCTCCTCCCTCGCGGCCATGCCGACCGAGCGGTACTGGGGCGAGTTCTACGCCGGCGCCGTCCGCGCGTTCGCGGAGACGGCGGGCGAGGGCGCACTGCTGGACGAGGCCCGACTGGTCGCGGTCGAGCAGGCCTTCGCCCGGTTCTCACCGGCCCGCTGGGCCGGCTGGCGCGACCGTGACCGGCGTTCCGTCTTCGATGCGGTCGGCGCGTTCCTCCGCAGCGAAGCGCCACCGCGGCTGGATCATCGGCTGCCGGTGCTCAAGCGACTGCGGGTGCAGGCGCTGCGAGCGGCCGACTTCGACCTGTTCAGCCGGGTCCACAGCCTCACGGGCGACCTGAAGCCCGAGGTCGAGGTCGAGCAGGTGGAGTGGGTCGACGGCGCGCTCCGGCTGCGGGTCGCGGCCCGGCTGGTCGGCCGGCCGGACTCCAGCGCGGACCCCACTGTGCAGGCCGGACCCCTGGGCGAGCTTTTCCTGTCTGCGGGCGACGACCTCGGCATCCCGGTCGAGGACCGGGTGCTGCTGCCGGACGACGCCGGGCAGGTCCAGCTGACCGTGCGCGACCGGGCCTCGCTCGTGGAGTGGCCGGTGGAGGCCACGTCGGTCCGGTTCCAGGAGTCGTCCGCCGACGGCCGCGCGGCGCTCGGGATCAGGTTCGAGGCCACGCTGGACCCGGAGACGCTGGTGTTCGGCGGGCCACTCGACCAGGGCATCTGGGATGTCTTCGCCCGTCTGCATTTCCTCGGTGAGGGCTCTCGGCCGCCCATCCCGGCCCCGGAGGCGCTGGCCGCGACCGTCTGGGTGGGCGCCCGCGAGGTGCGCGCCTACGCGACGAAGTCCGGCAACCTCGCACTCAAGGTCCAGCCGGCGCCACTCCCCCGCAGCCGGGAGGGCGTCCGCGCGGTCGAGGTGCGGCTGGTCGACGACGCGATGACCGTCGTCCTGCCCCAGCCACCCGCCAATGGCGGGTCGCACGCGTCCGTCGTGCTGCGCCGCGCCGGCGATGAGCCGGTGGGTCCGTTCCCGGTCGAGGGCCGGACCGTCGTCCTTGACCTGTCGGCCCTCACGGCCGGGCAGAGCGCCGACGCGTACCTGCGCGTGGAGTCCGCAGCCGGCGTCGTCGACGAGCTGCTCAGCTGGGATGCCGGGCCGTCCCGCAGCACCGCGCCGTACGCCGCCTTCCGCGGCCGGCACGGCGGGGTCGTCGCCCGCCGTCTGCGGGCCGATGAGGCGCCGCCGCAGAACGCCGCAGTCCCCGGGGCGGGCCCGAGGCGCGGACCGGCCGGGCTGCGTCACCAGGGCGAGCGTGTCGTGCGCCGCCTGCGCCGCGAGCTGCGTCGCCGGACCGGCCGATGAACAGCTCGCGCAGGCCGGTCGTCGCAGCGGTGCTCGCGGCGGGCGTCGGCCACCGGTTCGGAGCCGGTCGACCGAAGCAGCTGCTGCCGCTGGGCGACCGGACCATGCTCGAGTGGTCCGTGTCGGCGTTCGTGAACAGCCCGGACGTCGACGAGGTGCTGGTGGTCGTGGCCGCCGGGCTCGTCGGCGAGGTCCGCGGGCTGCTCAGCCGGGCCGGGATGGCTGAGGTCGCCGTGATCGAGGGCGGCGTGCTGCGTACGGACTCGACCCGGACGGCGATCGAGGCGCTCGGTGCCCGGGACTGCGATGTGCTGTTCCACGACGGCGCCCGGCCGTTGGTCGACGCGCGGACCATCGCCGACTGTGTGGCCGCGTTGCAGGTGGGCGAGGCCGTGACCGCAGCCGTGCCGGTCACCGACACGATCGCCGAGGTCGGGCCGGACGGGCGAGTGCTGGCGATCCCTGACCGCGACGGGCTGCGAGCCGTCCAGACACCACAGGGGTTCCGGCTGTCCACCATCCGCCGGGCGTTCGAGCTGATGGCCGCCGACCCGGCCGCCGCCGGTGGAGCGAGCGACGACTGCCGCGTCGTCCTGACCTACCTGCCGGACGTGACCGTGACGCTGGTCACCGGCTCACCGCGGAACCTCAAGATCACCCACCCGAGCGACCTGGAGCTGGCCGAGCGCCTGCTGCAGGGCTGAGGCGCTGTCCGCCCAACCGCAGGCGCTGAGCCACATCGGCGGCCGTCCGGGCGATGCCGACGGGCAGGGGGGTTCGCGCCAGCCGGTCCAGCGCGGCCCACTCGGTCGAGCGCAGGCTCAGGTCGAGCACCTGCGCGCTCGCCGCCGACGACGCGCCGAGCACGACCCGGGGGCGGCGCCGGAACAGCCGCGCCGACTCGCCCAGCAGGCCGCCGACCGTCGTCGTGCGACCGGACGCCAGGATCTTGGTGACGACCAGTGGTCCGTCCTGGGCGGCAGCGCGTTCGCGCAGCTCGGCCAGACCGGCAGCGACCATGCGGGCGCAGTCCTCGACGTACAGGTAGTCGCGCCGGGTGTCCATGGGGACGTACAGCGAGAGCGGCTGCCCGGACAGGTGGGTCAGGCAGATCTGCGACACGAGCCCCTGCGGCTTGGCCAGGTTCTGACCCGGCCCGTAGAGGTTGGCGATGCGGCCGATCAGGACGGGCGTGCCGGTCTGCTCGGCGAAGGCCCGCACGTCTGCCTCCATGGCGAGCTTCGCGATCCCGTACGGCGTGCGCGGCCGGGGCGCGGACGTCTCGGTGAACGGCGGACCGGCGGAGTCGGCGTACACGCCACCGGCGGACGAGGCGAAGAAGAGCGCTCCTGCACCGCCTCGACCGCCGCGCCCACCTCGAACGGTGGCTTCGGCGAGGTCGGTGAGGAACTCACGGAACAACTCCCGCTCCTGCTCGATCTGGCCGGCTGGCGTGGCCACCACACCAGAGCCCGAGCACCAGGCGACATTCCATGGGCCCGGCCCGATGTCCCGGACCTGTTGCCGCAGAACGGCTTTGGCCCGAGCTGGTGCCTCCCACGGCACGTCGGACACGGCCACGGCACCAGGCACCTGACGCATGACCTGCTGGCCGAGCAGGCCGCCCGCGCCGATGACCAGGGTGCGGTGGCCGATCACGGTTGCTCGGCGTCCAGGTCGCGTGACGTGGGTTCGCGTCCGAGCGGGCCGTACTTCGGGTCCGAGGTGATGAGGTACAGCGGTTTGCCCATCGCCATGTTGACCGCGACCCCGAGGTACTCCGCCACGATGCCGAGCGAGAACAGCACGGCGCCCGTCCCGACGAGCACGACCACCATCACCGAGGTCCAGCCGGCCACCGTGATCGAGCCGGTGAGCCGGACGACGGCGAGGACAACGGCGATGACCAGCCCGAGCACGCCGAACACGACGCCAAGCACGCTGACCAGGCGGAGCAGCCGGGTGCCGCTGGTCAGCACCATGCGCCAGAAGTGCGAGGCCAGCGTGCGCAGGGTGTAGCCCGACTCCCGCCGGCCTTCCTCGCGCATCTCGACCGGGCACGTGGTCACCCGTCCCGCGATCCAGCCGAGCGCGACGTCCAGGTAGACGCCGGCCCCGGCGTAGGCCCCGACGCCTCGGGCGATCTCGCCGAGCATCAGCCGGTAGCTGTGGTACGACGCGGACGCCTGGCCGCCGACCAGCTTGTCGACGACCCACTTGGCCGCGCGTGAGGTCAGGTTGCGGAACCGGCCGTGGGGCGGCGCGTTGGTGGGCCGGGCGTAGACGACGGACGCCTGCTCGCGCATCGCAACGTCGAGCAGCCGCGCGATGTCTCTCGGGTCGTGCTGACCGTCCTCGTCGAGGGTGACGACCCAGTCGCCGCCGGACGACGACATGCCCGCCAGGGTTGCGGCGTGCTGGCCGAAGTTGCGGCTGAGCCAGACCGGCCGGACGAAAGGGTGCTCCGCGGCCAGCGTCCGGATGACCTCGGCGGAGCGGTCCGGCCCGTTGTCGAAGACGAGCAGGACCTCGCCGACGCGAACCTGGTGGCCGTCCGGCGTCGCGAACGGCTCGGTCAGTGGGCCGATCTCCGCGCACAGGCCGGGCAGGGTGCGCTCGCCTCGATAGACCGGCACGACGACGGACACGACGTGCGGCAGCGCGCCCGCGCCCGGAGAGACCACCGCGCCACCCTAACCGCGAGCCACAGTATTGAGACTCTGTGGACAATTGTCTCAATTGTTGACGGTGCCGGTTAGGTTCGCGTCATGATCGCAGTGGTGCACTCGAGCGGCGGATCGCGGCAGATCCGGTAGAGCCGGTCCGCGGCATGAGAGTGCGTTGCGCGGTAAGCCCCGGTCGCCCCCGGGGTCCGCAGCTCAGGATTGTGGGACTGATCCGTGGAAGTGCCTGAGCCGCCATCGCTCGTCTCGGAGAACTGCGACGCATGTCAATCGGAAAGGCGAGCGCTCTCCCAGCGCTCGGCCCTGCGCATCGTCAAATCCCACGGTCCCGACCACGGCGAATACCAGGACTGTCGGCTCGGTCAGCACTGGCACCACACGGTCCCACCCCCAACGGACCACGCCATCTTGGGCCAGCATGCGCGACACGTAGTCCTTGCTGTGTTCCGCGTCCAGGCCCTGTCCTGCTGCACCGAAGACAACGACCTCGTCATCAAGAAGCCTCATGACGGCGGCGCGATCGTGGGCGGCGAACCCGAGCTGAAGTTGGGACAAGATGCCGCGCGCGACCTCTTCGGTATCAGTCACTGCGCAAGTTTGCCAGAGCTGGGGCATCCCATCAGTGACGGAACCTCGGCCACGCACTGATACGCGCCTCGTCAGAAGCGCCCGGTCTCAAATGACCCCACAGGACCGCTCATCGGCAGATCCGGGCACCGGCCGCTCCGCCCGGGGCCGGGCGGTCCGCTGGCGCCTAGAGGTGGTAGGGGAGCACCGTGATGCCAGGGCGAGCGGATCGCGGCATGTCGGGACTGTTTCGACGTTGGGGCGATACCCTAAGTCGAGCCCGACACGTGGGCACCGCGGCTGCGACTCGTTGCGGTGGGTCAGTGCTCGGAAGTGTTGTGCCGCAGCTGGTCCGGGACCAGCGAGGCCGGGCTAGTGAGGAAGCCGATGCCCCACGACATGTGCATCGTGGCGAGGACCAGCGGCAGGCGGACGCGCTCAGCGGCCCCGAGACCGGACCCGACAGTCGCCGACCCCGCGAACACGATGGCGACGTAGCCGGTCGGCAGCACGAGGGCCCACGGCGTCACCGCGACGCCGGCGACCGTGCCGAGGACGACACCGGCCACGGCGACAGGAGCGGCGAGGTAGCGCAGGTTGACCGTGCCACGGTGCGCGCGCGAGACGACCCGGCGCCAACGGCCGTACTCGAAGTACTGCCGCGACAGGGCTTTGAGGGTGGCCCGGGGCCGGTACCGCACGCGCAGGTCGGGGGTGAACCAGACCAGACCTCCGGCCCGGCGGATCCGATGGTTCATCTCCCAGTCCTGCGCACGCACGAAGTGCGGGTCGTACCCGCCGACGCGGTCCAGCCAGGAGCGGCGGAACACACCCAGGTAGACCGTGTCGGCCGGACCGGCCTGCCCTCCGGTGTGGAACCGCGCCGCACCGACACCCAGCCGGCTCGTCATCGCGGCAGCGACCGCGCGCTCGAACGGCGTCGTTCCCTCGGCGTCCATGATCCCGCCGACGTTGGCGGCGCCGGTCGACTCCAACGTGTCGACCGCCGTACGAACGTAGTCCGGGTCGAGCAGCCCATGCCCGTCGACCCGTACGACGACGTCGCCGGTGGCCGCTTTGATGGCCCGGTTCAACGCGTCGGCGGTCCGGCCTCCGGGGTTGTCGACCAGGTGCACTCGGGCGTCGCCGGCCGCAAGCTGATGCGCGATCTCGTTCGTGCCGTCGGTGCTCGGACCCAGCGCCAGGACGACCTCGAGCGGCCCGTCGTACTGCTGGTCGAACGCCGCCGCGACCGCCTCGGCCAGGTGCCGCTCCTCGTTGAGGATGGGCATCACGACGCTCACCAGGGGCGCTGTCCGGCCGGGCTGGCCGGACTGGTAGCTCGCGTCAGGCACGGGCACCACGCTCTCACGTCGCGGGCCGTGCGCTCACAAGGTCAGGCGGCCGAGCAGACAGCCTTCGCGTCCACCTCGCCGGACCCGGACGAGCGGCTGCCCGACGTCGCCCCGGAGCCGGACGAGCCGGACGACGCCGTCGCCGAGTGGGATGCCGTCGCCGACGCCGGCGGCTTCTCGGCCGCGGCGATGGCCCGGGTCACCATGCTGCGCACCTGGGTGAAGTCCGGGTGCTTGGGCACGATCAGCGGCGGCACGAACTGGATGCTCGAGACCTTCTGCGACTTGGCCTTGAGGGCCAGGTCCACGAAGGTCCCGACCTCGCTGTCCGGGATGCTCGTGCTGACGACCTGACCTGACGCAGAGGCGATGCCCTGGAACTTCAGCAGCAGCTTCTGCGGGCTCATCTGCTGCAGCATCGCGGTCATGACGCACCGTTGGCGGGCCATCCGCTCGTAGTCGCTCGACCCCGTCCGGGAGCGGGCGTACCAGAGCGCCTGGTACCCCGAGAGGTGTCGCGTCCCCGGCCGGATGTACCCACTGATCGGCGTCGTCTCGCCGCCGATCGGGACCTTGGTCTTGACCTTGATCGTCACGCCGCCCACCGCGTTGATGAGCCGCTGGAAGCCCTTGAGGTCGATCAGCGCGTAGTAGTTGACCTTCAGGCCCGTGATGGCGGCGACCGCGTCCATCGTGGCCTGCGCCCCCGGGTTCTTCACCGACTTCGGGTACAGACCCTTGTGCGACGACGCGTACGTGTACACGGCGTTGAGCAGGCAGCTGTCCCCGCAGTTGAAGCCGTTCGGGAAGGCGCGATGCATCGGCGAGGTGTCCGGGAAGGGCACGTTCTGCATGTTGCGGGGGAACGAGAACATCACGGTCCGGCCGCTGTCCGCGTCGATGCTGACCAGCGTCATGCTGTCCGGCCGCAGCCCCAGCCGGTCCTTGCCGGCGTCTCCGCCGAGCAGCAGCACGTTGTAGCGCCCGGCCACGACGCTCGACTTGTGGTTGCCGCCGAAGACCTTGGACACCAGCGCGCGTCCGGCCGTGGCCTGCTTGGCCGCGAACAGCATCGGGCCTGCGGTGCCGACCACGAGCAGCGCGGTCAGCACCGCGATGCCGCGCCGGGCGCCCGTGGTCTGCAGCTTGGGCGCACCGAGCCGCCAGGCGTCCACGAACAGCGCGGCCCACAGCAGCGCCAGGACGATCAGCGCGCCGATGAGCACCAGGAGGAACGTGGGCCGCGCGAACAGGCCGATGACGAACGCACGGTCGAAGAAGTAGGTCACCAGCAGGGCCGCACCGAGGATCAGCACCCCGAACCAGATGCGCAGTCCGACCCGGCCCCATCGCCGGTTGCCCGCGGTGACCTGCGCGCTGCCCGGGACGAACAGGGTCATCAGCAGGAGGGTGACGCCGCGCCGGGTGCGCATCGCCGGGCTCAGCGCACCCGCGTTGCGCAGCGGATGCGTGGTCGGCCGCACGCCCTCGGGGCGCGGGCTGTTGCCGGCCGGTCTCGGCCGTGTGCCGGTCGTACTCATGAAGTAGCCAGTATCCGGTACGAACCTGGTCACGCCCGCCAAGCGCGCTACCGCGTGTCCACGATCTGCGGAACTCACACAAGGCCTTCACACGGCCCAGCGCTCAGCAGCGGTCAGTTACAGGCCGTGACCCGCCAGAGCGTGTACGGCGCCTGCACGGCAACCTGCGCGAAACCGGGACTTCCGGCGACCCGGTCCACGCCGGCGAACATGTTGCGGCCGCCGAGGTTCGGCAGCTCGTTGCTGCCACCCGTCACGACGTACGTGACCGCCGCGCGGCGTACGGCGTCGCACACATCGGGGCGGGACGGCGCCAGGTAGAGGCCGTCGGCCAGCAGCTCACGGTCGGGCGTCGTCACGGCCTTCTCGCTGTAGAAGAGAACCCGCCGAGAAGTGAATGCGTAGAGCAGTGCGTGTCCTCGCCAGGGGTTGTCCGCGACCACCGCGTCGACGGGCAGCAGCCGGCCGAGACGCTGCAACGCCGACGCGTCCGCAGTGGTCAGCAACGCGCGCGCCGGGTCCTTGGGTTGGTAGAACGGCTTGAGCCGGCCGACGTGCGCGCCCTGGTTGTTGCCCAGCGTCGCCACGAGGTAAGCGACCACCACTGCCGCGGTCAGCACCGGGGTGGCCAGGGGCTGCCCGTCCCGGGGTCGCGAGCGAAAAACCAAGTGCCCCAAGGCTTTCCCGCCCGCGTCCAGTCCGGCGACGAGCGCCGGCACACCGGCCAGCGGGACCAACGCACCCAGTCTGGGGGGATCGTTGTACCAGAAGACCGTCAGCGCCCGGGTGAAGCCGGACTGCACGCCAGCGACGCCGACGAGGACGAGCACCAGGACGACATACGCGGCGGGGACCCACCGCGTCGAAGCGCGGCGAGCGCAGACCACGAGGCCGACGACCACGACGGCTGACGTGACCCAGAGCAGCGCGCCGTACCGCGGTCCGTTGAGCAACGCCTCGGTCACCGCCCGGCTCACCGACTGCTCCGGTCCGCGCGCGTAGGCGCGCGTCATGCCGTGCATCTTGGGGGTGCGGAGGGCGACCCACCAGGCGGCCACCGGGAGCAGCACACCCACGGCCGCGAACAGGGCCGCTCGGCCCGTACGCCGGGTGGCGAGCCGGCCGAGCAAGGCCGCCACCAGCGCGACGTACGACACCAGCACCAGCGCGGACACGGCATGCGGATGGACCAGCCCGAGACCCGCGGCGCCGACCACCAGCGCCATTGCAGCGCGCGGCCGGCCGATGGCGTCGTCGGTCGCCAGCCCGAGCAGGCTGAGCACGCAGGCCAGCAAGGCAGGCACCAGGGAAAGACCGAGGAGGTAGGGCCACAGCGGGCCGTAGCCCGCCATCCAGTACGGCATGGTCGTGAACGAGGCCGCCGCGACTCCGGTGAGGACGTGGATGCGCCCGTGACAGCCGAACGCCTGCCGGCTCAGCGCGATGCAGCTCACGACCCAGACGACGGATCCGGCCACGACCGACAGCAGGTTGGCGACCACGACGGGCTGTTGGTGCAGCACGTTCACGGCGGTAGCAGCGATGCCGTGGAAGGTCGAGGGGTAGAAGCTGTGCACGCGCCCGTACAGGAACGCCCCGCCGTCCCGGCTCGAGATGTCGCCGGTGCTGGCCATCCATCGGATCGCGTTGAGGTGGTACGTCGCGTCGGGCTGAGCGGGCACGGCCCGCACCGACCCGATCGACGCGGCGAAGCCCGCCACCACGGACCCGGCGCCGACCAGCCAGCCGACCACGGCCCAGCGCAGCGCCGGTCCCGGGTCACGGCGCGCCGGAGCGAGGATGCGGCTCAACAGGTGAGCGAGCACCGCGGTGACGACGGTGAGAGCGGCGAGGACTCCGAGGCTCCAGCGCACGCCGGCCAGCTCGACCGCCAAACCACCCAGACCGAACAGTGCACAGCTCACCGGTGCGGCCAGGGCCCACGCCGGTACGCCGCGCAGCCCGAGCAGGTACGTCGCGAGCAGTCCGGGGCCGAACACGAGGACGATGAGCACCGCGGTGGCGGCCACGACCTCGAGCGCGAACATCGCCGCGATGCTCCCACGTCCGGCTCGGGTCGGACGTCAGCGGCTTCGGGCCGCGACCATCTCCAACAGCCCGACCACACGGCCGGCGCCACCGCCGTCCACCAGGCGCGGGCCGGCGGTGCCCATCTCGGCGCGACGCAACCCGTCCCGCAACAGAGCCCGGAGCTGCCCGGCCAGCCGGGAGGCCGCTCCCGGCGGGTCCAGCGCCACCGCGCAGCCGGCGGCGACCCACGCGCCGGCGGCTACGCTCTCGTCAGCCGACAGCGAGACCAGGCCGGCCGGCGTACCGATGCAGGAGAGCTCCCACAGCACCGGTCCGGGCTGGGTGAGCACGAGGTCGTGATCCGCGACCAGTCGCGGCAGGTCGCCGCGCCGACCCGTCGCCAGGACGCGGACGACCCGCGTCGACAAGCCCTCGGCGAGCATCCCGGTCGTGTGCGAGGGCGACACCACGAGGACGTCGGTGGTGAGGTCGGACGCCGCGAGTGCCTGCACGACCTGGAGCATCGTCCTGGCGTCGTCCTCGGTGCCGAGCCGCACCAGCACCCGCAGCCGGTCGCCCATGCCACCCGCGCGCCACTGCCGGCGCTCCCTGGCCTCGACGACGGCAGCTCGGACCGGTGCGTAGTGCGGACCGGCGGCCAGGATCGGGACAGCGGGGTCGACGTCGAGCGGCGCCGCCGTCCCGTCGGTGGTCAGCGCCACCAGGAGGTCAGGTGGCGGACCCCCGGCTGTGGGCGTGCCCTCCTCGACGCGGGACACCCGGACCGGGCCATCCAGGCCCTGGAGCGCCGCCACGGCGGCCGGGCCGTCAGCGGTGTCGAGGTGCACGACGTCGGCCTGATGCGTCGTCACGAGATCACGCAGCTCGGCGGCGGTCGTGGCCGGCGGCACCAGGTTCACCCCGGCCTCAGTGACCAGCTCGCGCGTCCAGGCCTCGTCGATCGCGGCGCTGAGGACCGCCTCGTGCCCGCGAGCGACGAGCGCCTCGGCCACCGCGACGCCGCGCACCAGCCGACCGGCCCCCGTGGCGGGAGTCGCGTCGCACCGCAGCAGGACGCGCATCGGCCCTTCCGCTCAGCGCAGCAGCTGGCGGGCCATGACGAGGCGCTGGATCTGGTTCGTCCCCTCGTAGATCTGGGTGATCTTGGCGTCGCGCATCATGCGCTCGACCGGGTAGTCCTTGACGTAGCCGTAGCCGCCGAGCAGCTGCACCGCGTCCTTGGTGATCTCCATCGCGACGTCGGAGGCGTAGCACTTCGCGGCAGCACCGAAGAACGGCAGATCCGGGTCGTCGCGCTCGCTCTTCGCCGCCGCGGCGTAGACCAAACCGCGAGCGGCCTCGAGCTTCATCGCCATGTCAGCGAGCATGAACTGCACGCCCTGGAACTCAGACACGGCCTGGCCGAACTGCTTACGCTCCTTGACGTAGCCGACGGCGAAATCCAGCGCCCCCTGGGCGATCCCGACCGCCTGGGCCCCGATCGTGACCCGAGTGTGGTCGAGTGTGCGCAGCGCCAGCTTGAGACCCTGACCGACCTGGCCGACGACGCGGTCACCGGTGATGCGGCAGCCTTCGAACAGCAGCTCGCGCGTCGGACTGCCCTTGATGCCCATCTTGCGTTCCAGCGCGCCGAAACCGAACCCCTCGTCGTCCTTGTCGACGACGAACGCGGTGACGTTGCCGCCGCGTGGGCCGTCGGGGTCGGTGACGGCGAGAACCGTGTAGTACTGCGAGACACCGGCGTTCGTGATCCAGGACTTCTGCCCGTCGAGCACCCAGTCGTCACCGTCGGCCCTGGCCCGGCAGCGCATGGACGCGGTGTCGCTGCCGGCCTCCCGCTCCGACAGGCCGTAGGAGAACATCGCCTCGCCCGAGGCGACCGGAGGCAGGTAGCGCGACTTGAGCTCCTCCGAGGCCGCAAGCAGCAGCGGGACGGTGCCGAGCTTGTTCACGGCCGGGATCAGGGACGACGACGCACAGACCCGGGCGACCTCCTCGATCACGATGCAGGTGGCCAGCGCGTCCGCTCCCACCCCGCCGTACGCCTCGGGGATATGCGGAGCGTGGAAGTCGCCGGCGCGCAGGGCGTCGTACGCGGCTTGCGGGAACTCGCCCTTCTCGTCCACCTCGGCGGCGTGGGGTGCGATCTTGTCCTCGCACACGGCCCGTACGGCGTGGCGCAGGGACTCGTGGTCCGCCGAGATCCGGTACAGGTCGAAGTCGCTGTGGCCGCTCACGCAGCCAGGTTAAGGCTCGGGGCAGCTCGAAGGCTCAGGGCAGCGGCTCGCCGAGCACGACCCGGGTAGCCGTGCCCCAACCCGTCGGCGAGGTCACACGGCGCCCGTCGACGACGACCAGCAGGCCGGGCAGGTCGTCCGCACCGATCTGGCCGTACGCCGCGTGGTCGGTCTGCACGACGGCCGCGTCCACCGGCTCACCGAGGTGGTACGGCGTGAAGCCGAGCGCGATGAGCTCCTCGTCGTCGTAGAGCGGGTCATGCACGACCACGTCCGCTCCCCTCGCCTCCAGCGCCGCGACTGCACCGAAGACGCCCGAGAACGCCGTCTCCTTCACCCCGGCGCGATAGGCCGCGCCGAGGACGGCCACCCGCCGCCCCTCGATGGAACCGAGCACGGTGTCCAGCAACGCGACCGTGCGTTCCGGCATCCCGGCGTTGGTCTCGCGAGCGGCGCGCACGAGTGTCGCCTCCGGGTCTCGCCACAGGTACAGCTGCGGGTAGACCGGGATGCAGTGACCGCCGACGGCGATGCCGGGCCGGTGGATGTGGCTGTACGGCTGGGAGTTCGACGCCTCGATCACCCGATGGACGTCGATGCCGGCGCGCGACGCGAACAGCGCGAACTGGTTGGCCAGGCCGATGTTGACGTCCCGGTACGTCGTCTCGGCCAGCTTGGCCAGCTCGGCCGCCTCGGCCCCGCCCATGTCCCACACACCGTTGGGGCGGTCCAGGTCCGGCCGCTCGTCGAACTCCAGTACGGCGCGGTAGAACTCGGACCCGCGGTCGGCACTGGCCTGGTCGATGCCGCCCACCAGCTTGGGGTACTTGCGCAGGTCGGCGAACACCCGTCCGCTGAGCACCCGCTCCGGCGAGAACACCAGCCAGAAGTCCGTGCCACACCTCGGCCCCCCGCGCTCGAGGACGGGCAGGAAGCGCTCCCGCGTCGTACCCACGGGCAGGGTTGTCTCGTAGGAGACGAGCAGGCCGGGATGCAGCCCCTCGGCGATGGCCGCTGTTGCGGCGTCGAGGGCCCGGAAGTCGGGCTGCCCGTGGCCGTCCACGAACAAGGGCACGACCACGACGACGGCGTCGGACTCACGCACCGCAGCGACGGTGTCGGTCGTCGCCGTCAGCCGACCGGCGTCAACGACGTCACGCAGGCGCTCGGCCAGGTCCTGCTCGCCCGGGAACGGGGCGACACCCTTGCCGACCAGGGCGACGACGTCGGGGTCCGTGTCCACGCCGACGGTCGGATGGTCCGCCCCTGCGAACTGCACCGCAAGAGGCAGCCCGATCTTCCCGAGCCCGATAACCGCGATCTGCACGCCGTTACGATGCCACGGTGGGACGGACGAGCATCGTGTGCGTCTCGTTCTCACCGCTGATCCGCGACGCTCGTGTGCTGCGCCAGATCGGCGTCCTGGCCGAGTTCGGCGACGTCACGACGATCGGCTACGGGCCGCCACCGCCCGGATCCAGCCGCCACCTGGAGATCGCGGCCGAACGGAACTCGTTGCCGCGCCACGTTTCCGGCGTGCTCCAGCTGGCGGCCCGGCGGCTCCGCGCAGCGGAGCTGGCGGCGCCGGCCGCGCAACAGGCCCTCGAGCTCGCGGCCGACGTCTCGCCCGACCTCGTGGTCGCGAACGACGCCCGGGCCTTGCCCGTGGCCCATCGGCTCGCGCACGGTGCACCCGTCTGGGCGGATATGCACGAGTGGGCGGCGGAGGAGTTCTCCCACGACCGGGTCTGGCGCACGTTCGTCGCGCCGCTGATGGCGCACAACTGCGCGACGTACCTGCCACGCAGCGCCGCCGTGACCACGGTGTGCGACGCGCTCGCCGACCGGTACGACGCGACTTACGGCGTGCGCACCTCCGTCGTCCGCAACGCCGGACCGTGGGTCGACCTCGAACCGTCCCCGGTCGAGGACGTGATCCGGCTCGTACACAGCGGGGGCGCCCAGGCCGGCCGCTACATCGACCTGCTCATCCGGGCCACGCTGGCGCTCGGCCCCCGGTTCACGCTCGACCTGTTGCTCGTGCCCGGCGGCGACGGCGGCCGGCATCTGGCCTACCTGCGCGAGCTGGCCGGCGGCAGCGCCCAGGTGCGGTTCCGCGAGCCCGTGCCGCCGGCCGAGCTGCCGTTCGCGATGAACGCGTGCGACGTCGGCGTCTTCTGCATGCCGCCGATAAACATCAACGCGCGGTATGCCTTGCCCAACAAGTTCTTCGACTTCGTGCAGGCGCGGCTGGCCGTCGCCGTCGGGCCGGCCGAGGAGATGGCTCGGCTCACCACCGAGCTCGGGCTCGGGCCGGTCTCGGTCGACTTCAGCGAAGGGGCGTTCACCGATGCGCTGGCTGGACTGGACCCGGCGGCCGTCAGCCGGTACAAGTCCGCGGCGCACGCAAGCGCCAAGGAGCTCAGCTCCGAACGTGACGAACAGGTCGAGCGGGACCTCCTGGCCCGGCTGTTGGCGGCCTGACCGAGGTGGGTAGGAGGAACTCCGGGCCGGTGCGGGCGCTGCATGTCAACGACTGCGCTTTCACCGCCGAACAGCTCATCCGGGCTGCCCGCGGCCGGGGCCTGCCCTGGTCGTTCCAGCCGGTGGCGGCGAGCGGTCGCAGCTGGAGCGGGCCGGCCGACCAGGCCGAGCGGGCCGTCCGCGGTGCCGCCTGGCTGACCCGGCTCGGTGCCCGGGCGGCCCGGCATGACCTGATGCACGTCCACTCGGCGGGAGTCGTGCGCCACACGCGGCTCGTGCCACGACGGTTCGTGCTGCACCTGCACGGCACCGACATCCGCTCGCTGCAGTACGACCCGCAGTGGCAGACGGTCATCGACTGGGGGCTGCGGCACGCGCTGCACGTGTTCTACTCCACCCCCGACCTGGCCGCCCACGCCCTGCCGCACCGCCCTGACGCGACGCAGGTGCCGGTGCCGGTCGACGTCACCCGCCTGCCGCCGTACCGGCCGCACCGGGACGACCCCTACGTGCTGTTCGCGTCGCGCTGGGAGGCCGTGAAGGGGCTGGACGCCCAGCTCCACACGCTGCGGCAGACCGTGTCCGCGGTCGCCGGCCAGGCTCGGGTGCTGGGGCTCGACTGGGGTCCGGGCGCCCGCGACGCGAGGGCGGCAGGCGTGAGTCTCGTGCCGCAGCGCGACCACGAGGCGTACCTCGACCTGCTGGCCGGAGCCACCGCCGTCGTCGGCCAGGCCGGCGGCATCCTGTCTGCGAGCGAGCTCGAGGCCATCGGCATCGGCGTCCCCGTCGCGGTGCCGGTCCCGCTCCCGCTGTACGACGCGGTGCGCCCGCCCGTGCTGGGTCACTCGCCGTCGGCCGCAGCGGAGGCGGTCGCGGCGGTCGTGGCCGGTGCCCTCCCGGTGGAGTCCGAGGCCGGGCCGGCCTGGGTCGCCGAGCACCATGCGCCGGCCCTCGGGGTCGACATCGTGCTCGAGGCCTACGACCGGCTCGCCGCGAACGGATGGCGACGGTGAAGGTGCTCAGCGTCGTCGGCGCCCGACCCCAGTTCGTCAAGCTCGCGCCCATCGTCAGTGCGCTCGCCAACCGGTGCGAGCACGTGATCGTGCACACCGGGCAGCACTACGACGAGAGGCTCTCCGACGTCTTCTTCAGTGATCTCGGCATCCCGCACCCCGACGTGGACCTCGGCATCGGATCGGCGCCCCACGGCGCACAGACCGGCGCCATGCTGTCGGCCCTCGAACCCGTTCTGCAGCAACAGGATCCGGATTGGGTGCTGGTGTACGGCGACACCAACTCGACCCTGGCCGGCGCGCTCGCGGCGGTCAAGCTGCACCTGCCGGTGGCTCACCTCGAGGCAGGGCTGCGTTCGTTCAACCGCCGGATGCCCGAGGAGCACAACCGGGTCCTCACCGACCACGCAGCCGACCTGTGCCTGGCGCCGACCGAGGAGGCCATGCGTCACCTCGCTGCCGAGGGACTCGCGGACCGCAGCGTCCTGGTCGGTGACGTGATGACTGACGTCTGCCTGGCCACAGCCGCGGCCCTGACCGACGGGCCATGGCCTGGACCGCCCGACCTGGCCGGCACGCCCTACACCGTGGCGACCCTGCACCGGCCAGACAACACCGACGATCCGGAACGGCTGGCCGACGTGCTCTCAGCATTCGCCGAGCTGCCCCGGCCGGTGCTCCTCCTGGCCCATCCGAGGCTCGTTGCGCGCGCCGAGGAACACGGAGTCACGTTGCAGCGCGGTCGGATTCGCGTACTCCCAGCACAGCCCTACCCGGCGCTGGTCGGACTGGTGCAGCGAGCCGCCTCCGTGATCACAGACTCCGGCGGCCTGCAGAAGGAAGCCTTCCTCCTCCGGGTGCCGTGCACGACCGTGCGCGCCGAGACCGAATGGCCGGAGACCGTCGCGCTCGGATGGAACTCACTCTGCCCCGACCCGCGGGACCTGGCCGCGGTGGACGCCCGGCCGGCGCCTGAGGCCACGAATGCCGCGCCGTACGGCGACGGTCATGCGGCCGAGCGGGTGGCCCGCGTCCTGCTCGGCTAGATGTGATGTCCGGCCAGGTTGTCCAACCTGGTGATGGGTGCGGCCTTTCCGATTGCTGAGTGGGGCCGGTGGTGGTTGTACTGGTGGACCCATGCTGGCAGTGCGGCGAGTCTGGCTGACTCGGAGGTGTAGAGCTTCTTGAAGGCCCAGCCCTCGGCCAGGGTGCGGTGGAAGCGTTCGATCTTGCCGTTGGTCTGGGGCCGGTAGGGCCGCGTTCGCCTGTGGATCACTCCGAGCTCGGCGCAGGTGTCGCGCC
>JBJMHS010000006.1:0-34441 GCA_045807245.1 Actinomycetales bacterium
CTCATGGTCTGCCCCTACCGCCATGTCGCCGGGTACGTCGATCTCACTCCCGAGGAGACGGACGAGGTCGCGACGGTGACGCAGGCGGCGATCCGCGCGCTGTCGGAGGCGGCCGCACCGCACGGCTTCAACGTCGGCATGAACCAGGGCCCGGTCGCGGGGGCCGGCATCAGCGCGCACCTGCACCAGCACGTCGTACCGCGATGGGGCGGCGATGCGAACTTCCTGCCGATCATCGCCCGTACCAAGGCGTTGCCGCAGCTGCTCGGTGAGACGCGGCAGCGGATCGCCGGCGCCTGGCCGGCCTAGTGCTCGCTTATCCAGCCGGCTGACTAGGACGGGTCTCGGGACTCCTCACTCGTCCATCTGCTTGATGTTGGACGCGACATGCGAGGGCATCGGCTCGTGCCGGAGGTAGCTGCGCTCGAACGTCCCGGTGCCGTGCGAGAGCGACCGCAGGTCGATCGCGTAGCGCGTGATCTCCGTCTGCGGCACCTCGGCCCGCACGACGCTGCGGCCGGCGCCGACGGGCTCGGTGCCGGTGACTCGGCCCCGCCGCGTCGACAGGTCGCTCATGACCGACCCGACGTACTCGTCCGAGACGCTCACCGCCAGCTCGTCGAGCGGTTCGAGCAACGACACGCTCGACGCCTTCGCCGCCTCGCGCAGGGCCAGTGCGCCTGCAGTCTGGAAGGCCATGTCGCTGGAGTCCACCGAGTGGGCCTTGCCGTCCACGAGGGTGACCTTGATGTCGACGACGGGGTAGCCGGCCATGACGCCGCGCTCCATCTGCGCGCGGACGCCCTTCTCCACGCTCGGGATGAACTGGCGGGGCACCGAGCCACCGACGACCTTGTCGACGAACTGGAACCCCTCACCCGAGCTCAGTGGCTCGACCTCGATGTCACAGACGGCGTACTGGCCGTGCCCGCCGCTCTGCTTGACGTGTCGGCCGTGTCCCTTCGCCGGCCCGGAGAAGGTCTCGCGCAGTGACACGCGGAGCGGCACCGAGGTGACCTGCACGCCGTACCTCGTGGACAGGCGGTCCAGGAGCACGTCCACATGCGCCTCGCCCATCGTCCACAGGACGAGCTGGTGGGTCTCCGGGTTGTTCTCCAGACGCAGCGTCGGGTCCTCGACGACCAGTCGCTGCAGACCCTGGGACAGCTTGTCCTCGTCGGACTTCGTGGCCGCGACGATGGCCACCGGGAGCAGCGAGTCCGGCAGCACCCAGGGCTCGACCAGGGCCGGGTCGTCCTTGTCCGAGAGCGTGTCGCTGGTCTCGGCGCGGGCCAGCTTGGCCACGGCGCAGATGTCACCGGCGATGCACTCGCCGACCGTCCGCTGTGCGGCCCCGAGCGGGCTGGACAGGGCGCCGACCCGCTCGTCGAGGTCGTGGTCCTCGTGACCCTCGATGTGACGGCCGGCGAACCGGTCCAGATGGCCGGACACGTGCAACGTCGTGTCCGGCCGCAACGTCCCCGAGAACACGCGCACCAGACTGAGCCGGCCGACGTACGGGTCCGACGTGGTCTTGACCACCTCGGCCACCAAGGGTCCGGACGGGTCGCAGGTGAGGGGCGCCTTGGGGGCGCCGTCCGGGGCGGTCACCGCGGGGAGTGGGTGCTCGAGCGGTGACGGGAAGGCCTGGGTGATGATCTCGAGGATCTCCGCCGTGCCGATCCCGAGCGGCGCCGCGGAGGCCAGCACCGGGTAGAAGCTCCCGCGCGCCACAGCCTTCTCGAGGTCGGGGATGAGGATGTCGGTCGAGACCTCCTCGCCCGAGAGGTACCGGTCCATCAGCGAGTCGTCCTCGGACTCCTGGATGACCGCCTCGATCAAGGCGTTCCGTCGTTCGGCGATCAGGTCCAGGTGCTCGGGGTCCGGCGTACGGGCCTGGCGCGAGCCACCGGAGTAGTCGAAGATCTGTTGCGAGAGCAGGCCGATCAGCCCGGCGACACCCTCGTCGTCGCCGTGGACCGGCAGGTACAGCGGCATGACCCCGTCGCCGAACACGCGCTGGCAGATCGCCAGCGCCTCGTCGAAGTCGGCCCGGGCCTGGTCGAGCTTGCTGATCACGACCGCACGCGGCATGCCGACGGCCGCGCACTCCTCCCAGAGCAGCCGCGTGGCGCCGTCCACGCCGTCCACGGCAGAGATGACGAACAAGGCGGCGTCGGCCGCTCGCAGTCCGGCCCGCAGCTCACCGACGAAGTCGGCGTAGCCGGGAGCGTCGAGCAGGTTGACCTTGACGCCTTGGTGCAGGAAGGGCGCCAGCGACAAGCCGACGGAACGCTGCTGGCGGCGCTCCGCGTCGTCGTAGTCGGTGACCGTCGTGCCGTCCTCGACGCGGCCGGCCCGCGTGATCGCTCCGGCTGCGACGAGCAGGGCCTCCGCGAGGGTCGTCTTGCCTGCTCCGGAGTGGCCGACCAGGACGACGTTGCGGATCGCGTCGGGCCGGTCGGCCGTCGGTGCCCCGCCCGCGGCTCCAGCAGTGTTCTGAGGTTGCCGTTCCGCCATCGGAAAGTCCCTTCCCTGGAGCACCTGGAGCAGCGGGCCGCCTCACGGCCGTCCGTGCGGTACCTGCAACCTTGTTCCAGTCCGGGCCGGTGCACAAGACCGATCGCTACGATCGCGGCGACATGTTGAACCGATTCGCCCGGGCTTTCTTCGGCCGGCTCTTCACCCCGGTCGCCCGGCTCCTGCTGCGACTCGGGATCAGCCCCGACGTGGTGACGCTGGTGGGCACCCTGGGGGTGGCAGCGGGTGCCCTCGGGTTCTATCCGCGGCACGCCTTCTTCTGGGGCACGTTCGTCATCACCCTGTTCGTGTTCTCGGACACCGTCGACGGCCTGATGGCCCGGATGAGTGAGCGGTCGTCCAGCTGGGGTGCCTATCTGGACTCGACCCTCGACCGCGTCGGCGACGCGGCCATCTTCGGCGGCCTGGTGCTGTGGTACGCCGGGCGCGGCGACAACATCGCGATGGCGTCGCTCGCGCTGGCCTGCCTCATCCTGGGCAGCGTCGTCTCGTACGCGAAGGCGCGGGCCGAAGGTCTGGGGATGACGGCGAACGTCGGTATCGCCGAGCGCGCGGACCGGCTGGTCGCCGTGCTCGTCACGACCGGCCTGGTCGGCCTCGGGCTGCCCGAGGTGGTGCTCGCCGTCGTCCTCGCGTTGCTGGGCCTGGCCAGCCTGGTCACCGTCGTCCAGCGCATGTTGACGGTGCGCCGCCAGGCTCTGTCCACCGCCGGACCGCCCGCCGCCGGATGAGCAGGGTGAACGGCTGGCTCGTCACCCGGGCCTACTTCGCCGGCTGGCGGCTGGTCCGCCTGTTGCCGGAGCGCGCCGCGTACCGCGTGTTCCAGTCGATCGCCGACCGCTCGTGGAGGCGCCGGGGGGAGTCGGTGCGGCGGCTCGAAGGCAACCTCGCCCGGGTCAGGCCCAGCGCCGGTGAGGCGGAGCTGCGTGAGCTGTCGAAGGCGGCGATGCGGTCCTACCTGCGCTACTACTGCGACACGTTCCGCCTGCCCGGGTGGTCGCGGGACCGGCTGGTCGGCACCGTTCGCACCGTCGGTGACACCGCCGTGCGGGAGCTGCTCGCTCGAGGTGGGTCGGTCGTGATGTTCCTGGCCCACATGGGCAACTGGGACCACGCCGGTGCGTGGTCGACGGTCGAGCTGGCTCAGGTCACGACCGTCGCCGAGCAGCTCGAACCGCAGGCCGTGTTCACGGCGTTCCTGGGCTTCCGCGAGGGGCTCGGGATGCGGATCGTCCCGCTGTCAGGAGGTGAGGTCTTCCGGACGCTGCTCCTGGCGCTGCGCGAGCCCGGCACCTTCATGCCGCTGCTGGCCGACCGTGACCTGAGCCAGAACGGCGTCTACGTCACCTTCTTCGGCGAGTCCGCCCGGATGGCAGCCGGTCCGGCCGCCCTCGCCCTGGCGACCGGCGCGGCCCTGTTCCCCGTGTCGATCCACTACGAGGAGCTGGGCCGCGGACGCCACGGCATCGTCATCACCTGGCACGACGAAGTGCCCGTGCCGGAGGGGCGGCGGGGCGCCCAGGTGGTCGCGATGACCCAGGCGTGCGCGGACGCGCTGGCCGGCGCGATCGCCGAGCATCCGGAGGACTGGCACATGCTGCAGCGCGTGTTCACCGCGGACTTCGACGCCGCGGGGACCGGCGAACGTGAGGACCGCGGGCCCGTCGGCGCCCGGACATCCCCGTGAGAGTCGGGATCGTCTGTCCCTACAGCCTCGACGTGCCGGGTGGAGTCGGGTGGCACTGCCGTGACCTGGCCGAGCAGCTCCTCGCCACGGACCACACGGTCAGCATGCTGGCGCCGGCTGACGATGACACACCCGTTCCGCCGTACGTCGTCGCCGCCGGGCGCGCGATTCCGGTGCGCTACAACGGTTCTGTGGCCCGAGTGAACTTCGGGCCCGTCTCCGCGGCACGCACCCGTCGGTGGCTCGACGACGGTGGGTTTGACGTGGTCCACATCCACGAGCCGGTCAGTCCCAGCCTCTCGCTGCTGGCGTTGTGGGCGGCGGAAGGCCCGATCGTCGCGACGTTCCACACGTCGAACCTGAGGTCCCGTGCCATGCAGACCGCTTATCCGCTGCTGCGCCCGAGCCTGGAGAAGATCGCCGCCCGCATCGCGGTCTCGGAGGACGCGCGTCGTACCGTCACGAACCACATCGGAGGTGACGCGATCGTCATACCGAACGGGGTGTACGTCGACCGGTTCGCCTCCGCCGCAACGAGATCCGAGTGGATCGGTACGCCGTCAGCCCCGACGGTCGCGTTCCTCGGCCGCATCGACGAGCCCCGGAAAGGCCTGCACGTCCTGCTCTCCGCGCTGCCCGCGGTCCTGCGAGCGATGCCGCGGCTGCGCGTGCTCATCGCCGGGACGGGCGACGCGGAGGAGGCCCGGTCGGACCTGCCGAGCGACGTGGCGAGCGCCTGCACGTTCCTCGGGCAGGTGAGTGACGTGGACAAGGCGTCCCTGCTGCGCTCGGTCGATGTGTACGTGGCACCACACACGGGCCGGGAGAGCTTCGGCATCGTGCTGGTCGAGGCCATGAGCGCGGGCACGGCCGTCCTGGCGAGCGACCTGCCGGCCTTCCGGCGCGTGCTGGACGACGGCGAGTGCGGCGCGCTCGTGACGCCCGGCGACTCGACCGCCCTGGCGGATGCGCTGACCCAGCTCCTGGCCGACCCGCCGCGGCGCGCGCTGCTGGCCGAGCGGGGGAGGGCCGAGGTGACGCGGTACGGCTGGCCGGTGGTCGCGCGTCAGATCGTCGACGTGTACGAGACGGTGGCGTGATGGACCGCACCTGGCTGGTCCTCGCGCTCATCGGCGTGCTGACCGCGGCCTGGTACCTCTCGTTCTCCGCCTCGCGCCTTGACCGGCTGCACCACCGGGTCGAGGGGGCGCGCGCCAGCCTCGACGCGCAGCTGGTCCGCCGGGCGGAGGCGTCGGTCGAGCTGGCGACGTCCGGGCTGCTCGACCCGGCCACCGGGCTGCTCGTGGCCGGAGCCGCGTCGGATGCGCTGGCGGCAGGCGAGGCCGAGAGCACGCCGGACGGTGCGGGCACGGCCGAGCGGGAGACGGCCGAGAGCGACCTGTCGCATGCGCTGGACCAGGCGCTCGTCGCCGAGACGGTCGCCGTGGCACGCGGCTCCGAGCTCGGTGACCAGCTGCTCGACCGGCTCGAGTCGGCCGGTCACCGGGTGCAGCTCGGTCGCCGGTTCCACAACCAGGCCGTCACCGATGCCCAGCGGGTGCGGCGCAAGCGGGTCGTGCGCTGGTTCCGGCTGGCCGGACGGGCCGCGATGCCCCAGACGTTCGAGATGGACGACAAGCTGCCCGAGGCGCTCAGCCGGCACTGAACCGGCACTGAACCGGCGCTGAGCCGGTGCTGAACCGGCTGCCGTCGCGCGAGCGGTCCAATGCGCCGCAAGTTGCCTGGCCATGGCGTCCGGGAGCTCGGTGCGCCGCCGCCCCGGCCTACGATGAGAGTGCGGGCACAGCGCCCGACAGGCCAAGCAACGAGTGAGGTTCGTCGTGTCCACCATCCCCAACACGAGCAGCGCCGGCGACGGCAGCGTCAACGCAGGCGTGACCGGCACCGCGCGCGTCAAGCGCGGCATGGCCGAGATGCTCAAGGGCGGCGTCATCATGGACGTCGTCACCGCGGACCAGGCGCGCATCGCCGAGGACGCCGGCGCGGTCGCCGTGATGGCGCTCGAGCGGGTGCCCGCCGACATCCGGGCCCAGGGCGGCGTCGCCCGGATGAGCGACCCGGATCTCATCGACGGGATCGTCGACGCCGTGTCCATCCCCGTCATGGCGAAGGCGCGCATCGGGCACTTCGTCGAGGCTCAGCTGCTGCAGGCGCTGGGCGTCGACTACATCGACGAGTCCGAGGTGCTGACGCCGGCGGACTACGCCAACCACATCGACAAGTGGGCATTCACCGTCCCGTTCGTCTGCGGTGCGACGAACCTGGGCGAGGCCCTGCGCCGGATCACCGAGGGCGCCGCCATGATCCGGTCCAAGGGCGAGGCCGGCACGGGCGACGTCTCCAACGCGACCATGCACATGCGCAAGATCGGCGGCGAGATCCGCCGGCTGACGTCGATGAGCGAGGACGAGCTGTACGTCGCGGCGAAGGAGCTGCAGGCCCCCTACGACCTGGTCGCCGAGGTGGCCAAGGCCGGCAAGCTGCCTGTCGTCCTGTTCACGGCCGGCGGCATCGCCACCCCGGCCGACGCGGCGATGATGATGCAGCTGGGTGCCGAGGGAGTGTTCGTCGGGTCGGGCATCTTCAAGTCGGGCAACCCGGCCGAGCGCGCCGCCGCGATCGTCAAGGCCACCACCTTCTACGACGACCCGGACGTGATCGCGAAGGTCTCCCGGGGCCTGGGCGAGGCCATGGTGGGCATCAACGTCGAAGAGGTCCCCGAGCCCCACCGGCTGGCCGAGCGCGGCTGGTGAAGCCGGCCCGCCGCTTCAGGTGACGGTGGAGCGGACGGCGAACCGTTCGTCCTCATGCTCGCCCGCGTCGAGCACGGCGGCCAGGTGCTCGGTCGCGCGCAGGCAGTCGGCATGCGTCACGTACAGCGGTGCGAAGCCGAGCCGCACGATGTCCGGCTCGCGGTAGTCGCCGACCACCCGGCGCGCGATCAGCGCCTGCACCACGCCGTACGCCGAGGGGTGACGCAGGGCGACCTGGGAGCCGCGCCGGCCCGGGTCGCGGGGTGACACGACCTCGACCTGCGGCACCAGGGCATCCACGCAGTCGATGAAGAAGCGGGTGAGCGAGAGCGACGCGGCACGGACATCGCTCATCGCCAGGCCGTCGTACGCCGAGAGCGCGGCCTCCATGGCGAGCAGCGAGAGCATCGGCGGAGTGCCGACCCGAGCCCGGTCGATGCCGTCCGCCGGGGAGAAAGTGGACTGCATGGAGAACGGCTCACGGTGACCGTTCCAGCCGGTCAGCGGCTGGTCGAACGCCGACTGGTTGCGGGTCGCGACGTAGACGAACGCGGGGGACCCGGGGCCGCCGTTCAGATACTTGTACGTGCAGCCGACGGCCAGGTCGACGCCGTGTCGGTCCAAGCCGACGTCGACGACTCCGGCCGAGTGGCACAGGTCCCACAGGGACAGTGCGCCGGCGGCCCGGGCCGCCTGGGTCAGACGGGGCAGGTCCCAGAGCTCGCCGCTGCGGAAGTCGACGTGCGACAGCGAGACCAGGGCCACGTCGTCACCCCGGGCCGCCAAGACCCGTTCGACGTCGGGAGGCGAGGCGAGCACGATCTCGCAACCGGTGATCGATGAAACACCTTGCAACACATAGAGATCCGTCGGGAAGGACGCCGGGTCCGCCACAACCACGGGCCGCCCGGGCCGCATGCGCAGCGCCGCGACGTAGCACTTGAACAGGTTGACCGAGGTCGAGTCGCCGGCGAGGACCTGGCCCGGGGCGGCACCCACCAGGCTGCCGAGGCGGTCACCGATCCGCCTCTGCGCGGACCACCAGTCGTGCGAGTTCCAGCTGGCGATCAGGTCGGTACCCCACTGCCGTGACACCACGTCCTCGACCACGCCACGCACCCCGCGCGGAAGGGCCCCCAGGCTGTTGCCGTCGAGGTAGACCAGGCCGTCCGGCAGCTCGAAACGGCTGCGCGCCGATGCGCCCAGACCGGTGGCGTCGAGGTGTCGGGCCTGGGCCCGGAGGGAGCGCAGGACGTCGTCGCGCGCTGCCTCGGCCACGACACGGACCCTAGTGCCGCCCGTACGCTTTTCGGTCGTGAGCAACGGTGCGGTCATCGGGGTCCTCGCCCTCCAGGGTGACGTGCGCGAACATGCCCGTGTCCTGGAGTCCTTGGGGGCGCGGGCCGTCAGCGTCCGGCGACCCGAGGAGATCGAGGGTCTGGACGGCATCGTGCTGCCTGGGGGCGAGTCGACCACCATCGACAAGCTGACCCGGGCGTTCGGGGTGCGCGACCCGCTCCGGGACGCGCTGAAGGCCGGGCTCCCGGCGTACGGCTCGTGTGCGGGGATGATCCTGCTGGCCGACCGGATCGAGGACGGGCGGCCGGACCAGGAGACCCTGGGCGGCATCGACATGACGGTCCGGCGCAACGCCTTCGGGCGCCAGGTGGACTCGTTCGAGACGGACCTGGACTTCGCTCACGTCGGGCCGGATCCCGTGCACGCGGTCTTCATCCGTGCGCCCTGGGTCGAGGAGGTCGGCCCGGCCGTGGAGGTGCTGGCGAGCGTGCCTGCGACTGCTGACCGCGGGCCGGCCGCCGGTAGGATCGTCGCGGTTCGGCAGGGCGCCCTGCTGGCCACCTCGTTCCACCCCGAGATGACGGGGGAGCGCCGCGTCCACGACCTGTTCGTGCGCATGGTGCGCGAGCGGCAGACGCAGCAGTGACGAAGGAGCGTTCATGAGCGGCCACTCCAAGTGGGCGACGACCAAGCACAAGAAGGCGGTCATCGACGCCAAGCGGGGCAAGCTGTTCGCGAAGCTGATCAAGAACATCGAGGTCGCGGCCCGCACCGGCGGCGGCGACCCGGACGCGAACCCGACGCTGTACGACGCGATCTACAAGGCCAAGAAGACGTCGGTGCCGAACGACAACATCGACCGGGCCGTCAAGCGCGGTTCGGGTGCGGCCGCGGGCGGCGCCGACTACCAGACGATCATGTACGAGGGCTACGCCCCCGGTGGTGTGGCCGTCCTCGTCGAGTGCCTGACCGACAACCGCAACCGAGCGGCCGCCGAGGTGCGCACCGCCCTGACACGCAGCGGTGGCACCCTCGCCGACCCCGGCAGCGTCGCCTACATGTTCAGCCGCAAGGGAGTCGTCATCGTCGGCAGGGAGGGAGCCACCCCCAGCGAGGACGACGTGTTGGCGGCCGTCCTGGACGCGGGCGCCGAGGAGGTCAACGACCTCGGTGAGTCGTTCGAAGTGATCAGCGAGGCGACCGACTTGGTGTCGGTGCGCAGTGCCTTGCAGGCCGCGGGGATCGACTACGAGTCAGCCGAGGTCGAGTTCGTGCCCAGCGTGACCGTCGCGCTGGACGAGGACGGCGCGCGCAAGGTCTTTCGGTTGATCGAGGCACTCGAGGACAGCGACGACGTGCAGAACGTCTTCGCCAACTACGACGTCTCCGACGAGATCATGGAAGCGGTCGGCTGACCCGGCGTTTCGCTCCCCACCGCCGGACTGTGCGCTGTGTAGCGTGGCGTCCGAACACATGTTCGGACGAGAGGTGTCGCTGGTGCGCGTGCTGGGTGTCGACCCGGGGCTGACCCGTTGCGGCATCGGCGTCGTCGAAGGCGTCCCCGGCCGCCCGCCGCGGCTGATCGCGGTCACAGTCGTGACGACGCCCGCGTCGGACGACGTCGCCCTGCGGCTCGTGGTCATCGAGGCGGCCATCGCGCAGTGGCTGGACGAGCTGCGCCCCGACGTCGTCGCCGTCGAGCGAGTGTTCAGCCAGCACAACGTCCGCACCGTCATGGGTACCGCCCAAGCCAGCGCGGTCGCCATGCTTGCCGCCGCCCAGCGTGGGCTGCCCGTCGTCCTGCACACGCCCAGTGAGGTCAAAGCCGCCGTCACCGGCAACGGCCGGGCCGACAAGGCCCAGGTCGGAGCCATGGTGAGCCGGCTGCTCAAGCTGCCCGACCCGCCGAAGCCGGCCGACGCGGCCGACGCCCTGGCGCTGGCCATCTGCCACCTGTGGCGAGGAGCGGCCCAGCAGCGGCTCACGACGGCTGCGAGCCGCAGCCCGGCGGCGACGGCAGGCCGGCGATGATCGCCACGGTCCGCGGCCGGGTCACGGCGCTGGGCCTCGACTCGGCCGTCGTGGAGGTCGGGGGCGTCGGCATCCTGGTCCAAGCCGCGCCCGGGACGCTGGCCGGCCTGGCGGTCGGGCATGAGGCCACCCTGTTCACCTCGCTCGTCGTGCGCGAGGAGTCGCTGACCCTGTTCGGCTTCCTCTCGGACGACGAGCGGTCGACGTTCGAGACCGTGCAAACTGTGTCGGGCATCGGTCCACGGCTCGCGCTGGCCATGCTGGCCGTGCACGAGCCCGACGGGCTGCGCCGCGCGGTCGCCACCGAGGACCTGGTCGCGCTGACCCGCGTTCCCGGCATCGGCCGCAAGGGCGCCCAGCGGCTCGTGCTCGAGCTCAAGGACCGGCTGGGCGCACCCGGACCGGCCGCCCGGGCCGAGTCGGTCACCGCGGTGCCGGCCGCGGAGGGCCGCCCGCAGGTGCGTGACGCGCTGGTGGGGCTCGGCTGGTCGAGCAAGGCGGCCGACGACGCCCTCGACTCGGTGCTGGCCGACGCCGACGGGGCGGACGCCCCGGACGTCGCCGGTCTGCTGCGGGCGGCGCTCCGGCAGCTGGGCCGCACATGAGCGACGACGGGTCGTACGACGTGACGGCCGGCCTGCTCGATGGGCACGCCGACCCGGACGACGTCGAGGAGGTCGCGGCCGAGTATCGGTTGCGACCGCGCCGGCTCGAGGACTTCCCCGGCCAGCCCAAGGTCCGCGAGCAGCTTGCCTTGATGCTGCAGGCCGCCCGGCGTCGCGGCTCAGTGCCCGACCACGTGCTGCTGTCCGGTCCGCCCGGTCTGGGCAAGACGACCCTGGCCATGATCGTCGCGGCAGAGATCGACGCACCCCTGCGCATCACCAGCGGGCCCGCCATCCAGCACGCGGGTGACCTGGCCGCGATCCTCTCCCAGCTGGGCGAGGGCGAGGTGCTGTTCCTCGACGAGATCCACCGCATGTCGCGAGTGGCCGAAGAGATGCTGTACGTCGCGATGGAGGACTTCCGGGTCGACGTCGTGGTCGGTAAGGGTCCCGGTGCGACAGCCATCCCGCTCGACCTGCCGCCGTTCACCCTCGTCGGAGCCACCACACGGGCCGGCCTGCTCCCCGCGCCGCTGCGCGACCGGTTCGGGTTCACCGGGCACCTCGACTTCTACTCGGTCGAGGACCTCGAGACGATCCTGCGCCGATCGGCGAGCCTGCTCGAGATCGCCCTGGACGAGGAGGGGGCGCACGAGATCGCCCGTCGCTCGCGCGGCACGCCCCGCATCACGAACCGGCTGCTGCGCCGGGTGCGCGACTGGGCCGAGGTGCATGGCCGCGGCCATATCGACCTGGCTGCGGCTCGGGCGGCCCTGAAGCTGTACGACGTCGACGAGCTCGGGCTGGACCGGCTCGACCGCGCCGTGCTCGAGGCCCTGTGCCGTCGCTTCGGCGGGGGTCCGGTCGGTTTGTCGACCCTCGCCGTGGCCGTGGGGGAGGAGACGGAGACGGTGGAGACCGTCGCCGAGCCCTATCTCGTCCGTGAGGGCCTGCTGGTCCGCACTCCGCGTGGCCGGGCCGCCACGGCGGCGGCCTGGCGGCACATCGGCCTCGCGGCACCGGCAGGGACGCCGGGCGCGCCCGACCAAGGCGTGCTGCCGTTCGGGGCCCAGCGGGGCGAACGGAGCGGAGACGCGACCGGCCGCCTGGGCTGAGTGCCGAGCCGGCGCGCCCGGGGCGGCGCGCCGTCGTGGGGTTCCGCGGAGTGACCCTTTGGTCAACGCGGGGTCACTCACCTAGAATCGTGCGGCGGCTGCGGGCCTGGGTGCCCGGCTGCTCTCCGGCGGGCCGTCCTTGCCGCGTCCCAGCACAGCACCACAACCCAGCGGCAAGCACCGACGGAAGGATCAGGCGTGGGCCTCGAGCTCATCATCCCGCTGCTTGCGGTCCTTCTGCTGTTCGTCATGTTCAACGGGCAGCGCAAGCGGCAGCGCCAGCAGGCCCAGATGCAGTCCAAGGTCGTTCCGGGCACGCGGATCTGCACGACGTCCGGCCTGTTCGGGACCGTCGTGGAGGTCTCGGACGGCGAGATCCTGATCGAAGCCGCGCCGGGTGTGAACCTGCGATATGACCGCCGGGCGATCGGTCTCGTCGTACCGTCTGGGGAGGCGCCGGACGACGCCGGGACGACGGAGCTGCACCGCGAAGACCCCACCCGGCCCGGTATATCGGACAAACCCGACGGGCACGACAAGCCGGCCTGACGCGTTCAACTGACCAAACGCCAGATCTGAGGAGTACGACGACGTGGCACGACCGACCCGGGCCGCACGGCCCGGCCGCGCTCTCCTGGCGCTGTTCGCACTCCTGATCGTCCTGTACGGCGTCGTGGTCTCCGCCCACGTCTGGGGCGAGGGCACGCTCGCGCCCAAGCTCGGGCTGGACCTCGAGGGCGGCGACGAGATCGTCCTGGAGCCCGTCTCAGCCGGCGGCAAGATCACCCAGGGGCAGATCGACGAGGCCGTCAAGATCATCCGGGCCCGGGTCGACGGCAGCGGGGTCAGCGAGGCGCAGGTCTCCACCCAGGGGTCGAACAACATCGTGGTGGCCCTGCCGGGTCAGCCGTCCGAGGCCACCAAGAACCTCGTGAAGAAGGCCGCGCAGCTGACCTTCCGGCCGGTCATCCAGTCGACGGTGGTCGGTGCTCCGGCTACACCGACGGGCACCTCCACGCCGACCGGCACTGCGACCGGGACAGGTACTGCGACGGGGTCGGCGACCGGGTCGTCGGCCAGCTCACCCACGTCCTCAGCAGCCGGCCGGGCGATCCCGCAGGCGTTGGCCACGTCCGGGACGGCAACCGCGGCCGCCACGCCGTCGGCCACGCCGACCGCGACCGCGACCGGCAGCGCCGGCTCGACGCCGACCGCCAAGCCGACCGATGCGAGCGACCCGAACTGGGTGACGCCGGCGCTCAAGGCTCAGTACGACGCCGAGACCTGCACCAACATCAACAAGTTCCAGGGGATCGTGACCGACCCGGCCAAGCCGGTCGTGACGTGTGGCGACAGCCCGATGCAGAAGTTCATCCTCGGGCCGGTCGAGCTCAACGGCACCGACATCAAGAGCGCCTCGGCTCAGCTGCAGACCAACAGCCAGGGCGTCCAGACGACGGTCTGGGAGGTGCAGCTCAACTTCACCGGCTCGGGAGCAAGCAAGTTCGGCAAGGTCACCCAGCGGCTGTTCAGCTACGGGACGAGCGACACCCGCAACCGGTTTGCCATCGTCGTGGACGGCGTCGTCATCTCCGCACCGCAGACCAACCAGCCGATCTTCGGTGGCGTCGCGTCGATCACCGGACCAGGCATCGACCAGCAGGGCGCCCGCGAGCTGGCCAACCAGCTCAAGTACGGCGCGCTCCCGCTGTCGTTCAAGACGCTGACCGAGAACTCCATCAGCCCGACGCTCGGCCAGGAGCAGCTCAACAAGAGCCTGCTGGCCGGGCTCGTCGGCCTGCTGCTCGTCGTGATCTACGCCTTCTTCCAGTACCGCTTGCTCGGTCTGGTGACCGTGGCCTCACTGTCCATCGCGTCCGCACTGACCTACGGGATGGTCGTCTATCTCGGCTGGGCCCAGGGCTTCCGGCTCACGCTGGCCGGCGTGACGGGTCTGATCGTCTCGATCGGCATCACCGCGGACTCGTTCATCGTGTTCTTCGAACGCGTCCGAGACGAGGTCCGGGACGGCCGGGCGCTACGCTCCGCTGTCGAGACGGGCTGGAACCGGGCCCGCCGGACCATCCTGGCCGCCGACTCGGTGAGCTTCCTGGCCGCAGTCGTGCTCTACCTGCTCGCCACCGGCGGCGTTCAGGGCTTCGCCTACACCCTCGGCCTGACCACGCTGATCGACGTCCTCGTCGTCTTCCTCTTCACCCATCCGATGCTCGCCATCCTGGCCAAGACGACGTTCTTCGGTGGGGGGCACCGGTGGAGCGGGCTCGACCCCGAACGGCTCGGCGTCACGGCCCGGCGCCGCCGACCAGCCGGGCCCGTCGTGGCCGCAGCCGGTGCGGGTGGGGGTGCCGTCGCTCTGTCCGCACCGAGCCCGAGCGGGACCTCCAGCCCCAGCCCTTCGGCGCGCCCGGCCGACCAGGCGCGCTCGGGCGACACCATCGCCGCGCGACGAGCCGCGGCCCGCAAGGCTGCTCAAACCGAAACCGCGCAGAGCGATGCCGCCGAGCGCGGAGAGGACGCCTGATGGCCAGCTTCGCCCACTTCGGGAACCAGCTCTACACCGGCGAGCGGTCGATCGAGTTCGTCCGCCGGCAGAAGACCTGGTACGGGATCTCCAGTGTCCTGCTCGTGCTGTCGCTCGTCGGTCTGTTCGGCCGCGGGCTCAACCTCAGTCTGGAGTTCAAGGGCGGCTCGGAGTTCCGGGTCAGCAACGCAAAGACGACCAACGACGTGATCGGCAAGGACGCCGTGCACAGCGTCGCCCCCGACGCCGACGCCGAGGTGACCAAGGTCGGCAGCGACTCGATCCGGGTCCAGACCTCGAAGCTGAAGACGGACGCCAAGAACGCGGAGGTCCAGACCGCGCTGGCCAAGGCGTACGGCGTCAGCGAGTCGGAGATCTCCTCGACCTTCATCGGGCCCAGCTGGGGCGCCGACATCTCGAAGAAGGCCATCCAGGGCCTCGTCGTGTTCCTGATCCTGGTGTCGCTGGTCATCGCGTTCTACTTCCGCACGTGGAAGATGGCGCTGGCGGGGATCGTCGCCCTGGTCCACGACCTGCTGATCACGGCGGGCATCTACGCGCTCGTCGGCTTCGAGGTCTCACCGGCATCGGTGATCGGCTTCCTGACCATCCTCGGGTACTCGCTCTACGACACCGTGGTCGTCTTCGACAAGGTCCGCGAGAACACCCAGAACCTCACGTCCTCGGCCAAGACGACGTACTCCGAGGCGGCCAACCTGGCCGTCAACCAGACCCTCGTCCGGTCCATCAACACGTCCGTGGTCGCTCTCCTGCCGATCGCCGCGATCCTCGTGATCGGTTCCATCCTGGTCGGAGCCGGGACGCTGGAAGACCTGTCCCTCGCTCTCTTCGTCGGCATCGCGACCGGGACGTACTCGTCCATCTTCATCGCGACACCGCTGCTCGCCGACCTGCGGGAACGCGAGCCGGAGATGAGGTCGCTGGCGAACCGGGTCAAGAAGCGTCGGGCCGCCCAGGCCGCGTCCGGGCGATCCGGGGCTGCGGGCCGCGAGCTCGACGACGAGCTCGACGGTGCCGACGAGGGCCGGCAGCGGGTGCGCAGCGGAGGGTCGGCTGCAGTGACGGTCACCGCGGCCCGTCCCTCCCAGGCGACCCCCGGGCAACGCACCGGCGGGCCGCGCAACCAGCCGAAGCGGGGCAAGCGCAAGCCCAGCGGCAAGCGCCGCTGAGGCCGGGTCCGGGACGAGAAGCCGGCAGACATGGCCGTCCTGGCCGACCGCGTCGAAGCCCTGATCCGCGACATTCCCGACTTCCCCAAGCCGGGAGTGATGTTCAAGGACATCACGCCGTTCCTGGCCGACGGACCGGTCTTCGGTGAGCTGGTCCACTCCTGGGCGCAGGCGCATGACGGCGTCGACGTCGTCGCCGGGATCGAGGCCCGAGGCTTCATCCTCGCGGCGCCGGTCTCGACCGAGCTGGGCGTCGGTTTCGTCCCGGTGCGCAAGGAGGGCAAGCTGCCCGGCCTGACGTCGCGGGCGTCGTACGCGCTGGAGTACGGCGAGGCCACGCTGGAGATGACCGCTGACGCGGTGACAGCCGGCCAGCGCGTGCTCCTCATCGACGACGTCCTCGCCACTGGGGGGACCGTCGCCGCCGCGATCCAGCTGCTGGAAGCAGCCGGGGCCGATGTCGTCGCCGTCCAGGTGCTGATCGAGCTGACCTTCCTGGGCGGCCGCGGCCGTCTCGGCGGCCGAGGGGTCGACGCCACCGTCGTCGTGTGAAACCCGGTCACCTTCGCCGCCTAGACTGGTAGCCGGCCCCGAGCCGCGGCCTTCGTCGCCGTCGCCGTGGCCGCAGGGAGGTCCCCGTGGCAGAGGAAGTCGCGACCAGCTCGCCGGAGCAGGCGAGCGACGCGGCGCTGCCCGAGCCCTCGGCCCCTGCGGCGCCTGCGGGCCCTGGAGGCTCTGGGGCGGTCGCCAGCCGTCCGGCCAGCGCGCGCGTACGCAACCGGCTGGCCCGGCTAGGCGGCCAACGGCCCAGCGCGAACCCGGTGCTGGAACCCCTGCTGCGGACGGTCCGCTCCAACCACCCGAAGCTCGACGTCAGCATCGTCGAGCGCGCGTACGCGGTCGCCGACCACTACCACGCGGGACAGCTGCGGCTCAGCGGCGACCCGTACATCACGCACCCGCTCGCCGTGGCAACGATCCTGGCCGAGCTCGGTATGACCGGCCCGACCCTCGCCGCCGCCCTGCTGCACGACACGATCGAGGACACGCCGTACACGATCGACCAGCTGCGCAAGGACTTCGGCGACGAGGTCGGGAAGCTCGTCGACGGCGTCACCAAGCTGGACAAGGTCAAGTACGGCGACGCTGCCCAGTCCGAGACCGTGCGCAAGATGGTCGTGGCGATGGCCCAGGACATCCGGGTCCTGGTGATCAAGCTGGCCGACCGGCTGCACAACGCACGCACCTGGCGGTACGTCTCGGTGGAGTCCGCGCAGCGCAAGGCCCGCGAGACGCTCGAGATCTACGCCCCGCTGGCCCACCGGCTCGGCATGAACACCATCAAATGGGAGCTCGAGGACCTCTCGTTCGCGACGCTCTACCCGAAGGTGTACGACGAGATCGTCCGCCTCGTCGCCGAACGGGCACCCGCGCGCGAGGAGTACCTGGCCCAGGTCCGCGAGCAGGTCGGTGGTGACCTGAACTCGGCCAAGATCAAGGCCACGGTGACCGGTCGGCCCAAGCACTACTACTCCGTGTACCAGAAGATGATCGTCCGCGGCCGCGACTTCGAGGACATCTACGACCTGGTCGGAGTCCGGGTGCTCGTGGACTCGGTCCGGGACTGTTACGCCGCCCTCGGCGCGCTGCACGCCCGGTGGAACCCGGTGCCCGGCCGGTTCAAGGACTACATCGCGATGCCGAAGTTCAACATGTACCAGTCGCTGCACACGACGGTCATCGGGCCGGAGGGCAAACCGGTCGAGATCCAGATCCGCAGCCACACGATGCACCGGCGGGCGGAGTTCGGCGTCGCGGCGCACTGGAAGTACAAGGAGGACCCGACCGCCTCGACGATGGACGGCAAGACGGACGAGAGCCAGCCGGTCAACGACATGGCCTGGCTGCGCCAGCTCCTCGACTGGCAGAAGGAGACGTCCGACCCGGGGGAGTTCCTCGAGTCGCTGCGGTTCGAGATCAACGCCCGCGAGGTCTACGTCTTCTCGCCCAAGGGTGACGTCATCGCACTCCCGTCCGGCGCGACGCCGGTCGACTTCGCCTACGCCGTGCACACCGAGGTCGGGCACCACTGCATCGGCGGCCGGGTGAACGGCCGGCTGGTGCCGCTGGAGAGCACGCTGCAGAACGGCGACGTCGTGGAGATCCTGACGTCGAAGGCCGCGACCGCCGGGCCGAGCCGGGACTGGCTTACCTTCGTCAAGAGTCCCCGGGCCCGCAACAAGATCCGGCAGTGGTTCTCCAAGGAGCGCCGCGAGGAGGCCATCGAGCACGGCAAGGACGCGATCGCCAAGGCGATGCGCAAGCAGGGTCTGCCGATCCAGCGGCTGATGTCGCACGAGTCCCTGACCGCGCTGGCGACCGAGCTGCGCTACGCCGACGTGTCGGCGCTGTACGCGGCCGTGGGAGACAGCCACGTGTCGGCGCAGAGCGTGGTGAGCCGGCTGGTCCAGGCTCTCGGCGGCGAGGAGGGCACGACCGAGGACCTGGCCGAAGCCACCATGCCGACTCGCGCCCCGAGACGGGTGCGCAGCGGTGACCCGGGCGTCGTGGTCAAGGGCGTCGACGACCTGTGGGTCAAGCTGGCCCGATGCTGCACGCCGGTGCCGGGCGACCCGATCATCGGGTTCGTCACCCGGGCCAGCGGAGTCTCGGTGCACCGGGCCGACTGCAGCAACGTCGCGCCCCTGCAGGCCCAGCCGGACCGGATGGTCGAGGTCGAGTGGGCGCCCTCAGCCGCAACGGTCTTCCTGGTCCAGATCCAGGTCGAGGCACTTGACCGCTCCCGGCTGCTCTCCGACGTCACTCGCGTCCTGTCCGACGCGCACGTCAACATCCTGTCGGCCAGCGTGCAGACGACGCGCGACCGGGTCGCCTTGTCCCGGTTCACCTTCGAGATGGGTGACCCGGCTCACCTGGATCACGTGCTCGCCGCCGTACGTCGCATCGACGGGGTGTTCGACGTCTATCGGATCACCGGCGGCCGCGCCGCGTCGACCGCCTGATCGAGCGTCGTACCAACGGTTTTCACTCACCGAACGCGGTCAGCACCAGGTGAGTGTCAACGCTCACCTGGTACTGACGGCGGTGTTCCTAGAAGCGGTCAGACGTCTCGATGATCCGGTACGTCGTGTGCGTCGGCATGCCTGTGACGCCGGCTGCCTCGGCGATCTTGGGGATGTCGGCCTGGTTCTTGAAGAAGTCCAGGTACGACTCCTCCGAGTCCCACTCGTCGATGACGAGCACCGACCCATCCGGCTCCTCAACGAAGCAGTGGTGGACGGCGCCCTTGGCGCGGCCCTCCTCAGACGCCTTGACCAGCAGGTCAGCGTGCTCCTTCGCGGCGATCTCGAGGTTCGATGCCATCCCACCCGGGAACTTGGTCGTGATGATCACACCCATGGCGGCCTCCTTCGGGCCTTGAGCGCGGGGAGTGCAGGGATGCACCGCGCGCAGGCCGATCGTGTACCTCAGCGGTCGCCATGGGAAGGGTCCGCGACACATTGGGCAGCACGGCGGGCAGCCGCGGCTACCCGCTGAACTCCTCGAGCGTCGCCCGGGCCTGCTCGAGCCAGGCCGACCGGGCCTCGATCGAGGACTCGGCATCGGCCGCGGCCTTCGCGTCACCCCGCGCCTGCGCCTTCGCCAGCTGCTCCCGCAACGAGGCCAGGGCCTCCTCGAGCTGGCTGACGGCGCTCTCCGCCCGGGCCCGCGCCTCGGGGTTGCTGCGCTTCCAGCGCTCCTCCTCGGCGTCGCGGACGACCTGCTCGACCTTGCGGATGCGTTTCTCGATCCGGTCCATGTCCGAGCGCGGCACCTTGCCGGCCGCCTCCCACCGTTCCTGGATCCCGCGCAAGGTCTCTTTCGCCGCCGCCAGGTCCGAGACGGGCAGCAAGGCCTCGGCCTCGGTCAGCAGCTGCTCCTTGACCGCGAGGTTGGCCCGGAAGGCCTCCTCCTCCGCCGACTGCACCTCGTTGCGGGCGGCGAAGAATGCGTCCTGCGCACCCCGGAAGCGCGCCCACAGGGCGTCGTCGTCCTTGCGCGAGGCGCGCCCGGCCGCCCGCCAGCGGTCCATCAGGCGCTTGTAGGCCGCCGACGTCGGCCCCCAGTCACGCGAGGACGACAGGGCTTCGGCCTCCTTGACCAGCGCCTGCTTGGCCAGCTTCACCTCGGCCTGCGAGGTCTCGAGCTGCGCGAAGTGCTGCCGGCGATGCCGGTCGAAGGTCGTCCGGGCATGGCTGAACCGGTGCCAGAGCTCCTCCTCCGGCCCACGGTCAAGGCGCGGTCCCGACTTCTGATGGGCTTTCCACTCGTCGAACAGGTCCTTCATGCGCTGGCCGTCCGTGCGCCACTGGGTGCGCTCGGGCGGTGTGGCGGCGATCCGCTCGGCCTCCTCGACGAGGGCGGCCCGAGCGGCCAGCTGCTCGGCCCGCGTCTTGGCGCGGGCCTGAGCGGCCTCGGACCGCTTCTCCCGGGCCCGCGCCTCGACGGCGTCGACCCGGGCACAGAGGGCGGTGAGGTCCCCGACGGCGTTCGGCTCGGTGGTCAGCTCACGCAGACGCTTGATCCCCGCGTCGATGTCGCGCGGTGACATGTCAGTGCCGTTGAGCCGCTGGGCGAACAGGCTGATCTGGGCGTCGATGTCGTCGTACTTGCGGGCGAAGTACGCGAGCGCCTCGTCCGCCGACGCGCCGGGATAGGAGCCCACCTCCCGCTCGCCGCCGGCCGTACGCACGTAGACCGTGCCGTCGTCGGCGACCCGCCCGTAGTCCTCGACCGCCATTGGCCTGCTCCTACTTGACCGTCACCGAGGTGATGTTGACCGGGGTGGCCGGCGGGCCGTCGGAGCCGCCGCCCTGGACGCCGCCCGCGGCGACCTTGGTCACAACCTCCAGGCCCTTGCTGACCGTCCCGAAGATCGAGTATCCGCCACCGTCGGTCGGCAGCACGCTGTCCCGGTAGACCAGGAAGAACTGGCTGCCGTTGGAGCTCGGGTCACTGGTTCTAGCCATAGCAATGGTGCCGGCCGGGTACTTGCCGTCCGCAGGGGCGTTCTCGACGCCGTACCCGTAGCCGGGGCCGCCACTGCCCCCCGCGGTGGGATCTCCGCACTGCAGCACGTAGATGCCCGAGGTGGTCAGGCGGTGACAGGTCGTCTTGTCGAAGAAGTGCTTCTGGGCGAGGAAGACGAAGGAGGAGACCGTCTGCGGGGCCTTCGCGCCGTCGAGGGTGAAGGTCATGGTGCCGCAGCTGGTCGCGACGGTCGCGGTCCAGGTGCGGTTGGCGGCCAGCGTCTTGGGCGGAGCGGTCGAGAACTGCTGTGGCTTGGCCACCTTCGCGGCCGTGGCCGCCGGGCAGGCTCCGGCCCTCGGGGGGGCCGACGACGTGCCCGACGAACTTGGCGCGCTGGGCGAGGCGGTGCTCGACGCGCCGGGGGTCGCCGCCTTCGCACTGGTCTTGCCCGCCCCGGTCAGCTTCGTGATGCCGGACACGCCACCCACCACGATCAGCACGCCGAGGACCGCCGCCGTGACCTGCTGGCGGGTCCGCCGGGCCTGCGCCTTGCGGGCGAGGTTGGCCTGGCGCTTGGCGTATCGCCGTTTCGCACGGGCCCGGTCGCGGGCGGTCGGCGACACGTGACTCTCCTGATCGTCGTCGTTCAGCTGGAGTGGCGCCTCGCCCGGCCCGTACGGCGGGTGCGCGCGGCAACCGCGCAAGTCTAGGCAGCACTACGAGAGGTTCGCGCACACCTCCAGGTCACGAACTGGACTCGGCGCCGCCCTATGGCCTGGATAGGCTCCTGCGGTGCTGCTCCGTGGGTTCCCGGCGCCCGTTTTCGGGACGAACTGCTACATCGCGGCCCCGGCGCCGGGGGAGGAGTGCGTGGTGGTCGACCCGGGCATCGAGGTGCTTGACCGGCTCGAAGCCACCCTCGTGGAGCACCGGCTGCGCCCGGCCGCCGTGCTGCTGACCCACGGACACCTCGACCACACCTACTCCGTCACGCCGGTGTGCGGGGCCCACGGGGTGGCGGCCTACATCCACCGGGACGACGTGTACCGGCTGAAGGACCCGCTGGCCGACTTCGACGCAGGCTTCGTGGCCATGCTGGAAGCGCAGTTCGGCAAGGCGGCGACCTGGGCCGAGCCGGACGACGTGGTGCAGGTCGTCGACCGCGCGCGGTTCCAGGTCGCGGGGCTCGACATCGGCGTACGGCACGCGCCCGGGCACACCGAGGGATCAGTCCTGTTCGACCTGCCGGGGCTCCCGGACGAGCCCGTCGCGCAGGTCTGGCCGCCCTCGCCGGCCGTGTCGACGACAGTCCTGAGCGGCGACGTGCTGTTCGCCGGCAGCATCGGACGGTACGACCTGGCTGGAGGTGACGCGGCCGCCATGCGGCGCACGCTCGCTGAGGTCGTGCTAGCCCTGCCGGACGACGTGCTGGTCCTGCCCGGGCACGGCCCGGCCACGACGATGGCGCGCGAGCGAGCGACGAACCCGTACCTGCTGGACCTCGGGCTCGTCGCATGACGCGGGCCGAACGCCCGCGCCCGCTGAGCGGGTTCCCGGAGTGGCTGCCGGGCGAACGTCTGGCCGAGCAGCTGGTCGTGGACCACCTTCGGCGAACGTTCGAGCTGGCCGGCTTCGTGCCGCTGGAGACGCGCGCGGTGGAGCCGTTGTCGCAGCTGCTGCGCAAGGGGGAGATCGACAAGGAGGTCTACGTCGTCCGCCGCCTGCACGAGGAGCCGGGCGAGGCGGCCGACCTCGACGACGACGCGCTGGCTCTGCATTTCGACCTCACCGTGCCGTTCGCGCGGTACGTCCTGGAGAACGCCGGCAAGCTGGACTTCCCTTTGCGCCGGTACCAGATCCAGAAGGTATGGCGGGGTGAGCGACCGCAGGAGGGCCGCTACCGCGAGTTCCGGCAGGCAGACATCGACGTCGTCGGGCGAGACACGCTGCCGTTCCACCACGACGTCGACATCGCGCAGGTGATGGCCGAGGCGCTGTCCGGCCTGCCGGTGCCACCGATCACGTTGCAGCTCAACAACCGTCGGTTGATCCAGGGCTTCTACGAGGGCCTGGGTATCGACGACGCGGAGGTCGTCGCGGCGGTGCTGCGCGCCGTGGACAAGCTCGACAAGATCGGCCCGGCGGGAGTGCGTGAGGTACTGGTCGGCCAGGAAGGACTGGCGGAGCCCTTGGCCGACAGCTGCCTGCAGCTGTCCGCGATCCGGACCTCGGACACGTCGTTCGTCGACCAGGTGCGGGCGCTCGGGGTGAAGGGCGACCTGCTCGACACCGGGCTGGCCGAGCTGGCGGAGGTGATGGCCGGTGCGACTGCCGCGGCCTCCGAACGGGTCACCGTGGTCGCCGACCTCAGCATCGCGCGCGGGCTGGACTACTACACGGGCACGGTCTACGAGACCCGGATGGCCGGGTTCGAGTCGCTCGGCTCGATCTGCTCGGGTGGCCGGTACGACGCTCTGGCCAGCGACGGTCGCTCGACCTACCCCGGCGTCGGCATCTCGTTCGGGGTCACCCGCACGCTCGGGCCGCTGTTCGCCCGCGGGCTCGTGCGGCTGAGCCGGCCCACGCCCACGTGCGTGCTCATCGCCGTACCGGACGAAGAGCACCGCGCGAGCTGCCGCACCGTGGCCCTCGGCCTTCGGTCGCGAGGCATCGCCGCCGAGGTCTCGCCCAGCGCGGCGAAGTACGGCAAACAGATCCGGTACGCCGAGCGGCGCGGCGTGCCCTACGTCTGGTTTCCCTCTGCCGCAACGGAATCCGGCATCGACGAGGTCCGGGACATCCGCACCGGTGAGCAGGTGCCTGCCGATGCCGCATGGTCCCCGCCGCCGTCGGACCTGACTCCGCACTTCGTCGACGCCGACTGACCGCTCAGCGCACGTTGTGCGGGCGGAACTGGATGCTGATCCGGGGCCCGACCGGCTGGGCGGTCTTGGGCACCGCGTGCTCCCAGGTGCGTTGGCACGAGCCGCCCATCACGATGAGGTCGCCGTGGCCGAGCATGAGCTTGAGCGCCTGGCCGCCGCCACGTGGACGCAGCAGCAAGGCGCGCGGCGAGCCGACGGAGACGATGGCCACCATCGTGTCCTCGGTGCGGCTGCGGCCGACGGTGTCACCGTGCCACGCGACGCTGTCCCGACCGTCCCGATAGAGGCAGAGCCCGGCGGTGACGAACGGCTCGCGCAGCTCCGCGGCGTAGTAGCGGCCGAGCCGGTCCCGAGCGTCGGTCAGCAGCGGATGGGGGAGGGGAGCGCCCTCGTCGTAGAACGAGAGCAACCGAGGGACGTCGACCTCGCGGTCGTACATCTCGCGCCGTTCAGCGTGCCACGGCACACCGGCCGACAGCAGGTCGAAGAGCGCCGTCGGTGCGCTGACCCAGCCGCGTCGCACGTCCACCCACGCACCGCGAGTCAGCCGGGTCCGGCGTACGGTCGCGCCGAGCTCACCGAGCTGCGGCTCGTCCACGAGGTCGTCGATCAGCGAGGCCTGGACTGCGACGGTCATGGGCGCAGTCTACGCCGGTTTCGAACAAGCGTTCTAGTAGGCGCGGACCACGTCCGGGGCCTGGGCCGCGCTGTCCTCGACCTCCCAGCACATAGGCTTGGCGGGCTCTGTTCGTCGTACCCCGTCCGTATGTGAGGAAGGTTCGTCTCGTGCTCCGCACCCACGAGGCCGGCACGCTGCGCGCCGGCCACATCGGCCAGACCGTGACCCTTGCCGGGTGGGTGGCCAAGCGGCGCGATCACGGCGGCGTTGCCTTCCTGGACCTGCGTGACGCGTCCGGCGTCGTGCAGGTCGTCGTCCGGGACGAGTCAGTCGCCCACGGGCTGCGAGCGGAGTACTGCCTGCTCGTGACCGGCTCGGTGGATGCGCGGCTGGAGGGCAAGGCGAACGCCGAGCTCGACACCGGAGAGATCGAAGTCACGGCCGACCAGGTCCAGGTGCTCAACCCGGCCGCGCCGCTGCCGTTCCAGATCGACGAGCGGGTCGAGGTCGGCGAGGAGGCGCGGCTGCGCTACCGCTACCTGGACCTGCGCCGACCGGCCCCTGGTGCCGCGCTACGGCTGCGCAGCAAGGTCAACCAGGCCGCGCGGGACACCCTGCTGGCCAGGGACTTCGTCGAGATCGAGACGCCGACGCTCACCCGCTCGACCCCTGAGGGTGCGCGCGACTTCCTGGTGCCGGCCCGGCTGCGGCCGGGCTCCTGGTACGCCTTGCCGCAGAGCCCGCAGCTGTTCAAGCAGCTGCTGATGGTCGCGGGCATGGAGCGCTACTTCCAGATCGCGCGCTGCTACCGCGACGAGGACTTCCGCGCCGACCGGCAGCCGGAGTTCACCCAGCTCGACATCGAGATGAGCTTCGTCGAGGAGGACGACGTCATCGCCATCGCCGAGGAGGTGCTCGTCGCGCTGTGGCGGCTGGTCGGGTACGCCGTACCGACTCCGATCCAGCGGATGACATACGCCGACGCGATGGCCCGCTTCGGCTCGGACAAGCCGGACCTGCGGTTCGGCAACGAGCTCGTGGACTGCACGACGTACTTCAAGGACACGCCGTTCCGCGTCTTCCAGGCGGCGTACGTCGGCGCGGTCGTGATGGCGGGCGGTGCGAGCCAGCCCCGCAAGACGCTCGACGCGTGGCAGGAGTGGGCCAAGCAGCGAGGGGCTCGCGGTCTGGCCTACGTCCTCGTCGGCGAGGACGGCACGCTGTCCGGTCCGGTGGCCAAGAACCTGTCGGACACCGAACAGGCCGGCCTCGCGGAGTACGTCGGCGCCGCGCCGGGCGACTGCATCTTCTTCGCCGCGGGGGCGCTCAACAGCTCACGCGGTCTGCTGGGGGCAGCGCGCCTGGAGATCGGACGCCGTACCGGTCAGATCGACGAGTCGAGCTGGTCGTTCGTGTGGGTCGTGGACGCGCCGCTGTTCGAGCGGGTCGACGAAACCGACGACGTCGCAGTCGGTTCCGGCGCGTGGACGGCTGTGCATCACGCGTTCACGTCGCCCAAGCCAGAGTCGCTCGAGACGTTCGACATGGATCCCGGTTCGGCGCTGGCGTACGCCTACGACATCGTCTGCAACGGCAACGAGATCGGTGGCGGCTCGATCCGTATCCACCAGCGCGAGGTGCAGGAGCGGGTGTTCGAGGTCATGGGCCTCGAGCCGGAGCAGGCCGAGGAGAAGTTCGGCTTCCTGCTCGAGGCGTTCACGTTCGGGGCACCGCCGCACGGTGGCATCGCGTTCGGCTGGGACCGGATCTGCGCCCTGCTGTCCGGCGCCGAGTCGATCCGCGAGGTCATCGCGTTCCCGAAGTCCGGCGGCGGCTTCGACCCGCTGACCGGCGCGCCCGCGGCCATCACCGCGCAGCAGCGCAAGGAGGCCGGCGTCGACGCGGTCGCCGAGCCCTCCACCTCCTGACCCCCGGCGTCGTCGTACCCCCTGAAAGCCGGTTCACCCCCTGAAAGCCGGTCTGGCGCCGTCATTTCCGGGGCATCGGCGGCTTTCCGAGGGTAAAGCGGCTTTCGGAGGGCACCTCAGGTGGTGGGGGCTGGCACGAGCGGCGCGGCTGCGGGGGTCGGGGCGGTCGGTGCACCGGTCGACATCTGCCGGTGGACCGGGCCCCGGACGGCGAACACGCCGAGGGCAGCGATGACGCACAACAGCCCGCTCACGTAGAACGCCGGGTTGTAGGAGTCGACGTGGTCGCGGATGGCGCCGGCCACCACGGCCACCGTCGCCGCGCCGATCTGGTGCGAGGCGAAGACCCAGCCGTACACGACCAGCCCGGTCTCGTTGCCGAACGTCTGCGTCACCAAGGTCACCGTCGGCGGGACGGTGGCGATCCAGTCCAGGCCGTAGAAGGCGACGAACGCACCCAGGCTCAGGTGCTGGGCCGACAGGGCGTGCGGCAGTGCGATCAACGACAGGCCGCGCAGCCCGTAGTAGGTGAACAGCAGCAGCCGCGGGTTGTACCGGTCCGTGAGCCAGCCCGAGGCCGTCGTCCCGACCACGTCGAGGAGCCCCATCGCGGCGAGCATCGACGCGGCCTGCACCTCGGGGATCTGGTGGTCCATGGCGGCCGGGATGAAGTGGGTCGCGATCAGCCCGTTGGTCGACGCCCCGCAGATGAAGAAGCTGCCGCACAACACCCAGAACTGGCTGGTCCGCGAGGCCCGGCCCAGCACGCGGAAGGCCGTGCTGACCGGCCGCCGGCCCGGCTCGAAGGCCGCGTCGTCCTCTAGCGCCCCGTAGCGCCGATGGCCCAGGTCGCCGGGGCGCTCCCGCAGGACGAGGGCCGACAGCGGTACGACGAGCAGCGAGGACGCGGCGACGGCCAGGGCCGCGCGGCGCCACTCCCCGTGACCGGCGAGCGAGGCCAGGAACGGCAGGAAGAGCAGCTGCCCGGTGGAGCTGCCGGCGGTGAGCAGACCCAGGACCAGCCCACGGCGCTTGGCGAACCAGCGGTTCGCGATCGTCGCGGCCAGCACGGGCGCCACGGCCCCGGTGCCGGCGCCGACCAGCAGGCCCCAGCAGAGGTAGAGCTGCCAGGCGCTGGTCATGAAGACGGTCAGGCCGGACCCGAGGGCGATCAGTGCCATGGCGGCCGGCACGACCCGCCGCAGGCCGAACCGCTGGGTCAGGGCCGCGGCGAAGGGGCCGGCCAGGCCGAACAGCACCAGGTTGACCGAGACAGCGCCGGCGATCGTGGCCCTGGACCAGCCGTACTCCTCCTGCAGCGGCACCAGCAAGACGCCCGGGGTCGCCCGGAACCCGGCGGCGAACAGCAGACAGAGGAAGCCACCGGCCGCCACGACCCAGGCCGGATGCACACCGCGAACGAACAGGCCGCGAGGTTCCACCACCGGTGGCCGCGCCTCCTCGTCCGATGCCGCGGCCGGGGTCGTGCTCATGAGACCTGAAGGTATCATGGTGGGGTGCCCGGTACCCATGACGTCCGCGAGCGGCTGACCGCCGCAGCGTTCGAGCTGCTCCGCGAGGGCGGCCTGGGCAATGCCAGCCCGGCCTTGATCGCGGAGCGCGCGGGGGCGAGCAAGATGTCGCTGTACCGGCACTTCACCGGCGTGGACGAGCTGCTCGCCGTGGCGTTGGGGGAGCACGATGCCGAGCACCGCGAGCGGCTGATCGGCGGGGGAGAGGGCAGCCCCCGCGAGCACATCGAGGCGATGTTCGCCGGGGCCGCCGGCCGCGCCGACCGCCCGGGCTACCGGGGCTGCGTTTACGTCGACACGCGCGTCGAGGTCGCGGACCCCGACCACCCGGTGGCCGAGGTGGCCCGGCGGCACAAGGCCGCGATGGTCGCCACGCTGGCGGCCCTGCTCGAGTCTGCAGGCGACCCGTCGGCCGCTGAGACGGCCTTGCGGGTGCAGATGCTGTACGACGGCGCCGTCGTCCATGCGGTGCTGGCCGGCAACGGCGGCCCGCTCCGGGCTGCGCTGGCCGCCCTGCCGGGCCTGGGGCCCGCGTTGTACCCGGACGGGCGCTCCTCCTGAGGCCCGGACCGTCCGATCATCACCGGGTGAGGCTCCGCCGAGGCGTCGTGACGGGTCTGGCCGGCCTGGTCGGCCTGGTCCTCACCGCCGTACCGTCCCGGCCCAGCGGGTCGGCCAGCCTGCATGTCCACCTACCGCGACCGGTCCGCCACGTCGCAGCGGTGCCGACCGTGGCCGGCTGCCCGCTGTTCCCGGCGAACAACCCCTGGCGGCAGGACATCTCCGGCCTGGCGGTGAGCTCGCACTCCGCGGCGTGGGTGGCCAGTGCGGGAGCGTCCACCCGGCTGCATCCCGACTTCGGGTCCGACCCGTCGTACGGCATCCCGTACAGCGAGGTCCCGGCCGGCCAGGCCATGGTGCCCGTCACGTTCACCGCGTACGGCGACGAGAGCGACCCCGGGCCGTACCCCATCCCCTCCGATGCGAAGGTCGAGGCCGGGGGAGACCGGCACGTGCTCGTGGCCTCGGGCGACTGCAAGATCTACGAGCTGTACGGCGCGGTGCACTCCGGCAGCGCGTGGAAGGCTTCCAACGGCGCCGTGTTCGACCTCACGAGCAACGCGCTGCGGCCCGACGGCTGGACGTCCGCCGATGCAGCCGGCCTGCCGATCCTGCCGGGCCTGGTCCGGCGCGACGAGGCCCAGTCCGGTCACATCGACCACGCCCTGCGCTTCACGCTGTCGACGACCCAGCGCGGCTACATCAGCCCGGCGACCCACGAGGCCGGTTCGACGTCGAGTGCGTCGTACGCGCCTATGGGTGCGCGGTTCCGCCTCAAGGCGTCCTACGACCTCAGTCCCTTCCACGGCGCGTCGCTGGTCATCCTCCAGGCGTTGAAGAAGTACGGCATGTTCGTGGCCGACAACGGCTCCAACTGGTACATCTCCGGAGCGACCGACACCGGCTGGGACGACGACGATCTCAGCCAGCTCAAGACAGTGCCCGGCAGTGCTTTCGAGGTCGTCGAGACCGGACCCATCGAGCACTGAGCCGGCCGCCGAAAAGGCGTCGAAGACTGTCGGTGGTGCGCTCTAGCGTTGCTTCGTGACCAGCCTGGTGGACAGACAGCTCGCAGCCATCGCCGAGGTCCGTGAGGTCTCTCGCGGACTGGCCGTCGACATCTGGCTGCGTGGCGGCTGGGCGGTCGACTTCTATCTGGGCCGGGTGACCCGGGACCACAGCGACGTGGACTGGTTCGTCTGGTCCGGCCACCTGGACGCGGTGACCGAGCGCCTGATGGACCTCGGCTGGGCGTCGGTGGATGCTGGGTCCGGACCGCACCGGACAGTGACGCGACACGATGTGCACATGTCGTTCCAGGCCATGGCGCCCGGCGCCGGCACCGCGCCGGTCATCGCCGATGGTCCCTTGGTCGGCGAACACTGGCCGGCTGCCATGATCGCCGACGCCCAGGTGGGGCGGATCGGCGCGCAGGACTGCCTGACCATCAGCCCGGCGGCGCAGCTGCGGCTGAAACGCATGACGCCGCAATGGTTTCCGGGGCGTACGACGCGGCCAAAGGACCTGGAGGACATCGCCAACCTCGAGGGTGCGTTGCAGCTCAGGGCCTGACGACGCCAGGTGCCTGGCGCTCGCGCCGAGCTTGGCCTGGCGTTCAGCGGAGCTCTTCGACCAGTCCGATGATGACGCCGGCGGGGCCGCGGACGTAGCAGTAGCGATAGGTGTCCTCGAACTGGGCCACCTGGCCCACGAGCTCCGCGCCATGGCCCCGCAGGCGGTCGAAGACCTCGTCGACCGCGTCGACGACGAACGTGAGACGAGGGATGCCCGGAGTGTTCACCGGCGCCCTCGGCGCACCGCAGGTCGGCACCGGAGAGTGGAACCTCGACAGCTCGACCCGACCGTGGCCGTCCGGGGTCCGGAGGAAGGCGAGATCCGCTCGCACCCCGTCCAGCCCGACGAGCTGGTCCACCCACTCACCTTCGACTGCTGTGTCCCCCTCCGGCTCCAGGCCCAGCTCGACGAAGAACGCCACGGCCGCCGCGAGATCCTCCACGACGAAGCCGACATGATCCATCCGGTAGAGCGTCACGCCACACGAGCGTAGGGGCGACGATGCTGGCTGGGCCGTCTGGGCCGACTGGCCACCTGGGTCCTCGGATTGAGGACCTAGACCCATACCTCGGGCCCGACCGCTCGCCGGAGACTGCCGGGGTCGAACTCTTCGACCCGAACCGACTCCCTGTGGGTGAGCGCTGTGCTCCGAACCATCCTGAAGCCCTACTCCTCGCGCGTTCTGGCCACCGCAGCCCTCGCCGCCGCCGCGGTGTGCCTGTCCTTCGTCACTGCCGTGCCCGCGCGCGCCAACCCGGGTGACACGACGGTCATCACCGGCCCGGCGAACCCGGTGAACCCCAACGGACCGGTCCTGACCGTGTCGCAGACCTCGCTCGGAGCGGTGCGGGTGAACAACCCGGGCAACGTCGCGCCGATCGACCAGCAATGCGTCGGGATGCCGGACGGCCAGCAGACGTGCGTCGGTGCGTCGGGGCAGATCCTGTTCGCGAACGGCGCCCAGAACGCGCCGATCCACGTACAACGCACCGACCTCTACGGCGACCGGATCCGGGAGAACCTGGGCTGGATCATCGACGAGGCCCACCAGGCCGTCGCCGCTATCCACGGCGTCAGCAACGACGACCTCGTGGACAGCTATGCCCGGCCCGAGATCCGCAGCTACGTGGCGCTGCGGCTGCAGACCATCCTCGAGAAGAAGCTGTACGGCGGGCAGCTCACCGCTCAGGAGAGCCAGACGTACGACTGGCTCATGCGGCAGCTCAACAGCCGCGAGACGGCCAAGGCCAAGGCCGTCCTGGCCGAGTACGAGCGCTGGGAGGCCGACCCGTGCGGCTACCCGGTTCCTGCCCCACCGGCCGGCAGCGGCCTGCCCGTCGTACCGAACCCCGGCTTCGACAGCGCCAACTGCCGCGTCGCGAACGGCGCGGGACAGCTCTACAAGATCACGAAGGGGACCCCGGGCATCGAGACGTTCGAGAGCTGGGCGGCGTACCGGCATCCCACGCCGATGATGCGCCTCGCCGGAGACCCGGTTCTGCAGCAGATGAACTACAACACCGTGCTGGGCAGTGCCTTCATCACCGGGCTCGGGGCCGCGACGGTGGCGGCCGGGGCCACCCTGATCGCCGTCGCCAGCAGCTCCGCCGCCATCGCTGCCGTCACGGCCGTGACCGGCGTCGCCTTCTTCATCCCGTTGGAGGCGGCCACTGTCAGCGGCCTCGGAGGGACGTTCGGGTTCAGCGCCGGCGCGGTCAGTGGTGCTATCGCCGGGGCGACCGCGGCGGCCGCGGCGGGCGTGGTGTTCGCCGTCGTGCTCGCGCTGATCGCGATTGGCGTGTCGTCGTGGATGATCGCCCAGGAGCAGAGCACCGCGGACACCATCCGCGAGCGGGCCCAGTCCGCAGGGACCAACGACGACCCGGTCGGCATCGTCGCCGACCAGGCGCGCTACCGCGGGTTGGACCAGGACACCCTGCAGGACCCGGCGACCGGCGACAAGGCGCTGATCCACCGGCCGGAGTTCGGCCAGCAGCTGATGGGCATGGTGCAGGAGTGGCTGGCCTTCGATGGCGACGGCAACCTGGTCCCCGACCCGCAGACGCCGTTCGACCCGGCCGCCACCGAGCCCGACGCCGGTGCGGCCGCGCGGCTGAGCCTGGTCGGGTCCGCGCCCGGTTCGTCCGACCCGCTGTCCGTCAAGGCTCCGGCCGGCACGGTCGACAGCCAAGGACGGCCGGTCACCGGCCATCAGGTCTGGCTCAGCCACGGCTGGCTGATGGTTAGTGACTACGTCCGGGGGGTCTACCAGCCGGCCCGGCCCGCGACTGTGCTCAGCTTCGTGGATGCCGACGGGACTCCTGGTGTGGTGAGCATCCTGCGGCGGGCCCAGCCGTCGGGCCTATCGCGCGACCAGTTCCTGGTGGTGCGTGCGCCGTCCGGTCAGCCACTGCAGTCGGCAGCGACCGACACGTGGACCTTCCAGGGAGCCGGGGGAGCCGTGCAGACCGCGCAGATCGCCACCGAGAACCCGCGCCTGCCCACCATCAGCCTCCTGCCCACCGTGACCGGCGACGCCTTCTATCCCGGGCACCTGCTGACGTTCCAGTCGAACGTCTCGGACCCGGGTCGGAACGTGCCCGGGCGGTACAGCTGGTCCATCGACCGGCTCGGTGACGACGGGCAGGTCCTGGACTCGACGGAGCACGGCGCACTGGAGAACCTGCTGGGCTTCCAGGAGCGTTTCGACCGGCCAGGCAGCTATCGAGCCGTGGTCCACTACGCCGGCATCCAGCGTCCGGTCGGCCCGTTCGACGCCTCCGGTGTGGTGACGTTCACCATCGCCCAGCCTCAGCCGACGGTGATGACCGGTGCCCTCCGCGACGACCTGGCGCTGCGCGATCAGCTGTCCCTCAACCTCCGGCTGCAGGAGCCGGTCGACCACGACACCCTGGACGTCGATGTGCGGTGGGCCGATGACGGCGCGGGGCACGCCGTCACCCGCCACTACGTCGTACATTGCCGGGCCCTCGGCGACGGCGGCTGTGACACGGACCCGCTCGTGGCACCGGAGGAGGCCCCGGTGAACCCGAACTGGTCGGAGTCGCCGACCTACCGGATCCCGGATGACCAGGTGTACCTGCCGCAGGTCACGGCGACTGTGACCAACGGGTTCGGGCAGTCGACGACGCTCGCGCTCCAGGCGCCGGGGGAGCACCGGCCGCGCTACCTCGACCGCACCCCGACCGTGCAGATGGTCGCCGGGTCGGCGAGCCGGGTCCGCGTCACGGAGGTCCGTCCGACGACGCTGGCCGGAGACCCGGCCATCACCATCCTGCCGTTCGTCGACACCATCGAGGCCGGCCTGCCGGCCGGAGTGCGGGCTAGCGTCGACCAGGTCGACGGGCACTGGTACCTCGAGCTGTTCGGTGCGCCGCGCGCGGACGACGTCGGTCCGCACACCTTCTACTTCCCGGTCGAGCAGGAGCCGGTGGGAATGGGTCTGCGACCCGCGCCGGCCCTCGTGACACTCGACGTCGTACCGAGCACGACGCCGGGCTACCGAGCCGTTCTCCGGAACACGCCGGCGACCCTCGCCGAACGTCTCTACCGCACCGGTTACCCCGACTATCTGGTCCAGGTGATGCAGACGTTGGCGAACGGCGAGCGCTTCGCACCGTTCACCGGGACGGTCATGTGCCAGCTCAGCGCATCCGGCACGGTCCTGCTGCGCCAGCCGTGCGCGCCCGACCAGGTGTTCCCCTGGCCGTCCGCGCTGCTCGACGACAGCTACACCGCCGAGGTGTGGGTCGAGTCGGACGCGCAACCGGTCGTGCCTGACCACTACTCGGTGACGCTGGGCACGGTGTTCCTGCGGCCGGAGCTGACGGTTGCCCCGAGCGAACCGTCGGCCCAGACCTCGACGGTCAGCCTGGCGATCACCGACCGCCGCTACTCGGAGGACGGCGCCGTGCCCGCGCCGTTCTCGGCCCACGCCTACGCCGTCACCTGCTCGCTGGACGACGCGGCGTTCGCACCCTGCCTGGACGGTGGCACGATGTCCGTCCTGCGGACGCCCGGGGCGCACCACCTGACGGCACGGGTCGAGGCCCCGGACGGCGCCTCGAAGGAGACCACCGTCAGCTGGCAGGTGGACACCCCACCCACCACACTGGCGCTCCGCCACCCCCTGGGCTACCACGCGGCCGGCAGCTCGCTGGAGGTTCTGGCATCCGGACTGCTGCCCCAGGAGAGCTACCGCGTTCTGGTGGCCGGCCAGCTCGTCGCCACCGGTCATGCCGCCGACGACGGCACGGTGCTGCGGGTCGTCACCATCCCGATCTCCACGCCGAACGGATCGCGCGCGTTGGTGGTGTACGGCGCCACACCGAGCCGGGTGGGTCGCACGCACATCCGGGTCGTGTCGCCGGTGCCGCGGACGACCGTCAGCAGCTGGTGGTCCCATCGGCCCGGGGCAGCCGTCCTGACATAATGTGGATTATCGGCGTAGCCGGGAGGACGAGCCGGACCCTTGGCGGGACCAGGTCTGTACACCGAATCCCGAG
>JBJMHS010000007.1:0-74949 GCA_045807245.1 Actinomycetales bacterium
CGCCTCGCTTCATGGACCCTGGCCGTGTGGCGACGCATCACCCTCGACCCTTACCCGGCTCCGATCCGCATCCCCCTCACCGAGGTCCAAGAAATCACCTCGGCGGTCAGGCTCACCCCGCAAGCGGCCGGAGCCGTGCAACGCCGGCTGACCCTCGAGGCCTGGCTGCGGCAGCACCTGATCAACAAGATCCCCGGCTCAGGCGCCGAACCCTCGCCGCCGGCCGAGCCTCGGCAGCGGAGCGCACCCGCCGTCGAAGCCCTCGAAGCCGGGACCATAACCGTCCGACTCAGCGCGCTCCTCGGGTATACCGCGTACTCCGGTACGGCGGGCCTGGGCCGGGTCCATGAAGTCACCGCACTGCACACCCGCCCGAGCGCACCCATCGTCGGCCGGATGCCCGTCAACGGTTACGTCATCGGGCCCCGCAACGCCGGCAGCACCCTGGGCTACGACCGCCACCCGGAACACGGCCCGCGCCTCCTGCGCGCCGGCATCCTGGCCCTGCATCGACACGACGTCACGATCGCCGCGGCCGACGTCACCGAGCTCGACCCGGTGCACCGGCGAATCACCGTGGGTAGGCCTCCAGCCGAGAGGTGACGACAGCCGACTGAAGGACCATGTCCGGGGGCAGGGTCACCGCGACGCGAACCAGCCGGGCCACGTTCGCCGGGTTCATCATCCGCTCGGAGGGGATGTGCCACTGGTCCATCATCGGCGTGTCCATGGCGCTCGGGTTGATCGCGGCGACACGAACCGGCCAACTCCGTTCCCGCGCTTCGCTTTGCAGCACCTCGGTCAGCTTCAGTGCCGCCGCCTTGGAGGCGTTGTACGCCGCGGCACCCGATCCCACGGTGAGTGCGGAGATGGACACGATGTTCACGATGTCGCTCACCTCGGCCCCGTCGTCGCGGCCCAGCAGTCCGCGGACAAAGGCCCGGCTGGTGTACATCGGCCCGTGTGCGTTCACTGCGAAGACGCCGTGCCACTGCCCGTCCTCGACATCCGGGACATCGGCGCCCCGGTCGGTACCGGCGTTGTTGACCAGACAGTCCAGCCGACCGCCGTACTCCTCGAAGCTGTCGCTGAAAAACCGGTCCACCGCAACGGAGTCGGTCACATCCAGCCGGCTCGCGCGCGCACTGCCACCGCTCGACTCGATGAGCTTGACCGTCGACTGAGCGGCCTCCGCATCGAGGTCGGTCGCGAGCACGTGTGCCCCGGCGGCGGCGAAGTCACAGCTGATCGCCCGGCCCAGCCCGCTGCCGGCTCCGGTCACGACGGTCACGCGCCCACTCAGGGATGCTTCGTTGTCTGCCATGGCCGGTTGATACCCGCCACGGAGCCGGCCATGCCACGCGTTTGGCCCGTCCGCGACGGGGTACTCGGACCTCGTGTCCCCCCTGGACCTGAGCTCGCATGACCTGGCCCTGCGTTGCCGACTGCTGGAGGCCGCCCGCAACGGCCAGACCGAGGTTGTGGTGCATGCGGTGAACTCGGGGTTCCCGGTCGACCTGAGCACTGAGACCGGTGACACGCTGCTGATCCTGGCGGCGTACCACGACCGGCCCGAGACCGTCGCGGCCTTGCTGGACCTCGGTGCCGACGCGACTCGCGTGAACGACCAAGGCCAGACCGCTTTGACGGCCGCGGTGTTCCGTCACTCGTCGGCTGCGGTCGGTGCGCTCACCCTCCATGGCGCCGGACCGGTCCCACCGGACTACCCGTGGCCGCAGGCCCAGGCTCAGGGTCAGGCCACCCGGTCGTAGGCACCCAGGAGTGAGCGGGTCACCACCTCCGGCGCGTAGCGGGCCCAGACGCGGTCCAGTCCGGCCATGCCCCAGGCCACCTGCCGGAACCGGTCGTGCACGGTCTGGTCGAGCGCTGCGGCGAGCCGGGCGGGGTCGACCACCCGTCCGGTCACCCCGTCGATCTGGATGTCGCTGAGCGCGGCGCTGCGCACCCCGACCACGGGCTTCGCGCAGTGCATCGCCACCAGGGCCGCGAGCGCTGAGGTGGGATCCGAGCGGGTGGCCACGACCGCACAGGAGTCACGCACGAGCCGAACCATCTCGGCCACCGACGCCCGGCCGACCAGATCGAGCCGGTCGGCGACACGATGGCGGTCGGCCAGGGCCGACAGGAGTCGCCGGTCCGTCCGGTCCTCGGTCGATGGACCGGCTAGGACCAGCCGAAGTTGGGGACGGGCCTTGAGCGCCCGGATGAGCTGCGCCCGGGTACGCGGGTCGGCCGGAGCCCCCGAGAGGCCGAGCACGTACCCGTCGTCGGGCACACCATCGCGCACGGCTGCCACGGAGCCGGCTCCGGGCTCCTCCGTGCTCGCCTCCTCGGCGGCCAGCAGAGCGGCGTCGCTGCACGACATCAGCCGCGAGGGAGGAGCCCCCAGGCTCCGGGCGAAGGTGGCGTCGGCGGTGGTGGGCACGAGCACCAGGTCGGCCGCTCGCAACACCACGGGCCATAGTGTCTGGCCGGTAGGGCTCATGGGGCCTCCGGCGAGCTGAGCGCGCACGACGACCGCCCAGCCGGCGGTCCGCCCGGCTGAGAGCGCCACTGCCGCCGACACCAGGTCGTAGGCATGGACCACGTCGGCCGGTGGGGCTCCACTCTCGGTGAACTGCCGCACCAGGGCCGGGAAGTCACTGCCCGAGGCGGCGCCGCCGCTCCCGGGACGGATGGTGTGGAGCGTCACATCGCACGGGCCGGCCGCCACGAGCGCGCGCTGGGTGGCCGTCACGAGCGACGTGGGGGCCGACACGCAGCCGTGGTGCCGGCACAGAGCGGGGTCAGCCCGCAGGAGGAGGGCGCGCACGGTTACTCCACCAAGAGACGACTGGAGACATCGAACCGACGCCGCACTGCTCGAGCGTCCAAACACCTGCCTGCACACAGGTATACGCAAGCATCGCTGGGTCGGCAACATTTGTGCCTCCCGCCCCTCCTATCGCAGGACAGGGGTCCACGCAGGCGCGAACCGCGTCACCTTTGCGTCGAGTTGTGGGGGCCACTGTCAGGTGGTCCACTCGAAGCGGTGGTGCAGAACTCACCATCGCGAGCGGCAATTGCACGGAGTGGCGTGATGAGCGACGAGGAACAGGCCCGGACCATCGAGCAGATGGTCCAGGACCACCTGCCCCTGGCCCGCTCGCTGGCATCGAGATACCGCAACCGTGGTGAGGCGCAGGAGGACCTGACCCAGGTCGCCTACCTGGGCCTGGTCATGGCCGCCCGGCGCTACCGGGACGACCAAGGACCGAGCTTCGCGGCGTACGCCGTACCGACCATCACCGGCGAGCTGAGACGGCATTTCCGCGACAAGGGCTGGGGCGTGCGCCCGCCCCGGCGTCTGCAGGAGATCCAGGCGGGCGTGCGCGAGGCGGAGGAGACCCTGCTGCAGACGCTCTCGCGCGAGCCGACCTCCGTCGAGGTCTGCGAGTACCTCGGTGTGGAGCAGAACGAGCTGCTCGAGGCGCGGGTGGCGGCCGGCGGCTACACGGCCTCCTCGCTGGATGCGCCGATCGGAGCCGACGGCGCCGGTGAGTGGGCCGACCACATCGCTGCCGACTGCTCCGGTGAGGAGTCGCTCGACCAGCTGGTCGACTCGCTGAGCCTGCAGCCGCTGCTGCGCGAGCTGTCGCCCCGCGAGCAGCTGATCATCGCCCTGCGCTACTACCGCGGCTGCACGCAGCAGCAGATCGCCGACCAGATCGGCGTCACGCAGATGCAGGTCTCGCGGCTCCTGGCCCAGTCACTGAGGCGGCTGCGGTCGGCGATCCTGGCGACCGACCAGATCGGTGCCTGAGCGCGTTTCGAAGCGGTACGACCGGGTACATGCCTGGCATGGCCAGACGTGTCGTGGTGACTGGAGGAGCAGGCTTCATCGGTTCACACCTGTGCGAGTCGCTGCTCGCGCGGGGTGACGAGGTCCTGTGCCTGGACAACTTCCTGACCGGGTCACCGGACAACGTCGCGCACCTGTCGGGGGCCCACCGGTTCACGCTTCTGCGCTGTGACCTCGTCGACTACGTGCACGTGCCCGGGCCGGTCGACCTGGTGCTGCACTTCGCCTCTCCCGCATCGCCGATCGACTACCTGCGGCTGCCGCTGGAGACGCTCAAGGTCGGCGCCGTCGGCACCTGGCACGCTCTCGGGCTGGCCAAGGACAAGCAGGCGCGGTTCGTGCTGGCGTCCACATCCGAGGTCTACGGCGACCCCCAGGTCCACCCGCAGCCCGAGACGTACTGGGGACACGTCAACCCGATCGGACCGCGCGGCGTCTACGACGAGGGCAAGCGGTACGCCGAGGCGATGACGGTCGCGTACCGGACGAGCGCCGGCGTGGACACCGCGATCGTCCGCCTCTTCAACACTTATGGGCCCCGGATGAGGGTCGACGACGGCCGGGCGATCCCGACCTTCGTTCGCCAGGCCATGGCCGGCGAACCGGTGACCGTGGCCGGCGACGGCAGCCAGACCCGCTCGGTCTGCTACGTCGACGACACGGTCAAGGGCATCCTGGCCATGGCCGACAGCACCGAGCCGGGCCCGATCAACATCGGCAACCCGGACGAGCGGTCGGTGCTCGAGATCGCGGACGCTGTCATCGCGGCGGTGGGTTCGACCTCGGCCGTCCAGCTGGTGGAGCGACCAGTCGACGACCCGCGGGTACGCCGGCCGGACATCACGCGGGCCCGCACTCTGCTCGGATGGGAGCCCGCCGTCGACTGGTCGGAGGGTCTACGCCGGACTGTCGCCTGGTACGGCGCGCGCGACCAGCACGCGGTCCCCGCCTGAGGAGCGGTCCAGCGCGGCTCGGGCGCTGGCCGTCACCTGCTCGACCGTGATGCGCAGCAGGCTCGGGTCGACGCTGTCGCCGTGGGGGTCGCCGCTCCCGTCACCGTGCCAGAGGACCGTATGCAGGTCGGGATCGATGGCCGGCCCCCACGTGGCCGGCGAGACCGGCCCGAACAGGACGACGGAGGGCGTGCCGAGCGCGGTCGCCAGATGGGCGACGCCGGTGTCCCCGCAGAGCACCAGCCGAGCCGACTGGATCAGCCCCGCCAGCGCCGGGAGGCCGAGCTGTCCCGCTGTGCTGGCGGACGCGGGCAGATCGGCCGCAGCCGCGAGCTGCTGGCACAGGTCGCGTTCGGAGGGACCGCCGGACAGGAGCACCGAGGTCCCGTCCCGGCTCAGCGCCCGGATCACCGCCGCCCAGCGCTCGACCGGCCACCGTCGGGAGCCGCTCGCTGCCCCGGGGTGCACGACCACGGCCCCCTGGGCCGTCCGGGCCGGCGGGACGGCGGGCACGCGAAGCCGGAGGTCGTCGCGACAGCCGACGGCGCCCCACGCCCGGACCAGACGGCACCATCGGTCGACCTCGTGCTCGTCCACGCGCCAGGGGACCCCGGTCCCGCCCGGTAGCGCGAACCCCAGCAGCCGGTGGGGGTGCCCGGCGGCGAGCAGGTCGCGGCTGGCCGGGCCGTTGCCGTGCAGGTCGACGGCATCGTGCGCACCGAGCTGCCGGCCCGGCGGGGGGTCCGCCAACCCGGTCGTGTCGACGAACCCGTCCACGACATTGAGATCGGTCAGCCACGACCCGAGTACGGCGGGGGCCGCCAGGATCACCGGGCGCGGACGAACCGCACGCCGCAGCGCCCGCAGAGCCGGTACGCCGGTGAGCGCGTCGCCGAGACCGAGTGCGCGCAGCGCGAGGACGGGACGCCCGGGCCGGTCGGTCACGGCAGGTCGGCGACGCCGGACTGCCGGGCGACCCTGTCCAGCACGGACGTCGTCGAGAGGCCGGCTTCGAACGGGACGATCTCCACTCGCCCGCCCATCCGCTCGACCAGGCCCGCCTCGACCAGGTCCACCGGCCGGTAGTCGCCGCCCTTGACCCAGACATCCGGCCGCAGCGTGGCCAACGCACGGCGCGGGTCGTCCTCGTCGAACACGACGACGGCGTCGACCATCCGCAACGCCTCCAGCACCCGAGACCGGTTCGCCGCCGAGTTCACCGGGCGGCCGCGGCCCTTGCGGCGCCATACGCTCGCATCGGAGTTGAGCAGGACGACCAAGGCGTCACCCATGGCGGCCGCGGACTCGAGCAGGGCCAGGTGACCTGCGTGCAGTACATCGAAGCAGCCCCCGGTGGCGACGACTGAGCCACCATGTGCCCGCACCCGCTCGACCCGGTCCATCGCCGTCAACAGGCTGGCTGAGCTCGCCCGGCCGTCATGCCCGGCTCGGACATGCGAGCCGCGGCCGAGCCAGGCCGAGACCTCGGATGCCGCCGACTCCAGCGCAGCCTGCAGGTCGAGGCCCTCACCCAGGGCACCGGCGAGGCGGCCGGCGAACACGTCGCCTGCACCGCACGGATCGACCGGCCCGCTGACCGGAGGCGCGGCGGTGGCGAGCGTCCCGTGCCCTCGGGCCGAGGTGCGCACCCCGCGGTCGCCGTCGGTGACACTGACCGCCTCGGCGCCCCACCGCAGCCTGAGCTCGCGAGCCAGGACGGTGAGGGGCTGACCTGGAAGCCCCGAGAACTGTTGCGCCTCCAGCCGGTTGGGCGTGACGACCGTGCAGCCAGGCACCGGTTCCGAACCGCGCGGGTGTGGGTCCCAGATGACGGGGCGCCGGGCGACCTGGCGCGCCAGCGCCGAGCGCACAACGGCATCGGCGGTCACCCCACCGCCGTAGTCCGAGACGAGGACGGCGTCACTGGTGCCAAGCAGGGCATCCAGGCTGGTGGCGTCAGCGGCGGAGAGCTCCGAGCGCTGCGCCGAGCCCAGCAGGTGGCCCCGGTCATCGAGACGCACGACGACCCGACCGTTGACGACCACCCGCATCTTGCCCACCGTCGCCAGGCTCCCCGGCAGTGAGACGATGCGGACGCCTTTGTCCTGCAACCACTTCCGTGCTCGAAGGCCCGCCTCGTCGGCGGCCAGGCTGGTGGCAAGGGTCACCGACCATCCGGGTCGCACGGCCAGTGCCGCGGCCAGGCCGGCTCCGCCTGCGCGGTCCTGCACCGACTCGACGTCCACCACGGGGGCCGGGGCGTCGGGACAGGAGCGCCGGCTGTTCCCGATCACGTCCCGGTCGAGCAACGTGTCGCCGATGACGACCAGATGCCGGCTCATCCGCGTACCGCCTCGTCCGCAGCCAGGTCGACCGCGGACAGGCTGACGAGCTGCTCGGCCGGAGTGGCGGCCAGGCACCGGTCGACCGCGGCACAGAGGGCGTGGATGGCGACCAGGTGCGCCTCCTGCACGGACGAGGTCGAGTGGGCGGGGATGGCGATCGACCGGTCCGCGACGCGCGCGAGCGGGTTCGGCGCCGGCCCGGTCAGGGCCCACACCTCCAACCCGACCACGTGGGCCCGGGCCGCGGCGTGCAGGACGTTCGAGCTGCGGCCGCTGGTCGAGAGCAGGAGCAGTACGTCGCCCGGACGTCCGTGCGCCTCGACCTGCCGGGCGAACACCTCGTCGGCCCCGTAGTCGTTGCCGACGGCGGTCACGGTCGAGGTGTCACCGTGCAGCACCAGCGCGGACAGGGGACGGCGCTCGGCCTCGAACCGCCCGACCAGCTCAGCGGTCAGGTGCTGGGCCTCCGCGGCGCTGCCACCGTTCCCAGCGACCAGCAGACGACCGCCGTCCAGACATCTCGCCAGTCGCTGCCCCCACCGGTCGATCTCGGCGCTCTGCTCGGCCAGGGCGGCCAACCCGAACGCGAGGTCGTCCAGATGCTCTGACAAGGTCGGATATCTGCTCATCGGTTCCCTTCCGACGGGACGGCGGCCCCCAACGGCTCACGCAGGTCGACGGTCCGGGGTGCAGTGACGCGCCGGTAGATGTCTTCGGTCTCGGCGGCGACGCGGGCCCACGAGAAGCGCGTACGGACATGCGCGGCCGATGCGGAGCCCATCTGCCGCAGCGTCTCCGGCCGCGCGAGCAGGTCGGTCACGGCGGCCGCGATGGCCCGGGGGTCCCGTGCCGGCACGAGCTCTCCCGTGCGACCGGGCCGGACGGTGTCGAGCATGCCGCCGACCGCGGAGGCGATGACCGGGGTGCCGCACGCCATGGCCTCCAGCGGCACGATGCCGAACGGCTCGTACCAGGGGACGGACAGCACCAGTGATGCCGCGCGCATCAGTGCGGCGGCGGCATCTGGGTCGACGCGGCCGATGAGGCGGACCCGGTCCCGGACGCCCTGGTCCACGGCTCGAGCCACCAGCCGCCGGGCGTCCCGGTCGCCCTCGAGGTCGTGGGCGTCGGGGCCTCCGGCGATGACCAGCTCGGCCGTCGGCAGGTACCGCAGCGAGTCGATGGTCGACTCGATGCCCTTGCGCTCGACCAGCCGCCCGAGGGAGAGCAGCCGCTGTCGGCCAGGAGTCCAGGGCGACAACGTCGGTCCGTCCGGCCGGAACCGGTCGAGATCGACACCGCACGGTACGACGTGCAGCCGCTCGGCATCGGCGCCCAGGGCGAGCAGCTCCCGGACCTCGTCCCGGCAGGTGGCGACGATCGCCGTCATCTCGCGCAACAGGTCGATCTCGATGCCGAGCCGCTCCGGCGGACTGGGGTCGTTGGCGCCCTGGAAGCGTCGCTTCACGCAGCCGAGGGCGTGGAAGGTCTGCAGCGTCGGCACCTCCTGCCGCAGTGCGCGCACGGCCAGCCTGGTGGCCAGACCGGACATCCAGAAGTGCGCGTGCACGACATCCGGCGGCCGGAGCGTCCACTCGGCCGCCATCCGCCGAGCCATCTCCGGCATGTAGGGCAGCAGGAAGTCCTTGGCGACCGCGGTCGCCGGTCCGGCGGCGACGTTGACCACCTCGACGCCGGGGACCAGCTGCTGGCGGTCCTGCAGCTCCGTGGAGTCCCGCCGCGTGTAGACCGTGACCTCATGACCGCGCTCGGCCAGCCCGCGAGCCAGCGCGGCCACGTGGACGTTCTGCCCGCCCGCGTCCTCCCCGCCGAGCACGGCCAACGGGCTCGCATGCTCGGACACCATGGCGATCCGCATCAGGCCACCGCCTCGAGCAGCCGGTCCCAGTCACCCAGGAATCGGTCGAGGGAGAAGTGCTTGAGCGCATGGGCCCGGGCTGCGGCTCCCCGCGCGGCCGCCTCGTCCTCGTCGTCCAGCAGACGACGCGCCACCGCCTCGAGGCGGCCGAGGTCGGCGGTGACCACGCCGGCTTCGGGCGGGACGGCCTCGGGCGCCGCCGTCGCGGCCAGCACGACGACGGGACAGCCAAGGGTCATCGCTTCGATGAGGGACAGCCCGAGGCTGGTCCAGCGATAGGTGTGCAGGTAGGCCCGGTGACGCGCCAGCTCGACGTGGAGGGCGCACTGCGGCAGGTCGCGATGGTTGCCGCCGGCGAAGGCGGGATCTACCTCGGGCAGCTCGGGAGCGCCCATTCCGAAGACGTCGACGGGCAGGGTGGAAGCCAGGCGGGCGGCGAGGTCCATCCCGGCCACGCGCCACCGGCGTACCGGCTCGTTGACGCTCATCGCGAGGCGGGCCAGCTCACCGGTCCACAGGGACCCCGGGTCGAGGACGCCGTGCTCGATGACGTGAGTGCTCGCCCGGCCGTTGTCCCACATGGCCGCGTTGAAATGCGTGACGTGAACGATCGGGATGCGGGTCTGGCCGGCCAGGGGGTGCCGCCAGGTCCCGACGTCCCCGCGCGGCGTGTCGTGCTCGACCCGCAGGGCCGGGACGTCCACGCCGGCCGTAAGGCCGGTCCACTCCCTCAGCAGCACCTCATCCTCTTCCCGTTGCAGCACAACGACATCGGGGCGATAGTGCACCAGCGCAGCCGGGTCGAGCTCACGCACCGAAGACGGCCAGTTCCAGGTCAGCGCGCGTCCACGGCCGTCCGGTCCGCGGTCCGGCAGCACCGGCACGACGTAGTCATGCCGGCCCTGGACGAACGCCGTGCTCCAGGAGCCGTGCACATGCCAGAGCAGGATGTTCACGCCGCCACCTCCCGCACGAGCCCGGTCACCGCGGCGACAACGGTCGAGACCGGTACGTCGTTGAGGCACGGGTGACCAGGCACCGGGCAGTCCCGGGCGCGGGTACCCGCACACGGGGCGTCCTGGTCGCCGAGCAGGACGCTCGGCACGCCCCAGGGAGCCCACGCGGAGGCCGGCACGACCGGGGCGAAGAGGCTGACGACCGGCGTCCCGACGGCGGCCGCCAGATGGGCCGGGCCGGTGTTGCCCGCGACCAGGCACATCGCGCCGGCGAGGACGGCGGCGAGCTCGGCCAGGGTGGTGTGACCCACGAGGTCCAGGACGGAGTCGGCGGGTGCGTGAGCCGGCGCGGGTCGGGAGCGGCCGCCTTCACCGGTGAGGACGACGGCGAAACCCGCGCGGACCAGCCCGGCCACGATCTCGTCCGTCTTCACCGGAGGGATGCTGCGCGCCGGCACCGAGGCCGCGGGATGGACGACGACGTACGCCGTCCGCAGCCGGGCCAGCTCGGGCGGCACCTCGGCGTACGGTTGTCTAAGAGCAAGCTTTGGTCCGTCCGGTCCCGGCCACGGGAAGCCCGCCGCCTCCACCAGAGAGAGGTTGCGCTCCACCTCGTGCGGGCCGCCGGGTGGGTGGCGAACATCGAGCAGCGACCCGGGGTAGTCGTGGCTGGCCGCGACGATGCGGCCGATGCCGGCCTGGCGCAACAGCAACGCCAACGGGAGTGGGCTCTGGTGGTCGGAGGTGCAGATGACCGCCAGGTCATAGCGATCCCCGCGCAGCCGATCCACGAGTGCCGCGATCGACCCTGCGTCCACCGGTGGCGGGCCGAATCCGGTCCAAGGGCAGTCCCACACGACCCTGTCGTCCACGCCGGGCAGGAGGGCCGCGGCCGCGGCACCGGCCGGCGAGACGAGCAGGGTGATGTGCTCCGACCGCGCTGCGACCGCCTGTACGGCCGGCCCGGTCAACAGGACGTCCCCGGCGCTGTCCAGCCGGGCGAGCAGGACCCTGGTCATCGGGCGTCCAGGATCAGCTCGACGGCCCGCCCGAGGCTCGGGGCCGTCATCGTCGCGCTCCGGACCTCCTCCGGTCGGGTCTGGGCGTTGGGGACGAGGATTCCGACGGACCCCGCTGCGGTGGCCGCCACCACGTCCGCAGCGATGTCTCCCACCACAACGAGCTCGTCGGGCCGCACACCGAGGTTGCGGGCCGCTGCCTGAACCAGCCCGGGTTCCGGCTTGCGGCAGGCGCAGCTGTCCTCGGGTGTGTGCGGGCAAACCTGCCAGTCGTCGAACGGCCCCAGCAGCTCCTCGACCCGGCGGTTGACCGCGTCGACCTGCGCCGCCGTGACCAGCCCGCGGCCGATGGCGGACTGGTTCGTGATCACACCGATGCGCAGGCCCGCTGACCGCAGACGATCCAAGGCCTCGACGGCTCCGGGCATCGGACGGACGCGGCCGGGGTCACCGTTGTAGCGGACGTCGTGGACCAGCGTGCCGTCCCGGTCGAACAGCACGGCGAGGGACGAGCGTCCAGTCGGGGACGCCCGGGTGAGCCGGCGGGCCCGCAGCTGACCGACCAGACGGTGCGACACCGCGGCGAAGGGGATGGCGACGGAGGTCAGGCCCATGGCCGTGACCTCCCGCGGTGTGCCCGGACCGGGCGCGACTCGGCGCCAGAAGAACTCGCCGGTCAGGACGGCCCAGGCGAGCGCGGCCACTGCGCCGGCCCGACGGTGCCGCAGGGCGAGCCCGGCCACGGCACCGGCCGCGCTGGTGAAGGTCAGGGCATGCAGGGGTAGCCGACCCGGGGGACCGGCCGCTGCCATGGCCCGCCAGTGCGGCCCGTGCAGGGCACGCATCAGCGCGTCGTCCGCGTTGCCGCGCTGCTGGCGCAGGCTGGCCAGCAACGGTGCCGGCCGCACCGGGTGCAGAACCATGCGCGTTCCCTGCTCCAGCTGGAAGCCCGCCTGCCGCACGCGGATGGCCAGGTCCGAGTCCTCGCGGTAGGCCCGCGGGAACCGCTCGTCGAAGCCGCCCACGCTCGTCAACGCCGTACGGCGGTACGCCATCTCGGCCGTGATCCACGCCGCGTCGACCAGGCCCGCCGTCCCTCGCTCCCAGTCGGTCGGCCGGCGGTCCTCAGGGAGTGGCACTCGCACCACCGCCTTGGTTGCGCCGACGGCCTCTGAGCAGCGGGCCAGGTCCTCCACGAGCCCGCGCGACCAGGACGGCGGCAGCTGCACGTCGTCGTCGACGAAGACGACCCAGTCCGAGCTGGTCCGGCGCCACCCGACGTTGCGCGCAGCCGCCGGTCCGGCCGCACGACCGGCGACCACGCGGGCCAGCGGGTGGGCCGACACGTCGAGCACAGCGCCGTCGTCCCGGTCGTCCACCACGACCACCTCGGACGGCTGCTCCTCCTGAGCGGCCAAGGAAGCCAGCAGGTCACGCAAGCTCGGCCGGCCGAGGGTCGGCACGACGACACTCCAGGTCTCACCCTTCACGGCTGCGCTCCGCGTGAGGCGTCGACCGGCTGCGGGCGTCGCAGGACGAACGGCCCGATCGCCAGGAGGTCGATCGGCGCGCTTCCGAACAGCTCCAACGCGTCGTGGGGGGTGTCCACCATGGGACGGCCGGCGGTGTTCAGGCTCGTGTTGACCAGGACGGGCACGCCCGTACGCCGGTCGAACTCGGCCAGCAGCCTGGCCAGCAAAGGCTGCTCGGCTGCGTCCACCGTCTGCACCCGGGCGGTCCCGTCGACGTGGACGACGGCGGCGATCCGGTCGCGCCAGGCCGGGCGCACCTGGTGGACGAACAGCATGTACGGGCTCGGGATCTGACCGTCGAAGATCTCAGCCGCCCGCTCCAGCCGCACCAACGGCGCGACCGGCCGGAACTGCTCGCGGCCCTTGATGTCGTTGAGCAGCTCCAACATCTGGCGACGCCCCGGATGCGCCAGCAGCGAGCGCTGGCCCAGCGCGCGAGGCCCGAACTCACTGCGTCCCTGGAACCACGCGACGACCCGGTGCTCGGCCAGCTCAGCGGCCACCTCTGCCGCCAGGTCGGCGGGACGCTCGAACGGCACGCGGGCCCGGCGGAGCTCGGCCTCGATCTCGTCGTCGGTGAAACCACGGCCCAGGGCGGCCGAGCCCATCGGCTCCTCGACCCGGTCATGCGGAACGGCCACGGCCAGCGCCGCACCGAGAGACGTCCCCGCGTCACCGGCCGCCGGCTGCACCCAGAGGTCGTCGTACGGGCCATCCCGCCGGATGACTGCGTTCGCGACGCAGTTCAGCGCCGTACCCCCAGCCATGGTGAGGTGACGTGCGCCGGTCCGGTCGTGCAGCCATCGGGCCAGCTCCAGCAACACCTGCTCGAGCCGGCGCTGGACGGTGGCAGCAAGGTCCGCATGCGCGTCGGTCAGATTCTCGCCGTCCCCGCGCGGCGCGTACGCCGACCAGTCGACCTTCTGGGTGACGAAGCCGCCGTCATCGGTGGTGTGGACCAGCTCGACGAAGTCGGCCAGGTGTCGCGGCTGCCCGTACGACGCGAGGGCCATGACCTTGTACTCATCGCTCGAGCGGTGGAAGCCCAGGTGTTCGGTCAGACCCTCGTACAGCAGGCCCAGCGAGCTCGGCAGCGCCTGGCCGGCCAGCGCGGTGAGCCGTCCCGCGGCGTACTCGCCGGCCAGGTGGGACGTCCGCTCACCCCGGCCGTCGAGGACCAGGCAGGCGCTGTCGGGGTAGGGCCCGGCGAGAGCGGCCGATGCCGCATGCGCCTCGTGGTGACGGACGAAGCGCACCCGGTCCTCGTCCAGCCCGGGCAGGGCGGTGGCCAGGAACGACGGCGCCCGCCGCGCGTAGTCGACCCGGATGCTGTCCCATGGGTCGTCGGCCATCGCCAGCTGCCCCGGCGGGCACAGTGCGGGGTCGAAGGAGTAGGCCACGGCGTCCAGGTCCTGGGCCCGCAGGCCCGCGTACTTCAGGCACCAGCGGGCCGCCAGCTCCGGCAGCTCCCACGCGGAGAACGCGACGTTGGGCTTGCCGTGCTTGCGCCGGTTAAAACGCTCCTCCTCCGCGGCGGCCACGATGCGTCCGTCGATCACCAACGCGGCAGACGGGTCGTGGAAGATGGCATTGATCCCGAGCACGCGCACCGCCTGGCACCTCCTGCCGCATCGACCGCGCCGGATGGCGGGGACACAGTCTGAGTACCCGGGATCCATCGACTTACACACGCCGAGTAGCGCCTCTTCGTCAGGCTCTGCGTCCTGGCATGGGAAGCGCTACTGCGGGTAGTTGAGAGCCATGGAACCGCCCGCGCTCGAACTGGTTCAGCGCGAGCTCGGGCCACCGCCACTCGTCACCACGGTGGTCATGACGCGCAACCGCCGCACGGAGGCGATGGAGTGCGTGCGGCGCAACCAGCCGCCGCTGATCCTGGTGGACAACGGCTCCACCGACGGGACGGCCGAGGCCGTACAGCGGTTGGACCGACCCGATGTTCAGGTCGTCGCGCTGCCCGCCAACATCGGCGCCGCCGCCCGCAATATCGGTGTCCGCCTGGCCCAGACGCCCCTGGTCGCCTTCGCCGACGACGACTCGTGGTGGGAGGCGGATGCCCTGGACCGAGCGGCCGCAGCGTTCGCCGCTCACCCGCGGCTGGGCCTGCTCGCCGCGCGGCTGCTCGTCGGGGCCGACCAGGCCACGGATCCGGTCGCCGCGCAGATGGCGGCCGCGCCGCTGGGCCGGCACGCCGACCTGCCCGGCGTCGACATCCTCGGCTTCCTGGCGTGTGCCGCCGTCGTCCGCCGCGCGGCGTTCCTGGCCACCGGCGGCTTCGACGACGTCGTCTTCTTCCCTGGTGAGGAGGAGCGCGTGGCCCTGGACCTGGCCGCACTCGGGTGGGGCATGGCGTACGTCGACGAGGTCGTCGCCCACCATCTGCCGTCCCAGCGGCGCGAGTCCGGCTCGGACCGCTCCGGACTGATCGTGCGCAACGGGATCCTGACCGCGGTCATGCGTCGTCCGTGGCCCGTCGCGCTGCGCCGGGCGGCGCGGGCGGCTCGGTCGGGACCGGAGGGACAGCGGGCTCTCCTGGCGGCCGCCCGCCGACTGCCTGCCGCGCTGAGAGCCCGGCGTCGCCTGCCGGCTTCGGTCGAGCGCCAAGCGGCAGCGCTCGAGACCGGCCAACCGCGGCCCGGGCCGCTGCAGTCAACGGCGCGCTGAGCTGCCCTCCGGGCGGAGCCGACGCAACGAGACCTCACGCGTGGGATGGCGCTGGAGGTACTCGTGCTCGAGCTCGTTGATGCGCCGGTCGGAGTTCTCCAAGGCGGCGTCCGACCCGTGCCGCAGAGTGTCCAGCCGGGCCTCGTAGAGATGTCTCAGCTCATGCAGCAGGTCGTCCAGAGGGAGGTCGGACGTGGGATGGGTGTCGTCTGCCATCTGCGGTGATTACCCAGCGGTGGTGCGGCCAAGCGCCTTGGCTTGCCCGAGTCATCCCAAGCTCAGAGAACCGGGCGGCCTCCGGTCACCGGCACTCGGGCTCCAGAGATGTAGCTCCCGTCGTCGGAGGCCAGCAACACATAGACCGGAGCCAGCTCGGCCGGCTGCCCGGCGCGACCGAGCGGCGTGTTGCTGCCGAACTGCTCGACCTTCTCCGGGGGCATCGTCGACGGGATCAGCGGAGTCCAGATCGGCCCGGGGGCAACGCTGTTCACCCTGATGCCTTTCCCTCCCAGCAGCTGGGCCAGGCTCGCGGTGAAGTTCGCGATGGCCGCCTTCGTCGCGGCGTACGGCGCCAGCGTCGGGGACGGCATGTCCGAGTTCACGGAGGAGCTCCCGATGATCGACGACCCGGGGCCCATGTGCGGCAACGCCGCCTTGCAGAGATAGAACATTGCGGACAGGTTGGTCGCGATGGTGTGTTCCCACTCCGCGTCTGAGATCTCCTCCAGCGTCTCGTGAGTCATCTGGTACGCCGCGTTGCTCACCAGGATGTCGACCTTGCCCAGGTTGTCCACGGCCGTCGTCACGAGCTCGCGGCAGTGGTCGGCCTTGGAGATGTCCCCCGGCACCAGCACGCAACGCCGCCCCGCCTTCTCCACCCACGTCGCCGTGTCCTCGGCATCCGAGTGCTCGTCGAGGTAGCCGATGACCACGTCGGCGCCCTCCCGGGCGAAGGCGATCGCCACGGCCCGCCCGATCCCGCTGTCGCCGCCGGTGATGATGGCCGCCTTGCCTTCCAGCCGTCCGGTGCCGACGTAGCTGTCTTCACCGCAGTCCGGCACGGGGGTCATGGCGGACTGGATGCCCGGCACATCCTGCTGCTGGGCCGGTTGGTTCATGTGCGCTTCCTCCTGCCGGCCGTTGATCGCGTCGCGGGCCACGTCGGCGCCGATGCGAACGGGCCGACCACCTGAAACCCCCTCTGCTGGAGGAACTCTCACTGTGCCGCGCGGCTCTGGACCCGGCAACTCCGGATCCGCACCTCTCGAAGATCGGGTGGCATCCGCCGCGCTGTCCGGAGATCGCCGCCCCCGAGGGTCCACGGCACGGCGGACAAGCGTCGGGCGGCATTCTTGACCAGCTCGACCGCCAACCGCTCGCCCGGGCAGCGGTGCCCGGTGCGCGCATCCCCGCCGCCCTGGGCCAGGAGCTCGAAGGCGCCAGGTTCGCGGCCGCGGAAGCGATTCACGTCGAACTCGTCCGGCCGCGGCCAGGCCGCCGGGTCGCGACTGCTGCCAACGACGTCCAGCACGACGAGCTGCCCTCGTCGTACGGACTGGCCCATCCAGGTGAAGTCACGGGTCGCGACGGCCGCGAGCAGAGGGACGAACGGATAGAGCCGGCGCACCTCGTGAGCGAACGCCTCGACGACGCCCGGCTCGTCGGCGGCGATGCGTTCGCGCAGTGCCGAGTCAGCCGACAGAGCCAGGACGCTGTAGGTCACCAGCCACGAGACCGCCACGGTCGGCCTGAGCAGGTTGTGCACCTCGACCGCGGCCACGTCCAGGTCGAGCAACGAGCCATCGGGACCGCGATGCGCGGCGACCGTCCGCAGCACGTGAGACGCCGTCTCCGGCCGGCGCCGAGCTCGCTCGACGGCCGCCCGGATCCACTTCTGCGAGCGGTATCGCGCCGCGGCGCTGCGGGCCCAGCGTCGCCCGAACGAGCCGAAGCCGTCGACGACCCGGAACAGCTCACCGGACCGGACGATGACGTCCTCGGGTGTGGAGTCGATGCCAACCCACTCCAGGGCCGCGCCGCCGAGCACCACGCAGGCCGCCGCCTGGACCGCCAACGAGTCCTGCTCCGGCCAGGCGTCGAGCATCCGGGACCATCGCCGGTCCGCCGAGGCGACCACGAGGTCGACGGCCGGCTGGTCCAGCAGTGCGGTGAAAAGTGACTTGCGCAGGGCGTGCTCCGCGCCGTCCAGGCCGTGCACAGCCCCCTTCCCGAACAGTGCCCACGTGGTCGGCGCCGGGATCGCGCCTCGCCGGCGCATCCGGTCGGCGTCATAGAACAGCCGGGCGCCATCTTCGCCTCCGACGACCAGCGCCCGGTGCCCGGCGAGGCGGGTCAGGTAGGCGGGAGACCCAGGCGCGCGACGGCTGCGGGTGAAGGCATAGCCCTCCCGCAGCAGGGCCAGCGACTCGTCTCGCATCGTTCAAGCGTGGCCCTTGCGCCGGTACGCCGCCCGTCGGTGCTGGGGTTCCACGAGCGCGAGCGCGTCCTCCTCCGATGGCCGGAGCCTTCCTCGCGTTCTACGATCACTGAGCCTCGGACACGAGGAGGGCCTATGCCGACGGGTTCCCTTGAGAGTTACCGGCACAAACGCGATTTCCGGCGGACCCCGGAACCGGCGGGCGGTCGAAAGCCCGTTCCCACCCCGGCCGCAGGTCGCCGGTTCGTGGTCCAGCGGCATCGGGCCCGCCGGCTGCACTACGACTTCCGGCTCGAGGTCGATGGGGTCCTGGTCAGCTGGGCCGTCCCCAAGGGACCGACCCTCGATCCGTCTGTACGTCGATCCGCCTTCCACGTCGAGGACCATCCGTTGGAGTACGTCGACTTCGAGGGCGTGATCCCCAAGGGACAGTACGGCGGGGGCGATGTCATCGTCTGGGACGCAGGCACCTGGACGCCGTACGAAGCAGGAGACCCACCCGACCCGGCTGCTGCCATCACCGGCGGCGAGCTCCATCTCGACATCCATGGGGAGAAGCTGCGCGGCCGGCTCGTCCTCGTACGGACCCGGACCGACAGCTCGGGCAGGGAGCAATGGTTGTTGCTGCACAAGCATGACCAGTTCGCGGTCGACGGCTGGGACGCCGAGGACCACCCGCAGTCAGTGCTGAGCGGCCGCACCAACGACGAGGTCAAGGCGCACCCGGACCGGCTGTGGCGCTCAGACCTTCCGGCCAGTCTGGCCTCCGTTGTGGCCGACCCGACAGCGGTGAAGCCGCCCACGCGCGCCGAGCGGTCGGCTCTCACCGAGCTGAAGAAGTCTGGGACGTGGCGCGTCTTCGGGCGCGACTTGCGCGTGACCAACCTCGACAAGGTCCTCTTCCCGCCACGGGCGGGGGGCCAGGCTGTGACCAAGCGCGACTTCCTGCTCTACACGGCGCAGATCGCACCGACCTTGCTGCCCTATCTCACCAACCGTGCGTTGAACATGCACCGCTATCCGAACGGTGCTGGCACCAAAGGCTTTTGGCACAAAGAGGTACCGGACCACGCGCCGGACTGGCTGCCGCGCTGGGACAACCCGGCGGCCGACGAGGGGGAGACGCAGACCTACCTGGTGGTCAACGAGCCGGCGGCCCTGGTGTGGGCGGCGAACTTCGGGGCCCTCGAGTGGCACGCGTGGACGTCGATGGTCGACGAGCCGCAGCAACCGACGTACGCGATGGTCGATCTCGACCCGGGTGACACCACGACCTGGGCAGACCTGCTCGTGCTCGCTCGGCTGCATCGCACCGCGTTCGAGCATCTTGGCGTCGTGGCGCGTCCCAAAGTCACTGGGCGACGGGGCATTCAGATCTGGGTGCCCATCTCGCGGGGGCCCAGCTTCGACGACACCCGGGCCTGGGTCGAGCAGCTCTCCCGGACGGTCGGGCGTGTGGTGCCCGAGCTGGTGAGCTGGAAGTGGCAGGTCAACGAACGCTTGGGGCGTGCCCGGCTGGACTACACGCAGAACGCGATCAACAAGACCCTCGTGGCGCCGTACAGCACCCGCGCCGCGCCGGGTGCTCCCGTGTCGATGCCGATCGACTGGGACGAGCTGGACGACCCGGACCTCGCCCCGGACGGGTTCGACATCCACAACGCCTTGCCCCGGCTCGAGAAGCGCGGGGACCTCTTCCTGCCGGTGCTCCAGTCCCGGCAGGAGCTGCCGCACCTGAGTTAGCGGACCGGTGTCTGTCCTGGATGACTCGAGCGGCGGCATGCCCAGCCTGGTCCTCGTCCGCTCGCGCGGGACGGCCCCTCAGGTGGCGCAGACCCGGATCGTGTCCAGGGACGGATCCGCCGCGTCGGGGATCACCATGCCCGCGGCCAGCCCGGACCGCAGGTAGTCGATCACCGGCTGCTCCAGCCGCTCGCCGGGCAGCACGACCGGGATACCCGGCGGGTAGGGCGTGGCCTGCTCCGCCGCGATGCGCCCGGCCGCGCGGGTGATGGGTATGGCTTCGGCCGGCCCGAAGAACGCATCGCGCGGCAGTCGGACCGTCTCCAGCTGGAGCTCCTGAGGGCTCGGCAGGTCCACGGGTGTCGGACGCGGCAGGTCGGAGCTGGCCTCCGCCAGGGCACGCACGCCCTCGATGAGCCGGTCGGCGGTCTGGCCGTCGTCGGCATAGCCGAGCTGCGCGGAGATCCGCCGGTGGTCGGACAGCCCGACGTCGATGCGACGCTCGGCGCGCAGCCAGTCGGCACTCTGGTACCCCGAGATGCCGAGGTCGGCCACGTCCATGACGATCTGCAGCGGGTCCAGGTCATGAGAGGCCTGCTGGCCGAGGAACTCCTTCCTCATGACGCGGATACCGTCGATGTCGCCGAGGGCACCGCGGGTCGACTCGGCCAGCTCGAGTGCCGCTCCGAGCAGCTCCTTGCCGTGTTGCACCATCTGCCGTCGCCAGCCGTCCATGGCGGCGTACAGCATCACGTTCGAACTTGTCGTCGACAACAGGTCCGCGCAGGCCTTCAGGTGTTTGGGATCGATGAGGTCGCCTTGGAGGTGGAACAGCGAACCCTGCTCGAAGCCGGAACCCATCTTGTGAACGCTCACGACGCAGACGTCTGCACCCGCGTCCATGGCCCAGGTCGGGAGGCCGTCGTGGAACGGCAGGTGCGCACCCCAGGCCTCGTCCACGATCAACGGGACTCCGCGGCGGTGACACGTCTCGGCGATACCGGCGAGATCGGCGCAGGTGCCGTACGGCGTGGGGCTGGTGACCAGCACTCCCGCGGCATCCGGCCATGTGGTCAGCGCCTCCTCGACCGCGGCGGGCGACGGCGGGTGGGCCAGGTGCCGATCCGCGTCCCAGCGAGGCTGGATCCAGCGAGGCTGGAACCCGGCGAGGATGACGCCAGCGACCACCGACTTGTGGGCATCACGCCCGATGAGCATGTCGCCCGCGATCCCGGCGACCGCGAGCAAGGCGCTCTTCACCGACAGCGAGCTGCCGCACGTGGAGAAGAACGCATGTTCGGCGCCCACTGCGTCGGCCATGAGCTCCTGGGCGCGCTCCAGGACCTTGCCGGAGCTCGAGCGGTCGTCCAGCCCGGCCGTGGCCAGGAGGTCGTCGCGGAAAGGTTGCTCCCCCAGCACTTCACGCACTCGTGGGTCGACGCCCCGGCCCTGCTTGTGACCAGGCGGCGTGTAGCCGTACCGGTCGTTCCGGTGGTAGTCGGCCAATGCATCGAGGACGGGAGCCTGGGCGTGGTCCATACCTAGGGTGTCTCCGCTTCCAGGGACGTGCGTTGTATCAGCGCGTCCACGACCTCTCCGGGCACGTCGTCCTTCTTGGCCTTCTTGGCGTCCTCTTGTTGCTGGACCTCGACGCGGGCGGCCTGCCAGGCCGACCAGTGACCGGATACCAGCGCCCAGATCGACAGAGCCGAGACGTAGACGACGCTCTTGACCCACCCGGTGTAGACGGAGATCGGGATCATCACGAGCCAGAAGATCGCCAGCCAGCCGTTGACCCGGCGCATGAACACCGGGTCGCCCTCGATCAGACTCCACAGCTTCATCACAGGCCGCATCAGATCTCCTGGTCTCGCTACGTGCTCAGCGTGCACCGCTCACAGTTGTTCTGCACCCTCAAACCAGGACATCGGCCGTAGCGAGAGCAGTACGTGGATCGATCAGGAGGACGGCACGTGACCACGACCGCAGTGGAAGCTGCTAACAATGAGCCGTTCAAACGTTCCAGGGCGTGACGAACACTCATGAACCGGAACTCATCTCACGAACCTTCGACGAGATCGTGAAACCAGACTTGCCGATCCGAACACCCCTTCCTTCCCGACCTCCACGTCACGATCGAGGACCTGGTTGCGGAGGGAGACAAGGTCGTCGGGAGGAACTCAGTAACGGGAACGCACCAAGGGTTTAGGCCTGCATGCCGGGTGTCTGTTCGAGCGTCGTTGCGCCGGTCATGATCGCCACGGCCTCGGACATGGTGTGCGACTTGGGTGTGATGACGCCAGCGTTGCGGCCGAGTCGCTGGATGTGGATGCGGTCGGCGACTTCGAAGACGTTGGGCATGTTGTGGCTGATCAGGATGACCGGCAGGCCGCGGTTCTTGACCTGCTCGATGAGCTTGAGGACCTGACCGGTCTCGCGGACGCCCAGAGCGGCGGTGGGCTCGTCGAGGATGACCAGCTTGCTGGCGAAGGCCGCGGAGCGGGCCACGGCGACGGCCTGGCGCTGGCCCCCGGACAGGGTCTCGACCGCTTGAGCCATGTTCTGGATGGTGCCGATGCCGAGCTCAGAGATCGACTGGCCGGCGGATCGCCTCATTCCGTTCTTGTCGAGCATGCGAAGGACGGACCCGAGGGGGCCGCTACGGCGGACCTCACGGCCGAGGAAGAGGTTGCTGGCGATGTCGAGGGCCGGCGCGACGGCCAAGGTCTGGTAGACCGTCTCTATTCCGGCCTCTCGGGAGTCTTGCGGGCGCTTGAAGTTCACCGGCTCACCGTCCAGCAGGATCTGGCCGGCATCCGGGAGCAGTGCTCCGGTGATGCACTTGATCAGGGTGGACTTCCCGGCGCCGTTGTCGCCGATGATGGCCAGGACCTCCCCTGGGTAGAGCTGCAGGTTCACTCCGTCCAGGCCGACGACCCGGCCGAAGGTCTTGACGATCGCGCGAGCCTCCAGGACGGGCCGGCGGCTCTCCACCCTGGGAGCGCTCGAGGGGGTTTGGTCGGTCGTGACGCTGGTCATGCGCGTACCTTCCTGATCCATTGGTCAACCGCGACGGCGACGATCACCAGGACACCGATCGCGAGCACTCGGTACTGGTCGTTGACCCCGGCCAGCGACAGACCGCTCCGGAAGAAGCCGACGATGAGGGCGCCCAGGAGCGTGCCCCCCACGGCGCCGCGGCCGCCGAACAGGCTGGTCCCGCCGATGACGACGGCCGTGATGCTCTCCAGGTTGGCGTCGGTCAAGGAGTTGGGGTCGGCGCCTCCTGCTCGTCCGATCAGGATCCATGCCGTCACGCCGTAGATGGCACCGGCGACCGCGTACACACTCAGCAGAACGGCATTCACCCGGATTCCGGCCAGGCGGGAGGCCTCGGCATCATCGCCGACGGAGTACACATGTCGTCCCCACGCGGTCTGGCTCAACGCGAACCCTGCGACCGCATAAAGCACCAGGACCAGGACGACCCCGGTGGTGATGCGGAAGGGCCCGATGGGGAAGGTGGTTCCGGTCCAGTTGATCAGGCCGGGTAGCGAGTCGCTCTGGATGCTCTGCGCCTGCGAATAGAGCAAGGCGATGGCGGTGAAGACGCTGAGCGTGCCGAGGGTAACGATGAACGGCGGCAGCTTGACCCTGGTGACCAGCGCGCCGTTCAAGGCCCCACAGGCCAGGCCGACCGCCACCCCCACGGCCAGGGCGAGCACTCCGGGCAGACCGTTGCCCTTGGCCAGCTTGGCCATCACGAGCATCGACAAGATCGTCGCTGCCCCGACCGACAGGTCGATGCCTGCGGTCAGGATGATCATCGTCTGCCCGACCGCGAGCGCACCGACGACGGCCACCTGTTGGAAGACCAGCGAAAGCGACTGGGCGTGCGCGAAGCGGGGGTTGAGGACCGAGAACACGACGAAGGAGATGACGAGCACCAGCGCTGGGCTGATGGTCGGGTGCGAGTGCAGGACATGCTGGACGCGCTGGACGGGAGAGTGTTGGCGTGCGGCGAACTGTTCCGCAGCTGTGGCCGGCTCTTGCGTTGCGGCTGTCACGTGGGACCTCCGAGGTAGGCGTGGTCTGCGCGGCACAGGGCCGCGCCCACCGTTGCACCGGCGCTGGCGGGGGACAAGGTGGCTGGGCTGGGTGGCTGGGCTAGGTGGCTGGGCTAGGTGGCTGGGTTAGGTGGCTGGGCTTTCTTGGCGGTTCACGGCCGGCGGTGGCGGATGGACCACCGCCGGCCGTGTCGGCGTGGCTGCGTCAGCCGACGGTGCCCCAGCAGATCTTGCTGCCCTCGTCGCTGGTGATGCTCTCCACTCCATCTGCCGGCTTGTCCGTCACAAGCGCCTCGCCGGTGTTGAAGAAGTCAAGGCCGGGCGACGTGCTCGGCTTGGACTTGTCCTTGGCGTACTTGGCGATCGCCTCGACCCCGAGCTGCGCCATCTTCAAGGGGTACTGCTGCGCGGTAGCGCCGAAAATCCCGGACTTGACCTCGCTGACACCCTGGCAGCCACCGTCGACCGAGACGATCGTGGCGGTCTTGCCCGCGGCCTTCAGGGCGTCGCTTGCTCCGGTGCCGGCCGGCTCGTTGATCGAGTAGACCAGGTTGATGTTCGGGTTCTTGGCCAGGCAGCGCTCCATCGCGGTCTTGCCGTCGGGCTGGTCGCCCTGCGTCGGCTCGTTGCACGCGATGGTGTAAGTCCCGCCGGAGTAGTTGCCGGTCGACGCCTCATCACCGTTCTTCGCCTTGTTCTTCACGTCGATGCCCATGCCCGTGAGGAAACCCTGGTCACGGTTGTAGTCGACTGACACGACCTTGTCGTTGAACAGGTCAAGCAATGCGATCACCGCTGGCTTGCCGTTCATCGTCTTGGCGGCCCACTGCCCGATCAGCTCACCCGCCTTGAAGTTGTCGGTGGCGAACGTGATGTCGACCGTGCTCGGGGGGTCCGGTGGCGTGTCGAGGGCGATGACATAAAGACCCGCGTCACGGGCCTTCTTGATCGCCGAGTTGACCCCAGGACCGTTGGGCGTGATCAGGATGCCCTTGTCGCCCTTGGCGATCGCGTTCTCGATGAGGGTGATCTGCCCCTGCTCGTCGCCGTCCTTCGCACCAGCGCCGACACTGAGGTTGACGCCGTTCGTTGCCGCGGCAGCCTTGGCACCCTTCTGCATGGCGACGAAGAACGGGTTCGTTGAGTCCTTGGTAATCAAAGCCACCGCGACCTTGCCGCCTCCGCCCGAGCCGGAACTGCTGCCACCACATGCGGCGGCGAGACTGACCGCGGCCAGCGCGGCTAGCACAGGGGCGGTACGACGGACGAGCGTCCGTGAGCGTGTGGTTAGGGGCATCTGTTCGGCCTCTCCTGGTGACGTGGTGGGAACATCGCTGCGGCAATTGACAACGTTGTCGAGAGCCCAGTACGGCATGGAAGGCCGCTCATGTCAATGGGTTGTAACGGGATCGTTAAACGTGCTAGACAGCGTTGTCATTCACGATCTGGGGAGGAATCGGTGCGAAAGCGGGCGACGATCCGCGATGTCGCGGCCCTGGCGGGGGCCAGCCTGAAGACCGTCTCCCGGGTCATCAACCGTGAGCCGGGTGTGTCCCCTGAGCTGGCCGCCCGGGTCGAGCACGCCGTGGCTCAGCTGGGTTATCGGCACAACATGGCGGCCAGCAACCTTCGCCGCGGGGTCCGTACGTCGAGCATTGGTGTTCTGCTGCACGACCTGAGCAACGAGTTCTCGGCCACCCTCCTGCGGGCCGTGGAGGACGCCACGCGACCGCGCGGCATCGCCGTGTTCTCAGCCAGCCTCGACAACGAAGCCGCCCGCGAGTCCGCCTTGGCCACAGACATGGTGTCGCGGCGCGTGGACGGTTTGGTCCTGATGCCCACGAGCTCAGACCAGAGCTATCTCTTGTCCGATCTCCTGGCTGGTCTGGCCGTGGTCGCTGTCGACCGGCCGGTCAGCGGCGCCGACGTGGATACCGTCGTGGTCGACAACGCCGGCGGAGCATCAACCGCCACCAGGCACCTGGCCGAGCGAGGTCACGAGCGGATCGCTCTGTTGACCGACCGGATCACGTTGTGGACCGCCGCAGAACGTCATCGCGGGTACGTCGCCGGACTCAAGGCGGGGCGACTGCCGTACGAACCAACGCTGGTCGTGACCGACGTATCGTCCTCCGCGCAGGCCGCCGAGGAAGTGCACCGCCTCATGCGGCTTCCCGACCCACCCACTGCGATCTTCGCCGCCCGCAACAACCTCGCCGTAGGCACCGTACGGGCCCTCCAAGAACTGGGTCGCTCCCAGACCGTCGCCCTCGTTGGCTTCGACGACTTCCCGCTCGCCGACCTCGTCCAACCCGCCGTCACCGTCGTCTCCCAGGATGTCGCTGCCGCCGGGGCATCTGCCGCCCAGCTGCTGCTCGAGCGCATGGACGGCGGTGCAGCATCCCCGCGCCGAGTCGTCCTGCCCACGACCCTCGTCGAACGCGGCTCAGGTGAGATCGCACCGGTCTAGCCCTGCACGGCCGGTGGACTGCGACGCTACAGGTGCCTTGTGGATGAGCTTCACTCCGCCACCGCCGCCGTCTGGGCCGCGCTTCGACGTGGCGTAAGGCATGGGCCTCACCTGCTCCCGGGGAGCATTGCCAGGGCCCAAGTCCTGGGTGGAGCGCCCGGACGGCGCCACCGTTGCGTTGACGGACGGCGCGCCGATGCCGGTAACTGGAGGTGCGACCGAGAGCACTGATTTCAGGAACACTGCTCAAGTCGGCTCGGACACCCGAGCTGTGGATTCCGCCGCGGTATTGCGGTCGTCACCAATGCAGTGCGTCGATGAAGGGCCGGTTGCCCGCGAGCTGGGTCCGCGGAGGGCCCAGCGTCCATGACCAAAGCACCGTCACTCCGGCGCCTGGGATGTCCAGGAGGATGTACTCACCGCGCAGCGTTGCGTTGTAGCCCATGGTTGCGTTGTGCCCGTCGGTAAACGTGGGGGCGACCGCGCCTTCCTCCAGTTTGGCGGCTCTGAGTGGCGCGCGTGGTTTGAGCGCGGCGGACACGCGCCAGGCCGGCCGGCCGTCGACCGTTATGGGGGCGAGGTTTACATCGGTCAGGAAGGGCCGCTTGGACAGCCAGTTCGCCATTGCCGCCGCTGTCGTCCCGGCACTGGGATCCCGTGACCAGGAAGCGTCGTTGCGGACAGGTACGGCGTTCTCCAATACGCTGACACCCGCGTTGTGGACGTCAGTTCGGTAGGACTCGAAGCTGCTGTCGTTCTGCCGGGCGATGCCTTCGAAGTTCTCCGGAAGTGTCACGGTCACGGGAACGGTCAGCGAGATCCGGAACCGGTTGGCGCCGACGCAGAGGATGGTGACCTCGTTGCACGGGTCGTCGAGGGCTGACGTCGCTGTCGGTGCAGGCCGGCTAGCCGCGGGTGTGTCGGCCGGTCGTGCCACCTCGACCACCCCCGCCAGGAGTACGGCGGACACTGCGACCGCAGCAGTGATCGAGAGGGTCTGCTGGCGTCGACGCCGGTGGTGCAGCCGGCGGAGCATCATTTCGGAGTCGATGGTGGCGGTCGCGCTTCGGGCCGCCCCGGCGGCGGCGTGGCCCAGCTCGTCCACTCTCATCGCCGTTCTCCTTGCCAGTGTTCGATGCGCTCGGCGAGGACGGACCTGGCCCGGAACAGATGAACCTTCACGGTGCCTTCGGAGCACCCCAACGTCGAGGCCACATCCGCCACCGCCAAGTCATAGATGTAGTGGAGGGCGATCACCTGGGCCTGTCGCCGAGGAAGCCGGCGTACCTCAGCCCAGAACGCCTCGTGCACATCGGCCATCGGGGCCGGCTCCTCCCGTCGCGAATGCAAGCGCAGGAGCGCCCGTGACTCGACCCCGCGTCGCCGTAACGTGGATACGCAACGGTTGGCACAGACGCGGCGCACCCACGCGGCAGGAACATCGAGGGACGTCACCGTGTCCCAGTGCCGGTAAGCGACGAGCATCGAGTCCTGAGCAATGTCATCCGCGCTGGAGGAGCCCGACAACGCACGGGCGAGCGCCACGAGCCCGGGCAGCTCGCGGCGGTAGAAGACGTCGAAGGGCTGCGCGGGAGCGAGGTCGAAGACGACCTCCGACCTCGCATCTTCCAGCACACCCTCAACGACCAGCGCCGTCGGTCGCGATGTACGCGTCATACCCATAACACGCTCGAGACCGGTCCACAGGTTTACACGCGCCGCCTAGCTCCTCACTCCAGCGTGCAGACCAGTGACGCAGCAGGGTCCAACAACGACGCGTCCAGGTTCAGCGTCGGAGGGCGTCCGGGGTCGCCCGGCCGACCTGCTCGAGCGTCACTTCACTGCGCCGGCGCCGAACCGTCGCTGGGTGTGGCACACCGGGATCCGCAGTGGTAGCGCCCACCCCGAATCGCAGCAAGCGATTCGGGGTGGGTCACGGCTACTGCGTCGGCTACGGCGTTGCTGCCTCCTTGTGCTGCTGGTCGCAGTCGCGGCCGACATGGACTACCGGCACGCCGTAGTCCGCGCCGACGCGTCCCGCCCCGCCGCGGTTAGTGAGCGCCGAGGGTGAAGGCGTAGAACCTGTTGTTGGACGAGCCGAGGTCGGTCCCAGGTTGCCGTACCCAGATCCCCAGTAGACGGTGTCCTTTGCGACGACGGCTCCCGCGTTGACCGAGCTGCCTGCTGCGAAGCTCCACAGCGTCGAGCCGGTCGCCGCGTTGAGCGCGAACATGGTGGTGTCCGTCGCGCCCTTGGCCATGGAGGCCGCGTAGACCACCATTGGCAACCGTCATGGGGCCGATGTCGATCGCCCCGTGCGGGTTCGCTACCTGCCAGATGATCTGGCCCGTAGCGGGGTTGAGCGGCGCCCAGGAGCCGGCGTAGTTCGTACTGCCGTCCGGCAGGGTGTGTGGGAAGCCGTACAGGTTGGCGTTCTGTAAGTAGATGCGGTTGCCGTCTGTCGCCGATCCCCATTCTCTTCTGCCCTGCGCCGAGGATCGTCTTGAGGCCGCAACCCAGGCCTGGCACACCCAGGCCTGGCACACCCAGGCCTGGCACACCCAGGCCTAACTGCCCTCTCTCGCGTTCTGGATCGCTCGGAGTTACCGTCGTTGATGCGAGACAAGTCCGCGCGCCCGTATGGCTACCAGCCTGCGCTGGATGGGATCCGCGGCGTGGCAATCCTTTTGGTCCTCGGCCAGCACGCGCCGACCAGGCCGCTCATCGACGGCTTCGCCGGTGTGACGGTGTTCTTCTGCCTGTCGGGTTATCTGATCACCACTTTGTTGGTCCGCCAGCTCGAGACCGGCACCATCGATGTGCGCGCCTTCTACCGTCGACGCGCTGCGCGGCTGGCCCCAGCGTTACTGACCGTCGTAGCGGCGACGACCGTGGTGCTGCTGATACGTCGGCCAGACCTCAGTGTCGGCCAGGTTCTTGCACCCGCCGGCGCGGCAGTTACGTATACGACAAGCCTGTTCGACTGGACCAACCGCTTCTTCCCCACCGGGGACTACTTCAACTACACCTGGTCGCTTTCGGTCGAAGAGCAGTTCTACCTGCTCTGGCCGTTCCTCCTGCTGTGGGGCTATCGCCGTAGTCCCCGGTGGTTCGCCGTCCTGACTGCGTCGTTGATCGGGGCCGTCCTGACCCTTAACCTCCACCTCGGCCTGAGTCGAGCGCTTAAGTACGACCAGCATGAGTACTTCGGGAGCGACACCAACGCGTTGCCCATCCTGGCCGGCTCGTTGATCGCGATTGTGTTGCTCAACGGTTGGCTGTCTCGGACGACTCGGTACGTTGCGCACGGTGCGGTGCTAGCCGTTGCGCTGCTGCCCGTCCTGGCCTACCGCAACGACACCTACCGGCCCTCGCTGGTCATCGTCGCCGGGACCGGACTCACGCTCGTTGCCTTGGTCGGTGTCGTGACGCGACCGCAGTCGCAGATCGGGGCGCTGCTGGCCAGCCGCCCGATGCGATGGTTGGGCGAACGGTCGTACTCGATCTATCTCTGGAACGTCCTGCCGCGCATCGCGATACTCGGCCTGTTCGGTCATTCGTTCGTGGGCGATATCGCCTGGGTTGCCATGTTCATTGTTCTGGCTGAGGCGAGTTTCCGGTTCGTCGAGCGCCCGCTCCGCGCCCGATTCGCGCGGAAAACAGTTGCGGCAGATGCGGCGACTGCTCCGCCTGTTGGCGCCAGCTCTACGCGTCTCCCGCTCTCTCGCCTCACGGTCGGTCGAGTTCCGCTCGGCCCCGAGGTTCCACGCTGATCGAGACGCCACCGGAGCGCGCCTCGACCACCGGCCCCAGTCGAGGCAGCCACACCGGCTGACTTACGGTCGGAGGCTTGTCCTCGCGCCCGGTCCATGTTTCGGAAGAGCCTCATACCGTGTCGCTGACGAGCAGGCGAACGCCTGGGCAATGGAAGTGGTGGGTCGACAAGCCACCGTCCGACAGGCCGTTCGCGGTGCGGTCGTGGATCCAGGGTGGTCAGAACCCCAGACCTGGACGCAGGCTCTGGGGATACGTCGCAGCCTGGTTGAGCCGCGGGAAGCCGAGCATGTCCTCAGTGGTCCCCAGCAAGGAGTATGTGTTCTGGTCGCTAGTATCAAGCATCCCCGGCCGGATGTAGGCCGACATCACGATCGTCGGGATGGCGCAAGAGTTGCCGTCGATCGCGTACACCGCGGGATCGGCGCAGTCGACGCCGTGCGGAACGGTCTTGTTGCCCTCATCCCAGGTCAGGATGATGAGCGTCCGGCCCCCGGCGTACGACGGCATGGCGAACAACCGCGGCAGCAGCCCCTGCAGCCAGGCGTCACCCGCCACGTACCGGTTGGCCTTGGTGCCGGGGCAGCCCGAGACCCAGTACGTACCGTGACATTCGTTCGGGCTGATCCAGGTGTAGGCCGGCAGGGAATCGCTCTCGACGGCACTGTCGAACCGGGCGTCCATCGGCAGCTGGAACAGCGGACACGTCGTCCTACGGATGTCGCTGTACTGGAAGGCGGGAACGTGACCGGTCTTGTATGGGTCCACGTGGCGCTGTTGGCAGGGTGTTGACTCGCTCTCGGCGTAGTTGACCCACGACGAGCCAGGGACGTCGGACTGATGGAAGATGTTGTCCGAGCCGCTGTAGTCGGCGCCGAGGCCGCTTGTCGCAGCCGCGTAGTTGTTGACACTGGGGTGCGTCGCGGCGTGCATGTAACCCTCGGAACCGCACGCGGCGGAGATCGAGTGGGTGTACGGCATTTGGGTCTTGAGATTCGGCGTGAGCCACGTTGCATAGGAGAGGTTCTCGTCCATGATCACGATGATGTGGTCGTACGCCGGCGGGGTCGCAGGGTCGTAGCTGTCGGCCAGGGAACCACAGACCGCAGTGTCGGCCTCGGCGATCACGCCGGTGAATGGACCAACCGAGAGGGCGAGGACGGCGGCAAAGGCAGCCGCGAAAGAGCAAGGACGCATTGCGACTCCGCACTGGAGCCGGCCCAAGGACGTACCGGCTCGGTTGACGTACCTGTCTGCGGCCCTCTTCCATCAGAGGTGATGACGCCACGCTAGGGACGTCACTGCGCCGCGACAACCCCCAACTACCTATCGTGGTGCTCTGCGCACGATGGGCAGCGGGTACAAGCCTGAATCACCCGTTCTTGATGTGGGGGGCGATGTGTCACCTGACAACCGAAGGCTCAGATCACACCGAACGGCTCAGACAAAGACCAGGCCACCCAACGAGCGGCGTCTCATCCATCGATCCGGCGGTTGCTGATGCAGGCCGTCACTGTCCTCCGATGCGTCTGAGACGGCGCGGCGTCGACATCCAGTCCACCTAGAACGACGATTCGGTCGGGGTACGGCTGGTCGACCTAGTACAGGACGAAGTGGTGGGTGAGGACCCCCACGGATTCCTCCACCGTCGAGAGCAAGGAGCCTCTTGGGACCGGGCGATCGATCCGCTCATGTGGCTCATGTGCTTGTCCTTCCGGTCTGCATCCGCGGCGCTTCTAGTTCGGTCGACGAAGCGCCGCGGCCAGATCCCGCGCCAAGAGCTCCGGCGCTGTGCCTTCGGCGTAGGTGAGCACCGTTCGGGCAGCCAGTGTGACCTGCAGACGACGGCCAAGATCGTTGGCTGGCCGGTCAGCAGCATCGTCTGCTAGCCAGCTGACATGGTCATGACGGCCGACGAAGACACATCGGGCGGCGAGCTCGGGTGTCAGATGTTCGATCTCCCACAACACGTTCTCCGAGGGCAACGACACATCAATCAGGATCCGTTCGCTCCGTAGGGCTAACGCAGCGACCGCGTCCTGCCAGATAGGGCTCGCCACCTTGACCACCCACAGGCGGGCGCTCATCCCTCGATGGCTGCTCCGCGCGATCTGGGCAACCAATCCCGGGATTTCCGAACGTCGGGTGAGGCCGCTTTGCTGGGCAGACTCCATGAGCTCCGAGGCCCGTGACACTGCAAGGACATACTGGTTCGGAATCACGGCGATGAACTGGACAGCTGCCTTTAGCAGCAACAAGACCGTCAACGCGGCAGCGGAAACCAGCGCGCTCCACGACCCGAGAACCACCACGGCGCCCTCGCGCCCGTGAGCCTGCGTGTTCTTGTACAGGTCAACCACGTGGTTGAGGTCACGGTGCTGGTAGTAGGAGTAGGCAAGCACCACGGCCGTCGCCCAGAACGACAACATGAAGAGTGCGTACGCAACTGCGGTCAGCACTCGGATCAGCGCGCCGCCTATCGCCCCGGCCGACTTGAGGCCGCCACTCAGAAGGCGTGCGCGTGTGCCGACCGAGATCGGCTCGGTGTGGTGGTCGTCGAGCGTGACCAACCGCCATGAGCGACCCAGCGACGCAACGGCAGCGCTCGTGACTACCGCCGTTCCCTCGGCGAACCCGAACCTGCGCAAGTACAAGACCAGCCCATGGCGCCGGCGTGCCAACCGGCCCGCCAAGATCGTCAGAAGTATGGCGACCAGGCAGGACACGACGACTGCCAACAAGACAGTTGTCAACGAGATCGTGGAGCCGGAGGCACGGTCCTCATCGGCCCGTCAACCTTTGCCCCGAGCGCCAACGCCGCCAAGACAGCCACGATCACAGCGACAGCGCGAACAAACCGAACCACGACATGGACCAACATCAAGCCGGCGTCGAGCGGCCATCCGCTCCCGCGTCGCGTGAAACCCGCTGGGACAATCCTGACCGCCATCCGCTTCCCACGATCATCGCAACGACTGGGCCGCCCTGAGGCGGAGTGAACCCTGTCGCCCCCACCGCGTCAAGGCCGCATGCAGCCGGGCTGCAGGGCGGTCTGGCGCTGCCCCTCTGGACTCGATCAGTCGCCTGAGATGCGCCACATCACAACACTGGGCGCCGACGGCTAGAGCGATGGCGGTGCCAGGTCGTGATGATCAAGGCCGACTCCTCCTCACTGAGCACGATGCCTCGGACGAAGTGCTGGCCGGTGGCGTTCGGTGGTGCATGGCCCTGACCGTTCGCGCTCACAGCGTGCTCACGGTTGATCGCATCTCGCCGGGGAGGTGCTTTGTACTCGCCGGGCGTCGTGTTGTGCCTTCGCTCAATCTGTCCGACGAACCGCAGTCGGGCTCACAGCAACGGGTGCACGCCCCAGTCGGCTGGGTCCTCGGCGACGTCTGAGACGTGGTTGACAGGTCCGCCCTTCGGTGTGGCTGTGTATAGATGGCTGCCGTCGGCGTCGTTGACTAGGAAGGCTATGCGATCGCTACGCGGCGACCAATCCGGCTGCGAGCAACCGATGGACGCCGGATCTGTAAAGGGCCCTCCGCATTGTGGCTGGATGTCGATGTGGATCTGGCGGAGGTGATGCCCGTTGGTGCCCACCAACCAAAGGGTCTGTCGGTGGTCGGTGGTCAGGTGTCGGGAGAACAGGATTTGGTTGCCGTGCGACCAGCTCCCAGAGGATGCGACATCTGAGCCGGCCGGGGCGATTCGCTTCGAATGCGAGCCGTCGGTGCGTACGACGAATAGGCCGAGGGGCTCTCCCTCGTCCCCGGTGTAGCGGGCGAAGGTCATCCAGCGACCGTCGGGGGAGAAGCTGCCCGGGACGTCATCGCCCCCGGGGGTTATAGGTCATGCGACGAACGTCACTCCAGTGGGAGATCCGGACGGTGTAGACCCCGTTCAAGTTTGGGTCGCTGTCGCTACTTGCCTCACAGGCCAGTCGCTTGTCGTCCGGCGCCCAGACGAAGCACGGGCTGAAGAGCCCCGGCAGGAAGGGTAGGTAGCGGGCACGTCCCGTGTCGACGTTCAGGATCGTCGTGCCATCACCTGATGGCGTTCGGCAACTGGCAATCTGTCGGCCATCGGGCGACCAGTGTGGACACTTCATCGGGTGCCGGTACACCTGGTGGGCGTCGGTGCCAGCTGGGTTCACCACGAATGGAGAACGAGGTCGTCAAACGTGGAGTCGTCGACCGGGTACAGAATCAGCCCGTCTCGGACGTGAGGTCTGGGCTTGCGATAGCAGGCGATGCACCGACACCGAAGCTGGCCAGTATGAGGATGAGCACCGACAGGAACGCTGAGCGCTTGACCATGTGACCGGCTCCTCCGTCGAGCAGGTCGTGAGAAGCAACGACGACAAACGTCCTCCCCCAAAGACCTGCGATGTCAAGGTTCTTGACGTCCTGTCGCGCCCCGCGACACGCCCGGACCTGAATGGGAGAGCTGGTCCGTCGTTGTCACGACCCTGGTGTTAACGGGGGCAAGTGGACCCCCGCCGGGCTGGACCTTGATTCGAGGGAGGTGACCGCACAGCGAGATGATGGTCCCTAGGGACGCGCTTACCTAAGCCACCTGGCTGAGCCGCGAGCGGATCGCTGGAGGCACGTGAGGGGTAGGACAGTGACGTTAGAGGATTCGGTTGGCGCAGTAAGTGCTGTCCGGGCCGAATGGCCCACCGCACTGAGTCGTCTGCGCGAACTGGTCTGCTCGACCGAAGTCGTTGTTGGTAGTGGGGTAGTCGACGCCGTAGCTGAAGGACCCGTCCTCGTTCTGAGTGAACCATGGATAGATGCAGAATGGTCCGCCGTAACCTGAGCAGCTCGACCCGGTCTCCGTGGAGTCCGTCACTTCGGTCTTGCCGCCGTAGTCCGAGACCACGGCCCAACCGGTCGGGTCGGCACCGCTGGCGAAGGTGACCGATTCGATGTGGATCGGCGGTGACTGGTCCTGCCATGCGGGCGCGTCGTAGGAGTAGCAGCCGGTCTCGCCCGGCCAGCAGAACGCAGAAGCTGGTGAGGTGAACGGCGATGTGTGGCCGATCTCCCAGACGAACGAAGCCGGCGCGTCGTGCACCGACCCCCACTTGAGGGAGTTGCCGAGACGCTGCACCGAGTACGACGGCATCAACGGCCCGTCCTTCGTGCTGTTCAGCACGATGGTCCCGGCTTGGCCGGTCGTGAGGTCGGTGACCGTGATGTGCCAGCCGTCCCTGGCACTGGTCACGAAGAAGTGAACGCTGATGCGATCGCCTTGGTGCATGACCAGCGGGGCGTTCGAGCCGGCGCGGGTCAGCATGGCGTTGAATGCGGCCGGCTCGTGATAGACCGGCTTCTGCCCGGTGGTGTGGATAGACCAAACCGGCGAGCAGACCGACCATGAGCCGACAACGTGCTTGACCTCGAAACCGCCGTTTGGGGTGCACCTCGTCACCACGGCGTTCGGATAGAACTGAAGCTCCTCAAAAGCTTGGCCGAACAGGCTGCTGGTGTCGTCGACAGGGCCGCCGAACCAGAAGGTTGGCCCGACGGCGTCGACGTCGAAGTGTGGTCCATTCTGCGGCAGGATGAACGTCCACGTCAGGTCCTTGGCCGATCCGGCCCGGTCGGAGAGCGGCATCAGCTCGGGCTCGTCATGTCCAGAACACCCGGCGGAATAACGAGTCTCGAAGACGTCTTCGATGTAGGCCGGACGATGGGCGATGCACGCCCCCTGCCCAGCGGAGGCCTGACTCGCGGCCACTGGGACCAGCATTGCGGCGCCTAGCGTCAAGGCCGACACGACCACTGCCAACCGGACGTGCCCCATCTCGGCCTTCCACATCTCCCCGAGGCAGACAGCGGACATGGCGATCATGCCCCCCGCCTCAGGCAGGCCGCAAGAGATAGCGCAACACACCGAAGCTGGGCGGGGCGTTCACATTGAATTGGGTAATAAAATCATCCGATGTGAGTAAGGAAATAGCAAGCAACTACGACTGGTTACTGGTCTGAGAGGCATTCCGCTCGCCTGATTCCGGCTCACCTGACCGGAAGGCCGAACGCGTACAGGTTGCCGTCGGGGAAGCCACCCACATAAAGGACACCGTTGACCACGATCGCGTTCGGGCCGCCACCCAACACGCCGGTGTTGTAGCTCCACCGCTTGGCGCCTGTCGACGCGTTCAGGGCGTAGACGTTGCCGTTGGAGGAGCCGACGTAGATCAAACCGTTGGCCACGGCCGGAGACGACACGCTACCGCCGGTCGTATGGCTCCACAGCTTGGCTCCCGTGGATGCCTTCAACGCATAGAGGTTGCCGTTGGAGGAGCCGACGTAGACCACCCCGTTGGCGACGGCCGGGGACGACAGGCCGCTGCCGGTCGTATGGCTCCACAGCTTGGCTCCCGTGGATGCCTTCAAGGCGTAGACGTTCCCGTTGTTCGCGCTCACGTACAGCACGCCGTTGACCAGTGCCGGGGCGGTCACCACGGCGCATTGGATGCTCCCGGTGGTTCCGGTGGCGTAGCTCCACAGTCTCGACGCGGTGGCGGCATCGAGAGCGTGGACGTAGCAGTTGTTGGTGCCTACGTAGACGACGCCGTTCGCCACAGCCGGGGATGACCACACCTGAGACCCGGCGACGTAGCTCCACAGCCGGGCCCCTGTCGCATTGAAGGCGTCGAGGTCACCGTCGTTGTCGCCGACGTAGACCGCCCCGGCGGCCACGGCGGGTGACGAGGTGATCCCGCCGCCTCCGCTGTTGTAGCCCCACAGCACCGCCCCGGTGGTGGCCTTGACGGCATAGAAGTCCTCGATGCTCCCGTCCTGCCCGGTTCCGACATAGACCACGCCGCTGGCGACGGCAGGGGATGAGCTGTTTCCGCCTTGCGTGTTGCGACCCCAGACCGGCGATCCCGTGGCGGCGTCGACCGCGGCCACGCCGCCGTCAATCGTGCCCACGTAGGCGACCCCGTTGACCACGGCCGGGGCTGACCCCACGGCCGCGTCGGCAAAGTGGCTCCAGCGAAGGCGGAGACCGACGACGTTCGAAGGAGTCAGGACCGTCTCACCGGGGTTGAAGCCCGTGCGCCTGCTGGAGAAGCGGTACTCAGGCCAGTTAGTGGTCCCCGTGGTGGCCGCCCCGGCCAGTCGGCCCGAGCGGCCGTCGTTCGGCGACATCCGGCCCGCACCTGCGACCGCCTGGTTCGGCGCGGAGATTGCCAAGGTGAGCGCGGCAACAGTGGTGCAGGTTGCAAGGCGGTGGCCGGATCTCATGTCATCCCTGCCTCTCCCGCGAAGCCTCGAAGCAGATGCCTCAGCGTATTCCCGCATTGGCAAAGCCAGAGTCAGGAAACCGTCCAACATTCCTCAGGCGTGGTTGCGGCTCGGCAAGGGCGTCCTGTTCTATGGCGCGAAGGCTCGTAGTACTCCGCTTTCGTCGGCGACGAAGAGCTTGCCCTCGGCGAAGACCGGCTGGGCAAAGTCCCTTCCATTGGTGGTGATGACCCGCAGCGGCGCTCCGGTGGCCGAGTTGAACAGGGCAACGCCGGGGGCGACGCCGGTCGGGCATTTGTAGAGCGGCACCGCGACGACATGGGTGGAGGCGTTCAGGGTGGGGGAGCCGTCTGGCAGACAACGCAGCGGCTGCTCCCACTTGATCGCGCCCGTCGCCGCATCCAGCTCACGGATAGAGCCTTGGACCGCGACGCCGTTGATGGTCGTCTGGTTTCCAGCGACCCATAAGGCGTTCGCGGCTGCGTCGAATGCCGGGGAGGTGATGCAGGCACCCTGGTTGGTCCCGCCGACCTGCCCGACTCGGCGTTGCCAGACCGGCCCCGCGGCGAGGCTGTTCCGCTGCCACACGTAAAAGATGCCGTTCTTGTTGCAGGTCCCGATCAACGCCATGGAGACACCGCCAATAGTGGCCGTGATGAAGCTTGGCGAGCCGCCCATGTCCAGGTCACCGTTGATCGTGGTCGTCGGTGGCGCCCACTTCTCCTGTTTGACGAAGGTGCTGGCAGAGAGCCGGACGATCGAGAACGCATCGTACGGCTGACCAGCGCTGGGTACGGCGTTACCAGTCGTCACCCAGATACTCGTGCCGTCGCCGGCCTGGCTGCTCCACACATCGGCCCCGACCTTGCCGGCTGGAACGGTGTAGTACGTGTGCAGCCGCTGGCCGGTGTGTTGGTCCAGCTCGACCACGCCGCCCCGGATCAGATCATCACAGGCAGCCGTGAGACCCATCGTGACCTTGCCGCCGACAACCAACGGAGAGGACCAATTGTAGTAACGCGCCTCGCCGGCCGCGGTCGCCGGGCCGATGGCGGCCTTCCAGTGCTGCGCCCCGGTCGCCGGGTCGAGGGCATACAGGTAGTGCGAACCTGCCGCGTACACGGTGGAAGCCTGGGTCACCGGGTCGGCGGCGACAGCGGCGGTGCTGACGACCCCTTTGACCGGGCAGTCGGCCGGGCTGCCGAAGTCCAGGGCCTTGGTCCAGCGGACCGCCCCCGTCGCAGCATCCAGGGCGTACAGGATGCCGGATTTTGAGGCGATGAACACCCTCCCAGCCGCCACCGTCGGGCTCCCATAGAAGGCCGGCGCCGGCGCCCCGGCCACGGTCGACGGTCCAGCGGCAAATGTCCACGCAGGGGTTAACGAGGCGACATTGCCGGGCGTAATGGCCAGATCGCCGTACGCCGCGTTGCTTTGGTGCGGGCCGTGATGGAAGGCCGGCCAGTCGTGGGACGCAGCCGCCATCGCAACATTCGGCACCGCAGCCGGCCCAGCCATCACCAATGCCGCCCCCCCGACGGCGGCAATGCCGATCCGGAGCCGGCGAGCAGCTCGGGCCGCGAGCCGACTCATACGATATGCACGATGCGGGCACGGTTTCGTACCTGACATGGAAGCGCTCCGTTCCAACGGCTGTGCAGCAGCCTCCTCCTGGTCGAGCGGTCAGACCAACCCTGCCCCCGCCACAGCCGCCAGCTCTCCCGCCTGCGCCCCGAGCGATCGACCGAGCCGGCTGCCAGGCACTGAAGGCAAGGATGCTCAACGTAGGGCGGGCCTTTGCTTGTCCGGGACTCGGGACAGGACGTCGTCCGCGTGCCATTCCGCGCGGTTTCCCAGCTCCGGGGGCTATGCCGGCGTAGCGTGCTCGCGTGTGGGTCGGCGTCCTCGGACGACTCGTCGGGCGTGACGACGCCGGTGACCTGCTCACACTCGGCGGTCCGACTCGACGACGGCTCCTCGCGGCCCTGGTCGCCCGAGTGGGGCAGACCGTCGCGGCCGGCACGCTGGTCGAAGACGTCTGGGGAGAGGCGCCGCCGCGGAGTGCGCTGAAGACGTTGCAGAGCCACGTGGTTCGGCTGCGCCGCGATCTCGGGCGCGCCGCGGAAGCGAAAACCCTTATCCAGACCGAAGGCACTGGCTACCGGCTGAACCTGTCCCCCCTCGCGGTTGACACCGGCTGTTTCGAGCGCGACCTGCAGCTGGGGATGGCCGCACTCGGCGACGGCGATCCCGAGCGCGCCCGCGGCTACCTCGATGCCGCACTCGGCTGGTGGCGCGGAGAGGCCTACGGTGAGTTCACTGACGCGCAGTTCGCGGTGGTCGAGCGGTTGCGGCTGAGCGCGCTGTACGCCCTGGCCCATGAGCGGCGCTTCGACGCCGCGCTGCTGATCGGAGAGCATGCGTCAGTAGCTGCCGAGATTGAGCGACGCGTCGCGGCCGACCCCTACCGCGAGCGCCTTTGGGAGCAGCTGATGCTCGCGCTGTACCGGGCCGGGCGCCAAGCCGACGCACTGGCGGCGTACCGCCAGGTGCGGACCTTGCTGCGCGACGAGCTCGGTCTCGAGCCCGGGCCCGGCCTGCGTCAGCTCGAGGCACGGATGTTGGCGCACGATGCCGGTTTGCAGGGTCCGCGCGACCGGGACGGCCTGGCACCTCGACCGCCGGGGGACACGGTCGCCTCGATGTGCCCGTACCGCGGCTTATCGAGGTACGAACCGGAGGACAGCGCACTGTTCGTCGCGCGGGAGGCGTTGACCGCTCGGCTGGTCGCCCGGCTCAGCGACGGCGACTTGGTGACGGTCACGGGTGCTAGCGGCACCGGCAAGTCCTCACTGGTCCGGGCTGGGCTGGTCGCCGCGGTGCGCGCAGGCGCGCTACCCGGCTCGGCAGCCTGGCGGTGCGCCGTCACGAGTCCACAGGACCTGGCCTCCCTGGATCTCGAGGCGCTGGACCTGCTCGTCCTCGACCAGGCCGAGGAGCTGTTCACCCTTGCGGGCGCCGTGCTGGACCCCGTTGAGACCGACGCGCGGCTCACCTCCGCGATGGCGGCCGGCGCCCGGGTCGTGTTGGTGATCCGTTCGGACTACTACGGCAGCTTGGCCGAGCTCCCTCGGCTGACCCACCGGGTCGGCGGCAGCACACTGCTCGTCCCGCCCCTGGACGACCATGAGCTACGCCAGGTGGTCACGGAGCCGGCTCGGCGGGTCGGCCTCGAGCTCGAGCCGGCACTGCTCGACGCCGTCCTCGACGATGTGCGTGGTCACCCGGGTGCGCTACCGCTCGTCTCCGCGGCACTCGCGCGGACGTGGGCGAACCGAGACGGCCGTCGGCTGACCGTCGAGGGATACCGGGCTGGCGGCGGCGTGCGCAGGGCGCTCGAGGCGAGCGCCGAGGACGCGTACCTGGGCCTGAACGACGAAGCGCAGGCAAGGGCCCGGCGGCTGCTGGTCCGGCTCGCGACGAGCGAACGCGGGTTGTGGGCGCGCCGCCCGCTGCCCCGCGACGTGGCGGCCACCCTTGTTGACGAGCGGACGCTGGGTGAGCTGAGCGAAGCTCGGCTGCTCACCATCACGGAGGCCCGCGTCGAGCTCGTGCACGAGGCGTTGCTCGACGGATGGCCGCGGCTGCGGTCCTGGCTCGAGCGGCGCCGCGAAATCGTGGGACTGGTCGAGCACCTCGATGCCGCGAGCCGGGCCTGGTCGGCCGGGGGTCGCCAGGACGCCGACCTCTACCGCGGCCCTCGCTTGCAGGGAGCGCTCGACTGGCGCCGGGACGAGCCGGAGGACCTCACCGCACTCGAGGCCGAGTTCCTCGATGCAGGCGCCGGGGCGAGCGAGGCCGAGCTCCTGGCGGCCCGGGCTCGCGCGCAGGAGGAGGCGACGGGCCGTCGGCGGCTGCGCCGCGTAGCAGCCGCGCTTGCCGTCGTCACCGCTATCGCGGGTGTAGGTGTCGTGGTCTCGCTGCACGAACGGTCCTCCGCCCGGGCCGCCGCCGCGGCGGCCGTCTCGCAGAAGGTCGCGGCTCTGTCCCTGACTGCGCCCGATCTGCGCACATCGCTGCTTCTGGCCACGGCGGCGTACCGGCTGCAGGACTCGCCGGATACCCGATCCGCGCTGCTCTCGGCGCTCGAGCGAAACGGGTCGGCACTCTGGCGACTTCCGACTCCCGGTCGGGTGGACTTTCTCGGCGTCAGCGCTCATGGCAACGGCCTCTGGGTGATGAACCAGCGCCGCACGCTGTTTCGCTACGACCTGACCCGGCGCGCGGTCGCCACGTCGTTCGCGGCCCGGGCCGACGCCACCGCCGCCCTGTCGCCGGACGGGCGGCAGCTGGTCGTCGTGGGATCGGATGGCTTCTTCGACCGGGCCGGCGCGGGGCGCATCAGTGTCTTGGATGCGGTGACCGGGACGCTGCTACGGGTGCTGCCCGTGACGACGGTCGACACCGGAGCGACGTCGGCGTCCGCAGCGTTCACCGGTGACGGACGGTGGCTCGCTGTGGTCCAGGGCCGGTCTGTATCTACCGGAGGCGATCCGGTGCCCACCGCGACGGTCGAGGTCTTCGCCACCGATGACTACGCTGCGCCGCCACGCCGGGTGGTCCTCGATGGCCCGGTGACCGAGCTCGCGGCGGGGCGCTCCGTTGTCGCTGTCGGCAGTCTCGATGGACAGGTCGACGTGGTCCGACCGTCCGACGGGCGCGTCCTCGAGCAGGCGAGGCGGGCCGACCTGGCTCGCGCGTCGCTCGACTCCGGGACGCCGTACGCGCTGGCCGTCTCGCCCGACGGCGGCACGCTTGCCCTGACGCGGCCAGGACACCCGGCTCTGCCGTACCTCCTCGACGCCGGGTCCATCGGCGGTGCCCTGCGTCCCACCGAGGAGCTTGGGACCGAGCTCTCGTCGCTCGCCTTCTCCCCGACCGGCAGACTGCTCGCCGCAGCCGCCGCGGACGGCCCGCTCGACGTCTTCCGGGTGGCCGACGGGCGAGTCCTCCTACGACCCCTCGGTGTCCAGGCGGGACAGTCTCCGAAGGTCGCCTGGTCGGGTTCCAGCACCGCGGACACGGGCCTGTACGTCGGCGGCCTGGATGCGCAGGTGCTCTCCCTCGACCTGAGGGCCGGCCCGAGGTTGGTCGGGTACACCGGTCCGAGAATGGCGGACCAAGGGCAGTCGTTCCTGTCCGGGCGGTACGTCGTCACGGTCGGCGCGACCGGCGGCGGTCTGACAACCGCAGCCACGCCGATCAGCGTCGCCGACCGCGACACCGGGGCCAGCCGGTCGATCACGTTCGCGTCCTCAGCGCAGGAGAGTATCCAGTACGTCAGCAGCGACTCGGCCGGACATCAGCTGCTGGTTGTCACGGAGACTCCGGACCGTGTGATGCACTCCACCCTCGTCGACATCGGCACGGGACGCGCCCTGTCGACGTTCGTCGCAACCCGCAAGCCGACGGCGCACAACACGTACGTCGGGATCATCGCGCCGAACGGGCGGAGCGCCGCGTTCGCCGTGGACGACCACCGCCTGGTGACCTACACGCTCCCGGGCTGGCGAAGGCTCGCGGTCGTCGATGTGCACTTCGGGGATTCCCTCGCCGACCGGCATCTCGTGTCACCGATCGCATTTGCCCCCGACGGCCGGCTGCTCGTCCTGGGTTTCGACCCAACGCCGACGCCCAACCCTCCTGCGACCGCCGACGTCGGACGCCTGCCTCCCGTCCAACCCGCGGAAGACCAGGTTGCCGGGCTCGTCAACCTGCGGACCGGGCGTCTGGTCGGCCAGGTGGACGGCTTCGGGGTCGCCGGCATACCCGACGCCGCAGCCTGGTCGCCGGACGGGCGACGGCTAGCGATCGGCACTCTCGCCGGCACGGTGCGGGTAGTCGACGCTCGCGCCCTTGCGCCGATCTCCGACGCGGTCACCACGGTCTCGGGCGTCGTTCAGACGGTGAGCTGGTCACCGGATGGCAACACTCTGGTCGTCGGCGGCAGCGACGGCACGATGAGCTTTTGGACGCCGACGCTTCGTCCGATCGGTGCCCCGGTGCGCTCGGCGCGCGTTGACTCGTGGTGGGCCTGGTACGACGACGAGGGTTCAGTCGTGGGGTACGCACCGAGCGATCTGGCCGGCCAGGAGCGATGGTTCCACATGCCGGCCCAGCCCGGGCTCTGGGCAGGGGCCGCCTGTCGGCTGGCCGCCAGCCAGCTCTCCCGGGCCGAGTGGCGTCGCTACGTCGGCTCAGCGGCGCCGTACCGACGAGTCTGCTGAACCCCGCCGATCGCCGTTGCCTGACGCCGCAACCTAGCCCGTGGTGAACGACAAGGGGCACTGCCACACCGTCGCCGGCTCGGACCCGTCGGTGGCCTGCGACCAGCCGCCCACCTGGTGTCGGACATCGTTGACGGCGTGCGCGTTGCTGTCGCCGTCGTCGCCCGAGAGCGCCGCCAAAGGCTGCAGGGTCCCGGTCCCCGTCCAGACGAAGGCCTGGCCGGTGCCGGTCTCGAATGAGAAACCGCCACCCGCAGCCCAGCCGCCCTGAGACACGCCGCGAGCCTCGGTGAAATCGGAGCCGGGCGTGCCTCCCATGTCGTGCGCGCGGTGTGAGGCGTCCCACCACAGAGCGTCCCAGGTGAAGCCGGTGAGCGTGAGGTCGCCCGACCCGACGACGGTGCCAGAGTTGTTGAGCGCGAACGTCTCGGCCTGAGTCGCGATGACGTCGAGCTCCTTCGGCGAGCCGTTGGCGGCCCACTCCACGGGCAGCGTCAGCGGGAAGTAGGCGTGCGGACCAAGGTGTTGCATGGTCTTGTCGTAGGCGGGAGTGAAGCGGCTCTTGTTCACCGCGCCGACAGTCACGCCGTCGTCGTTGACGCCGGGCGCGTAGCTGCCGTAGTTGCCGAGCCGGGGAAGCTTGACGATCGAGGTGTACGGCGGGGACCACGTCGTCGCGAACCCGTAGCCGTGCTGGTCGTTCGCGCCGCCGGCCACGACGCCGGAGGCGTTGATCCGCCGACCACGGGTGTCGTCACCTCGCAGCGTCGGGAGGTGCCACCAGCGCCCGGTGGGCAGGTCGAACACCCAGGTCTGCCCGGTCGAGGTCGCCGGATCGAGCCCGTAGTCGACCATGCGCCCGCTCTCGTTGACGTCGAGTACCTCGTCGTCGACGAGCGGGTCGTGGGGCAGAGCGTGCACCTGGTATCCGGCGCCGTTGTGAGTCCAGTAGGCCGCCTGGAACGCAGGGCTGCCGTCCGGGTTGGTCTGGCCGTTCGTGGTGCCACCGACGTAGTAACCCGAGGACGTGATCCACATGACCTCGCCGTCAGTGCCGCCCACGGCGGGCAGCGCCGCCGGCGTGCAGGGTGCGTAGCCTGAGGTCCCGACGGCGATGCTGGTCGGGAGCAGAGCGGCCGCGGCGGCGAGCGCGCCGGCCGAGGCCGCCCTGGACCAAGCGGTGCGTGCCGACATCGCGTCCTCCTCGCGTAGGTGGCGGTCGACACCCTGCGCCGAGGCGGTTGCAGCCCGGTGGCAGCACCTCGAAGCGCAGCCCAGAGCGGATTGAATCAGGGCGAACCGTGCGCCTGATTGGTGGATACGAGACGCGGCGAGCGTCAACGCCGAGGAAGACGGCCGACTCATCCGCGAACTCGTCCTGGACCCCACCCGCGACTACCAACCCCAAGCCCGCAAGGTGTGAACGATGACCCGAGACAGGTGCCAACGATGTCTCGAGACATCACAGTGGTGCGCCGCCAGGGACTCGAACCCCGAACCCGCTGATTAAGAGTCAGCTGCTCTGCCAATTGAGCTAGCGGCGCAACGGGAGAGGACCCTAGCAGGCGGCCAGGACCTCGCCTCCGGGTGAGTGACGGGGCTCGAACCCGCGACATCCTGGACCACAACCAGGTGCTCTACCAGCTGAGCTACACCCACCATGACCCCAGGCCTGTCCACGGGGACGAGCCGGGGGATCGGCGTCCATGGTACCGGGGCTGGCCCCCCGCTCAGTACGCCGTTTCCTACGCGGGCGGGGCCGTCGCGTCGGCCGCTCCGGCGACGTCAGTCACTTCGGTCACCTCGGTCACCTCGGCGACCTCGGCCACGACGACCACCTCGGCCGCAGGCTTGACCGCGAACGTCGCGGCCAGGGCCCGGGCGGTCTCGGAGTCCGGTCCCGGCTGGGGCACGAAGACCGCCGCCCGGTAGAACCGGAGCTCCGCGATGCTCTCGGTGATGTCGGCCAGGGCTCGGTGGCCACCATGCTTCTTGGGCGCGTTGAAGTAGACCCGCGGGTACCAGCGCCGGGCCAGCTCCTTGATCGAGCTCACGTCGACCATCCGGTAGTGCAGCCAGCTGTCGAGCTCGGGCATGTCCCGGGCCAGGAACCCGCGGTCGGTGGCGACCGAGTTGCCGCCGAGCGGCGCCTTGCCGGCCTCGGCCACGTGTTGGCGCACGTAGGCGAGCACCTGCTCCTGGGCGTCGGTCATCGTCGTACCGCCGGGCAGCTCGGCCAGCAGGCCGGACGCCTCGTGCATCTCGCGGACCACCGGCGGCATGCTCTCCAGCGCCTCGGGGGGGGCGGCGATCACCACGTCGACGCCCTCGCCGAGGACGTTCAGTTCGCTGTCCGTGACGAGCACAGCCACCTCGATGAGCGCGTCGCGCTCCAGGTCCAGACCGGTCATCTCACAGTCGATCCAGACGATCTTGTCCTGCGGTCGGTCGTTCACGCGGACACCCTAGGGGGCGGACGGTCCGGCCGGGCCCTCGGGCGGACGTGTGCGCGGTCCGTCGAGGGGCGGTTTCCTGCCGGAGGTCGCGCTCAGCAGGGTCAGGACCAGGCAGCCGGCGAAGACGAGCAGGCCCAGGACGAGCGCCCTCCACCAGCCACCGCCGGTGAGCCCCAGCGCGACCCCCGCGGCCAGGCCGGCGACCAGCCCCCAGGCCAGGACGTCTCGCCGCAGCCGGCGACGCAGGGGAGTCGTGGCCTGACGGCGTCGACCGCTCCCGGTCACCTCGACATCACCCTTTCGCGCCCAGGCGTGGACGCGCGCACCGCAACGTTTCGTGCACGCCTCGTCGCAGTATGCGGCGGTCGCTAGCCTCCTGGCTCATGACCACGCCGTACGACGGGCAGTTTCGCCCCGAGGGGCGTCCGGCGCGCGTGCGGGTCGGACGCCTCTTGGTCACCGGCCTGGTCGTCACCGTCTTCGTGGCATGCGCCCTGATGGTCGTCGCGATCATCGGCTCGACCACCGGTGTCACCGGCGTCCTGGTCGGGATCGCGCTGGCCGCCGTACCGGTGTTCGTCGTCGTGCCGTCCCTGCTCTGGCTGGACCGCTTCGAGGCCGAGCCCACGGCGCTGTTGCTGTTCGCGTTCGGCTGGGGTGCGGCCGTCGCCACCCTCATCGCGATCCTCGTGAACTCCACCTCGGTTGCCGTCCTGAAGGCCTCGGGCGGAGACATCACCGCGGCGGCCGTCGTCATCGCGCCCTTCGTCGAGGAGACCTCGAAGGGCCTGGCCGTCCTGCTGGTCTTCCTCTACCGCCGCCGCGAGTTCGACGGCATCGTCGACGGGATCGTGTACGCCGGGATGGCCGGTGTCGGGTTCGCCTTCACCGAGAACGTCCTCTACCTCGGCCGCTCGCTCGCGGACAGCGGTGTGGACGGGCTCGCCGTGACCTTCGTCCTTCGCTGTGTCTTCGGGCCGTTCGCGCACCCCTTGTTCACCATGGCCACCGGCGTCGGACTCGGCGTGGCCGCGACGGCCCGGCACCGCTGGGTCCGCATCGTCGCCCCGATCTGTGGCTGGCTGATCGCCGTCACGCTGCACGGACTGTGGAACCTCGCCGCGGTGGCCGGGTTGCGCGGTTTCGTCTCGGCGTACGTCGTCCTGCAGGTGCCGATCTTCGCCGCCGCCCTTGCGTTCGCTCTGTGGTCGCGCAGCCGCGAGGGCCGCCTCATCGGCCGGCATCTGCTCGTGTACGCCGAGACGGGCTGGCTCACGCCCGCCGAGGTCCGGATGCTCGCCTCCATGCCGGCCCGTCGGCGGGCCCGCGCGGTGGCGAGCAGCGTCGCCGGCAAGCCGGCGGAACGGGCCATGCGCGCGTTCCAGGACGACGCCAGCGAGCTGGCCTTGCTCCGCGAGCGGATGACGCGGTCGGCTGCCGGACCCAGGGCCCAGGCGATGGAGCAGGACGTGCTGATGCAGCTCGTCGCGGACCGGCGGGCGCTGTCCGGGTCACCGGTCAGCTGACGCGCGCCCGGACAGACCCGCGCACCTGACTGCGGAACTGGCCGCGAACCTGGCAGCAATCCGGCAGGCAGGTCTCAGGTTCCTCTCAGGCTCGCTGCCTAGCGTCGTCAGTGTCGCTTCCGGGCTCCCGGCCAAAGATCGCCTGGATGTCGACCGCGTCGGCGGTGTCCGGTCCGGGTCGCCCCTGATCCGGCCGGGCCCGCCGACCCTCTCGTGTCGTTGACCGCCGTCTCTCGGCACAGCGGCCGTGGCAACTGGCGGTCACCATCACGGTCGCCGTTTGCGCCGAAATGGCCGCGCGCGTCGGATCCACCGCCTACGCTGGGTTTCTCGCGCCACTGCGGGCGAGCTCACCCCCTGAGAGCTCGTTCCGCGACCCCGGACGGCGCGACTGTGACCTCCGGCCCCTCCTAGTGAGCGGGCCGGAGGTCACAACTCTTTGTGACGCCGGCGCACCGAAGGAGAGCGACCGGATTCCCTCGATTCATCGCAAATGGCGCTATCCGGGCGGACCGGCAACCGTGCGCCCGGCAGGATTCGAACCTGCGGCCGGCGGATTAGAAGTCCGCTGCTCTATCCAGCTGAGCTACGGGCGCATGACGCCCGAGCCGCGGCGTCGGCCCAAGTGTGGCGTCGCGACAAAGTGTATGGAGGCGGCTGTGCCGTCGGCGTGTCCCTTCGGCGCGTCACACAGACCGGTGACGCTGGAGCACATGGGAGGCTGTCGGGCGTGGTGGCCGACGGACACGACGGTACGGCGCTGCTGCGTGCCGTCGAGACGTTGCGCCGCCACGTGGACGAGCTGGCGCTGCCGCTGGAGCTGCGCGATGTGGCTACGGCCCGCCGCATCCGCGACGACCTGCGCGCCCAGCTCGACGACTACGTCCTGCCTCGGCTCAGGGCGCAGGACGCGCCCCTGCTCACCGTCGTCGGCGGCTCGACCGGCGCCGGCAAGTCCACCCTGGTCAACTCCATCGTCGGCGAGACGGTGAGCCGCAGCGGGGTCCTGCGGCCGACGACGCGCTCCCCCGTGCTCGTGCACCACCCGGAGGACGTGCAGTGGTTCACCGGCAAGCGGGTCCTGCCCGACCTGCCGCGCGTGACCGGGGACGTCGGAGGTCCCGGGGAGCCGCCGGACGAGCCCGGGCGTTCGGTCCGGTTGGTCGCATCGACCGCCCTGCCCCCCGGGCTCGCCCTCGTGGACGCGCCGGACATCGACTCGGTCGTCGAGAGCAACCGGGACCTGGCGCGGCAGCTGCTCTCGGCCGCCGACCTGTGGCTGTTCGTCACCTCGGCGGCCCGGTACGCCGACGCGGTGCCGTGGGACCTGCTGCGGGACGCTGCCGAACGCGGTACGTCGCTCGCCATGGTCCTGGACCGCGTGCCGCCGATCGCGGTCGAGGAGATTCGCGCCGACCTGGCTGGGATGCTGCGCTCCCACGACCTGGGCAACGCCCCGATGTTCGTGATCCCGGAGGTGACGTTGCACGACGGCCATCTGCCGGAGGACGTCGTCGAGCGGATGCGCTCGTGGCTCACGGCGCTCGCACGTGACGCGAAGGCGCGGTCGATGGTCGCCCGCCGTACCCTGCTCGGCACCCTGCGCGTGCTCGACGCCCGGGTCACGACCTTGGTGGACGCGGCGCAGGCTCAGCGGGAGGCGGTCGCAGTCCTGCGCGCCGACGTGGCCGGGGCCTACGACACGGCGGTCCAAGCGGTTTCGGTCGGCCTGACCGATGGTTCGTTGCTGCGCGGCGAGGTGCTCGCGCGCTGGCAGGAGTTCGTCGGCACCGGCGAGTTCCTGCGCAACCTCGAGACGAGTGTCGGCCGGGTCCGCGACCGGGTCATGTCCGCGGTGCGCGGCCGCCCGGCGCCCAGCGCGGAGCTGGGTGAGGCGTTGCAGACCGGCGTTGCGGCATTGGTCACGGCCGAGGCGCGCAAGGCCGCGGGCGACGCCGCCCGCAGGTGGCGCAGCGGTCCGGCCGGCGCCGCTTTGGTGGCCGCGCACCGGGACCTCGAGCGCCCGGTCGACGGCCTGGAGGACCGGGTCAACCGGATGGTGCGGGACTGGCAGTCGTACGTGCTGCAGCTCGTTCGCGACGAAGGCAGCCGGCGCCGCTCGGCGGCGCGGGTCCTGTCCTACGGCGTGAACGGGCTCGGCGTCGTCCTCATGCTCGTGGTGTTCAGCCAGACCGCCGGGCTCACCGGCGCCGAGGTCGGAATCGCCGGCGGTACGGCCGTCGTCGCCCAGCGGCTGCTCGAGGCCGTGTTCGGTGACCAGGCCGTGCGGATGCTCGCCGCCAAGGCGCGCGACGAGCTGCAGGCGCGCGTCGAGACGCTGCTGGCCGTCGACCGCACGCGGCTCGACGACATCCTGGACGCGCTCGAGCTGGACTCGCGGCCGACCGTGCTCGACCAGGCCCAGGCGCTGAAGATGGCGGTGCGCGACGTGACGGCGGCGCAGTGAGGGCCGAGGGCGCGGTGAACGTGCGATGAGGATCGGCCGCCGGGCCAAGGCCCCGGACGTGCTGGCGCGTTCCGCGGCGCTGCGCGAGGCCATCGACGCCGGCCACGCCCACATGCCCCAGGACGCCGTCGAAGGCGCCAAGGTCGTCATGGACCGGGTCGACGAGCGGCTCGGGCTCTCCGGCGACCACACCGTCGTCGCGCTGGTCGGCGCCACGGGCAGCGGCAAGTCGAGCCTGTTCAACCAGATCGCGGGCATCGACCTCGCCACGGTCGGCGTACGCCGGCCGACCACCATGGAGACGACGGCCTGCATCTGGGGCACCCAGGGCGCGAGCGCGCTGATGGACTGGCTCAGCCTGCCCAGCCGGCACCGGATCACGCGTGAGTCCGCGCTCGACGTCGGCCGGGAGAACGAGCTGCAGGGACTGGTGCTCCTGGACCTGCCGGACTACGACTCGACGGCGCTCAACCACCGGGCCGAGGTCGAGCGGCTGATCGCCCTGGTCGACGTGTTCATCTGGGTGACCGACCCGCAGAAGTACGCCGATGCCGCGATGCACGAGCGGTACCTGCGCCCGCTGGCCGGGCACGACGGCGTCACCGTCGTCGTGCTGAACCAGGCCGACCGGCTGCCACGCGAGGACGTCGAGGAGTGCCGGCGGGACCTGGCCCGGTTGCTGACCGAGGACGGTCTCGACGTGTCCGGCATCTTGGTCACGTCGGCGCTGACCGGCGCCGGTGTGCCGCAGCTCCGCTCGGTGATCTCCGACGCGGTCCACTCCGGCGCGGCCGTGCGGGAGCGGCTCGCAGCGGATCTCGATGCCGTGACCGGTCGCCTGCGCGGCACGGTCGCCGACAGCGAGGCCGATGCGGACTCGCTGCGCGGGCGCGGGGCGTTGGTCGAGGCCCTGGCCCAGGCCGCCGGCGTACCGCCCGTGTTGGACGCGGTCGAGGAGGACTACCGGCGCGGTGCCCTCGCGGCCGGCGGCTGGCCGTTGACGCGGTGGGTGCGGGCCTTCCGCCCGGACCCTCTGCGCCGCCTGCGGTTGGGTGCGCGGTCGCGGCGCGGTGGCTCCGAGGACGGCGAAGGACCCGGCGACAGCCTCGAGGTGGCGCTGCGGCGCAGCTCGCTGCCCGCACCGACGCCGTCCCAGCGGGCTCGGGTCGCGCTGGCCACGAACGCGATCGCCGACGAGGCGGCGAGCGGTCTGCCGACGTCGTGGTCGGATGCGGTGCATGCGGCGGCTAACCCGGCCGGCCACGACGTGGCCGACGCGCTCGACCAAGCGGTGCTCGGCACCGACTTGGGCCTGAGCCGACCCCGCTGGTGGTCGGTCGTCGGGGCTTTGCAGTGGCTGCTGACGACGGCGGCGATGCTCGGGCTGGTCTGGCTCATCGTGCTCGGTGTCTTCAGCTGGCTGCGGCTGCCCGACCTGCGCACCCCCGACCTCGGGCCGGTGCCCGTACCGACGGCACTCCTCCTGGGCGGACTGGTGCTGGGCTTCCTGCTCGGTCTGGCCGTTCGGTTGTTGGCCGGCAACTTTGCCCGCTCACGTCGGGCTCGGGCGGCAGCACGGTTGGACGGCGCCATCGGTTCGGTCGCGCGGGACTCGATCATCGAGCCCGTGGCCGCCGTCCTCGCCGCTCACCGTCGTACCCGCGAGGCCCTCGCCCGCGCGCTGCACTGAGCTCGTCGAGACGCTCTCGTCGTCATGCTGCGCCGATGGTCGAACCTGACCATCGGCATCCACAGGTCGTTGCCGGGGTGTCACACGATCCACAGGCGGACTCCCAGGGGACTGTGCAGTCCGTGCCGTACCCGAGTCTGATCGTGGCGACAGCCGATCCGACGAGCAGGGGAGACCGGACATGGGCGAGACCTATGTGACGTTGTGGGGCAACATCGCGACCGATCCGAGGCGCACGACGACGCCGGGTGGAGTCTCGATCCTCAAGTTCAGGCTCGCGTGTACGGCGAGCAGGCGCGACGCGCACACCGGCGAGTACACCGACGGCGTGACGTCCTGGTACACGGTCGCTTGCTGGCGCGACCTCGCCGACAACGCTGCCGGCTCTCTGGCCAAGGGCGACCCGGTGGTCGTCTACGGCAAGCAGGTGGTTCGCGACTGGGAGACGGACGACGGGAAGAAGGGCACTGACGTGTCCATCGACGCGATGACGGTCGGCCACGACCTGCGCCGCGGCAGCGCCAAGTTCACCAAGATCAAGCGGGGCACCGCCGCTGCCGGCGAAGGGACTCCGGCCCCGGACTCGACCCCCGAGCCCGGCAACGACGCCGACGGCGCCGCGCCGGGAGACCCGGCCCGCGACCCGTGGTCGGACGAGCCGTCCGCGGAGCGTGAACCGGCGGGAGTCTGACGTCAGTGCGTACGCGGCTGCAGGTTGGTTCTGCGCGAACGATTGCCGGACGAGCGGTTCCGCGCCTCCTCCTCGAAGATCTCCACGATCTCCTCGACGGAGCGGCCCTTGGTCTCGGGCAGCAGTGCCATGACGAAGACGATGGCCATGAGGCACAGGACAGCGAAGGCGATCAGCACCCAACCGAGGCCGTAGTGCGACTCGGCCGACGGGAAGACCTCGATGATGGCGAAGTTGGCGACCCAGTCGACCGTCGCCCCGACGGCAGCGGCCTGACCGCGGACAGCGGTCGGGAAGACCTCGCCCTGGAGGAGCCAGCCGGTGCCACCGACACCGAGCGCGAAGGAGGCAATGAAGGCGTCCAGGCCGATCATGGCTACGACGATCCGCGGAGTGCCCGACATCAGGCCGACACCGATAGCAGCGACTACGGCACTGACGGCCATCCCGGCGTACCCGCCGATCGCCAGCTTGCGTCGGCCGACCCGGTCGATGTACCGGAACGCGAAGAACGTCGCGGCGACGTTGACGACGGTCATGATGGCGGTGACCTCGACGCCGGCGATCGTGGCGTCCACCTTCGAGTTCCCGTTCTGGAAGTAGTCGCCCATGAGCTTGGGGCCGTAGTACAGCGGCACGTTGATGCCGGTGATCTGCTGGAACACGAAGAACCCGCACACGACGTACAGCGCCCGGCGTACGCCAGGGCTCCACCGGCGTCTGCCCTGCCGCTCGGCTTCATCGTCCTCGCGGTCCAGTCGCTTGGCCGTGGCCTCGATGTCCTCGCGGGCGACGTCGACGCCGAGTGTCTCGAAGGCCTTCTGCGCCTGCTCGTACTTGCCCTTCCTGAGCAGCCACCGCGGCGACTCAGGCATCTCGAACCGCATGATCAGGCCGATGATGGCGGGGATGGCACCGATGCCGAGGATCAGGCGCCAGTCCAGGTTGGCGGCGCTGCCGGGCAGCAGGCGGTAGATGACGAGCGCCACGAGATAGGCGAACAGGATCCCGACCGTGATCATCCACTGCTGGAGCATCGCGAGCGCCCCGCGACGCTCACGGGGCGCATACTCCGCGATGTACGCCGTCGCGATGGCGGAGTCGGCGCCGATGGCCAGGCCGATCAGCGTCCGGGCAAAGAGCAAGACGGAAGCATCCGGTGTCAGCGCAGACAGGATCGCGCCGACGGCGTAGATACCGGCGTCGATGATCAGCAATGACTTTCGCCCGAACCGGTCGGTCAGCGGCCCCGCGGCCAAGGCGCCGGCTGCTGCACCCAACGACGCACCGGCCACCAGATAGCCGGTCCAGAAGTCGTTCAGCCCGTACGGGACGAACGGCAGCGCCGAGCCGATGTTGGCGGTGTCGTACCCGAAGAGGAACCCGCCGATGGTCGCCAGGAGGGTCAGCGACCAGTAGAACCGGGTCGGGACGTGATGGTCTAGACGCTCGAGAACGTCCCCCTGCCCCCGCTCCCGCGTTTCCTGTTTGGTCTCTGTGTCGGCCATGAATCCGGTTTACCAAACGAGGCCCGTACTCGCCTGTCGAGACGATCACGAACACCCGCATCAGGTCGCGTAACCTGTCGCGGTGCCCGAGTTCATCTACGTCATGCACAAGGCGCGCAAGGCGCACGGCGACAAGCTGATCCTTGACGACGTCACCTTGTCGTTCTACCCCGGCGCCAAGATCGGTGTCGTCGGTCCCAACGGCGCCGGCAAGTCCACCGTCCTGCACATCATGGCCGGCCTGGACCATGCGTCGAACGGTGAGGCACGCCTGACTCCCGGGTACTCCGTCGGCATTCTCCGGCAGGAGCCACCTCTCAACGAGTCGAAGACCGTGCTCGGCAACGTCGAAGAAGGCGTGGGCGAGATCAAGGCCAAGCTCGACCGGTTCAACGAGATTGCGGTCAAGCTGGCCGACGACTACTCCGACGAGCTGATGACCGAGATGGGCCAGTTGCAGGAGGCCATCGACGCCGCGGACGCCTGGGACCTGGACTCCCAGCTCGAGCAGGCCATGGACGCGCTGCGCTGCCCGCCGCCCGACGCCGACGTCACCGTGCTCTCCGGTGGAGAGCGCCGCCGGGTCGCGCTGTGCAAGCTGCTGCTGGAGAAGCCCGACCTCCTGCTGCTCGACGAGCCGACGAACCACCTGGACGCCGAGAGCGTGCAGTGGCTGGAGCAGCACCTCGCCTCGTACGCCGGTGCGGTCCTCGCTGTGACCCACGATCGCTACTTCCTCGACAACGTGGCGCAGTGGATTCTCGAGCTGGACCGCGGCCGCGCCTACCCCTACGAGGGCAACTACTCGACCTACCTGGAGAAGAAGGCCGAGCGGCTCGAGGTGTCCGGCCGCAAGGACGCCAAGCTGCAGAAGCGGCTGCGCGAGGAGCTGGACTGGGTCCGCTCCAACGCCAAGGCACGGCAGACCAAGTCTCGGGCCCGGCTGCAGCGCTATGAGGAGATGGCGGCCGAGGCCGAACGCACCCGCAAGCTGGACTTCGAGGAGATCCAGATCCCGATGGGACCGCGGCTGGGGAGCCTCGTCATCGAGGTCAACGACCTGGCCAAGGGCTTCGGCGACCGGATCCTGATCGACAACCTGTCGTTCACCTTGCCCAAGAACGGGATCGTCGGCGTCATCGGCCCGAACGGCGTCGGCAAGACGACGCTGTTCAAGACCGTCGTCGGCCTGGAGAAGGCGGACGAGGGCGAGGTACGGGTCGGCGACACGGTGCTCATCTCGTACGTCGACCAGGCCCGCGGGCGCCTCGACCCCAAGAAGAACGTCTGGGAGACCGTGTCCGACGGCCTCGACTACATCAAGGTCGGCAGCACCGAGATCCCCTCGCGCGCGTACGTGTCATCGTTCGGTTTCAAGGGGCCCGACCAGCAGAAGCCGGCCGGCGTGCTGTCCGGCGGCGAGCGCAACCGGCTCAACCTGGCGCTGACGCTGAAGCTCGGCGGCAACCTGCTGCTCCTGGACGAGCCGACCAACGACCTGGATGTGGAGACCCTCGGCAGCCTGGAGAACGCGCTGCTCGACTTCCCCGGCTGCGCGGTCGTGATCAGCCACGACCGCTGGTTCCTCGACCGCGTCGCGACGCACATCCTCGCCTACGAGGGGGACGAAGAGGACCCGGCCAAGTGGTTCTGGTTCGAGGGCAACTTCGAGTCGTACGAGAAGAACAAGGTCGAGCGGCTCGGCATCGAGGCGGCCCGCCCGCACCGCGTCACCTACCGCAAGCTCACCCGCGACTGACCGGCGTCGGCCCAGGCGGTGAGCCTGCGGTGACCATGCGCAGAGCGAGGTCGGCGTACAACGCACCGATCTGGTCGGGGGAGCGCGGCCCGTCCGGGCGGTACCAGCGTGCGACATCGACGACGAGTGACAACAACGCGAGCGCGGTGCCGGGGACGTCGGGTACGACGAAGCGTCCCTCCCGCACACCCGACTCGAGCACGATGCGCACCCGGTGCTGGATCTCGCGGCGCAGGGAGGTGATCTCCTTGCGGTGGCCGGGCGTCAGTGCGGTGAGCTCGTACTGCACGACGCGTGCGGTACGACGGTGGGTCGCGTGCCAGGCCGCGAAGTCCCGGACCACCGCGGTCAGCTGACCGGCCGGGCGCGATCCTGCGTCGGCGATCGCCGACGTGACGACCCCCAGTGCGGCGCGGTGCCCGACCAGGCTCAGCTCGTAGAGCAACGCCTCCTTGGTCGCGAAGTGGACGTAGACCGCAGCGGGGCTCATCTCGGCCCGCGCTGCGATGTCCCGCGTCGTTGTCGCATGGAAACCTTTGTCCGCGAACGCCTGCGAGGCGGCTTCGAGGAGCCGCTCCGCTGCGGCCGGTCGCTCGACCCGAGCAGCGGCCGTGCTCATCCGTGCGGCTCCATCCATCCGCATCAGTCCTTCGGCCCGCCCGCGACGTAGATCACTTGGCCGCTCACGTACGACGCGTCGTCGCTCACCAGGAACGACACGACGCCGGCGATGTCCTCCGGCTGGCCCACCCGGCGTACCGGCACCTGTTCGGCGGTCAGCCGATGGAACTCGTCGACGGACATCTTGAGCCGCTCCGCCGTTGCCGCCGTCATCTCGGTCGCGATGAACCCCGGGGCGATCGCGTTGGCAGTGACACCGAACGGCCCGAGCTCGATGGCCAGCGTCTTGGTGAACCCCTGCATTCCCGCCTTCGCCGCGGCGTAGTTCACCTGGCCCCGGTTACCCAAGGCGGAGGTGCTCGACAGGTTCACGATGCGGCCCCATTTCGCCTCGGTCATGAACCCCTGGACCGCGCGAGTCACGAGGAACGCACCCCGCAGGTGGGTGCGCAGCACGGCGTCCCAGTCGTCCTCGCTCATCTTGAACAGCAGGTTGTCTCGGGTGATGCCCGCGTTATTGACGAGCACTGTCGGTCCACCGAGGGCGGCTGCGAGTACCTCGACCGCTGCGCCGACCTGGTCCGCGTCGCCGACGTCCGCACCGACAGCCACGGCGCGACGGCCCTCGGCCTCAACCGCTGAGACCGTTGCGGCACAAGCCGACTCCTCAAGATCCAGCACTCCGACGTCGTGCCCGTCTCGAGCCAGTCGAGCGGCCGTCGCCGCGCCGATCCCTCGTGCGGCACCGGTCACAAGGGCAACTCTCGGGGTCGGCACATCAGCCTCCGGGCTTCTCGTCGGCGACGGTTTCGGCGGGCGGCAGGTACGGCGCGAGCGCGGGTATGCGGTCGGCGAGCGTCGTGAGGGTCGTGGCCAGGTCGGTGAACAGGACGGCGACCATACCCAGGTCGTCGGCGGCCTGGACGTTGTGCTCGATGTCGTCGACGAACGCACACTCGCTGACCGGTACGCCGAGGCGCTCAGCGGCCAGGCCGTAGATCGCCGGGTCGGGCTTGCGCAGCCCCACCTCGCCGCTCACGACCTTCACATCCAGCAGCGGGTCGAGCTCGTCCCACGGGTAGGCGAAGTGCCAGCTGTTCGAGAGCAGCGCCGTCTTGAGCCCGGCCGAACGGGCGGCGCGAAGCATCACGAACGCATCCGGGTCGACGTGCATCCCGGCGAACATCCGGTCGTACAGACCTTCGACGGCGATCGTCCCTCCGTCCGTTCGGCGAAGGCGTCCGACCAGGTACGTCGCGAACTCGTCCGGCGTCACGGTGCCGGTCTCCAGGCCGTGCATCGGGTTGCCCGGGTCGGCCCGCCACTCCTCGAGAAGTGCGCCGAACGAGTCCGGCTCGATGCCGTCCACCTCGAGCCAGGCGTCGAACGTGTCGCGGATCGGCACTGTCAGCACGCCGCCGTAGTCGACGATGAGGGCGCGGACAGGTGTCACGAGGACTCCTTGATCCGGATCATTCCCTCCTGGCCGATGGTGGCCGCGTGCACACCTTCGGCCGTGAACATCCGACCGATGCCGAGCCCCCGCCCACCATGGGCCGACGGGCTTTCGGTCGCGTACAGGATCCAGCCGTCCGCGCGGACCGGGCGGTGGAACCACATCGCATGATCCAGCGACGCCGGCCGTAGCCGCCGGTCAGCCCAGGAGACTCCGTGTGCTCGCAGGGCCGACTCGAGGATCGAGTAGTCGGACGCGTACGCCAGCACCGCACTGTGCAGCAGCGGGTCGTCCGGCAGCTCGCCGTACGTCCGCATCCACACCGCCTGGTGCGCGCGCAGCTCCGGGTCGGGGATGACGTAGATCGGCACCTCGATGTGCCGGATGTCGATCGGGCGGTTCTGCTCCCACGCCCGGGCGACGGGGGAGTCGATCCCGGCGAGGTAGTCCCGCATGGGCGTCAGCTCGTGCGGCCCCGGCTCGGACGGCATCGGGTCCTGGTGGTCGAGCCCGCGGGCGGGCGTCTGGAACGACGCGATCATCGACAGGATCGGCACACCGTGCTGCAACGCATGCGTGCGCCGCGCGGAGAACGAGTTGCCGTCGCGCAGGCGCTCCACGCTGAACTCGATCGGCTCGTTGCTGTCGCCCGGCCGCAGGAAGTACCCGTGCATCGAGTGCACCGCCCGGTCCTCGGGCACCGACCGACCGGCGGCGATCAGCGACTGGGCCAGCACCTGCCCGCCGTACACGCGGCCGTGGGGCATCGGCTGGCTGCGACCGGCGAACAGGTAGTGCTCGCCCTCCCGACCCGCCGGGTCGAGCGGTGACAGGTCCAGCACGTCCACCAGGTCGGCGAGCGCGTCCACGCATCCTCCTTGACAGCCCCGGCCGGAGTACCGAGGCTGGTAAGCAAGCGCTTAGTTCACGCGTCACCCTAGTACGCGCCGGACACTGGAGGCTTCGTGCAGCGGACCATCTTCGAGCCCGAGCACGAGGCCCTACGGGCCAGCGCCAAGGAGTTCCTCGCCCGCAGCGTGCTGCCTCGCTGGGACGAGTTCATCGCGGCGCATGCGTTCCCGCGCGACCTGTGGGTCGAGGCCGGCAAGCAGGGTCTGCTCGGCCTGAACGTCCCGGAGGAGTACGGCGGCGCTGGCCGCGTCGACTGGCGGTTCACCGTCGTCGTGGCTGAGGAGTTCGCTCGCACCTCGGCCGCCCTGTCGTCGTGCTTCGGGATCCACTCCGACGTCGTCGCCCCGTACCTCGTCGACCTGACCACACCCGAGCAGCGCGAGCGGTGGCTGCCGAGGTTCTGCACCGGTGAGCTGGTCACCGCGCTCGCGATGACCGAGCCGAGCGGCGGCAGCGACCTGGCCAACCTCAGGACCACGGCCGTCCGCGATGGCGACGACTTCATCCTCAACGGATCGAAGACCTTCATCACGAACGGTTTCAGTGCCGACCTGATCGTCGTGGCCGCGTCGACGGATCCGGCGCAGCGCGCTCGCGGCATCACGCTGTTCGCGGTCGAGGACGGCATGTCCGGCTTCACCCGCGGCCGCAAGCTGGACAAGGTCGGGCAGGACGAGTCGGACACGGCGGAGCTGTTCTTCAGCGACGTGCGGGTGCCGATGGCGAACGTGGTCGGCGCGGTGGACCGCGGGTTCGTGCACATGATGGAGCGGCTGGTCCAGGAGCGGATCGGCTCGGCGGTCAACAACATCGCCCACGCACGCGGCGTTCTGGACGAGACGCTGGAGTACGTCAAGGAGCGCACCGCCTTCGGTACGCCGATCGGGTCGTTCCAGTACAACAAGTTCCGGCTCGCGGAGCTGGTCACGCAGGCCGACGTCACCCAGGCGTTCGTCGACCAGTGCGTCATGGCCCACGTTCGAGGGGAGCTGAGCGCCGTAGACGCGGCGAAGGCCAAGTGGTGGACCGCGCAGGTGCAGAACGACATCACCGACGCCTGCGTCCAGCTATACGGGGGCTACGGATACATGAACGAGTACCGGATCGGGCGCGCCTGGCGTGACGCCCGCGTGACCAAGATCTGGGCCGGGTCGAACGAGATCATGAAGGAGATCATCGGCCGCGACCTGGGCCTCTAGTACCGCTCGCCCGCCTCGACCGGGGCCTTCAGCACGTTCCCTGGTGGCGCCAGCGGGCACTGCCACTTGTCGTCGTACCGGCAGGAGGGGTGGTAGGCAAAGTTGAGGTCCACGACGATGCGCCCGTCCGGGCCCCCGAGGTCCGCGCCCCCGAGGTCCGCGCCCTTGGCCGTGTCGAGCAGATAGCGCCCGGCGCCGTACGTCGTGCGGCCGGCGGTGCCGTCCTTGAGCGGGACGAACAGCCCCCCGCCGTACTGCTCGAGCCACCAGCAGTCGAGCGTCCCGTCGATCGGCGCGGGCAGCGACAGACGGCCGATCAACCGCATGCGGATCTCGCCGTCGTTCGCGGAGTTGACCAGTCGCAGCTCGCCGTCGTCGACCGGCTCGATCGTCAGCTCCCAGCGCAGCGCAGGGTCGTACGGCCACACCGGCACGCCGGTCGTGCGCATCGGGTCGCCCGGGGTCAATGGGCTCTGCGGGTGCGACCGGAGCAGGGTGTCCCGCCCCGCCTGCCAGACCTGGTGCCCGGTGGCCGGGTCAGCCTCGGCCCGGACCGCGGCATACATCTCGGCGACGCGGCGCCGCCAGTCGAGCAACTCGACCTTGGGGCCCGGCTCGGAAAGCGTCATGCGCGCCGGCCTTTCATGCGCACCGGTATTTCATGGGCACAGGCTAGGCGGCCCGGCCGCGATGCGGCGATCGAGCTCGCGCCTGCCCTGCGGCGTGGGTTTCAGGTCCCACGCGCCCTCGACCCACCACGTGCCTCCGGCCTCCGCCCACACGGCCGGGTCGCCAGGATCCGTGCGGCCCTCGCCGTGTGACCGCCCCTCGACGATGACGTCGTACCCCTCCCACGGCAGTCCCGCCTCCGCCCGGACTTCGCCGGTCCTCGCCACGAGCTTGGCCAGGCTGTCCGGGGTCGCCGTCTCGCCCGGCCCCGTCTCGCCGATCACGCACGGCAGCAAGCCTTCCCAGCGCGCCGCGCGAACGAGCGATGGTGTGCGCTCGGCGCCGTCGGGTCCGATCCGGGCGGCACCGACCACCCACACCGGTGGGTGCGGCTGTTGGGCCGGAGGGTCCGGGAGCATGAAGTCGGTGGGCCGCACGTGGTAGTGCCGTCCGTCGTACTCGAACGGTTGGCCGTGCATCAGCCCGGCGTAGATGGCTAGTCCCTCATCGAGCAGCTGCGCCCGCTTGGCCCGCCCCTCGTCCGGCTCGAACGCCGTCCAGCCCGGATGGCAGGCCCCGAGACCGACGCAGAGCTGGACGCGTCCTCCGCTCAGCCGGTCGAGCGAGCTCACCCGGGAGGCGAGGTCCCACGGCTTCATGCGCGGGAGCGGAGAGAGCAACGTCCCGATCCTGATCCGGTCGGTGACCATGGCCGCAGCGGTCAGGCTCACCCAGGCGTCGTCGCCCCAGATCGCCTCCCAGTCGAAGATCGCGTCCCATCCGGCCGCCTCCGCCGCGACCGCCCGGTCTGCGACCGAGCGGGCATCACCGAACGGGACGACGAATCCGAAGCGCATAGCCGGAGACCTTAGGCGGGAGCACTGACAACGTTCGGCCTAGGACAGGATGGAGCCATGCCGTCGTACCGCGCCCTCGTGCCCATGCGCTGGTCGGACATGGACATCTACCGGCACATCAACAACGTTCAGATCGTCCGGTTGCTGGAGGACGCGCGGGTGCAGGCGTTCAGCGCCTGGGACGACCCGGGCTCGGAGCCCGTGCTCGAGCGCGGTGTTCTGGTGGCTCGCACCGAGGTGGAGTACCTGCGCCAGCTCGACTTCCGGCTCGATCCGATCGCGATCGACCTTTGGGTCAGTCGGCTCTCCGGAGCGACCATCGAGCTCGGCTACGAGGTGCGCGAGCCGGAAGACGAGAGTGAGCCGTACGCGCGCGCCGAGAGCACGCTGGTGATGTTCGACCTCGCGGCCAACCGGCCGCGCCGGCTCAGCCCGGCCGAGATCGAGCGGATGCAGAAGTGGACGGGCGAGCCGGTGAGGATGCGATGGCGACGGTGAGGGCAACGTCGTCGCTCACGGTCCCGGACGCCGAGACGTTGCGGGACCTCACGACGTACATCTCGCGCGCGCGCCGGGTGGATCCGGACGGCGCCTGCCGGATGGTCGCCGGCGGGGGAGTGCTGGCGGTGTACGTGTCGCCGGTGCACGGTGCGCCCGGGCCGACTGTCCTGGGTCTGCGCGCGGTCGGCCTGGCCGACGGAGCGGCTGAGCTCGACGCGACCGTGCCCCTGGCGGCGCTGGGCGACCGGCTCGCTGCGGCGTCCCAGGACGCGGTGGAGCTGCCGGTGCCACCGATGCGTACGACGGATGCGACCTGGGCGGGCGTCTCACCGCCGCGGACCGGGTGGGATCTGCGTACGGCGCTCGACCCGGCCGACCTCGTCAGCGCCTCTCGGGCGGGGATCGAGGAGATCGCGGCGGCCGTGCCGGAGGCAGTCGGTGGGCACGTCGTGGCTCAGGTGCGTGCCGTGGTCTGGGGCCGCGAGCTGCCGACACTGCATGGTGTCGCCGCCGGGGCGGCTTACGCCGCCGACTCGCTGGGCTTCCTGGACCCCGAGCAACCGGTCGCCGTGCGGCAAGCCGGACCGTGGTGGCGGCTCAGTACGACGCGCGGTCACGTCCTCGTCCGCACTGCTCTTCTCTAGGCGGGGAACCGGTCGCCGGACCTACTGCGTACCCGTGGTGTTCGCCAAACACTTCGAGGGAAGCGGTGACGGGCAATGTTCGAGGTCACCGCAATCTTCGCGGTCCTCGGTGGGGCGTTGGGTGCGGCCGAGTCGGTCCCCTACCTGCGCGACACCTGGCGCCGCTCGACCGTCCCGCACCGCGGCTCCTGGTTGATCTGGGGCGTGATCGAGGTCGTCGCGGTCGAGTCGCAGCTCGCGGATGGGGCGCGATGGAGCCTGGTGCCGCTCATCGCCCAGGCGGCAGGCACGTGCCTGGTGTTCGCCCTGTCGATGATGCTCGGGAGCGGCGGGCTCAGCCGAGTCGAGCTCACCCTCATCGCGCTCGCCGGCGTCGGCCTGCTCGGGTGGTTCGTTGCCGACGAGCCGGTCTTCGCCACCGTGTGCGTGATCGTCGCCGACTTCATCGCGGCGGTCATGATGCTCCCCAAAGCGTGGACCGACCCCCACTCGGAGACCATGTCCACCTTCGCCTTGGCCTCACTTGCCGGTGTGGCGGCCGTGGGCTCGGTGGGCGAGCGGTCCCTTCCCCTGCTCATCTACCCCGTGTACTTCGCCCTCATCAACGCGGGCCTGACTCTGGTTCTCCGCCAACGACGCAGTCACCACCTACTATCGTCCGCACGCCCGCTTGCACACCGCCATCACTGAGGAGGTTCGCGTTGCCGCACACCACGTGCCACATGTCGATCTCGTTGGACGGCTTCGTCGCCGGACCGCACCAGAGCCGGGACGAGCCGCTGGGCCAGCGCGGAATGGAGCTGCACGGCTGGCACATCGGCGACCCGCGGGCCAACGAGGCTGACCAGATCGCCAGCGACTGGCTGATGCGGCCTCGCGGGGCGTATGTGATGGGGCGGAACATGTTCGGCCCGGTCCGTGGTGACTGGGATGAGGACTGGTCCGGCTGGTGGGGACCCGAACCGCCGTATCACGCGCCGGTTTTCGTGCTGACCCATCACGCCCACGATCCGATCCAGATGGACGGCGGGACGACGTTTCATTTCGTCACCGAGGGTTTCGACGCGGCCTACTCCGCAGCGCTTGAGGCCGCCGGAGAGGACGGCGTGGACATCGCCGGTGGCGCGTCGACCGTCCGGCAGGCATTGGTGGCCGGGGTGATCGACGAGCTCACCCTTGACCTCGTGCCCGTCCTGCTTGGTTCGGGGGAGCGCATCTTCGACGGGGTCGAGTCCTTCGGCTTCGAACCTGCCGAGGTGCTGCACTCACCACTGAGCACCCACATCCGCTATCGCCGCGTCGGCCGGTAGGTGAGCTCCTGGGTGCCGCCGTCTAAGGTGCGGGACTCCAACAGCTCCAGGTCGAAGTCCCCGGCGCCGCAGAAGATCGGCTCGTCACCGTCTGGGCCGCAATCACCGGGAAGAGGGTGATCCGGACCCGGTCGACGAGCCCCGCGGCCATGAGCGTCGAAGGGGCCTTGCAGCGTGGACGAGACGACGGTGGTCGAACGTGTACGTCGCCGTCATGGGTTCCACATTCTCAGGGCGAGTCTGTCAGTGGCCAAATGCGTAACATAGTGGTTACATGTCCGTGTGGACGAGGTGGCGGCAGCGATCGCTGACCGGGTGCGGCGCGACATCGTCATGATGCTGCGCCACCAGCGTCTTCCCGCCGGGCAGATCGCCGACCGGTTCCCGATCAGCCGACCGGCCGTCAGCCGACATCTGCGGGTACTGCGGGAATGCGGTCTGGTCCGCCAAAGCCTCGTCGGCCGACAGCGTTTCTATGAGCTGGACGCCTCGCGGTTCGCGGGGCTGATCGAGTGGCTCGACCAGTTCAGCGTGGCCGCCGGCCTTCAACGTCGGCTGGATGCACTGGAGACCGAGGTCTATCGCACCCGCCGGGAGCGCCGAAGAGGCGGCGCCGTCGTCCCAGCAAAGGAGAAGACGGGTTGACCAAACCACCCAACGGCCGGTTGATCGAGAACGTCGAGGGCAACCGACTCGTCGTCAGCCGCACCTTTCACGCACCGATAGAGGATGTCTGGGCCAGCGTGACCGAACCCGACCGCACCGCTCGATGGTTTGGCACCTGGCGAGGAGAGCCTGGCCCGGGCCGGATGATCGAGGTCCAGATGGGTTTCGAGGATCAGTCGCCCTGGCTCGAGAAGCGGATCGATGCCTGCGAACCGCCGAGGCGACTGGCCCTGTCCGACGAGTCCGGCGCCATGCGGGTCGAGCTGCTGTTGTCGGAGAGCGATGGTGATACCGAGATTCTGCTGGTGCATCACCTCGACCCGTCCGACGACGTCAGCGCGTACGGCCCCGGGTGGGAGTACTACCTCGACATGCTCGTGGCAGCACGGGACGACCTGCCGACACCGAGCTTCGACGACTACTCGGCGATGAGGCGCTATTACGGGGCGCTGTCCACGCAGAACGACCGGTCGTGAGTTCCGGGCCGAGGTCGAAGCGAGGCCGACGGCCCAACCAGAGGGTCGGCGCATGTCGAAACCTGAGTGACCTTCAGTGAGCCGCCTGCACTGGTCCGTAGTTCCGGGTGCTTACCCGTCCGTCGGGCCCTACGCTCCGTGTGCCGGGGATGCTGCGCGTTGGGGAGAGTGCGATGCGACCGTGGACAGAACGCAGGACGCTCGTCGTCAGCCTGGCTGTGCTCCTCGGCGTTGCCAGTGGTGTCAGCCCTCGAGGGGCCAGTGCGACTGAGCTCGGGGCCTCGACGGCAGTGTCCGCAACCACCACACTGCGCGCGGCTGTCGTCGACCATCCTCGCGGTGCGCTCGAGTCAATCTCGTGTCCGTCGAGTGCCATGTGCATGGCCGTCGACGGCTACGGCAACGCCGTCCGGCGGACCAACGGTGTCTGGGGTCGGCCGTCACCGATATCGACCGAGACGTTGTTGGGTGTGTCGTGCCCGACCACATCGTTCTGCGTGGCCATCGGTCTGACGTCCGTGGTGTCCTACGACGGGCTCACTTGGAGCGAGCCGCAGGTTCTGGACATGACGAGCAACCCTCATCTGTACTCCGTGTCGTGCGCGTCAGCGACCAGGTGCATGGTGGCCAACGCCGACGGCTACGTCTGGCGCCTCACCGGTACAGCCTGGACGGGGCCGGTACGGGTCGACGTACGCATCGACTCCCTCGACTGCCCCAGCACCACCTTGTGCTTCGCCATCGACGCGTTGGGAGCGGTCGCTCGCTGGGACGGCACGACGTGGCACGCCCCGACGCCAGTCCTCGACGCCGAACAGCAAGGGCTGGTGGTCGAAACCGTCTCTTGCGCGTCGACGACCTTCTGTGTCGCCATCTCCCCGGATCGCTCGGCCGTCTGGAATGGCGGTGCCTGGTCGGCCAGCTCGGCCGTCGTGACATACCCGGCGGACATGCTGCTGGCGCTGTCGTGCCCAGCGGTGTCGTGGTGTGCCGCCATGGACGTTCTGGGCCGCGTTTGGACGACGACGACCGGCAGGTCCTGGGCTGCGGGCCCGGGTGACGGGTTCTACCCCACGGGCCTCGGAACCGTCCTGACCCGCCGGCTCGAATGCGTCGCTAAGGCCTCATGTCTGGCCATGGGCATGCTCGACCTCAACTACGTCGGCCAGGACGTTCGAACCTTCAACGGCCAGAGTTGGTCAGCAGTCACCGTGGTCGATCCGTACGACGCCGGCGAACTGATCGATATCTCTTGTCCGACTACAACGTTCTGCGCAGTCGTGGACCAGCAGGGATACGCGGTCGTGTGGCAGGACGGCGTATGGCGCTATCCCAGGGCCCTTCAGGCCCAGGTCGAGAACGCTCAGCGTCCGCTCGATGTACAGGTCGAGTGTCCGGCCAAGGACAGCTGTGTCGCCGCGGACAACAGCGGCAACGCTTGGACCTACGACGGCACAACGTGGACGGCGACCGGCCACATCGGCAGCGCACAAACCAGTCTCGAGGACCTGTCCTGCCCCACCATTTCCTTCTGCATGGCGTGGGGCGGCACCGGGATCGTGTCCACCTGGCACGGATCAAGCTGGCAGCGGATGGCGAACACACCGACTGACATCGGCGCGACCACATGCGGCTCCTCCACGTACTGCCTGGGTTTCACCGCCGACGGTGTACGCACCTGGAACGGCGCAACCTGGGGTGCCACGATCGCCCTACCAATCTCTACCTCTGGCAACCCGGTCAGCGACTGCGCCGGCCCAGGTGACTGCCTGGCGGTCGCCGTAAACCGTGCCACACAGCTCAACGGGACCCACTGGTCAGCATCCTTCGCCGTGCCGCCCGGCCGCGGACCCGCGATCTGCGTCGGATCGCAAACGTGCTACTACCTCGCCGGCAGCTCACAGATATCGTTGATTGTCAGCGCCAAGATCATTCACAAGACCCCCGATGGTCTCGGCTTCAGCACCCTCGACTGCGTGAAACGCGGCTGGTGCGCAATTGGAGCGGTTGGCGGCACCGTCCTCGTCGGCGACCCGGCGGCTCTGGGGTAGTCCGCCGGTGGGCTGAGGCATTGGCGGCGAACGCACAGGTCGCGGCCGGTACGGCCCATCTTCGGAGCAAATAGCGGTGGCACGTTGATGTTGCGGTCAGGATCCGGAGCCTGTTTCCGACTCCGGCGATACGACGATCCAGGCGGCACCGTACGTCTTCGTCAGAATCGAGGCGGCGGCGCTGTCATATTTCGATAGCCAGATCTTCACCCGGTTAGTGCTGACATCGGGACCCCACATGGTCAACAACAGGCCCTTGGTGCGCCATGTCGGCTGGTCCTCATTCAGCTGCGCGGTCAGGCCTTGTAATGCCCTCCAGCTGTGCGTCACCGTTCTCGTCTGCACAGGGACGGTCTGGTTGGTCTGGGCGATCGCGGAACTGAGAGCAGGAGAGGCGCGACCGACGACATCGAACTCGATGCCTTGGGGCACGATCCTCATCCCGCCGTACGTGGGATCGTCGCCAAGTGCCGCCCCTAGCGGGCCGGCGACCAGTTGCGCCTTCGTGTTCAGCGCCTGGTTCTTGGTGTAGTCACCGGCGCCGCCCGGCACCGCAGAGCGTCCACAGCCAGCAACGCACACCGCCAGGCCCACCAGGCAGGCGATGAGGACGAGGACTCGCTGTCCGGCCCGCATGCCTAACGTCTCCAGGGGCACGCATCGAACGGGTTCATCTCGACGTTCGGAGCCTCCTTGATCGGGCACACGCTGCCGCTGGGAGCCTTGAGTTGGCTACCTGAAACCGCCCCTCGGGTCGCGCAGCCGCCGACCGCGATGAGTAAGAGTACGCCGAACACCATGCTCGAAACGGATACGAGGGCGCGGCGTTGGAAGGCGAAGAGATGCCCGCCCGGCGTGAGTGGTATCTCCGTACGGCGACGTAGTCCTGACCGCTGGTCGCGTCGACGTACGACGCCGAAGTCGTGATCCAGCGGGCCGACCAGTATCCCGAGCTGACCGCAGTGAAGGCACGGCTGAACCGGCCGCTCGCGTCGGAGGTGCTGGACCCCATGTAGTGGTACGTCGTGGAGCCGGAGGCGCGGAAGTAGTACCGGATGCTCTGGTGGGGTAGCCCGACCCAGGCCGCGTTGCCGGGCTGGCGCTCCGCGACACCGGTCACGGTGATGGTGCGGCCCTTGACGGTGGGCTCCGGTGAGCCGTTGAGACTCACGATCGCCGTGTCTGTGCGGGTGCCGGCCATCACAGCCGTGATGTTCGGTTGGTAGTCCGTGTCGCCCAGATAGTGCAACCGGAAGTAGTAGTGCGGGTGGGCCACGGTGACGTTCGTGAGGAGGTGACCGGTGCTGTCCGTCGCGAGGGTTGCGGCTGTTGTCCAGCCGGTGGTGCCGTTGATCGACTGCTCGAGCAGCACAGTCCTGCCGGGCAGGTAATCGACGTCGGCTTCGGAGTACAGGTAGCTGTCGATGTGGACGGTGCTGGTGAGGGAGACGGAGAAGTTGCGCCACGGGAGTTCGACGTAGGGACGGATATGCAACGGCACCGACTGACTAGCTGGGGCTACCAGCGGACCGGCGTCGAGCTCTTCGTCGGCTGTGATCGACGATCCGGGCACGCGCTGGGTGACCGAGAACGCGCCCTGCTCGTCCGTCCGCCCCTGAAGGACCATGATGTAGACCGACACACCGGGCAGCGGTTGCCAGGCCCCGTTGACCTGGACCTCGGCGTGGCCGGTGACGGTGAAGTTGGCGCCGGCATCCAGGGTCGGGATGGTGTCGACGAAGAGCCGGCTTGGTGCCACAGCCGCCGGCACCGACGCGCTCCCGAAGCTCTCCACCTTGACCACGGACCCGTTGTTCACGCGAGCGCTGAGCGTCACCGGGATGGCGCCGTCGACGATGGTCTGCTGCGGCACATACGACGCGGTGAAGACTCCGGCATTGTCGGTGGTGACGTCGATGCCGTAGGCCTGTGCCGTCAGGCGCACGGCCTGCCCCGCCCAGGCGCTGGTGGAACCCGTGCGTGGGTCGATGCGGTCCAGCTGGCCGGTCGCGGTGATCTGCTGGTGGGTGTAGTCGACGGCGTCGGGCGTGATCGAGAGGTCGTGCGGCTGCGGGGCCGGCCAGTAGGTCAACGTCGTCGGGGCCGAGGTGGTCGTGTCCCCGTCGGTGTCGGTCGCTGTCACCGAGTAGGTGAAGTCGTCGTAGGCGCCGAGGTCGACCCGATCGCTTTCCCAGGTGCCGCTGGTGGCATCTCCGGAGACCAGGTGCAAGGTCGCGGTCTGGGGTGTTGCAGGCGAGAGATGTTCAGGAACCAGGGTTGCCACGACGTCGGTGAGTGCGCTGTCCGAGGAGACGTCCACGAGCAGGAGTCCGGGGTCGCCAACGGCCGTTGCTGGGACCGACACGGTGGGCGCTGTCCCGGGGTCCGCCATGGCGGGGGTGGGCAGGGTGACGACGACCGTGCCCGCAAGAGCGGCGACAAATGGGAGCAGACGACGGCGATAAGAGCGGGGATGACGCACCAGTGCCTATCGGCCCACACGGCAGGTGGACTTAAGCGGCGACCTCGGGATGGCGCAGGTCGGGGCCGAACTCTCTCGGCCGTGCCCAGCTGGCTGCTACTAGACGATTGGCGTAGGCCCGGTGCCGGGCCAGACTTGGTCCAGGTGCTCGGCGGAACGCTCGTTTCGCGGCTCCCCGCCAGTCCGGCGGGGACATCCATAACCGAACTCAGTGGATGCTGAAAGTCAGGATTGGCGCGCGATGAAGTCGCTCATGCCCGGAACGGTAAATGCCAGCACACCGCGCTCGGGTGCGTAGACCAGACCCTTCTTGAGGAGTTCGTTTCTGGCTACAGAAAGATCAGACACGCGACGCTTGCCGGTCGCGGCTACCAGGTCGCCAATGGCCGCCGGGTCTTCGCCTCCAATATCACCAAGTGCTCTGAGAAGTTCCTTCTGCGCTGGCGTGGCTCGCTCCCAACGCGAGCGGTAGAGCCCTTCGTCCACCTCGCTTCTAGCCAGCTCGCCGCCCACCTCGACGTCTTCGAGCGCAATGGGGGACCTTCGCGCCACATCCCACACGTGCTTACCCACAGCCTGGAGGAAGTAGGGATACCCGCGTGCCACATCCAACGCCCTGTCCGCGGCGTCCTCATCCCAGGTCACGCCAAGCTGCTGGCTGGGTCCAACCAGGGCCGCTCGGGCGGCGTCGGACCTCAGTAGACCGATCGGCCGGTAGTCATAGAGACGCTCTGCGTAGCTGGTGGCGTCTGCCAGCTGCGCAGGAAGGGATGGCAGGCCGGCTCCCACGAATGTGACTGGAAGCGGTTCCGCCTCTTGGCCGAGCGCGTGTACTGCGGTGTTCACCGCGGTGAGTTCTTCCGCGGACGCTTCCTGAAGCTCATCGACCAGAATCAGCGTCCCGATTCCGAGGTCGCGTGAGGTGTCGCCAAGAGCCTCGAAGAGCGCAGCGAGGTCGTCGGCGAACCGTCCAGAATCGGCGATGCCAGAGACGAGGTCCACATCAGCGCCAAGGGCGACAACGCCGGTGGTGGGGTTGAACTTAAGCGAGAACGCCTTGAACACGCCGAGAAGTCGCTTGAGTTTCGGCTCCGGATGACGACCTGTGGCGGTACGCATGCTCTTCACCAGGGCATGACTCAGGGCCATGGAGAGTGGTGTGCCGGCTGTGGCCTCCACCTTGGCGGTGATCCACCCCATCGAGGATGCCTGCGCCTGCATCTCGTTCAGCAGTACCGTCTTGCCGACGCCGCGAAGACCATTCAGAACCCAGCCACGGTCGCCCTCGCCGTATTCGGCAGCCTTACGTTGGATGACCGTAAAGGCGTCCAGGAGGGGCTCGCGGCCGGCGAGGACTGGCGGGCGCCGACCAGCCCCTGGGCGGTACGGGTTGGCCACGGGATCCATGTATCTGAATTTATCACGGCGTATATCACTTTCTATTATACACCCTGATAGGGGGTTAGGCTCTCAACGCAGAGGCGGCGCGCCTCCGTCTAGGCCGTGTGACGTCGGTTAGCTGACACGCAGCCAGACGGTGGTGTCCGGTGTCAACGTAGCGGCGTCGGACAGCGGCCCGCTGGCCACGAGGAGCTCCGCTTCCTGGGGGACCGCCACGGGCGACGGGCCGACGTTGGCGATGACCAGGACGTCGCCGTTCACGAAGGACAGCACATCCGGGCCGGCCGCCTCGACCCACCGCAGGGTTCCCGCACCGAGCGCGTGTGCCTTCCGCAGCCGCAGCGCGGTGCGGTACATCTCGTACGTCGAGCCCTCAGTCCCGCGCTGGACGTCCAACGCGTAACGCGCGAAGGACTCCGGTTGCGGCAGCCAGGTCAGCGTTCCGGAGTTGAACCCGTACGACGGGCCCCGGCCGTCCGCGGCGGTCCACGGCAAGGGGACGCGGCAGCCGTCGCGCCCGCGGTACTTGCCGTTCGATCGGACCCACGCTGGGTCCTGCCGCAGCTCGTCCGGCAGTGTCGTGTGCTCGGGCAGACCGAGCTCCTCGCCCTGGTACAGGTACGACGATCCGGGCAGCGCGAGCATGAGAAGCGTTGCGGCCCGCCCTCTTCGGAGGCCCAAGGCTTCGTCCGGCTGGGGGTCACCGACGCCGATCGGTTGCCGCCAGTGGGTGCCCGGCGGCATGCCGAAGCGTGAGGGATGCCGGACCACGTCGTGGTTGCTCAACACCCATGTGGTTGTCGCCTCGTGCACCTCGTTCGCCGACAGGTGGGAGTCGACGACCTTGCGGATGCGGTCGGCGTCCCACCCGGCCTGCAGGAAGTCGAAGTTGAACGCCTGGTGCATCTCGTCGGGCCGCGTGTAGAGCGCGAGCCGCTCCACCGGCTCGACCCAGGCCTCGGCCACCAAGATGCGCTCGCCGTCGTAGGCGTCCAGCACTTGCCGCCAGCGCAGGTAGATGTCGTGCACGCCGTCCTGGTCCCACATAGGCGGGGGTTTGCCGAGCTCGTCCTCGTTGCGTCGCTGCTCGCTCACCTGCCGCCAGTCGCGCAGGCCAGGCTCCTTGACCAGCCCGTTGGCAACGTCGACCCGGAAGCCGTCGACCCCCCGGTCCAGCCAGAACCGCAGGATCGAGTCGAACTCCGCCAGCACCTCCTCGTTCGACCACTCGAGGTCCGGCTGGGACACGTCGAACAGGTGCAGGTACCACTGGCCGGGCCGGCCGTCCGCCTCGGCGACCCGCGTCCAGGCCGAACCGCCGAACACCGACAGCCAGTTCGTCGGGGGCTCGTCACCGCTCGGACCCCTGCCGTCCCGGAAGACGTACCGAGCCCGCTCGCGGCTGCCCGGCGCCGACGCGAGGGCGGCCTTGAACCACGCGTGCTCCGAGGACGTGTGGTTCGGCACCATGTCGACGATGACCCGCAGCCCCAGCCGGTGTGCCTCGCCGATGAGCTCGTCCGCGTCCGCCAGCGTGCCGAACGTCGGGTCGATGTCGCGGTAGTCAGCGACGTCGTACCCGGCGTCGTACTGCGGTGACGTGTAGAACGGAGAGCACCAGAGGGCGTCGACCCCGAGCTCGACCAAGTGGGACAACCTGGACGTGATGCCCCTCAGGTCGCCCAGGCCGTCGCCGTCCGCGTCGGCGAACGAGCGCGGGTAGACCTGGTAGATCACGGCGTCGCGCCACCACGGGATAGTCATGCGGCTAAAGCCTAGGAGGGGGAACGCGGCTCACGAGGAGGGGGCTGGTTGGATTGGTCGGTGCCGACCGACTGGTGGAAGACCGCTGTCATCTATCAGGTCTATCCGCGCAGCTTCGCCGACTCGAACGCGGACGGCGTGGGAGACCTGCCCGGGCTGGTCGGCCGGCTGGACTATCTCGCGCGGCTCGGGATCGACGCCATCTGGCTGTCGCCGGTCTACCCCTCGCCGCAGGACGACAACGGCTACGACATCAGCGACTACGAGGACATCGACCCGACCTACGGCTCGCTGGCCGACTTCGACGAGCTGGTCGCCCAGGCTCACCGGCGTGGCATCAAGATCGTCATCGACGTGGTCGTCAACCACACCTCGGACGAGCACCCGTGGTTCACCGCCAGCCGCTCGTCCCAGGACGACCCCAAACGCGACTGGTACTGGTGGCGGCCGGCCCGGACCGGGTTCGAGCCCGGCACGCCCGGCGCCGAGCCGACCAACTGGCAGTCCTTCTTCTCCGGTCCGACGTGGGAGTTCGACGAGAAGACAGGCGAGTACTACCTGCACCTGTTCTCGCGCAAGCAACCGGACCTGAACTGGGAGAACGCCGGGGTCCGGCAGGCGGTCTACGAGATGCTCCGGTTCTGGCTCGACCGCGGCGTCGACGGCTTCCGGATGGACGTCATCAACATGATCTCCAAGGCCGTCGCTGCCGACGGGTCGCTGCCGGACGGCCGCCCGCTGCCCGGGGACGGGATGCTCGGGAACGGCTGGCCGTACTTCATCTGCGGACCGCGCATCCACGAGTTCCTGCAGGAGCTCCATGAGCAGGTCCTCGCCGGGCGGGACCACACCCCGATGACGGTCGGTGAGATGCCCGGCGTGACGGTGGACGAGGCCGTCATGTTCACCGACCCGGCGCGGGCCGAGGTGGACATGGTGTTCCAGTTCGAGCACGTCGCGCTGGACCGGGGTGAGACCAAGTGGGACGTGCGGCCGTTCCGGCTGCTCGACCTCAAGGCGACCTTCGGCCGCTGGCAGTCGGCGCTCGCGCAGAGCGGCTGGAACAGCCTGTACTGGAACAACCACGACCAGCCGCGCATCGTCTCCCGGTTCGGCGACGACGGCCAGTACCGCGTCCAGTCGGCCAAGCTCCTCGGCACCGTGCTGCACCTGCACCGTGGGACGCCGTACGTGTACCAGGGCGAGGAGCTGGGCATGACCAACGCCGGCTTCCAGGCCATCGAGGACTACCGAGACATCGAGTCGCTGAACCACTACGCGGCTGCCGTGGCCGCCGGGCAGCAGCCGGACGACGTCCTGCGTGCCCTGCGGGTGATGAGCCGGGACAACGCGCGCACCCCGATGCCCTGGGACGGGTCGGAACACGGCGGTTTCACGACCGGCACACCCTGGCTACGAGTCAACGCGTCGTACCCGCAGATCAATGCCGAAGCGGCACTCGAGGACCCGGACTCGGTCTTCCACCACTACCGCAAGCTCATCGCACTGCGACACGACGAGCCGGCGGTGGGCCTCGGCGACTTCACCATGCTGCTCCCCGACCACGAACACGTCTACGCGTTCAGCCGCACACTGGAGGACACGAAACTCCTTGTCCTGGCGAACTTCTCGGGATCGCCGGTGACCATCGACCTGCCCGATGCGGACCTGTGGACCGGCGCCGAGCTGGTCCTCGGCAACTACCCGGCAACGCCTGGCCTTGAGCCCTCCACGACGCTGCGGCCGTGGGAAGCCCACGTGCACCGGCGGCGCGGCTACTCCCGCGGCGCGTAGGCCTCCGACTGGCGGCGCATGATCTCCCGCATCGACGTGCCGCGCGGCAGGCCGTACACCGTGCCCGGGAAGTCGAGCGGCTCCTGTACGGCCCAGAGCTCCTCGTGCTGGTCCGGCGAGAACAGCTGCGCGGGGCGGCCGGCGGCGATCCAGCCGATCGGCACGACGGTGCCGGCCTCGAGCGAGGAGTTGACGTGCAGGACGCTGTTGACCCGCAGCTCCGAGCCGGCGCCGGCCACCGAGCCCGGGAACATCGAGACACCGGTCGCCACGAACACCTCGTCCTCGACCGTCGTCCCGTTGAGATGAGCGTGCGGACCGACCAGTACCGCGTCGCCGATGCGCAGCGGGTGGTCGGCCCGCCCGCGCAGCACGGCCAGCTCCATGACCAACACGTCCGAGCCGATGACGACGGGGCCGTTGTCGCCGTTGAGCACCGCGCCGTGCAGCACCCGGGAACCAGAGCCGATGGTCACGTCACCGGTCACTACTGCGGAGGCCGCCACCCAGGCCGTCGGGTCGATGGACGTCATCAGCTGAACGTGTTGACCATCGCGTACGCCGCGCGCTCGAGGTAGTCCCAGAGCAGGTCGCGCTGTTCGGGCGGCAGCTCGAGCTCGTCGACGGCGACCTTCATGTGGCCCAGCCATCGGTCCCGCTGGTCGGGTGTCACGGCGAACGGCGCGTGCCGCATCCGTAGCCGTGGATGGCCACGCTGGTCGCTGTACGTCGTGGGGCCACCCCAGTACTGCTCGAGGAACAGGAGCAGCCGCTCCTCCGCGCC
>JBJMHS010000008.1:0-149875 GCA_045807245.1 Actinomycetales bacterium
AGTGCCACGAGGGCCGACCCGCGATCCAGTGGCCGAATATCAGGGCACCAAGCCCGGCGACCAGCAGCAGCGTCGCTAGTAGCGCGAGCTTGGTTCGGTAGAGCCGGTGAAGCGGGTCGTGCATAAACTACCGAAAGTATAGCAATTTGGTAGAGTAATTTGAAGACTGAACCGCGCCCTCTGGTAGGCGCCGGACCTCAGCCGCCCCGCGTAAGGCGCTCCATCAGCCCGTACAACCGCGTCCGCACCGCCGCCCAACGCCCCGTCGCCTCGAAGCCCAGGACGACTCCGCCACCGCCACCGCTCATGGCCCCGCTCCCGTCTCCGCCCGTGGCCGGGTCTCCTTGACCTGGCCGTCCTGAATATATCCCTGTTTGGGATATCCGAGAATCGGCTTTGGACTCGTCACCGTGGACAAGGCCATCCATGGCGAGGCGCAGAAGCGGCTTACCGCCCTTTTGCGATCCAGCCGACAGTCGGCCGGCCTCCGCCAGGTCGACGTCGCTGAGCGGCTAGGGGTCCATCAGTCGTTCGTAAGCAAATACGAGAGCGGCGAACGGCGACTTGACCTCATCGAGCTTGAGCAGGTATGTAGCGCGCTCGGCCTAAGCCTTTCGGAATTTGTTCGCCAGTACCAGGGCGGCCGCTGACGGGGCTGCATCCGTCCACAACGCTCGTCGCCTGTGCCCCGCTTTTCATCGCGTGACCGTCGATTGTCTTCCGCGTCCGCGGCTATACATGAATTAATCGAGCCCCTGCTCTTCCGAGGACATCGCAGCCAACGAGTCTGGCCCCGTCGCGTGGCCATTCCGGCAGCTGGCGTGCCTGGATCTATGCACCCGCCGCGTGGACGGGACGAGCTCTGCTCACGACCACGTGCGACCGAGTGTCCCCGATGACGAGCTCCGTGCGGTCTGGCGTCAGCAAGCCTGTCGGGTCGACTTCGGACCGCAGCAAGAGCATGACGCGGTCGTCGAGTTCTTGGATCTCGCGATGGGAAGGCAAGGCGTCTGACCTAATTGGGGGAACGTGCACCGTCGGTTGGTTACCCATGTCGGGAAGCCGCAGTTTCAGGTATGCCTTAACTAGCGTCACGGCGTGATTGATCTGGGCCGGACTAGCCTCGACGCTTGGATCGGATGGGAACCCATGCCAGTAGGCCGCGCATCGCCGACAGCATGTCGCTGTGGCGTGCTGCGCATAGGCAAGGATGTCCCGTGTGTATGGCACACGCGCACCCTGAAACTCGCTTGGGACCGTCAGCGCGTCCCGTATACGAACGCCGGCGCGCTTCTGCAGCTCGCGCATCCCAAGCCTCATCGCCTGGTTGGTTGCCCAGCGATCGATCGGTACCGTCCAGTAGTGCGCCCGGATCAACTCATGCTGCTGATCCGCAACGATTCCGGCTAAGGTTTCCGGGTCGCCGTAGTTCCGACCTCCCTGATCCGGTAGGTCGACGACGTGCTTGCCGCAGTCACGACACGACCCTGCGGGCGTCGGACCATCTTCCGGACGCGCACGCCTGAGATGGTCAAAGCAATGGCGGCCATGAGTACAGGACGCCATAACACACTGGATGCGCAGCGGGATTAGCCCAAGCCCGGCCGGCTCGCTCTCCAGCTCGATGTGGGTCCGCTCAATCTCCGCACGCAGGCGTTCGATCGTCTCCGGATCAATGTCGTGGTTCACGGCCCCACCCCGTCGATGAAGATCTCAAGGTCCAGTGAATCCAAGCGTGACAGATCCACGTAGTTGAACAAGCTGTTGCGCGCAATCAGCCATGCGTCGGTGGTGGTTGAGTGCAACCGATTCGCAGTCGGCCACCAATTGATCTCGCCGTTGCTAATCCGGTTCGCCACGTGGTCAGCCAAGATCCCAAGGGAGACATGGCCAGCAGCGGCCACCGCGGGAAGAACTGACTTCAGATTCGCGACCTCGTTGTGTGCTTCCGACACTGCTACATGCACCATCGCCTCGGCCTTCTCGCCCAAGAGTAGCTCTGAAGCGAAGTCATCGCCTCGCCTCTCCGCCGGCAAGGACCGCCATTCCTTAACGGACAACTCCGCTTCCAGAACCGCCGCCTCGTCTGGATGACGGGCATGGTCCATCTCGTGACCGAGAAGGAAGGCCCATCGATCCACGCTGCGCGTTGGGTGTTTGAGGGCAATGACCGGACGCCCATCGATCCACCAGCAGGCGCCATGGAAAGCGCCTGGATCGGAAAGAGGCAGAACTGGAACGCCATGCGTCCAGCAAAGTTCCAGCAGGGACTCAAAGGGCTCTTCCGCTAGGCGTCCGCCCAATTGACTGCGAATCGCGGTGGCATCAGGAAGAGACGTGTACGGCACAGTGCAGACCGACACAAGCATCCGCGCTAGGTACTCCGCATAGTGAGCGTACCCGTTGAGCAGTTCGCGGTTCGCGACGCTTGTCGTTCGGAACGCCCCCGCGTTCGCGAGACTCGGTACGGAGCCGCTCAGGAGACCGGCTGCATCGACGCTAAACACTCGAGCAGCCCGGGCGGCGGCATTCATCCATCCGGCGCCCGATCTCCCGCTAGCTGCCGCGCCGTAGAAGCGGCGATTGATGACGTCGGAACTGAGCCCCAGGGAGGAGAGAACACGCTTGAGGGCTGCGCCATTGCCTGACTTGGGAGGGAGAGCGACCTCGCCGCGAAAGGTCACGTCGAGGGCCGCCATCACCTCCTGAAGGCGGGCGACACTTGCTCCCGCGTAATCGTTGGCTTCGTAACGTTGAATCTGTTGCTCTCGAAGGCTGAGTCGCTCCGCCAACTCCTTCTGAGTCATGTGTGAGGCGATTCGTGCCTCGATGAGAGTCCGCGGGAGATCGGCGAGCTGCGTTACCTCGCTCGAGAAAGGTCGACTGTGGTCGCGCAGAGCGACATAGTCGGACAGTTCCGCGTCCAACTCGACGATCTGCGCGTTCATCTCCACCCGAGACGCTTCCTTCACCCACTCCGGAGCGTCGGCGGACTCGAGCTGTGCCAGGTCACCTGCCAGCCGCTCTCGCTGCGTGGTCGACACTCGGTACTGGCGCTCGTTGCGGATCATGGCACCTCCTTTGGGTTGAGCAGGACGATCCCTTTGGTTTTGCCTTCTCGGGTCTGCTGGAAGAAGTTGACGAAAGGCAGACCAGAGCCCCCTTCGATGCCTGCTATGAACACGTCGCCTAGGTACTTGGCCTTTCGTTGAGACCGGCCGATCGAATCCCTGGCTAGCAAGAGGGGGTCCAGCAGATCTGGACGGACCTCGGCCCAGTCCCAGCAGGCGTCATAGTCGCCCGGCTGGTCCTTGTCCGTTACGAAGCTCCCATCGAGGTAGAGAGCGGTGCACCCGGCAGCAGCGAGGGCCTGGCAGGCCAGCCGCAACGCGGCCATCAAGTGCCGCCGGCGATCATTGTGGGCGAAGGCCAGTTCGAGCTCGGTCCACGAGGCCGCATGGACCCCTGCGGGCAGGAGGCCATCTGCGGTGAGATCTGGAAGCACGACACAACATTATCATTGGGTTGCTACCCGGATCAGTGGACGCGCCGGACCCGGGGTTGTGCGAAATACGTAGAAAATAGACAAAACCGCACGTGATAAGCGTGTGGTCGCAGGAGCATGTCGGCCAGGGTCTTACTCGACGCTCTCCGGCGCCATGCGCACCCACACCCCTCTGCAGGGCAGTACCTCCTGGCGCGAGAGCCCAGGTGTGTAGGCCGTGTCTGCTACCAGCGCCACTGGCGTCGATAGGACTCTGGAGTCGCGTTACGAGCGGTGCTCGGGCTGGAATCCCGCTCGGTCATCGACGTAGACGCCTCCGCCTTCGACCCCAACGAGACCTGAGGGGACTGGTCGGTGTGGTTCTGCAGGTCAGGGAGCCGGGCTCGTAGCTGCTGCCAACGTGACCTCCGTCAGGTCGTCAACCGAGAGCTGTCCCGAATCCAGCGATATGCCGGCGACCTCCCGCAGCTGGAGCAGTTCGCTTTCGACCACGTGCTCTGCGGCCGAGGGACGTAGACCCGCGTCCCCTCGGCGTCGCCAGCGGCTGTCCAGCTCAGCTTCCCCGGCCGTGACGTAGATCAGAAGAGCGTCGGGACGGGAGCGTCTCAATGCTTGGTTGATCGCGACGTGCCGGACTCCGTCGACTACGACCGGGCCGTGGTCAACACCTCTCAGCAGCATGTCGACGAACTCTTCGGGGCCCAGCGAGGCGACGAGTGCGGCGCCAAGGTCTTGCAAGGTGGGGCGATCGTCGCCCAGGCCACGCCGGCTCGCTTCGGCACGGACGAGCCCGCCGAAACTCAAGACAGGCATGCCGCTTCGTCGCCCCAATTCACGGGCCAAGGTGCTTTTTCCACTGCCCATGGGCCCGGCCAGTGCGATGGTCCTCACAGGACTGAAAACGCCCACTGCTTTGAAGGCGGTTCTGGGTGCGGGCGGACCGTCAGCCAGGCCTGCCGGCTCTGCTTAGCCAGAGCGACTGAGGCAACCGGCCGGATGTTCCCCAACCACATCAGACTCACGAAGCGGGCCAGCGCCTTCGCCTCGACGTACCCTTGCTCGTATCCGAGGCCGTCTTTGAACTCGTCTGTGATGTCGACAAGGTCTCCGAGCCCTGCGGCTTCGCGATATAGAACTCGGTCGATGGTCGCTGCCGCGACGATGGGACCGCCGCTTCTCTTGAACAGGACGACGTCACCTGGGCGAGCATGTCCGTAGGGTGCCATGTTGACCTTCGTCAGCCGCGATTCGATGTACTTTGCTCCAGTACACACTTTGTCGAGGTATGGCTCGACCATTACGGCGATATGGATCACGCTGTCCAAGTCCGCACTCCAATCGCGAAGTTCTTGGAGGGACAACGGTTCGGAGCGTTCTTTAGAATGAGCACTTAGCCGCGTGCAAATGGCATTAAGTTGTCTCATGTACCTATTCTACTCCGAGCGCAGCCAACGCAGAAGACTCGACACGGACAAGTTGTTGGAGCGAGTCGCCAAGATCGCCTTGCGGAGCTTGCCCCTGCGCGATCCGCGCCAGCGCGTCGATCACGGCCACGGGTCGGCCTGACCTAAAGACACGGTTCGAGGTGGTCCACACGTTGACGAGAGCTCGCCGTGGATCTCTCGTCGAGACGCTATCGAGCACGTCGCCTTCGACGACACGGTCCAGGTCACCCGCTTCAGGTTGCTTCCCGGACGAGTTCACCCGGAACCTGGTCCGCCCTACGACGACCTCAGTCCAATGACTACCCTCCGAAGTCCCGATCGCCGAGGGACGCTCCGGCTCGATACCGGGCAAACGCCGGAAGATCATAAGGTCGCCTCGTCGCCAGAACGGGTCAAAGCCCGGTAGTTCCGACGCGCGCAAGGCGGCGAGCTCGAAGGGCGGTGACTCGTAGGTCAGGGCCGAGGGCACCATCCGCTCGAGGACGAAGCCAGTGCGCGCGGCGAGATTATGGAGCTGAGCCCGTTCTCCTGGCATCGCCGGTCGAGTTCCGAGCCCAGGGCAACAAATCAGGAGTCGACCCAGTGGGGCGAGCATGCCGCCAGCGGCGTACATGAACGTCGCGATCGAGGGTGGGTACCAGGGCGGGTCGGCAATCACGAGGTCGACTTGGCCGGCAAGCTCACTCCAGGTCGCAGCCACGTCACCAGGGTGGACTTGGATCCGGTTACCCGAGACATCGAGCACTGCCTCGGTAGCGTCTCCGCGGCGCTCGAAGAGATGGACCCCAGCTTCGGTTCTCTCTCCAACTGCCAGGACTTCGGCCAGTCGAGGAGTACCCAGCAAGGCAAGGGTTGAAAAGCCTTGTAGTGTCGATAAGTATTCGTTTATCAGGTCATCACAGGACGGACGGGAGAACCACCACTCGAAGTCCAAAGGGTGAGGCAAGGGCAGCCCTGACTCGTTGGTGCTGAGGATGGGACGCACCTTGCTCCAGCTGCGCAGCGCAACTGGGACCTCAAGGCCCCCAGATTCCAGATCGTCGAGCACCTGGATCACGTCCGTCGGATAAAGGCCCTCGCACGCGCGGCATAGATCTTCAAGCGATCGGGCGGACGGCGCGGAGGCGCGCACGAGCTCGTAGGCGTACCTTCCGATTCCCTCGATCAATAGTGACACCTACCGGGGTACATTCTCGATGGTTGGCCGGGTCCCCGGGAAGCGGCGCTCCAGCTCGGTGGTCCAAGCGTCGAGGGCTGCGAACTGGTTTCGTAGCGCCTGTCGACTGGTGTCCGTAAGACGAGGTGTGACAGGTCCCCACTCAACGATTTTGAGCGGGATGCATCGCAAGGGGAGATATTCGCCTACGTCTTGTAGCCGGTCGAACAGTGAGGCCATCTTGGAGTCCAAGCCGTCCGATGTGTCGCAAGTGATTGTCAAGTAGACGTAGTAGTCGATCGTCGTCTCTTGATGGAGGCGGCCCAGCAACTCGAACTGTCGATCGAAGAGTGCGGGCTCGGCGAGTGTGTTGAAGGCGAACGAACGGGCATCGAAGCCCTTCAAGCAGACAGCACGTCCATAGAGCGGGTGGTCGCCAAGGTAGCGCCTTTGATCTTCGCTTAGGTAGCGCCAGAGGTAGTCGGTGCTCAGGTTGTCGTCTGACCACAGGTAGATGTCGTCACAGCCCGCACGATCGAGCGCGTGCCTGAACCACACGCTCCATTCAGGGGTCAGATCGGGCTGTCCTCCGCTTAGGTCGACTAGGTGTGGACGAGGATGAGCGCGGAGCGACCACTCGACCATGCGATCAACCGTGATCATGTGGCCGCGACGACCGCTGAGGTCACCGAACGGGACGTAGCAGTACCAGCATCGCCAGTTGCAGCCGGCATTCTGAAAAACCTGGGCGACGATCACTGATGAGTCCGGCATCCCGAGGGCAGCGCAGGCGGGACGATTAGGTAGAGGATTCGCCGGCCAATCTTCGAACGACTCTTCGACGAAGGTGTGCAGTCGGCCAAATCCGTCACCGTTCAGGGGTGAACGGATGTCCTCCAGTTGGGCGCTGTCCGAGAAACGCGTCAAGGCAACCGACCTGGTCTCTGCATCAATGAGCAGGCCACGCAACCGTTCGGAGTCTGAATCGGTGTTGAGATAGCGCTTCACTCCGACCCCCTCACTCTGATGCCACGACCCCCGTTATCTGGGCTACCGGACTAACTCCCAGGTGAACTGGCGAAACGGCCTGGCCAAAATCCGTGTAGTCAACGGTCGCGTTCGGATCTCCAGTTTGGCCGAGCACTCTTGGCGACCGTCGGCTATCACAGTAGTGCATCAAGATAACGGGTAGGCCTCCGTTCGCGGAAGTGGATCACTCCGTAGGACAAGAGAGAAGAGCTGGAGAGGCTTCACGTCTACATCGCTCATCAGCTCGGACACTTGATTCTGCATCAAGGAGTACAACAGCATACGAGAAACGATTCGAACTCCGGGCGAATGCTTTTTGGGCTACCCAGACCGTGGTTGCGTGTGTCGACCACCGCGTGCAGCTGCTTTGGGGAAGACTGGGCGTCGCCAGACGGAACGACTGCCACGATCGAGCCCCCGATCGTGTCTCGACCAGCGTTGTCGGACGGGAAATACACCATCACACGATAAGCAGCTAGGGCACGACAGCGGCAAGCGGGGATGTGCCCTTCATCGACCCACGGTTCGGTCGGGATCGCCATGTCGACATGGCGGCCAAGCCGCCGGTCACACAGCGTCCTTCTGTGAACTGAGAAGGGCTCGTAGGCATGTCGTCGACGGAGCGCGACGTGGTCACGGTCGTAGGCCGTGTTCAGTAGCCGCGTCATAACGACCAGGATGACCGACCAGGTGGCGGGGATGCGAGCCTCATTCATGGCGGGCGGCCTGGCCTTTGCACGTCTGGGTGGGTACAGGTGACTGATTCGTTCGATCCGTTGGCTACTGATCCGTGCCCGGGGCCAGGGTTCGTGAGCACGCCGGACAGCCACCAAGCTGTAGCGGGGGGCGCTTCGCTCTGCGATAACTAGACGGCCGAGAGGGCCAATGCCTCTCCGCTTCGAGTTGCTCAGTGGACGGTCTAACTTCTCAAAAGTTTTGGTAAAGCCTCTTGGCAAGTCCTGCTGTAACTGTAAGTGTGTGCCCGATCACGGTCCGCAGGGGGTCGTCGGGACTGAACGGATCTTCCATGGCCGGGTCGTTCTCTCGCGTCTTCGCGCGCGTCCCTACCTCTCGCTACACGCGCTTGGTCACGTTCGCTACAGCGGCGGCGCTGGTGCTGTCGCTGGGTGACCTAGGCGCGACCGGTGCCCCCGCCCGGGCCGCTGCGGGTGCTGGAGCTTCGGCGCAGGCGAAGGTGACGTCTCGGCCGGATCGGGTGTCGGCGGCGTTGGCGGCTCGGTTGCAGGGCTCCCGTGTCGAAGTCTCGGGCCTGCGGACGGAACGGTCGGAGACGTGGGTGAACCCGGATGGTTCGCTGACCACGGAGGCGTCGCCGACGCCGCAGCGAGTGCAGCAGGCTGATGGCTCCTGGGTGCCGTTGGACCTGAACCTGCAGACGACGAAAGACGGCTTCGCGCCCAAGGCTTCGATTGCGGATGTGACGTTCTCCGCTGGTGGTGCGGGCGCGGCGGTGCTGTTCGCTCGGGGGAGTCGAAAGCTGGGCTTGTCGTGGTCAAAGGCGTTGCCGGCCCCGACCATCTCCGGCTCATCGGCCACGTACGCGATCAACGAGAACATGAGCCTAGTGCTGTCGGCGACGCCGGACGGGTTCGAGCAGTCCGTGGTGTTGCAGCACGCGCCATCGTCGGCGCTGGCCCTGAAGCTGCCGCTGGCGTTGACGCGACTGTCCGCAGTCAGTCGCCAGGGCGGCGGCTTCGATCTGACCGACACAAACGGCACCGCAGTCCTGTCGGCAGCCCCGCCGTTGATGTACGACGCTCAGCGCGACGAGTCCGGCTCCCCGTCGAACCGCGTCGCATTGACTGCCGATGTGTCGGCGACGTCCGGCGACACGTCGATGACTCTGACGCCGGCGATGAGCTTCCTGACCGATCCCTCGACGGTCTACCCGGTGACGATCGACCCGGTCATCGGTCACGCGACGGGCCTGGGGGACACGTTCATCAAGGAGAACGACAGCACCGCGCACGGCGGGGACTACAACCTGGGCATCGGCAACACCGGCGCGAACAAGATGCGCACCCTGATAAAGTTCGCCGACATTCCCGGCTACATGGGTGGCGATGTCACGAACGCGACGCTCCAGGTGTACAACTACCTGGCCTACTCCTGCACCAACTACCAAGTCGACGCCTACCCGGTGACCTCGAGTTTCGCCATCTCGACCGCGACCTGGGCCAACCAGCCGACGGTCAGCACCAGTTCCTCATACGCCGGCGGGGCCAGCTTCTCCCACGGTTACGCCACCGGCGGCTGCCTGCACGATTACGCCAACATCGACGTCACCAAGATGACCCAGGCCTGGGCGGCCGGCACGCTGACGAATTACGGCATCGAGTTACGGGCCCATGACGAGTCGACGAGCGCGGCTGTGCAGCGCAAGTACCTGTGCTCGGGCAACCCAGACCCAAACAGCGGCACGTCCTGCACGACCAGCACCCGCTCGCCAATCCTGACCGTCACGTACAACTCGATCCCGAGCAAGCCGTCAACGACCAAGATGTCGATGATGCCCAGCGTCACTACAACGACAAGCGTGTATGTCTCCACGTCCTACACGCCCTCGTTCACGGCATCGGTGTCGAACAGTGACGGTGGGGCCGAGACTGTTGAGTTCCAGGTCGTCAATGATCCCGCGTATCCGGCCTACTCGTGGACAGGCACCGTCGCGAACGTCACGCCAGGGGCTCCGGCCACGGTGAAGATCCCTACCGCCAACCAACTCACCTCACCCGCTCGCTATCAGTGGCGTGCCCGCGGGTCAGTCGTCGATTCGCTGGGCGGGACGGACTACGGGACCTGGTCGGACTACGTCACGTTCGCGATGAACGTCGGCAACCCCGCGGCGCCATCGATTTCGTGCACGCCTTACAGCGCCAATGCGTGGACCGCGCTGTCGGGAAGCGCGAGCTGCACCCTAGACACGGCATCGACTGACGGCGCGGGCTACTACTGGTCGCTAGATGACCCGTCGCCGGCGGACGGAACGCTGGTCAACGACACGTCCAACTCCGGGGCAGCCAAGACGATCTCCTTCACGCCGACGTTGGGGCAGCACACCCTGTACGCCCTTGCGCGGGACAACGCCTTCCACCAGTCCGCCGTCACGACCTACACCTTTGGTGCCGGATCCGGCGGGGTACTGACCCCGGCCGACCAGTCACGCACCCAGGCCGGTGTCGCGCTCACGGCGCAGAGCGGCTCGGGGTACAACCAGGTCACCTACCAGTACCGGCAAGGGACTGACTCGTCGGTGCCGTGGATCACGATCCCGACCGGGGACGTCACGCCGCCGGGCAGTGGTACGCCGATCAGCTCGTGGCCGCAGTCCGGGACCACCTCCGGCTCGGTGGAGAACTACTCGCAACTCAACTGGAACCTGGCCGCGACCGTCCACACGGCAGGTGGCGGCGATGGCCCGGTGCAGGTGCAGGCCTGCTTCCAGAACTCCGGCGGCACATCCACCTGCACCCTGAGCAATGTCACGAACGTGGCGACCGTGACACTGGCGACGACCTCTTTCGCCGACTCCGCGGCCACGCAGGACGTCGGCGCAGGCACGGTGTCGCTGAACACTGGCGACTTCCAGGTCGACGAGACCGACGCATCTCAGGCCGGCTTGTCGATCGGCCGGACCGCGACGACGTTGTCACCACCCACGGCCAACACCGGCCCGACCGGAGTCTTCGGCGCCGGCTGGACCGCGTCAGTGCCCGGGCCGGACGGCGGCGCAGGTGACTACACCCTCGTCGACAACTCGGCCAGCGGCTATGTCACGTTGAAGGCGTCCGACGGCACGTCGCTGATCTACCAGCACACCACCGGCACCGGCACGGCCGCCAAGTACGTCGGCACGGGAGATGCCAACGACGGCTCCCTGCTGCTGTGCACCACCATCGTGTCCGGGGCCTGCACCACCTGGGTACTCACCGATGTTGACACGACCACCACGACCTGGACCAAGACCGGCAGCACGTGGACCGTGTCGCAGATCGTGCAGCCGGGCGCGGAGTCCACCACGACCTACACCCGCGACGGCAACGGCCGAGTCACTCGCATTTTGGCCCCGGTCGCGACCGGTGTCACCTGCGGCTCAGGCACGTCGCTGAGCGCCGGCTGCCAGGCCCTGTTCGTCACCTACGCCACGTCGACCACGGCGACCGGCACGGGGTCGGGGCAGTGGGGCGACTACACCGGCCTGGTGTCCGGGATCTCGTACGAGGCGTACGACCCGGCCACGACCAACATGGCCACCGTGCAGGTCGCCTCTTACCAGTACGACAGCACCGGCCACCTTCGTGCGGCTTGGGACCCGCGGATCAGCCCGGCGCTGAAGACCACCTATGCCTATGACTCGAACGGCCGGATCACCACGTTGACTCCGCCCGGTCGGGCCGCGTGGACGATCGACTACGACGACTCCGGCCGCGTGGTCGACGTCTCTCGGACGGACCCGACACTGGGCGCGGAAAAGCAGGCCGTGGCCTACGGCGTGCCAGTCACCGGAACGGGCGCGCCGATCGACCTCTTCGACTCCTCCACCGGCACCGCCAGCTGGGCCCAGTCCTCCGACCTGCCCTACGCCGGCGCCGCGGTCTTCCCGGCCTCCAAGGTGCCTGCCTCAGTGGACTCGCACGGCGACTACCAGCCCAGCTCGGGCGAGTACGCGTACGCGGATCTGACCTACACCGATATCAACGGCCGGACCGTCGACTCCGCTTCATATGGCGCAGGCGCCTGGCAGATCGACTCAACCCGCTACGACGCCAACGGCAACGTCACCTGGCAGCTAGACGCGCTCGGCCGGGCCAATGCGCTCAGCCCGACGGCGGACACGGATGCCTACGTGTCCACTCTGCCGACCTCCTCGGCCCGGGCCGACCTGCTGGCCACCGTATCGACGTACACCGCGGACGGCGTTGACCTGCTCACCACGGAAGGCCCGGCTCACCAGGTCCAGCTTTCCGGCGGCGCGATAGCGTCGGTGCGGACCAAGACGTCGAACACCTACGACCAGTCCGGGCCGACGACGATATGCCCGTGCCACCTGGTCACGACCACCACGACCAGTCCGGACGTGCTGGATGGCACGACGGTCCCTAGCGCCGACACCAAGACGACCCAGACCGGCTACGACCCGATAGACGGCGCCTCCAACACCGGCCCCACCTCCGGCTGGGTCCTGCACGCGCCGACGACCCAGACCACGCCAATGCCCGGGACCGGCAACGACATCGTGACCAAGTCCCGCTACGACAGCTCCGGCCGCATGGTCGAGGCTCGGATGCCCGCCTCGAGCGGCTCCGACGCCGGGACGACGCTTACGACGTACTACACGGCATCGGGCACGGGTACCTGTGGGGGTAAGCCGCAGTGGGCGGGCCTGGTCTGCCACGTCGCCCCTGCCGCGCAACCGGGCGGGACGACAATCCCGTCATCCGTCACCACGTATGACCTGTACGGCGCGACCAAGACCGTGACGGAGACGTCGGGCACCACGACACGGGTCACGACCAACACCTACGACGCGGCCGGTCGCCCGACGATGACCAGCCTGGCCGTCACGCCTTCGTCCGACGGCGGGACTGCCGTGCCTGACATCACGACCGGATACGACGCCTCGACCGGGGATGCGACCAGCGTCACCGACGGGACATCGACCATCTCCATTGGCTACAACAGCCTCGGCCAACAAAATTCCTATGCCGACGCCGACGGGAACAACGCGACCACGACGTACGACATCGACGGGAACGTCGCCACCCACGCCGACGGCAAGGGCACGTACACCTACACCTACGACGGGACTGACGCCAACGGCAAGACCGAACACCGAGGTCTGGTCACCTCCCTCGACACCGGCATGGGCTCCGGGATCTCGACGTTCACCGGCGGCTACGACGCCGGCGGGGACCTCACTACGCAGACCTATCCCAACGGCCTGATGGCGTCCACACGCTACGACGACACCGGCGAGGCCCGGTCGCTGACCTACGCCAAGTCCGGCGCCACCTGGCTGACCTTCACCAGCACCGAAGACAACCAAGGCGAGACCGTCGGCGCGAGCTCGGCACAATCCGAGCAGGACTACACCTACGACAACGCCGGCCGGCTCACGTCGGTCGCCGACACCAACCTGGGGCAGTGCACCAGCCGCACCTACGCCTTCGGGAAGGAATCCACGCGCACCAGCCTGACCACGGCTGGGCCCGACGCGAACGGGTTGTGCCAGACCGGCACCTCGACCACGGCCAACTCGACGTTCGACTCCGCGGACCGGATCACCAATACCGGCTATGTGTACGACAAATTTGGTCGCACCACCACGGTGCCCGCAGCGGACCTGAGCAGCGGCAGCAACGACCTGAGCGTTGGCTATTACGCCAACGACATGGTTGCATCGCAAACCCAAGGCACGAGCGCCAAGACGTTCACCCTGGACCCGGCTCGGCGGCTGCGGGCCGCGGTAGACTCAACCTCCAGTAGCGAGACTCGGCGCATCCTCAACCACTACGATGACACGGGCGACAGCCCGTCCTGGGTCAACACCTCCACCGACGCCGGCACCACGTGGAGCTGGGAACGCAACGTCCAAGGCCTCGACGGCAACCTCGCCGCCCTGCAAGACCAAGGCTCCAGCACCCCGATCCTGCAACTGACCAACCTGCACGGCGACGTCATCGCGACCGTGCCCGACGACACCGGCGCGACCGGCACAGACGCCTACTTCGAGTCCACTGAGTACGGTGCCGCCCGCGACACCAATGCGACCAGCCCCAGTCGCTACGGCTGGCTGGGCGGCAAACAACGGTCCACCGACGATCTCGCTGGTGTCGTCCTCATGGGCGCACGCCTCTACAACCCGGCGACCGGCCGCTTCCTCTCCGTCGACCCAGAGGCTGGGGGCTCCGCGAACGACTACGCCTACCCGACTAACCCCATCGACGGCTTCGACCTCGACGGGCGGCACTGGTGGGGGCGCGTCTGGCATGCTGCGAAGAAGGCATTCTGGGCGACTGACCACTTCTTCAGCTACCGCGATGATATTGACGCAGTCAACGACGCACGGCATGGACGATGGAGTCAGGCATGGCGCAAGGAGTCCGGATGGTCGTCTGTCAGCAGCAAAGGCACGAGCGCGGCAGCGAGTGGTGGCTCCCGATGGGCCGGTGTAGGGCGTCACCTTCACGCCGGGACCCGTATCGGGGGCCACGTGATTAAGAAGTTCGCCAAGTGGGGCACGGGGATCGGCGTCGCGGCCACCGCGGTTGATTACGGCAACGGATGGAGCAAAAAGCGAATGGGGTGGCCTCACCTTTGGCGACACTCTTGGAAGCCGCGCTTCCCGTGGCGATGATGCGCTGTGAACAAGGAAGATTGATGGAGCGACCAGAAGACAATGGAACGGACAAGGGCTCGGGACGGCATTCCGGCGCCGTCCGGCCAAGCGTCAGCCTGGCGAAGGTTCGAGTCCCTCGATATTTACTTGGGTCACTCGCTGTCTTCTTTGTGGGATCAGGCGTGGGTTTGGCTGAGCAAGCGAAGGCGGGTGCTGTTATCAACGCGCTGGGTCTGGCTGGGATCTTCACGCTTTCGGGAGCGGTCCTGGTCTGGCAATATCTAACTCGCGATCAGGACTGAACGTGGCCACGGTGGCCTTCAATGGAGGATCAGGTGACGACCGTACGGCGAAACAACATGATTCTGATCGTCGTCTCTGCGATCGAGACGGTCAGTTTGATCCTCGCAATCGCTGGAATTCCAACACTGATCCTAGCTCTGGTTGGCCTTTCTAAGCGCCATGACGAAACTGCTTGTCGACGGTGGACGAGAGCGGGTTGGCTGACGATGGGTGGAATTCTTGCTATTTCGGCCATTGCCACGGTCATTGACTACGTCTTCTCCTGACGATCTAAGGCCAACGTCTCGTTTGGCCGCCGCGCTGCGCAAGCTCCCCCGTCGATGCGACCGTTTGGACCATAGTGTAAGCCACTGTGCTCTGCGATCAGATATCAGCCAATGGTGCGTACGGACCCGATTGGGCTGCGGGACTCGCACCCCATCGCACCTGGCCTCTGTGCGTAGGCAGCGAGCCGCACCCAGACCAGCCACTAGCGGAAGCGCCTGCCGTCCCAGACGCTGCTAAGCGGCATTTCGCGCGGTCCACGGGGCCCGAGATGCCTCGCGCTGTTCTCATCAGCAGCACGTGGCAGGTGAATGGGTAAGGTCTAAAGGCAGTGACAAGAGCCCTGACGCGGAGTAGTTTCCTGAGCGATCGCCGACGTCGCCAGATTGTTTGCATGAACAGGGCAATACGGTTCGCGCATCTAGACATTAGGGCTCATCATGCTCGATTTCGTTCAAGCACGGATAGCGCAGGTCATCACTCTAGTACGAGATAGCGCGGCAGCACGCCGGATATTGACGTTCGTAGTAGGTTTGATCGCGCTACTGGTAGCGGCAAACAATGGTGCATCGCGACTTCGCGTGCAGATCTTCTTAATATTGTTTGTTATCGTTTCGACACTCTGGATTCGCGGCGAGTATGTCGCTGACAGGGAGCGTCACCCCCAAACCCTGCCGTGGTGGGTCGGAGCCGGGATGGCGTCCGGTGGCCTCGTCATGCTCGGCGTTTTCTGGAAGCTTCATGCAGACGGGCTGGGCCTCTACGGCGTCATCGCCGTGTACTTAGGTACCGGTTCGCTAGTGATGTTGTGGCGCGACCTCGCCCCAGGGGCGGCGAACCTGAACCTGCGGATCGGTGTTGTCCTGTTGGCCGTCGGAGGGCTGTCGTTCGTTCTCGGAGCCCTTCTTCTGGGTCGTGCCCCGGTGCTCGTCGGCGGCCTTCTGCTGGGGACCGCCCTCCTCGGATTCGTACCGCTCGGCTTGTCCGTGGCCGCGGCTCTGCTGATGTCGAAGTTGAATCCGCCTGGGCCGAGCGCGATCGCTCCGGCGGTCGCTTGGAGCGCTGTAGCCGGCGCCGGGGTATTTGTCCTTGGGAGTCTCGCGGCCGCGGCGTGGGCCCGTTCGCCGTGGCTGCTGCTTGCGATGGGCGCGATCGGCCTTCTAATGGTGGCCCAGGCCTCGCCGACTCAGGCCGACATCGTTGCGATCGTCGCCATTCTTGCCTTGATGGGTGTTACGCCGACAGGCGCGAAGAAGCCGGATGAGCCGGCCGGCCAAGCAGGCGACAAGGTACTGGTTGCACTGGGCGACTCATATATGTCGGGGGAGGGGGCGAGCGTCTACTTTCGCGGTACCGACGATGGCGGTGGTGACGAATGTCGCCGCTCGCCTACGTCGTGGGCAGTCTTGGCTAGCCAGCAGAGGCCCTTCACGGGCCTGGTCGATCTCGCCTGCTCCGGCGCCGTAACGAGGAACGTTCAGCATGATCCCGAGGTCGCGTCCCATCCGGACCTAGCAGAGTCTCACTTGGCCCAGGCTGGGGAGCACTTCACGCAGCTGGACCAGTACGCCCGACTGCCTGTGACCAGTGAGCAGACATATCACCCGGCGCTGGTTGCTGTCACGGTCGGTGGCAACGACGCCGGCTTCTCGACCGTCGGAATCATGTGCGTCGCCCCCGGAAACTGCGATGAAAAGAGTGGCCTCTGGCTGATGTCCCTGCCCCAGGTCAAGGAACAACTTGAGACGACGTACACAGAGATAGGCGCTGAATTTCCGAACACGCCCGTCGTTGTAACTGCCTACCCCAACCCAATCTTTGACGCCCCAGACTGCGGCGACCTTGCCCTGTCGCTCACCGAGCGAACATTCATCCGCCGATTCGTGAGCATGCTAAACCAGGACATTCACGAGGCCGCCGACGACCACGGCTTCTATTACCTGAGCGACATGGCCAACGCTCTCAGCGATTCGAATCTGCAATTGTGTGACCCGGATAACGAAGGCCACCCGGGTATCAACTTCATTGGACTTCGATCAGTGAACGGTCCAGCCGAGCAGCGGTTCAATCCGCAACGCTGGGCACATAGCAGCTTCCACCCCAACGAACTCGGCCATGCAGCGATGCTCAAGGCCTTCGAGAAGTGGTTGGCGACGGTGAACCCTACACAACTCTTTGCCACGCCGAGAACGCCGAAGGCGTCCCTAGCCATTCCGCCCGATACCACGACGACCTCAACGAAGAGCACGATATGCCGAGCCTACGACTCAAACGAGGGAAAGGCGAACTGCCGAACAACCGCCAACTCTTGGGCTGAGGGGCAGGTCGGACATGTTTTGTTCCCTAAAGGGATCCTTGGTCTCTTAGCGGCACTGGGCGCATGGTGGGCGAGCGTCGTCTACTTCGCCTGGCGGCGGACCTGAGCAGTGTGCACTCCGAGGTCCGGTCGAGCGTGATCGCACCACGCCGAGCAGATGCGGCGGGAGGCGGCCGGCTCGAACGCGGAGTGCGATCAGGGTGCAGCCAGGCGAGTCCTTGCACGGATGATCGACACCCGCCAGGACGGTGGCGCGGTTGGCGCAGGAAAGGTGCTCCAGGTTGTGCAGGGAGGAGCGGTGGTCGCCGCCAATCCGACGCTGATCACCAACATCACGGCGGTCACGCCGACCTGTGGCGGTTACCTCGTCGCCTATCAGGACGGCACAACCAGGCCCTCCCCCTGCGGCGCGATCGACGTTTACAACAGCAGCTCGGGAGTGCAGATCGTCGTCGATTGCCTGGGCTACTTCAGCGCGAACTGATGTCAGCACGCTCAACAGATCAAGATGGCCGAGCACCCCCCGCCAACGCGCCGCCAGGTGTCCGGTTCGAGTCCCGCGAGTCGTGGCAAAGGTGAATCGAGTCCAAGGTAGAGTCCGGCTTATGGCTTCCAAGACAATCGTCGAGCTCGTCGATGACACAGACGGCAAGAAGGCGGATGAAACCGTCACCTTTGGCCTCGACGGTCGTACCTTCGAGATCGACCTGAGCGCCCGGAACGCAAAGGCCCTGCGGGAGCTCCTCCGGCCGTACATCGAGGCTGGCCGGCGCAGCGGTGGCCGATCGCGGCGTGGTGCCAGCCCGCGTGGCCGGTCAGACTCACAAGCGATCCGCGAGTGGGCGCGTGCCAGCGGGTACGACGTGTCTGAGCGAGGGCGGATCAGCGCGGAGATCATGGCGGCGTACGAGGCCGCTCCCAGCGCGTGACTCACCGTTCGCTAGAGGGACGACAACCTAGGCGGTTTCATCCGCTGGCCTGGCGGTGAGGCCGGCAAGGCGATACGGCGTCAACACAGGCTTCGTGATTCCCTTCCGGAGGGCGTGTTGACAGTCGGCCTCTAGTAGGCGTCTGAAACATGCTGGATCGCCTCAACCGCCATCGTCCGAACCCCGGGCCCTGAACCGACAAATATGGGCCACTGGCCCAAACGGCACCGTGCCCTGCCTGAAATGAACCATTGGTGCCGTAGGACAAACCATTGATCGAGGTATAGCCATCGGGGGGTCCCAAGAGGATCATGGTTACTGTCGGTTGCGTGCGCGGAGGCAATCAGGCGACCCGGCGTCACGAGACCATTCAAACTCGTCTCCTGTTGCTGCTCGGAGGCTGGTTCGCATGGACGGATGGAACGCTAGTTCCGCCCCCAGTCACATCTACTATTTCGACATCGGAAACGGCCAATGGGCCGGTGAATTTCGCTTTCGCGTTGTCGACTGGCGCGCCTTGAGACGTGAGCACAGCGGACTGAAGAACGTCGGGTTATCCGTGGCCATGCACTTCACCCAGCGGCTGACTGGGCCGGCCCGGCTGAGCTCCATCGTCACCGCGGCCCCTAATGAAGGGGCTTTCGGTGTGGCAGACAACCTTGTGACCTTGTCGAAGTGGGGCCTGACTCTCTATTGGCTAAAGGAGCGCTACGTCCTGGATGCGGATGGTACGTCGGTCGCGGTGCATGCCCATGAGAGGTTCGGCCCACTGCGCGGCGTGTTTGAGCGGCGATTCGACTACCCCGCGGAGATTCACGCAGGCGGCATGTCATCGACCTACCACATGCCCCTCCTTGGATCGGCGTGGAAAGCCAGCTATCAGGTCGCCCCTGATCTCGCGCATCTGAGCGGCACCCTGGTTTGCACTTGGGCCCTAGCGAACGAGCAAGCGCAGCGCCGAGCTTCCGGGACGCTCCTGCGCGACATTTCGGAGGGCGGCGACACGTGACGGCACTGAGTGCTGACCTCAAGGTCGAGTTAGTGGCGGATCGCCTGAACGGGTACGTGCGGCGCTATGACGAGACACATGACCACCGCGCAGCGTTCGCGTTTACCTACTTCCGCCTGACACAGACATTGGCTGGAAGTCTCAACCGCCGAAGACCCCGCTTTCGCGACCCGGACTGGGTCGCCGACCTCTCCGTCGCGCTGGCGTCCCAGTACTTCAGGGCAATGGATGCGATCGATGGGTGGCTTCATCAGAAGCCACATCAACGCGGACACACGAACCGGGCCTTGGAACAACCGCAGGGGGTAGCTAGGCCCTGGCGGGACGTGTACCAAGCCTCTCTAGTGCCCCGGAGTTACGTCTTGGAGGACGTACTTTTTTCCATGATGGCACACATGTCCTACGACCTTCCCATTGCATTGGAGACGTTGGCGTCGAGCGGGAAAGTCGCCAATCACATTTCCGATTATCACCTTATGAATGACGTACTTGGTTCATCCATCGACGACGTTCAAGATGAGCTAGCCGAACGATATTGGCACATGATGTCAAGTCTGGATCAGCTGTTTACTCGTCAGGATGAGTTGCTAACGAACTACGGAATACGCGTCGCGCGCGGCCTCGCGTGGTTCAACTTTGATCGGTTGCAGGACGTGCGGGAGCATGCGAAGGCTAGAGCCTCGATCGAGCGCAGCACCGCGGCGTTCATCGAGGAGATCAGAAACCCTAACGATTGGAAGCTTCGGACGGCCCTGACGGTTTGTCGCGCGCTCGTCCCAAGCCGACGCACTTGGCCCGATCACAAATGATTCCATACCGACCAGACACCTGGTCCACCCCGCGCGGCTCTCACATATTGAGCCTTTCGGACTGCACGGCACAGTAGCCGCAAATGCCATCGTCGGCCGCATTTGGGCTTGACGTATCCCCTCAGCAAAGAGCACATTCGCAGAGCGTTACTAGAAGAGAGGAAGGCGCGGGCCATGGAAGCGAACGGGGTCGCAGGAGAGTTCGACGGAAGAGACCGCGACGGCGACGACGAAGCAAGTGAAGAGGAGTTCGAGGCGACGGAACTGGAAGATGCCGGCGGCAGTGCTGGCAATGAGGACGAAGCGGTTGCTGCTGACTCCGACGCAGAAAGTGGGCATGGGGTAAACATGCCGGACGCCAGGCCCGGCTACGGGGTTAATCAGCCCGACTAAATTGGCGCGCAGTACATCAGAGTCTGGCTCGAGAAACGAAGGCTGCACGTGAATCCATCGGACGCCGGAACGGCGGAGGAACTTGACGCGGCTAGGTCGGCTTCCGCGTATCTGTATTTCACACTCACTCACAGTAGAGTCACCTTCGATCATATTCTTCAAGCCCGATTGATCCGTCGCGACATCACGCTCCCCATTCCCAAAGGGGACGTTGAGCAACGGCGTAGGTTTCAAGGAAGCCACACACTAGAACGAATGGCCAAGCTGGCATTCGCCGAGCAGCGGGATGGGGAGCAAATAGAGAGTGAGTTCTATTGCACTAAGGCTCGAGGCGGGTGCGCACGAACGACCAAAGACAAAATCTTCTCAGTGCTAAATGCCTCGGGCGAATTAGTAGTGATTGAAGGTCGAGTGCGACAGCTCGCTCGGGACGTCGAGCGAGTCTATGAGCCCGATCCGGGTTCCCTCGACCGGCACGACGCAATAGCAGCATTGTATTCAGTCATGAGCCGTGTTATGGATTTCGCCGACAAGTTGGAGGGTCAGCCGCCGTTGAACAACTCCGTGGTCCTGGCTGACTTGCACATGGAGTGGATAGACGCGCAGCGGCGTGTCAAAGACTTAGTTCAACGCAAGACTCGCTTTCAGTATCTTGCGGGGGTGATGCTGGGGTTGGCGCCGTCCCTTGCGGTCTTTGCCGCGATCGGCGTCATTGCGGATCGATGGTGGCCCACTCAGCTTGCTACCCCGGCATTCTTAGCGGCGACCATCGCCGGTACCTGCGGCGCCGCCGTCAGCGTCCTTCAGCGGATGTCGCCACCTGACGCGGGCGCGGCCCCCAGGGGCCGCCTCGGACGTCGAGAGCTACTGTTGGATTACACGGCTCCTCGCAATCAAATCCGCGCACTAGGGGCCGCCCGACCGTTCGTCGGGGGTGTCCTCGCCGCGGTCGTGTACTTCGCCTTGCTGGGTGGACTGCTGACGGTGCAAGGCCGGCCGACTGACGTACAGGACAGCCCATCGACGTTCGCGTTCTTCGGCCTTATGGGGTTCGCGGCTGGGCTCAGCGAACGTTTCGCGACGGACATGCTGGAACGGGCTAGCGGCTCGGGGCTTGGCGACGCGGATCCGATTCCGCCCGTTGTTTCCACCCCTGACGCACCGGATACCCCCGGAACTACCAGCGGCTCATACCGGGCAGCACCGGATCAAGCCGAAGGTGCGTCGACGTCGGCGGGCAACGAGGCTAAGGGCCGCGGGCGCACGGGAGTCGGTCCGGACATGGGGGTGCCTCCAGCGCCCAGTGGGCCACGCGTCGAGCTCAGGAATGACGCGGACGCCGAGCATCCCGAGGTTGAGGTCGGCGTCTCCGGCGGTTTGCACGACGAGGCGGGGCCAGCACCTTCCTCGGCGTCGGCAAGGGACGATGCAGGCGGCAGCGGTAGCACCGAAGTCGCTCACGAGGGAAGTGCCCCGACCACAAAGGGGGCTGCCCGATGGAGTAGGGAAGACCGCGCGTGCCCAGCAGTCGAAATCTTAAGTAGCCGAAACTGCTGATTTGGAGCAAGAGGCAAAGTCTGATGCTGTCCGCGGTGCGTTCGACCGCCGAACGTGGCTCGTCGCGCATCGAGGCGTTGAGACGCGGATTAACTCATCGACCACTTTCAACCCCCAGGACGCGGCCACCGTCCGTGCGCTGTGACATGAACGACATCAGAAGAACGAGTCGTGTCACAGTATTTAGCTTGGTGCCTGAGCCATATGCACAGCCCAACATTGGTTTCGTTTGCGCAGTTGCCTAGGTCACTCGGGGAAGGCCCTCATTCCTCGCGTAGACCATAGTCACGGGCTCAATCGAGCCATGGTATGCCGCTTCGGTGGCTGCTAGTTTTGCGGCTTCCATGTATAAGTAGCTACTCACCGCCCTTGACGTGGTGGCCAAAACACCCCATGCGTGATGAGCTAGCCAAACAAGTCCGAGAAGAAATCTCTCAGTCTGAGAAGGCGCGAAATGTCGAGCGACGCGGAACCTGGGCCTCCGGTGTGGTTGCCGCTGCGAAACGAATTTCTACCGGGCGAAGGTCATGCATGGTGGCGATGGTTCTGCCCGAGACCAACAGTCAAGATTCTCTTTTACACCGACTCTAACCTGGTGGATTTCAATGCAGGCCTCGATTTCGGCGTCGATCATCTGCGAGACATACTCCGCACACAGAGTTCGTTCTACGCACAGTTCGATATTGACCTGGTCAACCGTCACTCGGGCGGCCACGCCAACCACAAATTGACGGCGGCTCTCCTAAACGGCTACGACCAGCTCTGGATATTTGGTGTATTGCAGTGCAACCAGCAGGGCCTTCCGGAGAACGAACTGACGGCTGCTGAAGTGGCCGACCTGCGTGCCTGGATGGACGCTGGCGGCGGTGTTCTCATCACTGGCGACCACTCGAATCCTCGGCCGCCAGATGCCGACTCTGCACTTGACCCGTATCTGAACCTGGGCCGTGCGATCGGTCGAGGAGTGCCGCGAGCGGGGGAACTTCGCCGGTGGGAAGGCCTCCCTGACGCGTCTTTCGTAAATAATCACAACACTCAGGTCCCTGACTTCATTCGCGACATTAATGATCTTGCCCTCCAAGAGGACTCGCTGCCGCAGCACCTCATCCTGAGCAAGTATGGGGTCGGCTGGGAGCTGCCGTACTTCCGGCGGCGATATCGGCCTCACCCGCTGTTCTGTGGGCGCAGCGGCCCGATCGACGCGTTCCCTGACCACATGCACGAGGGTCAGCTCGAGATCCCAACTAACCTGCCGAACGCGGCCTGGCCGGTCGGTCCTGGCGGTCAGCCAGAACCGGAGGTCGTCGCATCCGGCACCGACAAGCGCAACGGCCGAGTCTACGGAGTGACGACCGCCTACGACGGCTCCTTGGCAAATGTGGGTCGAATTGTTGCTGACTCGACCTGGCATCACTATTTCAATGTCAACTTGCGGGGCTTCGCGCTCGGCTCAACAGTCCTGGCTCGGATTTCGGAGTTCTATGGCAATCTGGCGGTCTGGCTGAGCCCGCCCGCTAAGCGGAGCCAGATGCGTTGCTGGATCTGGTGGTACCTGGCTGTCCATCCAGCAGTGCTTATGGTCACCAGGCATCCCTACTTTGTCATCGGATCGACAGCGTTGGATGTGCTGGGTCGAGAGGCCGGCCAGTGTGTAATCACCGAGATGGGCTGGCCGTGGCCGGTTCTAGAGGTGGAGCGTCACAAATTTCCCTGGCCACCGGAGGAGGTTCTGTTTGGCTCGGTCATCTCCGAGTACCACGCGGTGTTCGACCGCGCCACGGAGGATAGGACGCACGAACTTCCGGACCGCGAAGCCATCGTAAGGCGAGGGGTCGAGCGCGCAGTTGAAGCTCACGTCAGCGACCTCACGGAAGCGTTGGAAGCCGCTCGCGGGCTTCCGGCGGTTCTTGCCGGCAAGTTCGATGACTATGCTGGTCAGCGTTCTACCTAGAACGACCCTCGGGCGGGGCCGGGACACTACATCTGGTTGTCCCCCGCGGCAGGAAGTTCTGTAAAGCAGAGAGCCCTTACAACAGGTCGATGTCCGCCAAGGTTGCGCTGTGATCGGATGCCGCGTCGATAGCCTTGCGCAGTGGCTGTTGTCTTTGGCCTAGCGGTTCACGGCGGAGGAGAGACTCGGAAGTTTGCTGGATGGCGACTGAACTCCCCGGTGGACACCTATTGTCGGACGTTCCCGCTCCGAGCCATGTCGTCCGCAAGGCGCTGCCGCACCACGTGTAGGGCGCGTCCGCCAACGCGCCGTGCCGCGGAGATATAGGGCGCGATTGTGGCTCGTAGCCTCTCAGCGTCTTGTTTGGAAAGGTCGATCTCGTAATCCCGTCCATCAATGCCAAAGGTCACCGTCTCGCTTGTTCTGGCATCGCTGTCGTTCACCGACAACCACCTCCGATCCGGGTTGGTAGGACGATGGTCACGAGTTCGGCCGACCTTAAGGCGGTCGCGGAGCGCCACTTGCAGCGTGGATCAAGGGATCTTGGGACCTGCTCCTGCTCTGATGCAGTTCGAGCCCAAGCTGCCCACCGAGTTGGGGCGATGAGCAGGGGAGCTCTTCGAAGGATCAGGACTAACGGTTAAGGAACTCGACCCCGAGCTGGCTTTCAAGCGTTTCTGCTGACGGGCTACTGGAGACTCGGACATTTTGCTCTCCCTCTGCCGTCAGGACTGCCAGCCGTCTGCTTGATCAACCCCCGGCGCTGATCAACCACACAAGGAGTGTGTAGCAGCCCCACAGGCGCGTCAATAGGCGGCGGCGAGGGCCGCCTATCCGTGCGTGCGGGTCCGGCGTGGGGAGGTGGTGGGGAGGGTCGGCAGCGCGTGGGCATTCAACGCATGCTCCAGCGCCCGGTAAGCGGCGTCGTGGTTGCCCAGTGCCTTGTGCGTGTCTGCCAGTCCTCGCCATGTGTGGGCGGCGGGGCGGCTGTGGGGCAGGCTCAACAGGGTGAGCTCGAGCTGGTCGGCAAGGGCGGCGCTTGTCTCGTGGTCGCCGCGCTCCAAGTGAGCTTGGGCGAGAACGAGGAGGGTGTCGGCGGTCTCGGCTCTCGCTTGGGTACCGAGGCGCTCGAGGGCTCTGTCGGCGAGGTTGACTGCTGCGTCGGGGTCACCGTGCAAGAGCGCGGCGCGGGCTTGCTCGGTCTCCAAGTAGGCAAGATCGGTGTCGGTGCCGCTGGTAGCTAGCTTGCTCCCAGCCTGGGCCAGGAGACGGTCGACGGCGTCGAGGTGCTCCGGCGCGTCGGGGTGACGCATCCAGAACCAAGCGCAGGCGACGGCGCACCTCGCCCATGCCCGTTCGTCGTCGCCCTCGCTCAGCAGTGCGAGTGCACGCTCGGCATAGGCGACGGCCCTAGGTAAGTCGCCTAACGCCTCGGCGACGCCGGCAACGTTCCAGTAAGCGGAACCCCGGGCCTTCCAGGACGAGCCGGCGTCCACCAGGGCAAGAAGCTCTCGTGCGGTGGTCTCGGCGTTAAGCAGGTCGCCGACTGTGTAATAGCGTCCGACCAGCGTAGATAGCGCTTGAGCGTGTTCGTCCGTACCGGTCAGGCCGTGGCTCTCGATCGTCGTGGCCGCCTCGATGGCGGCTTCAAGGGCGGCCACGTCCTCGCCGATCTCGCCGAAGCAGCGGCTCCGCGCGATGTGTGCGCGAACCAGCAGCAGGTAGTCGCCGGTCAAGCCGACACCGACCACCACGCGGTCCAGAACGGTCAGAGCGGCTTCGAGGTCGCCGAGGGCCTCCAAGGCCCGGGCCAGTCCCCATGAGGCTGGCAGGCCAACGGATGCCTCGAGGGCGGCGAACTCGGCCCGCGCCCGCTCGTGCTCCCCGGTGGAGAGCGCCAACTCGGCCCCTGCCAGTGCCCAGCGTCGCTCGTCGTCCAGCTTGTCGGCGAGGGTAGGCCCGGATAACTCGAACGGATCGAGGCCCAGCACGCCAGCGAGGTGCGCGATCACACGCGCAGTGGGCTCGCGCTTGCCGTTCTCCAGCATCGACACATAACTGACCGACACGCCCGGCCCGGACAGGTCCGACTGCTGCAGTCCTCTCTGCAGACGCAGCGCCTTCAGCCGCTGACCGAACTGCTCCGCCATCGCGTCCCCTTTGCCTCCGGGCCAGCCGCTCGACTCCTGTGCACGGTACCGGGACGGCCCGACACGACACGCCACGAGTGGGTGCTTCACACAATCTGTGAAGTAGAGCCGCTATACAACACAGATCGTGTGTTGTATAGCGGAAGAGGTGTCGTGATGCGGTCTCGAATCCTTACTTGCGCCCTGGCCCTGGTGCTCGCATCCGGGCTCAGCTTGGCGAGCGTGTCGAGCGCGAGCCCGACAACAACCCCCCGAACTGATAGTTGGCCGCTGTGCTGCTGATCGGAATCCAGAGCCTGGAGGCGCACCTGAGGTCGTCGCGCCGAGTCGCCGGCCAGCTTTGACGGGGTGGAGAGCACCGGGATCGCTTGGTCAAGTTGGTGTCGGTGACCGGAGGAAGATTCACCACTCCGCTGCACGAGTTGCGCACGCGCGCAGCGCCTCGCGAGAAGGAGCGCTACGAGGACAGGCATCCCGGCGCGGCCCTGGCGCTCGCTGTGAGCGGACTGATTAGACATCGCCATGCGGCAGTAACGCCGCCTACTTGTGAAGAGGTACATCGTGGCTGGTTCCGGTGAGACGTACGCACGGTCGGACGGCAAGTACGCGTTTCGTGTGAAGGCGAGCAACGGGCAAACGGTGGCAACTGACGGCAATCAGGGGTACGACAGCCGGTCCGGCGCACGTTCGACCCTTGCGAACGTGATGGCCGGTGTCTACAAGACCTCCGAGGTGTACAAGCGCTCCGACGGGCTGTACGCGTTCCGGATCAAGTCGGCGAACGGCCAGATCGTGGCGACGGACGGCAACCAGGGATACTCGACGAGGGCGAGTGCCGAGACTATTGCCAGCAACATCACCAAGGGCGAGTACGACGGCCCGATCACCGACCTCTAGTGGTCGCTAAACGACGCCAGCCGGACCATCGCTGATCGCGATTCTTGGTTGATCAGGTGGAGTGCCACGTACGGCGGTCGACCTCGGCGGACGGGCTGCGCCTTTGTCAGAGCCCGTTGGAAGAGTGCGGCGACAGTTGAAGGTCGTTCCAGTCGCCAAGGATCGCTCGCGTGGCCGAGGTCACGACTGGTTCCTAGGGCCTGCCTACGCGGAACACGGATCAGGCATGCCCAGGGCATCCTGACGGACCGCTGTCGACGGCCGAGCGCCATTCGAGTTCTTCGCCACCACCGCCGAGGACTGCACCATCAGGCGATCGGAGATCACTCGCCGCCTGACCGACAGCATCGCAACCAGCACGGGTACACCCGGCTAAGTAGTTTGAGGCGGTCGCCGACCGTCGGCATACAGCAACAGAAGACACTCAACACACTGCCTCCTCTGCGATGAAAACGAACCCTCGACCAGAACGCAGCGAACGCCGCACACGCTGGTGGTCTCCAGCCCCATTGCTCACTCCCTGTGCCGTGGAGCCCTAAGCTCTTTGACGATCCTGTCGTCGTCCGGACGCCGCCCGCTGCCCGCTGCCAGCAGGGTTAGTGCATTCGGGTGAACGTTTGAGCGTGCTTTACCGGCCCTTGACCAACACCAGCCAATGGCAAGGTTGTGCAGCCGCGCCGTCCGCCATACGTTCCGCTGCACCGCTACGGAGTGCAGCAGAGCGCTCCACGGAGCGTGAACTCCCAGGGTGGGCATCATGCGGATGTGGCCTCGACTTTCCTTAGTTGCAACCGTGGCCGCCGCGGTCACCGTGTCGGCTCTCTTGACGGGAATACCCGCCCAGGCGCGGACCCAGTCAACTGCCAGTCCCGGCCGAGCGACATGGAAGACGCCGGTCCTGAAGCAATCAGCTCAGCCTGTCGCCGCCGCGCAGGCAACCCCTGAGGCTCCGATAGAGCTGCCCGAACGGCGAACGGAACGCTCGGACACCTTTGATCTCGGAAACGGCACGTACCAAACCAAGTCATACGCCGGCCCCATCAACTACAAAGTGGGCGACGCCTGGCAACCAATCGACAACGCCATGGTCCCGGTGGCCGGCGGCTGGCAGAACGTCGCCGGCCCGTACAAGCTGTTCGCGCCCTCCGACGCTTCCGTGCCAGTGACGCTGGCTCAGGGCGACGCGTCCATCTCGATGCAGTTGGTCGGTGGAACAGGCGACGGTCAAGCCAACGGCCCGGCCGTCTCCTACGCTGACGCTCTTCCTGGTGTGACAGTGCGCTATGCCTCGAACGGCGTGGGGGTGGAGCAAACCGCGACGCTCACCTCTCGCCTGGCGCAGGGCACCCTGCCGTTCGTCGTGAACCTGAGCCAGGGACTCACCCTTCGAGCGGCCGCCGCGAGCGGAGGTCTTGAGGTCACCGACGTCGGCGGCAACGTCGTTATGACGGTGCCGGCGCCCGATGCTGTGGACGCCGCGGGGAGGGAGGGCCGGGCCAGTCTCAGTCTCGACGTCCAGGCTGACGGCTCCGCCGTAGTGAGCGTGATTGTCGATGCCAAGTGGCTGGCAGATCCCGCTCGGGCGTTCCCAATCACGGTTGACCCATCGGTCAACTTGGCCGCGACCAAGGACTGTCACATCGTCAGTGGCATCAACGCCAACAACAACTTCTGCGGCCAGATCCTCGAAATCGGCTTCTTCTCCAGTACAGGCATCCGCCGGGCGATGCTGCAGTTTGACCTGACTTCGGTGCCGTCGTACAGCCGCGTCTTTGACGCCGACCTCCAGATGCACCGCGACACTGGCTTCAGTACCAACTCGATGGTCGTCGACGCCAAGATGTTGAGTGCCCAGACCTGGACCAGCGCCACCACGTGGAACAAGTACGACGGGGTCACTGCCTGGACGCACGCTGGCGGAAACTGCTTCTGGGACGACAAGAACACCAACCGGGATTGCGGTACGCAGAGCTCATCGACCGGGTCGAAAGTCTTTGCCTCAGTCACCGATGCTGGTACGAGCGCGACCACGAACTATGACATCGCCCGCATGGCCCAACGCTGGGTGAACGCCCCGAACATGAACGACGGTGTCATGCTCAAGCCACACACCGAGACGACGTCCGGAACGCTGCGCTACTACAACGCCGCCTCGACGCTCGGCACGCCGCCACAGCTCACCGTCACCTACGGCGTGCCATCCGGCGCGCACCATTCCGACACGACAGTCGACCGAACCCTCAATGACCGCACGACGCTGCACGCCAACGTGGTGACGGGCAACCTGCTCATCCAAGCCGCCGACGTCCACATCACCGGCGTCGGCATCGACTACAACCTGCCGCATGTGTACAACTCGAAAGGCTTCACCGGCGTCTTCGGGCCGGGTTGGACCGGTGGACCGCTGGACGAACGGCTCGACGTCTACACGGACAGTTTGGGCAATCAACAGGCCGTGGCCTTCACCGACCAGAGCGGCTATAAGTCCGCTTTCCTCAAGGTCAACTCCACCGGCTTCGTCACCGACTGCGCCTCCGGCCCTGACTCTTCGTCCTGGTGTCCGCCGCCGGGCCTTGATGCAACGCTGGCCAACCCCAGCGGGAACACTTGGACGCTGACCTACCACCAGAGCGGCGAGAAGCTGACGTTCACCATTCCCACTAACCAGAGCAGTCTGCTGCTAACCAGCGATGAGGATCGCAACGGCAACAAATTGAGCTACAACTGGACGTTCAACACCAGCGCTGTGCCGACGCAGGTCACCGTGAGCAACTCCTGGGACGTGAGCACAAACAAGGTGACCGTGACCTTCAGCAGCGGCCTGGTCGACCACATCACGGATTGGGCCTCCAGGACTTGGCAGTACGCGTACACCTCCGGCCTGCTGACCTCCTACACCGACCCCAACAGCAAGGTCAGCCACTACGTCTACGATGCCAGCAACAACCTCCAGGAGATCGACACCCCCGGCACCACGACGCTCACGTCGATCGCCACGTCGGGCAAGATCCAATCCTTCCAGCAGGTCGTGAGCACTGGACCCATCACCGGTCCCACCACCACGTTCACGATCCCTGCCCCTGACGCGGACGGCAAAGGCACAACCACTGTCTCGGATCCGGAATCGCACAACACGACCTACGCCTGGAGAGCGATCGGCAAAGTCGACGATGTCACCGACGCGGACGGAAATGACCGCTCTAACACCTGGAGCGAAGATGACCAGATTGCCAAGGTCACTGCCGCACAGTCTGGAGGAGGCACGGCCTCTGACGCCGGTACGTTCAACTGGAACCCGGCCATCGGCAACGGCAACCTCAACAGCTACGTTTCCCCAGATGGCGCACAAACGAGTTTCAGCTACGGGACGGGTGCGGCCGAGTACCAGCCGTCCAGCACGTTGAACGCGCTAGGCAACACAATGAGCTACGCATACGACGCCAACCGCAACCTGTTCACGTCCAAGACCGTCGCCAGTGGCAGTGGCCCGACCTGGACCGAGAACCACCAAAACGCAGCGCGGACGACTTGCACGAACGCCTTCCCCGGTCAGCTGTGCTCCACCACGGACGCCAAAGGCAACTCGACCAGCTACAGCTACGACAGCACCGGCAAGATCACCGGCATCACCTACCCAAGTCCGCTTGGCGCCTGGACCGTGGTCCAAGACGCGCTCTACCGCAACTCGGCCGTCACCGATGGGCTGAGCCAGAAGCGCACCTTCATCTACGACCCGATCGACCGCATCGACAAGCTTGAGCTCAACGGCGCAACGGGTTGCACCCCGTCAACCGGCAAGTGCGTCGACTACGGCTACGACGCCGACGGCAACCAGATATCGATCCAGGACGCCAACGGCACCACGACGCTCTCCTACGACCCGCTCAACCGGCTGAAGAACCAGACCCAAGGCATCGACGGATCCAAGGCCGACTACACCTACTACGACGACAGCACCCTGCACACCGTCACCGACACCGCCTTCACCCAGACGTACACGGTGACCTACACCTACGACAACGCCAACAACCTCACCAAGGTCCACGACGTCGGCGGCGACATCACCATCGGACTTTCCACCGACGGCCACGAAAACCGCTCGACAATCGCCTACCCCAACGGCGTGACCGTCGCACTCAACCCAGGCCTGGGCGGGCAACCACACGAGATCAAGACCACCGGCGCATCAACCAACTTCGACACTAAGTACTGCTACTACTTCGACAGTTCCACTAACGCCCCCGCTTGCACGCCGAACCTGAATACCACCCACAAGGGCACCCTGCTGCAGTCCCAAGACGTCACGGCATCCACCACAACCAACTACGTCTACACACTGCCGACCTCGACGACGACCGCCAGCGGGCAACTTTGCATGGTCTACAACGGCACCTACTCCGGCTCCAACACCTGCACCACGACGGGCCTCAGCAACGAATACCGATACGCCTATGACCTCAACGGCAACATGACCAGCGCCGCCACACCGTCGGCTTCCACGTTCTACGGCTACAACAACGCCAACGAGCTCTGCCGATCCGACACGGCAACGGTCAGCAGCTGCACCGGAACCGGCACCACATACTCCTACGACGGTGTCGGCAATCTCACCGGCTCAACACCCGCAGGGTGGTCAGCGACCTTCAACACCAACAACGACGTCCAGACCAAGACCGCGGCCACGCCAACCGACTCCATCTCGAGCATGCAGTACATCGGCGCCACCCAGGATCAGCGGGTCACGGCCGGCTCGCACAACTACCTCAACGGTGCCAACCTGGGAGGCGTGCCAACCATCGACGCTGATCAAAACACGGCCGGCACCACGGAGTTCTTCACCCGCACCCCAGACGGAATCCTTCTCGCGGAAGACGTATCGGGCGGCAGCGGAACGGGGCACTTCTACTACACACTCGACAACCTCAACTCCATCCGCCAGGTCACCAACTCCAGCGGCACAGTCACGGCCACCTACACCTACGACCCGTACGGCAACACCACCAGCGCCGCCCCGCCTTCGACCGTCCACAACCCTTATGGATACGCCTCCGGCTACGTCGACAAGACCGGTCTTATCAAGTTCGGCGCTCGCTACTACGCACCGTCACTGCAGCGCTGGACCCAGCAGGATCCGATGTCCGGCCTCTCGTCCGCACCTCTGACTCGGAACCGCTACCTATACGCGAGCGGTGACCCGGTAGATAGGACCGACGCGACTGGCGCGACGAGCGTACTAGGTGCCTTCGGTGCCATCGGGGCGGTATTGGCGGCTTCCGGCCTCTACGACGTGGCAGCCGAAGCTCTGGTTTATGCGAGCGCTTCGTTCATAGCGGGTGCCACGGCAGCGGGTGTCGGACTCGCGATTCTGGGTGGCGTTCTGCTGGTCGCTACCGTAGGACTGCTCGTGCTCGGATTCTATCTGGCCTACTACTGAGGGGTAGTAAGCATGAACGCTGTCAAGCGTATGTCTCGTCGCCGTGCGAATATTACCGTGACTGCCATTGTCGTGGGAGTATTCATTGTATTCTTCGCTCTGGGGGTCGGGGTCGGTGTCGCGCGTCATTCCTTCCTCGCTGGTATCGTTTCGGTCCTCATTGGGTGCCTACTGGCACTCGTAATCGTCGTGCCCGTTACCATAAAATTGATGCAAAGGTCGCCCGGCGTATCCCCAACGAAGGAGGGGTAGGGGGCGCGAACAGTTAAGAACCGACATTAGCGCCCAGAGCGTGGACAACGGCGCACTCCTAGCGGAGGGTGAACCTATTCTCCTGTGTGTATGCGTCTGCGGCTTGGTACCTATCCGCTCACCACAGCCGTCAGGTCGCCCAGGAGTCCGGTGCGCGCGGCTCCGGATCCCTCACGCAAGACGAAAGCGAGCCAGGACCGCAGCATTCGACCGGATGAGTCCCGACTAATCCGAGTCACAGAACATGGCGAAGCAGGCAGCGCACTGGAAGGTGCCTTCGAGTTCCGAGGCAGGCGGCTGCATCTCGTATGACTCGCAGTGCGCGCACTCCATCAAGGAGTGCACCCCTGCCATAGTCGGTGCGGATGATCGTCGTTGCAGCGACGCTACGCACATCGGCGGCCGGGTGTCAGGCCGACGGACCGACGGCTGCGCCGGGGCGTAGACCTGGACGGCGTGGTCTCCGCGCGCGAAGACTTCACTCAGCCTGACTGTTTTATTGATCACCAGTTGGGCGGTGTCCGCATCTGACGCCGGAGGTCGTACACGGCCCTGCCGACGGCCAACAGCAGCCCGGCGATCCAGATAGGCATTATGGCCGCTAGTAGACCCGCGGCCCCCCAGGCGAGTCGCTCGCCGGGCGTGTCGCGACCGACGATCACTCCTACCCGAACCCGAGGACGAGGACTGCGCCGTAGATCATGAGTACGCGCATCTGGACCCGGTGATGCCGTCGAGGTCGTCCGGAATTGCGCGGCCAGGTCTTCGGCCGGCCCGCGGCGCGGCTGATAGTGCAGGTGCACCATCTCGTCCGGCTGCAGGGTGTAGATGGTGCGGGCGCGCCCTCACCGATCGGCCCCGGAGCCGAGCGGCTTGCTCGGATCCCAGGTCCAGGCTCGATCGCCGACTCGGAGGTCGTAGGGGCCGCCCTCTCTCTTGCGCAGCTCCTTGATTCCGACGTGGCGCGCCTGCCGACCCTTGCCGCATCGCGGGGATGAATTGTGACACGAAGAGCAACAGCGCGACGACGGTCTCCACGCCGATGAGTTTCAGGGCGGCATGACCGGAGAGTCGCACAGCGCCCGTTGAGGCGCTCGCTCAGCACCTGTAAGCGCGTACATGGCGGGACGCGTCCCGTAGCTTGATCCTTGGCATGGTGATGGCCTCACCGCCCGGCAGGCGCAGGTGGACTCCTGCGATGCAGGGCGCAACGAGATGCGGAACTCATCCGGCCGGCGGGGACGAGCGTCATTGCCGTGGACGGGGCGGCGGCGGATTGTTCCGACCTCATAGCTCAAGGGGATCGGAGCGCATGTGAGCGAGCAGGAGTCCACGTCGACATCGCGTGAAGAGCCTGACGAGCTTGCCGACCAGGCCGGAACTCAGCCGCCCAGCGTCGACACCGATGGGCCAGCTGACCCGGAGATCCGCGAGAACGTCGTCCAGCGACTGTTGAAGGGCTTCCACGAGAAAGGGTCCGGGGCGGCGATAGGTGACTTCATCGCGGTCGAGTTCGCCCACGACCCGCCGACCGAAGCAGAGCACGCGGAGGCTCATCGCCGGTACGTCGATGAGTTGGCCGAGAAAGGGATGGCCGAGCTAGGCGAGCCCGAAGAGTGAGCCAGTCTCCTGCCAGTTCCGACGAGCAGCTATCTCATTGGTAGCCCGACCTCCAACTGGCGAGGCCGTCGCGGGTAGCTGGAGACTTAGCAGTAATGACAACGCAGCCGGTCGATCCCATTTCCGGGCGCCTGCTCTGGGCCATGTACGCGTCAGGGTCGTTCGTCCTCCTGTCCCTGGTCCTGATGGCGGCCATGGTGGGCACAGGATGGTCCTGGCCGATCTTCGGGATCGGTATCGCCGTTGCCGCGGCGACGTTGGCTCTCAACCACCTCATGCTGCACTTCGCCCGGCGACGCATGCTGGCGCGCTGGCACTTGTCCCAGGAAAGACACACAAGGGTGAGAGAGGAGATCCGCAGGCGTCAGCGGATCTATCCGGTGATCTTCACCATGTTGGTCGGGATCGCGATCCTGAGCGCGGCCCTTGAGACCTTCTGGCTGATCGGTCTGGCAGCGCTCGTCGTCGTGCTCGTGGTGGTCGTGTTGCCTTTGGCGCTGCTTCCGTTGATCATGCGGCGCAGCGAGCGTCGCATGTTTGAGTGACATTGCTACGGCTGCCTTCCGCGGCTCAAGTCCCGCCAGAGCTTGAACAGAAGAACACCGGCCACAATCAGAGGAAGCCAACTGACCTCAACCAGGACGGCTCCGGCCGTGCGGTCATGCGCTGCCAGGAGTATGTGTCCGGCCAGCTCGCAGGCTATCCACAAGCTCGCCCAGCCGCAGGCCACGTAAGGCGGCGCAGCCAAGGGCTCGGTTGACCCACGGACTAGTCCTCCTTGCGTTCCCGACCGCGGTCAGGATCCCAAACCGACTTCGGGAGCCAGGACTGTTTGAGGTCGTAGTCGCCGCGCGCGATCTCGTCCTTCATGCCTCTGCTCGCCCGGTAGAAGATGGCAAGGTAGCCGGCGAGGACGGCCAGCCCGACCACGGCGACGATCAGCGCTAGGACGAGGTTGTGGTGCACGGGACCAACGTAGGTCGACCCTGCTGGGCTAGCACGTCAAGTGCCCGACGACGATGCTGTAGTCGTGACCCCGGAGCAGCAGGCGAACGCATGGATAGCGGCCGTTCAGGAGCGGGCCATGACCCGCGTCCGAGCTGAGTCGATCGCTGACGGCATCCTGTTCAGCCAGGCGCAGCTTGAGTGCATGGAGATCGGCGTGCTGGCTGGCGCGTGGGAGATGCTGGCGTGGCTGACCGATCGCCGCGACGACCGAGGTCGCCAAATCTAGGATGGCCGTATGGCGGGTGTGATCGGCTTCGTGATCTTCGGACGCTCACAGCGGGTATGTTCGTCGGGGGTCCGGACCTGGTCACGTCGTCGATCACGTCGAGTCACGCCCGGTCCGGGACAACACGACCCCCCGGGCCCCTCGGCCGAAATACCGTTGCTGTCGATCGACAGACACGTCCTTGGCCATTGTCCCCACCCAGGGGCCGTGATCACCTGGCCCGAATAGCGCACGCGGCTCAATGGGATAGGAGCGCTCGGCTCTTCCCGCAGACATATTGGGCGGACGTGGGGCGTCTCGGATCGGCGCGTGGCAACACCTGACCGGGGCTGATCGCTTCTCCGAGAACTCTGCTAGGGCAAAGGTGCCGGTTGTAGCATCACGTATTCGTATGTGGTGCCCGCATAGACGCCGGGGAAATTCGGGTCCTCACAGTAGACGAATGCGGTGACGTACTTTGGAACGAACGGGAATTGTAGGGCTTTGGTGTAGGGGGCCCAGTGTCCGGTGGCGTCACTGTCCACTTCGGTGGTCGGGCCGGTCAGGACCGTCATACGCGTACTGTCGTAGACGAGGAACGCAAAGTTCACCTTGGCCGGCTGGGGATAGGGGCACGGCTCGGAGGACATGACGGTGACGTTGCCGCTTTGGGGTCCTGTGGCCTGGTAGGTCACGGTGGCTGTTGCACCGGCGCCGAGGATCAGATGCAACGTCTCGTAGACGCCGGTGTCGTTCAGGGATATGTCCCGGCAGTACACGGTGACGTCGGCGGTGCCACCTAGGGCGTTCGTCGTGTCCTCTGCAGTATTGAAGATGCTGGTCCACGTGTATGGAAGCCCCATACCTACGTGGGCACCTGGCGCCGCCTGCAGCGCCGGGGCGCCGTCAACCGATACGTAAGGGTAGGCGGCGTCCGAGCCCACCGGGCATGGGCGTGTCGTGGTGATCGTGATGTTCGACCCGACCAGCACGTGATCGCTGTTGATGACCTCGATGGGGCCAAGTGTTGTCCCGGTCAGGGCGTCGGCCACGGCCGAAGCGGCGGAGGGAAGGGCCGGGTTGGTCGCCGTGTAGTCCGTCTGGTGCACCTTGACGGCCGCCTTGATGCGCTTCACCACCATGCCGGCGGTCGCCCAGCTGAGGTAGTCAGCCGGTCTGAAGTCGCACACGATGTCGTTGCTGGCGCAGATCGACCACGTGGCGCCAGCGAATCGCGGCGGGATGTTGGTCGTGTTGTGAGTCAGGCCGGTGTGGTCCGATGGCGCGGTCCCCAGGTCGGCACCCGAGCCGTTCTGAACCTCGTCGGGGTCGGCGATCAGCACCGTCGCTGCGATCTGACCGGCGTAGGCGGGCGCAGTGGCTTGACCCGCGATGTCCTCGAGCGCCTCGTGCACGGCCATGGCGCCTTGGGAGTATCCGGACAGCACGAACTTGGTCTTGGTGCCGCAGCGGGCATTGATCGTCGACAGGGCGGCCTCGACTCCGGCAACGCCGTCCGCAACGCTCGCAACGTACCGGTCGACATGGTCTCGTTTGTAGTTGTCGTAGAAGCTGCCGACGTCCAGCAGATAACCGGCCGCCTGACTCACGGTGGGCACCAGGTCTGCGGATGCCTTGTCGGTGGTGTACGCCACGGCTTGGTGTCGCTCCGTCACGCGTGATGCCAGAGCGGTAAGCAGGGCGTTGTTGAACGCCGTCACGGGTGCTCCGAGACCAGTCAGCTCTCCGGATCCCGGGGCGCCGATCAGGTACACGTTGGGGCATGGCCCGGTCGCCGCGTCTGCGGGTGCGCTGACAGACAGCGCCGCGGCGGCCAGAGAAGCGCAGACGGTGGCAGCCAATGCGACTCGGACACGACTTCCGGCCACGTCGAACCCCCTGCATGGAGACAGTTTCGCGCAGCGTAAATGCATCCGTCCGCGAGTGCGTGCGACTTTGCAATATCAAGTCCGGGCCGTCACGCTGAGTGGAGCCTTGCTCCGTTCCGGTGGGCTCTCGATCAAGGCTCACAAGTCACAATCGCCCGACCGCGCTGCAGCGCCAGTCGGCCGGAAGAAAGTTGACAGAGCCGCTGCCTCGGATACCTGAGAACCCAGACCTCGCCAGTTCAACGGGGTCGGCTGCACCGGTTGCCGGGACCGGCTTCGGCCGCGTAGACACACCGCCTGCCAGCCACGAGCATCAGGGGGTCATCGTCTTCGAGAGTCGGTGGGTTGCCATGTCGGCTGTGAACGCATCCTCGAAACGCACCACGTGGCGGACGCGAGCGGATGCCATGAGAACCGCCGCCGGACTTGCAGCTCGTCGAGCCGCCCGGCAAGCAACGACCGTTCCAGATCGTTGGCAACCAAGGCGAGCGCCTCGCAGTACGCGTCGGCGGCCTCGTCGGCCCGGCCGAACCCATGCGTGCATCCCCTAGGGTGCACGCCCTTCTGGCCGCAACGCGACGGGCTTGAATCGTGGCCGTTCAGAAAGGAACGACGGGATTTGGTAGCCCCGCGAAACGCCTTTGGGCCAACGAACCTGGCTTCGCTGCGGCCCCGGACCTGGCCGGCAAGACCCGCCGCCGGCTCGCGGGGGTCGTCCTCGGGGCCGACCGGCCCGATCGACTCGCCTTCACCTTCGACGACCCCGACCGGGTGGACGACCCTACATTCGAGCCGAGCCTCGTTGACTTCGAGATCGAGGACGGCCACCGCATCGTGAAGCTCACCCTCACCCCAGACCCAACTGCCGAGCAGGGAGGCGCGGGAGGTCATCGGTGACGGCTGGCCGGCGGTGATCGCCAATCTCAAGTCGATGCTCGAGACCGGAGAGGTGCTGGCGCAGGCTCCGTGGGAGTTCCACGCGGACGAGCACGACGCACAGATGGCGAAGCACGCGAACAGAGGGGATGTCATCTACTCGCAGATGCATGCGGTTCACCAAACGGTGATCCAACCGGCGGCCTCCACGCGACAATGTGGGGATGGAGTACTCCGACGACCGCGGGCCTCGTGACTACCGACCACTTCTGCGACGACTTCCTCAGCGCGACTTCCGGGGACGCTGGAGGTCCTCCGTTATTCGAACACTTGCGAGCGCTGCTCTGGTCGCTGTCGCGCTGCCGTTCGCGGCCGCGGCGCCAGCGTTCGCGCAACGTTCCGATATCGAGCGAGGCACCGTTGAGGACACGTTCGACGACGAACTGTACCTCGACCTCTGCGGCATCACGACGACAACGACGGTGACCGAGCGCTGGTCGCTGAAGACCTACCCGGACGGATCGCAGGTGTTCCACGACGTGCGCACCTTCCGGTCCGCTGACCCACGGTTGCCGGTCGAGAAGGGCGCGGCGACCGCGTTCTACGCCGCGGACGGATCCTGGCGCGTGGTGGGCAAGCCCATCCAGCTGATCGCACCCGACGGCGGCACCGTGTTGCTCGACGCCGGCTGGATCTCGTTCGACGCCGACGGCGACGTGTCGACGGTCCGCGGCCCGCATCCCTCCGTGGGCGTCGACCTGTCCGACTACTACTGCCCGGAGTAGAAGGAGCACGGTGTCCGTTGAGGAGGCCGGATCGGTCATGCCTTCTGCAGCACTGCGCGAAGCACGGCGCGACTTGGGCTGACGCCCTGCAGGAGGGGGCGCCGTCAGCACTTGTGCCTGACGTCGATCAGCGCCAGACCTGTCTCGCCCGCCAGGTGGCGACGTAACGACCGACAGCTGCGAGCGGCCGGTCCGGGCGGCGCGGATTGCGCTTGCGCGGAAGGTCGCAGAGAAGGGCTCGACCGCTCTCGTCGGCCACGGTCGCTAGGTCATCGGTCTGGAGCAGCCGTCGTAGCCGCGCCTCCGTGATCCGGGGAGAGCAGCCGAAGGCGCTGTGCTTCTCGAATGCGCGGCGCTCAAGCTCGGTGGCGGCGGGGCCGATGAGGTATCCCCATCTGCCGGCTTCGGGCCACTGTCGATCGCGTCGATATGCCTCAGCGAGGAGACCACGGATCTCACGATCGTGCGGGTACGTCACAACGAGTCCTTTGAGCCGTTCACGCGCCTTGCGAGCGGCGCCATCTTCTAGGTCCGCCTTAGCGCGTCGAAGTCCCTCCACGCCAGACAGGATGCCTGTTCGCCCCGCACTTCGACGACCTGGCGAGACACGTGCGACGTAAGCCGCAGCCCCTACGGGAAGCGGTGGGCCTTACTACCCCGAGCGTGGCTCAACCTCGCGGGCACTCTCCGGGCCAGGTGGCAGCCCGGCCTGCACACACCTACCTTGAGCCCATGGCGACAGCCGACGATCGTCCCGAGCTGGAGCAGCGCTTGAATGTGATGTGGGCCTGGACAGCCATGGCCTGCTTCGCCATCGCACTGCTCACGATGTTCGGGGTTCTGTTCGGTGGTCTGCGCATCGGTTACGCCATCGGCACGTGGATCGGACTGGTGCTGGTCTGGCTGATCGGTCGAGGGGGAGCTCTCTGTGGATCCTGCGTCATCGATGAGAGGGATCCGTGCCCGAGTCTGAGGAACAGCGCGAGGCATGGCTCCGGCTGAACAAGAGGCTAGATCGGCAGCTGCCGGTCATGGTCAAGATCATGGCGGCGCTGTTCGCCTTGGTTCTGCTCTTACTGGTCGTCGCCGTGGTCATCGGTTTCACGCAGTCATGAAAGGGTGGACCGTGCCGCACTGGCTGAAGGTACTGGTGGGTCGAGCACGTGGAACGGAGCCTCCACCGCAGCCCTTCGAGATCACCGCGCGCGGACGACGGGTCATCCTCATAGTCGGTGCCGTCATGGTGGTGGGGCTAGTGGTCTACGCCGCGTTCACCGGCGACTTCTCCGTCTTGCAGGTGCTGATCCCTGCTGCCTTCCTCGTCGTGCTCGCGGTGTGCTTCCGCCTCGTGACGTTCGCGCGACACAGGCGACGCGGCGACGAGAGTCCGCCGTGACGTCCGGGCGTCTGAGCAATGCACGGATGTCCGCACGACAGCGCGGACGGCGGCAGATGCGGATGCTTGAACGCTGCGTGGATCAAACGATGTTCGCCGAGCCCTAGAGCCGCATCAAGCCCTCGCCCACAAAGGTCATGCCGATCGCTATGAAACTGATCGGGACAGCGATCGCCGACAGGAGATACATCGCCCTGCCCGGTTCAAACGGCTCCGGAGGGTCCTCCATACCCATTTGGGCCCAGAGCCACTGGCGGCAAATCAATGCAAGCACCCCGCCGGCTGCAGTCAGGGCTCCGACGATGACGGCAAGCAGGGGTGACGTCGAGCCTGGGCCCTGTCCGGCGTCCCAAACCAGGGAGCTCAAGTTTTGCCTCTCGTGTTCGGTTGGCCCAATCTTGCTACACCCACGAATCGACTGGACCCGCGGCGGCAATGGTCACCCGCTCGGAGTATTGGAGCAGGCGGCAGGAACGACAACGTGCGGTCCAGGCGCAGATACGCAAGCGGCAGCGCATCTACCTCGTGATATTCGCCATCCTGATGGGGTGGGCGAGCCTCAGCGCAGCTCTGCAGACCTACTGGATTGTCGGCATCACCCTGACTCTTGTGCTGCTCCTCGTGGTCGTTCTGCCCTTGGCCGTCATTCCGCTGTTGGTTCGGCGCGGCCAGCGGGCATTGGATCGCGCCAGTGACTGAATGCATGCATGACGCCAAGTGCGTACATCGCGCTGGGTCGCGCTCGTCCTCCCGCGCTTCGACGCCGCTTCATGCAGGGTGCCCGCGCGACCCCTCCGATTTCACGCATGACCATCGCCCAGACGATTTATTCGGTAGGAGCGTCCCGACGGCGAACGTACCTTTGAGTCAGGGCAGCGGCGCCAGGGCCATCAGCCCAGCCCCCTGCCAAGCACCCACCGACCGACCAGGAGTGGCTAACCCGGCTACCGCGGCCGCCAGTAGCCAAGCGACCGAGGCCAGGGCAACGAAGAACACTGTGCGCGTGCCCATCCGCTCAGGCTAGGAGCGGACCACCGCTCACGCCTCCCACGATGGTCGGTCAGTCTTCGTCTTCCTCACGAGCCTTGCCCCTGATCTGCTGCACCGCGAACGCGCCGATGAGAAGTCTTAGGATCACGAAAGCCAGGCGGCCCAGCCAGGTGTAGCCGTGGCTGACGGTGAGGGCTGCCGGAAGGCAGCCCACGGCCATCATCCAGAACGGGCGCTGAGGTAGCCGCCTAGGTATCTGAGCTGGCGTTTGCCCGGTGTCGGCGGTCCCGCTTGCCGGCCACAACCAATCAGGCTACCGGCCAACCTGTCCGGCGGGCGTCAGCCGCTCGTCGCCCCTAGCCTGAGGGCGAGATGGACCTTGGCCCGGACTGGGATCAGTCAAAGAAGAAGCTCGTAGGTTAGGAGGCACCCGCTCTGCAACCTGCGTTGCGGCGAACAGCCAGGACTACGTGCGGGGCGATGCAACGCGCTCGCCCACAACGCGCGCAAACTCGTTGATCGAATCCAGTTGATACGGCTGCTTCACCAGTGGGGACAGTATGAGTGTCCGATCTGTATCAGGATTGCGACCAAAGCGTCGCACGTCTATTTCGTCGTTCGATGTGAAGAGCCACCACGGGGCGAAATCGCCGAAGTCCGACTTAGCTGGTTCTCCAGTGTTTACGGTTGTGCCGATCAGAAGCTCTTTCATGGACTCGACGGTCTTCGTTACCTCAAGCATCCGTTGCCATTCGCTAATCAGCTCGAAAGAATCCAGACGATCGAGATCGATATAGTATTCGAGGGCGGGCTCGATATCCGCGAAGCCGCTTGCTCCGACTACGAGGATGTGATTCGTCGTAAGATAGATGTGGCAGGCCTCCCATGGAATGGCGTGTTCGCCCTCGTGTGTCCAGGGGTGTTGGGCCAACAGGCTGAGGATGACCCTCTCTAATGGCGGAAGAGCTAGCGATCCACGGACCAGCTGGTGCTCCCCTTGCAGCGCGCGTGTGTATGCGGCGGGCGAAGGTGTGGTGACCCCTGACCGATGCGAACGGATCAGGGCGGCGCGCGGATCATTGCGTGAACGAAACACCGCAGTGTCCTCGCGCGGTCCTGCCGACCGCGCCTTTCGAAACAATGCGTTGAGCGCGTGTCTCGTGGTCCAGCCGCGTACAGGGTTTGCGGCAGCAAGACTGTCTGACCGACGGCCACGTTTCTCAAGGATGAAACCAGCACACGCGGCCACCGCGACCAGTGCGAGCATCCCGACCAGATTGACCAGCAAACCCGTCCAGAACCTCCGAAATACAAGGATGAGGCACGCTATCAGCTCTCCGGCCGCACCCCCGGTCGCTGTTAGGCCCACGGTTCTCGGCGCCAATGGCGCTAGGAGTAAGGCGAGGACGCAGAGAATGGCGACCCCGGTCAGGCCGGTTGAGAGGTGATCCTCCCCACCAGTTGATCCAACGACTATCGCGAGGAAGAGCGCGCCTCCAAGAAGAAACCCCATAGAACCGCACCTCCAGGCCGCTTCCCGGACTCCCGCTCAAGTTGCTACGGAGCCTCATCCTCTTCTGCTGACGAGCGCTACTGTGATTATGCCCCGGAGATGGGTGCGGTGTAAGACTCAGTCATTAGCTTGGGGGCGGCACCCTGTGTCGCGGTGTGCCGACGCTGACCCCAGCTGAGAACGTCGAGGATCACGCCTGTTGCTGCCGCCTGACAGCCTGGTGGCCAGCGTGTGATCTCGGGTTCAAGGTCCATAGGCTGCCACTCAAGCGCGGTCTGGCCGGCCGTAAGACGTGGGTGTGCGTAGTTGGTTGTGCCGACGGACATCATCACCAGATCGAGGTTGGAACAGACCGTCTCGACCGTCTATCGGTGGTCGAGGTTCGCGGCCCCTTCTATCGACGCTCCGCCTACCTTGTGGGCGCGACGAGACTGGTCGCGATCGTCATGTGGTCGCCCGCGGTTGCGGTGACTGTCACCGACAGTCCTTGCAGAGTAGGTCGCTTCTCGGTAAACAGGCAGGTCGCCGCGGACACCGGCATAGACCGACGCTGACTCTCGCCCGCGTGCACCGCAGGCTGACCTGAGCACGGCTCCACCAAGCTCACGCCCTGTGACATGGTCCGTCAGCCGCTGGGCAGATGGGCCTGGTCCTGAGGATGGGCGCCGGCACGCGGTGATCGTTCTGATCGTGATGGGTCTTGTCGTGCTCGGCGCGTTCTGGCTGCTGTACAGGATCGCCAGCGGAATGAAGCGCGATGAGGACGCCATGCAGATCGGTTCGTACAACGCTTGGTCGTCGCCACCCCCACGCCCGCCATTCCCCTCGCCGAAGTCCGAGAGCGGCGAGCATGCCGGCTGCAAATGACTCGCAGTGACAGTGTGGCCTTGGGTTGGGCTAGGGTCCGCGCATGGTCTGATGCCGCTCGTGCTGTCTGGCAGCACCGCAACACTCTGACCTACGGAAACGCGGTGCCCGACAGTGTGCAACTGACGGTGCCTGTTCACACTCGGGCCTGGGTTTTCTGGCGGAGTCGTTCGTAGGGTGTCTGGCCGCCGAGGCCGCCGTGGGGTCGATGGTAGTTGTAGAAGTTCTCCCATTCCTGGAGCTTGTCGTTGAAGATCTTGGCGTCGTCGATGACAACCCCGTCGAGCATGCGATAGAACTCCTCGGCGTCGATGCGGTGGGAGCGCTCTACCTTGCCGTTCAGGCGCGGGGTGCGGGGCTTGATGTAGACGTGCCCGGCGCCCTTGTCCAGGACTTGGTAGTGGAACTGGGACTGGAACTCGGCCCCGTTGTCGGTCTGGATGACCTGGACCTGGAAGGGCAGCCGCTGGAGGACGTAGTCCAGGAACTGGATCGCAGTCTTCTGGTCGCAGCGCGGGTAGATGCGCAGCACTCGGAGCCGGGTGCAGTCATCGATCGCGGTGAACTGGTAGTACCGCTTGCGAGGCGCGGCAGCGCTTTTGAGCGGTTCGACGAACTTCACGTCGATCTGGACCCGGTGGCCGGGTAGCTGCTTCTCATAGCGTTGCCAGCGCTTGTCCAAGCGTTTGTAGCGCTGGGAGGCCGGGAGCCGGTTCATCTCGAGGCGCTTGAGGATCCGCCAGATCCCGGACTGGGAGACCTCCACGTCGTGGTACCGCTTGAGATACATCGAGATCTTGCCCGGCCCGAAGTGATAGTTCTGACGCAGGTACAAGATCTTGCCCACCACGTCGGTCGGGGTGGTGTTCGGGCTCACATGCGGGCGGGAGGACTTGCTCCGCAGACCCTCCACGCCGAGCTCGTCGTAGCGGCGGCGCCAGGTGTAGAAGACCTGCCGGCTGATCCCGAAGTACCGGCAGGTCATCGAGACGTTCCCCGTGACCTCCTCGGCGTGCTGGAGGACCGCCAGGCGGTGCCTGACCTCACGCGGCAGCTGTGGATCACTCATCCGGTCTCCCTATTTGCCGGAGACCCGAACTGTCAACGAGGTCCGTCAGTTCTAGAACGCGGTGCCCGACAGGATTCGAACCTGCGGCGCACGGTTTAGGAAAACGTTCAGGCCGTCGACCTGACCGAGGAACGCCATGGACGGGGTGAACGGTTTCCCACAGCACCCTCGCGGCCTTATCTTCACATCAAGCTCGAGCGGCTCAGCGCACTGCTCCAACAGGGTCACGGTCGGCAGCTGGGCTAGACGACCCCTCCGGCAAGCGGAACGCCGCCTGGTGGTCAAGCCGCTTCGACAGCCGGGCACCGATCGACCGTACGGCAGACGCAGGGCTGTTCCGGCACCGGCAACCTGTCGTTATGCCGGTGCCAAATCTGCGGTTCCTGCGAGCAGGGCAGCTTCGCTGATCGACGCGGCGCCGAGCTCCGTTGCCGCATCAACAAGTCGACTCCAGATCAAGGGTTCCGCCGATTGCATTTCGGCCGAAAGTTGGGGCAGGTCGAAATGTGCTTCGCTGAATCTGAACAATAGGTTTCGCGGCTCCGGTCGAAGCATGTCGATGGTTAGGTCTGTGGCGATCGTGAGGTCGCTAACGTTGGTGAAGAACCGTGGCTCGCTCGTTGCAACCGAACCGTCCTCAAGCGACTCGACTCGCACGCAGAAGGCGGCCCTAAGATCAGCGGTAGCGGGGAGGCCTATTCCTATCAATAATGGCTCCTTTGGTTCCAGTCTATACTGCAACGAGAAGGGCTGGATGGGTTCGTCGACAAAATAGGAGAAGGCGTCGCCCGACAGATCTTGGAGGCCAGGCATTTCTCGCAAATCAAGTTCCTGTCCCAAAGCCTGTTCGAGCTCCAACAGGTGTGCGAGTACTTGTGGTCCTTGAAGAACGGTGATCTGCACCCACGGGTCCTCGACCACCTCGACGCCCCACTCCTCTTCCTTTACCGTCCTACCTTCCACCTCAGGACCGATCCTCGCAAGGCCAACTGAAAGACGGCCGCCAATCTCGCCGGTCTTCTTGCTGCTCTTGCCCCGCCGATTCAGCCACATCCTTGACGACATCACCACGCCCGAGAGCGCGTCATCCGAGTCGGTCCGGGCTTGAAACTTACCCAGTCCCGATTCATTGTCGATTGCCGGAAGTTTCCAGATCGGGTCGGATCTAAACCGTCCTCCGCGGGAGCCCGGGACACCGTCCATCATCGCATCGAGGCGGGTCACTGGAACTGTTTCTTTGCCCCAGAGCCTCCACCACATCTTGGGGATCAGGCGTTCCACGATGTATTGGTTTGGATCGAACAAATGGTAACGTGAAACGAGATGCAGTTCGGAACCAGCGAGCAGAGTCGATCCGTCAACGTTCTTGCCCGTAGCAGATTTTATCCAATTTATCGTGGCGTCGGCTGCCATATTGCCCTCCTCACCTGATCGAGCCTAACGAGGACCTCGGACTGTCGGCCCAGGCCCAGGCTTCCAGGTCTACCGACCAAGCTGGTTCGTGTGGGACGCGCTGAACCAAAGTCTCGCGCTTGCGGAGGGTGCTGGCTAGGGCCTGGCTGCGCAAGATGGCAAGCGTGGTCATAGACGGCTGCGACGGTTCAATACCTCGACCGGCATCGGACACACGTACGCCCATCTTCTAGTGCGCGTGGCGAGGAGACCTACGGAGGCGGCTGCATGGCGACGGCACTTTCCACCGCGCCGGCTGGCATTCCCAGGAAGTCCGCACGAGACTGCCGGCGAACTTCGGGAACGAACGCGTGCGTTGTGTTGCACTGGGTCGCCATCGGCCCACCCCGGCCTCGAATACCCGCCGGACGCCGGCAATGAGCGCCGACGCGGGGGGCGCCCGTTGCCAAGCAGGGCGGCGGCCGAATTGGACTACTCAGCCACACGCCTGCTGCCGGGCCTCGTTCCGGGGGAGGCCATCTTGATGTGAGTCGACTTTTCTGTGCCGGTCAGTGTGCGCATGCAGCGCCCAACGACTCCACCTGCATCCGAAGGTCCGAGGTACGGGAACCGGGGTTCTAAGTCGAACGATGACGGCTGACCGGCGGTGCTCCGCCTCACCGCCAACCAGTACCTGAGGACCCACGACCGCCTGCGCCGGCTGTGACTGCACAAAAAACCAGCCGTCTTCGCGTAGTCAGCCCGACTGAGTAGTGGCCCTGCACGACTTCTTCGTGCCGGACCGAGGTCTGACTGATCTGGACATGCTGAACTCGCTAGCTCGTAGACGGTGGCGCCAGCCTCGTACTCGGCGGCTAGTCTGGCCAGCTGCAGGCTGTTAAGTCGGATCGCCCGTTTCGGCTGGGCACGGGCCGGTCGAACGGATGCCGCCTGTGGCCTCGTGCGTGGGTGTACCGGTGGACGTAACCCTCAATGCACAGCGAATGGATATGTTACCGCGGAACTCTCGCCTCGGCATTCTGTTTGTACCTCGCCACGACCCACGAGCCGAACTGAGTCCACGCAGCCGTGAGCGACACCAGCGAGAGCCCGACTCCGAAGATCCACCAGTGTTGTGTATTCGTCGTATGTGTGAAAGGGAGCGGCAAAGTGGCCACCCCGATGCCGAGGCTTGTGATGCCTGCGTGGAGCGCCCACCGACGGGCAAGGACGCCCTCGAAGCACCAATTCATGTACGTGACCAGACGCTTTTCAGAGACTTGACCGCCGATTCCGGTGGGCAGGAACGGCCCGACGGTGGTCTTGTTCCGGAGCACGGCCGCGTAAACAGTAGCCAGGAACAACGCGAGCGCCAAGAAAAGGACCGGCAATAGAGCCACCGGCTGGAGTGCCTGGGTCGTGACGCCAGTCTCGCCGCCCGTAGCTGTTTCTGCCCTCGTGTAGATGAAGGCAAGGAGCCCGGTGTAGAGGGTGATGATGGTGCCCACAGAGGCGGTGAGGACGTTGGTTCGCGTCAGGGTCCTATCAAGGGTGGACTGCGTTGTCGTGATGTAGGCGGCTTGTACCCCGGCAAGGGAGGCTACCTCTGCCGCCCGTGTGGCCTCGTCACTGGAGGCCGCTAACGCTCTTCTCGTCTTCGTGTTCTCTCTCCTCGCGGCGATCGTCGCGGCATCGTCGGACCAGAGTTGCTTCATGGCTTCTCTGTATAGATCGAGTCCACTGTCGAACGCGGTCTTGTCGTAGTCAGCCTTTTTGCCCTTTTCCCCTTGGTCTGTATCGGGTGGGGCAGTGGGCTTCTCAATGGAGGCCGGGGGTGGTGGAGGCGTTGGCATCACTGCTCCTACGCTCCGTCTGGCAGAGCGGGAGGCGCAGGCGCTGGCATTGCGAGGGGGACCGGCCCGTGCGCGGGTGAGGCGCCGAATCCGCCGCCTTCGAGGGCCGTCAAGGGGGTTCCTGTTACCGTGTGCCAATCATCGCCGAGTTTGTGAACTAGCCCCCATTCGCGGTCGTCTGCCCAGTCCCTCGCGTTTCGCTTCGTGCGTTCGGTCATGTCGACGTAGCAGCGCATGTTCTCCTCACCCCTAAACATTCGGCACCCGGCAGTTGTCCCCCTGGGTTACCGCGGTCTGATGCCTGAGCGCAAGACCTACGGCCTTCAAAAAAGTGAGGATGAGTCTGCCGCAGGTTCTGAGGCAAGGTTCGGGTCGCTTCACCAGGCCGATCGCCACCTGGTGGTCAAGCTTTGGTTCGTCCGGAGATTCAGGTTCACAGGCCCGGCTCGAGCCTCCCTGTGGATGGCGTACGACCGGGCACGGAAGCAACCGCAAGGGGCCGATGACCGGGTGGCCTGAGTCACCTGCCGTGGCTATCCCGTATCCGGGTGCCTCGTTCGCGGGGGTAGCGGCGTACGGTCTCTGAGGCGTAGCCGGTTCGCTCACCGACCGCGACGAGGGCGAGCCCGGATCGGTACAGGCGCCGAGTTCGTTGACTTGAGAAGCCAAGCTCCACGGGGAGTCGTCGCCCGCCGGACCAAACGCGGTCTCTTTGAAGCGCAGGTCGCGCAACTCGTCCGAGGTCATCTGGCGGATCTCTAGGCTCTCGACCACCGAGGCGCTGGCAGCTGCCAAAACCCTGAAGTCCCCGGTTTGACCTCGGGCCTCAGGCGGACGCTTCCCTTTGCCCGGCACCGACTCCGGCGGAACCCACATTGCCTCCATGCCAGGCCCTGCTTGAGTTGTGCTGTTGCCCTTCGATGGCAGCAGGGCTTCGCATTAGGCTTGCGTAGCAGCCAGATCGGGCCCCGGCGTCATTCGGTCGGAGTCGCATGGTTGCCGGGTGGGCCATGGCGATGCCACAGTGCTCTAATGGTCAGGCCAGAGGATGCGCCAGACCCGCCGGATAACTCTCATGGGCCTTCGGTGCCGGTATGGCTGCCTCCGATGCTGTGCTCAATAGCCTTCTCTCTGACGGCGCTTGTCGGAGCCGCCGCCCTGCTGTTCAAGGACGACACAGGTCCCTGGGGTCACGTCGCAGCGGTGATTACCTTTGGTGGGGGTCTTACTGGGGCCTTGGTTATGGCGCGCGGTCTGACCCTTATTGCCTCACTCGTGGCTCGCGCACAGGTTCAAATTTACGAGTTGGAGGCAGCAGCAGAGGTTCTTGAAACGCAAGAGGCGCAAGAAGGCACCAAGTCCTGGGTGCCCGCCGACATCGATCGACTGCGTGACGATCGACGCGAAGCCGTCGAGTTGGTAGGGCGCCTGATCGCTTGGGGTGCGGGCCAGACGGCGGTCGATCTCCGAGCCGCGATCATGCGTGTCGATAGGTTCTTGGACTTCGGACCCGTCCGCAGTCCGGAGATCCGCGGCGGATAGCGTCATGGTTTACAAACCACGTTCCCTGAGACAGACCGGCAGCATCGCTTCTCCTGCCGCCGAGACACCCCGCGGTCATCGATGGCGTGGCTGGATGGGTGCACTTCTGCTGGCTATATCCGTCCCAATCACAGCTGGCGTTGGCACTGAGGTGAACGACCTCGGCAAGGTCAACTGCGGGCGGGCGGAGTCGCAGGTCTACAGCCAGGCGAAGACAGCTCCGGATCTTGTTCGTTCGCTCCTGAAGAAGACTCGTCCGGCGAGCAGTTCCTGACGCCAAATGAGCGCCTCGTGTGCCCGAGCATGCTTCCAGCTTTGAACGCTGGTCTCAGCGCCGCAACAGCCCAGCAATGACGCGAGCGGTACCTAGCCAGCTTGGCCAGCTGCAGGCTGTTGAGCTGGATCGCTCGTTTCGGCAGCTCGCGGGCCGGTCGAATGGGGTCGGACCGCTTAGGGTCAGGCGTCGATAGGCCCGAAGTGCCCGGTTCAAAGGTAACGGGGCAGGGTTCGACACTGCCGCCTTAGGATCGTCAATACGCACAATGTACGAATAAAACGACCCTGTAACGGGGTCGTTTTTGTCCTTGTCGGGTGTCGCATCGTCCGTCGCGTTGATGTTGACGGATTGACTTAGACGTTATCTGCGACCCTTGGGAGGGTTTGGGTCGCCTTAGGGTCTTGGCCATCGGTACATAGAGATCGGGCATGTGGCCTCGGAGTCGATGTACCGATGGTGATGTGTCATTTACAGCTGATCGATGAGCCAGTCCATGATGCACTCGATGACCTGAGTCGCGACGACACGGAGAATGAAGCTTCGAACCTTTTTGAATTTGTTTGTGTGCGTGCTCGACCGCACTGATTTCATTATCGGTCTCTGCACCTCCCCGGTGATATGCGCAATTTATGGGTACCTTCATCCGACTCGGCTCGGCAGTGGAACCGGCCTCCGATACTTCTACATCGGAGCGACCGGACACCAGCCACCAACGGACCGACACCTGCGATCCGTGTTCCAGGCGCTGGTGCGGCCGGAACGTCTCGTCGAACTCATTCGCACCGACTGTGGCTACGACCTTGAGGGCAATAGCGAGTTTTCCGCCATGCGCGAGCTCATGGCGCACCGCCATCTCTTCGCCCACCGCTCCGGGCTCGTTGACCAGCAGTATCTAGACGACCTGCGTCTGGTCACCGGAAAGGCCTAACTGCCAACATGAATGACCTAGGATTCCCCCAGCAAGATGTGTACTATTTTGAGCCGCTCAAGCGGTTGAGTCCCAGCGCGACAGACGCCGGCTTGATCGAAGCAGCCAGGGGATTCTTTCGCGAACTGGCAAACCACGGAGTTCAGCACTAGGCATTGCGGTTGCGGCGAGGCCGCAATATCTAGCTCTCAGCTTGCATGAACTGAGAAAATGAGAGCAAGAAGAGCAAACGTAATGCCTCGCCTCACGGCTAAACAGTACCTGAAGACCCATGACCGGATACGCCGACTCTGGCTGCAGATCCCATCGGTGTTCGCTGAGATCAGCCCGATCGATCAGTGGCTGCTGCACGACTTCTTCGTGCCGGATCGGGATCTGAGTGATCTCGAGCTGCTGGCGTATCGCGATCGGGTGGCTGAGCAGCGGCCGAGCCTGCCGCACCAGGCCGGCAGGGCCTTGAGTCGGTTCTGGGAGGCGGCCGCCCACGCGGGGCTGCTTCGTGTCAGACGGGCAAAGGTCCCCGCTGGTGTGACCAAGCGCGTTCGTCAGGCAGATCGCCACCTGGTGGTCAAGCCATTGGTTCGTCCCGAGATCGACGTGCACAAGCTGGCTCGAGCCTTCCTGTGGATGGCGTACGACCGGGCACGGAACCAATCAGAGGGCGACGACCGGGCGGCGTAAGTCACCTGCCGTGGGTGTCTCGCATCCGCGTGCCTCGTTCGCGTAGGTACCGGCGCACCGTCTCTGAAGCGAACCCAGTCCTCCGGCCGACCGCGACGAGCGCGAGCCCAGATCGGTACAACCGGACCATCTCCTCGATCTCGTTGTTGCTGGGGGACTGGAGCCGGAATTGGATGCCTTGCCGATGAAGGTGCAGGGCCACAGTCCGGCGATCTATCCCAAACTGGGCTGCCAGCTGGTAGACGGTGACGCCGGCTTCGTACTCGGCGACCAGCTGGGCCAGCTGCAGGCTGTTGAGCTGCATCGCCCGTTTCGGCAGCTCACGAGCCGGTCGAACGGCGGTCGGACCGGATAGCGTCAGGCGTCGATAGGCCCGAAGTGCCCGGTTCAAGGGTGACGGGGCAGGGTTCGACAACTGTCGCCTTAGGACCACCAAAGTGTTGGTACGAGCGGCTCGCTCCTCCAGGCGCCAACCACGCGACCGGCCCGCCGACAGGTGCCGCCAGAGACCTAGCCGAGCAGGTAGATCGAACCCGGGTCGCTGCTGCCCGTGACCGCGGGCGCGGTCGAGGCGTACAGATGACCGTTGGCCCATTCGAGCGCCGCGACCCCGGGCAGGCTGCCCACGGTGTCGACCGAGCCGCCTTCGATCCGCGAGATCGTCCCGCTGAACAGGTTGGCGACGAAGATCGTCCCGAAGGGGGTGATCGCCAGGTTGGTCGCTCCGACGAACCCGCTCGCGACGAGCTCGGCCGTGCCCGACGAGGTGATGTGGTAGACGCTGCCACCCGCACCGACGACCTCAGAGGAGCCGGACAGCACCGACACGTACAGGTCGCCGTCCGGGCCCTGCTCGACGTCGGTCGGCACCGGCTCGAACCGGTACGTGACACCCACCGCGCAGGAGGGCAGACCGAGGCCGGTCGCGAGGTCACTCGTGATCTCGACCGGCTGCGGCGGGAGCACCGCGATGGTGGACACGTTGCCCGCGGCGTCGACGTTCAGGATGTCGTTGCCGCCGGCGTCGCCGACGGCCCAGTTGCCGCCCCCTGTTGCCGTCACCGAGTAGGCGTGCGAGTCGATGATTCCGGTGTAGCGCAACGGTGTCGGAGCGCCCAGCTTGCGCAACGCCTTGCGTGCGCACGCGTTGATCCGACCGACCGGGCCGTAGTGGTTCACCCGGTCCGGGTTGTTCGTCGCCTCGAAGCCGGAAAGGTCTGCCACGACCGGCTTGCTGTTGTGGGCCTTGATGACCAGGCGGGTCTCCGAGTGGTCGCCGCTGTTGGTCGTGTAGGCCAAGGCGTGGGTCGACGGGTCGACGGCTACGCCGGCCAGGTCGCCACCCGTGCTCGGATCCGGTCCGGTCGCAATCGGTGCCGCGCGCCCGACCCGGAACAGCTGGGACGTGAACGAGTCGGCGACGAAGATCCGCTTGCCGTCGACTGCGAACTGCAGCGGCCCGACGAAGGCGGAGGAGATGGTCCTCTTGATCTGCAGTTGGTCTGCAGCACCGGCGCTACCCGCGCCGCCCACGAGTGTTGCCGAAGCGATGCCCATGGCGAGCGCCGTGATTCCGGCCGGCTTGGACAGACGCATACGTAGACCTCCCCAGTCCCCGAGGCTTGTGTTGCGCAGCGGTCCAAGAATGCAGACGGCGGGTAGCGGCGTAAAGGGGGAATACTGTCCGTGTCCGTCATGGAACGCAGAGGCGCGGAGCCGGCCCGGGGGTTCATCGGCCGGCCCGCTGCCCGGGCGCACTGGTGGCGATGGCCGCGATTCTGCGTTTCCTGGACCGGTGATGCGCGCCGAGCGCACAATCGCAGCGTGCGGCTGCTCGAACGGGAGTCCCAGCTCGCGGCGCTCGCCGAGTACGCCGGCGAGGCAGCGGGCGGACACGGCCGACTGGTGCTGCTGTCCGGTGAAGCGGGCGTCGGCAAGTCCACCCTGGTCGAGCAGCTGCAGGACTCGTGGACCGCGGCGCATCCGGGGACCCGTTGGTACTGGGGCGCTTGCGACGGCCTGTTCACTCCGCGGCCGCTGGGCCCGCTGCAGGACATCGCGAGCAGCATGGGTGGCAGCCTCGGCCAGTCGGTGGGCGACGGCGTCCCTCGCGATCGGCTGTTCGCGACCGCACTCGAGCAGGTCGCTCACCCGGAGGCGCTGACCGTCTGGGTGGTCGAGGACGTGCACTGGGCCGACGAGGCCACCCTGGACCTGCTGCGCTACCTGGGCCGTCGCATCCGCAACGTCCGAGCGCTGGTCCTGGTCACCTTCCGTGACGAGGCGCTGGGCTCCTCCGACCCATTGCGCATCGCCCTGGGCGAGCTCTCGACGCAACGTACGACGCGTCGGCTCACCCTCGGCCCGCTGTCACCGGCTGCGGTGGCCGAGCTGGTCGAAGGGACCGAGCTCGGGCCGGAGCAGATGTACGAGCTCACCGGAGGCAACCCGTTCTACCTCGACGAGGTGCTGCGCCATGGCGCGGGCGACCTGCCGACGTCGGCGCGGGACGCCGTCCTCGCCCACGTCGGTGTGCTGGGCCCGCGAGCCCGCCAGGTGCTCGACACGGCGGCGCTGGTCGGCGTCCGGGTCGAACCGGCTCTGTTGCACGCCGCCGCCGACGCCGAACCCGCTTCCATCGACGAGGTCGTCGCAACGGGAGTCCTGATCGGCGACGACTCCGGTCATCTCAGGTTCCGGCACGAGATCGCGCGCCGGGCCGTGGAGGGGGCGGTCGGCGTACACCGGCGCCGGCCTCTGCATGCGCGGATCCTGGGCGCTCTCGAGGAGTCGGGAACGGCGGACGACGCCCGGCTGGCGTTCCACGCCGAAGGCGCCGGTGACGCGGCGCGGGTGCTGACCCATGCCCCCGCCGCGGCCCAGCGGTCGTCCCGCCTCGGCGCCCATCGGGAGGCAGCCGCACAGTACGAGCGAGCGCTGCGGTTCGCGGCCAACGCGGACCGGCCCACGCAGGCGGCGTTGCACGAGGCGCTCGCCAAGGAGTTCTCCTTCGTCGACCGCTGGCCCGAGGCGGCGACGGCGATGGACCAGGCCCTCGTCATGTGGCGCGAGGTCGGCGACCCGTTCCGCGAGGGAGCGCTGCTGCAGGTGCAGTGCAAGGTGCTGTGGCGCCTGTGCCGGGGCGATGAGTCCGCGGAGGCAGGGCGACGGGCGCTGGAGCTGCTCGAACCGCTCGGCCCGAGCCCGGAGCTGGCCCGGGCCCTGTCGCTTCAGGCCTACGACCTGTACGGGCAGGGCCGGCGCGAGGAGGCGTTGGCGGTGTGCCGGCGCGTCCAGCAGCTCGCCGAGGAGCTCGACCTCCCCGACGTGCTGGCGGAGTCGCTCAACGACGAGGGCTGCATCGTGGCCGACCTCCACGGCGAGTGGCGGCCGCTGCTCGACCGCGCCCTGCGCATCGCCGTCGACGCCGAGCTGCAAGGCCCAGCCGGTCGCGCCTATGCCAACGCCTACACCGTCTTCTCGACCTCACTGCGGTTCGCCGATGGTGAAAGGACCTACCAGGACGGCGTGACCTACTGCGACGACCACGACATGGGCACCTACGGACGATGCCTGCGCGGCGAACGGGCCGTCGTACTGGCTCGGATGGGCCGTTGGGGCGAGGCGCGGGTGATCGCCGAGAACCTTCTGTCGTCCGATGCGCCGTCGTCCAACCGGATGAACCCGTTGCACGTCCTGGCCAGGGTCCGCGCTCGGTCCGGCGAGGACGGCGTGTGGCCGGCTCTCGACGAGTCGGTCGCGAGCGCCGAACAGCTGGCCGAGATGGTCTACGTCGTCCCGGCCCGACTGGCCCGGGCGGAGGTGCACTGGCTCGAGGGCGACGCTGAGGCTGCGCGGGCCGAGCTGCATCGTGCCGACGTCGCGGCCAAGGTCTGCTCCGACTACGAGCGGGGCGAGGTCGCGGTCTGGCGACGGCGAATCACGGGTGCGAGCAACGGTGTCGACGTGACCCTGGCGCCGTACGCGATCGAGCTGTCCGGCTCGCCGGTCGAGGCCGCCTCCGCGTGGGACGCGCGCAGCTGTCCCTACGACGCGGCGCTCGCCTTGCTCGGCTCGACCGAGCGGGCGCACCTGCTCCAGGCCGTGGAGCGCCTCGACCGGCTGGGCGCGACGGCCACTGCGCGGGTTGCGCGCCAGCGGATGCGCGACCTCGGGATCCGGTCTGTGCCCGCCGGGGCGCGAGCGGCGACGCGGGCCGACCCGGCCGGCCTGACGCGGCGCGAACGCGAGGTGCTGGAGCTGGTGTGCGCCGGTCACACCAACGACGAGATCTCGGGCCGGCTGGTCATTTCGGTGAAGACCGTCGACCACCACGTCTCGGCGGTGCTCGGCAAGCTCGGGGTGCCGTCCCGCAAGGCGGCGGCCGCCGAAGCCGCTCGCCGCGGGATGGTCGGCACTGCCTAGGTATCGTCGGACGTCTGACGACTTGGAAACTAGGTACCCGCCCCAGCAACCTGGGTAACGCTTACCGATCCCCGCACCCCCGCGCTCTCCCTACGTTCGTGGCACAGGTTCACATCGAACGTCAACGAGAGCTTTCGGAGGACGCAATGCCGCTCTACATGGATGTACACACCATTGCCGACGGCGTGGCAGTGGACGACGTCGCCCAGGCTCATATGGCCGACCTGCAGACGCAGGGCAAGTACGACGTGCGTTACCTGCGTTACTGGGTCAACGAGCCCGAGGGCAAGGTCTTCTGCCTGGTCGAGGCGCCCTCGGCCGACGCCGCGTCGACCGTGCACCGCGAGGCGCACGGCCTGGTCGCGGACAGCGTGTTCGAAGTCCAGGAGGGGTCCTGATGCGTCTGCGTCGGATCCTGGGTACGGCGGCCGTCGCCGCCCTGCTCCTGGCTGGCTCGGCGGCCAGCGCGTCGGCGTCCACCGGCACGGGCACCGGCACCGGCATGGGCACTGGCGACAAGTCCTTCTTCCATCTCCCCGGCATCCAGAAGCTGCGTCACGCGACGGACAAGTACCACAGCCTCACCGCGGCGACCGATGCGCAGTACGGCGAGCTGAAGGACATCAACGGGATCTCGTGCATCTCCGACGACATGGGCGGGATGGGCGCGATGGGCGTCCACTACGCCAACGGCGCTCTGGTCGGTGACGGCAAGATCACCCCGACCAAGCCCGAGGCGCTGCTCTACGCGCCGGACGCGCACGGCACCCTGCACCTCGCCGGCGTCGAGTACGTGGTCCTCAAGGCCGACTGGCTCAAGCACCACACCAGCCGCCCGGTGCTGTACGGCCACCGTTTCAACCTGACACCGGCCGGCAACCGGTTCGGGCTCCCGGACTTCTACTCCCTGCACGTGTGGGCGTGGAAGGCCAACCCCTCGGGGATGTTCCACATGTTCAACCCCACGGTTCACTGCCCCGCCTGACCGGTCGCAGTCGAGGCAGGACGGTCCGAGTCAGACTCAGCCGGCTGCGTGAGCCGTGACCTCTCACGCAGCCGTTGACCCGGACCACTCACCGGCACCGGCGCCCGCGCGTGCAGTCGCGGGCGCCGGTGCACACATGTCTGCGGTTCCGCCGTCGTCCGGCGAGATGAGGTGGTCCGACGGCTCAGGCGTGAGCCGAGGCGCGCTGGTCGACCCACCCGGGCAGCGCCTCCTCGGGCATCGGCCGACCGACGTGGAAGCCCTGGATGACGTCGGCACCGAGCCGGCGCAGCGCATCCAGGGTCTCCTCGTCCTCGACGCCCTCGGCCACGACCAGCATGCCGAGGTTGTGGCCGAGGTCGATCGCGCTCTGCACCAGCATCGTGTCGTCCGCGCTGGTCCGCATCGACATGACGAACGTTCGGTCCACCTTGAGCTCGTCGACGGGCAGGATCTTGAGGTACGCCATCGAGGAGTAGCCGGTGCCGAAGTCGTCGACCGAGAGCCGTACGCCGAGCGCTCGCAGCTGATGCATGATCCCGAGCGCGCGGTCTGGATCGTGCATGATCGTGCTCTCGGTGAGCTCGAGGCTGAGGTGGTCGGCCGGGACGCCGTTGCGCGCCAGGCTGGCAGCGACCGCGTCGGCGAAGCCGACGTCCAGCAGGCTGCGGGCGGAGACATTGACCGCCACCGGCAGCCGGACACCCTGGTCCAGCCAGTGGCGGGAGAACGTCAGGGCCTTGTCGATCACGATCAGGGTCAGCCGCTGGATGAGGGTCGTCGCTTCGGCGACCGGGATGAACTCCGACGGCGGCAGCAGGCCTTGGTCGGGGTGGTGCCACCGGACGAGAGCCTCGACGCCGAGCAGGGCGCCGGTGTCGGCAGCCACCTTCGGCTGGTAGTGCAGGACGAGCTCGTCGCGGTTCAACGCCTCGCGCAGCTCGCCCAGCAAAGCCAGCCGGGCCGGCCGCGAACCGTCCTGCTCGCCGCGGAAGTGCGAGATGCCGGTGCGGCCGATTTTCGCGTCGTACATCGCCAGGTCGGCGTGCCGTAGCAGCTCGGCCGCTCGCTCGGCCGGCTCGGGACTCACCCCGGCCCGGCTCGCGTGTACGGCGACACCCAGGCTCGCCTCGACGCTGACCATCACGCCGTCGAGCATGAACGAGGACTCGAGGGCCTCGGCGATCCGGGTCGCGGCCCGATGTGCGGCCTCGCTCCCCCCTTCGGTGAGCAGCACGGCGAACTCGTCGCCACCGAGCCGGGCGACGGTGTCCGTCGGCCGGAGGACGTTCGTGATGCGGCCCGCCACCTCGATGAGCAGCTGGTCCCCTTGGTGGTGGCCGAGGGTGTCGTTGACCTCCTTGAACCGGTCGAGGTCGAGCATGATGACCGCCGGCTCGGTGCCGCCCCGCGCGGCCGCACGGACGGCTTGCGCGGCCCGGTCCGAGAACAGGACGCGGTTGGGCAGGCCGGTGAGGGCGTCATGCACTGCCTGGTCCTCGACGTGGCGCCGGTAGGCGCGGGTGACCATCGAGAGGCCGAACATGAGCAGCAGGACGAGCCCGAGGACGGACGGCGTGCCGACGTCGAGCGCCGCGGCATGGACGCGTACCGCCTCGAGCTGGGCGACCGCGCTCGCGTGGTGTTGGGCCTCGAGGGCCGCGATCTCGTCGGTCATGTGGACCAGGATCGGCTCGGCCTGGAAGCGCTGGATGTCCGGCACCTTGTCGGTCTGGCCGGCGTCGACCAGGTTGAACAGCAGGTTCGCTTGAGCCAGGTAGATGGTCTGCTCGTCCAGCAGGTCGCGGATCGCCGGCGCGTCCTGCACGGACTCGATGGCCTTGAGGGCCGACAAGAGCCGAGCGGCCGCGCCCTTGAACTGCTCCTTGCCCGCTGGGTCCTGGGTGAGCAGGTACTGGTTGAGCTCGGCGTCCTGGCGGGCTCCCCAGAACTTGGCCTCCTCGTAGAGGTCCGATGCCCGGGCCGCCGACTTCGCCGAGGCGGTCTCGGCGCTGATGGCCCGGCTGGCGAAGATCGCGACACCTGATGCCAGCACCAGGACGATGCCCACGGCTGCACTGGCCCGGCGGCTGGCGGACGCACCCGGGCGCCACTCAGTCGCGCGACGGCGCGTGTGAGCGAGCAGCCCCATGACAAGGTCCCCAGCAGGTCGAGCGATCGGTTGACGTGTCCTGTTGTTCCTTGTCGTCCGATCGGCTGGCTTGCTGTAGGAAATCCGCCGCTCTCCGCCCGGTATACGGCGGTACGGCGGGCTTGTCACCTTCGGTACGCCCGAACGGGCGGTCCCGTGCGGCGATGGAACGTCTTTCTGCGACAAGCCCCCGGGGGCCGGGCCGTCGCCGATACGGTCCATGAGCCGTCACCGAAAGACGTTCGTTCTCGTTCCTCTCGCAGGGGGTCTTGCATGCGCAGACGCGCCGTTGTCCTGTCCGTCGCGGCGTTGGCCGTCGCCGTTCTCACCCCGGTCACAGGCGGCGCCGCGTTCGCCGACGGCAACCCGATCAGCGGCGGTACTGGCGTGTACGGCGCCGTGACCGTGGGCACGTACGTCGAGCAGACCTTCACCCTGACCGCTGCCGACCCCACGCTGACCGTGTCCGGTGCGGCGACCGTCACCGGCGCGAACCCGGATGCGTTCAAGATCACCGACGACAGCTGCAACGGCGTCAGCCTGAGCGTCGGTGAGACCTGCACCGTCACCGTTGCGGCTGCGCCCCAGGCCGGCGGCAACCAGACCGCACAGCTCTCCATCCCGGACAGCTCGGCCTCCGGCAGCGAGTCCATGGCGCTCAGCGTCAACGGGTTCTGGCCCAACCAAGGCGACTACTACCCGATCTCGACCGCACGGATCCTCGACACCCGGATCCACGTCGGCCAGGCCACGAACACGCCGGTCGCGAAGGGGAGCACCCTCACGCTCCAGGTCACTGGCCGTGGTGGTGTGCCGGTGACGGACGTCGCGGCGGTGGCGCTCAACGTCACCGTGGTGGCGCCCGCGTCCGGTGGCTACGTCACGGTGTACCCGAGCGGCCTGACCCGGCCCGGAGTGTCCAACGTCAACTTCGCCGCCGGTCACACCATCGCGAACCAGGTCACCGTCCCGGTGGGCGCGGACGGCGCGGTCAAGATCTACAACGGCGGCGGTACGGCGCATCTGGTCGCCGACGTGATGGGTTGGTACGCCAAGGACGACACCGTGCCCGGTGCCGGCTATGGGCAGTCGTACCACCTGGTCCAGCCCGAGCGGCTCATTGACAGCCGCCAGGCCTTCGGCAAGCTGCCGGCGCACGAGTGGTTCGATCTCGACGTCTCGTACGGCGATCCCTGGAACGCCTCGATGTCCGCGTTCGCCATGACCGTCACCGCGGTGAACCCCGGCGCAGGTGGCTACCTCACGGCGTACCGGCCCGGCTCCAGCCCCACCACCACCTCGACGCTGAACTTCCGCCCCGGTGTCGTGACGCCGAACCTGGCCATCGTGCGGACCGCTCCCTGCAACGGCAGCTGGTGCGAGCCGGGTGACCCCATTATCCGCATCTACAACGGCTCGTCGGAGCCGGTGGACGTCCTGGTCGACGCCGTCGGGTTGTACGCCGACACCACGCTCGAGAACGGCTTGCGGTACCGGCCGCTGACACCGACGCGCATCGTCGACACCCGCGTGTCCAAGGGGGCGACCACACTGTTCACCGGCTCGACCCGGCTGGTGACCGCGCCGTCGTCCGTCGCCGGCGACGACACTTTCGCGCTGTCCGCCAACGTCACCGCGATCAGGCCGACCATGCAGACCTACCTCACGCTGTGGCCGCAGTACAGCAACTTCCCGCGACCGACGGTCAGCCAGCTCAACCCGGCGGCGGGCAGCACGGTGGCGAACTCGGTGGCACTCGAGGTCGGCGCGGGAAACAAGTTCAACGTCTACAACCACGCCGGCACCGTGGACGTGGCAGTCGATGTCTCAGGCAGCTTCGAGATGTTCCCGCCCTTCCAGCCGACGCCTGCTTTCGCCGGCCAGGCGGGTTCCGGCTCGGCGCTCGCTGCTCCGGTCCGACCGGCACTGGGCGTTCTCCCGTCGGCCCCCGGCCCGGCGCTGGTGCACCGCCAGCCGTAGCAGTTGTCGTGCCGGTCGGCGTCCGTACGCTGACCGCATGAGGATCGACAACGAGTTCACGGTGGGCGCGCCGCTGGAGCAGGCCTGGGCGGTGCTCACCGACCTCGAGGGGGTCGCCCCCTGCATGCCGGGCGCGGTGCTGACCGGCCGCGACGGCGACACCTACAGCGGCAAGGTGAAGATCAAGGTCGGGCCGGTGACCTCGGAGTACGCCGGCACCGCGATGTTCGTCGAGAAGGACGAGACGGCGCACCATGCGGTCATCGACGCCAAGGGGCGCGACTCCCGGGGGGCCGGCAACGCGTCAGCGGTGATCACCGCCGACCTCGCCGCCGCCGGCTCCGACGGTACGACGACCAAGGTCACCGTCTCGACCGACCTCAAGATCACCGGCCGGATCGCCCAGTTCGGCAGCGGGATGATCAACGAGGTCTCGCGCAAGCTGCTGGGCCAGTTCGTGGACTGCCTGGAGACCAAGCTGGCGACGCCGGGCGGTGATGGCGCTGCGGTCGCCACGGCTGCGCCGCCCGAGCCGACCCGCGCACTCGACCCCACTTCCGCACTGGAGCCGAGGCCGGCACCGGGACCGACGCCGGAGCCTCAGGCGCTCGACGTGCTGGCCCTGTCCCGTGGCGCGATGGCCAAGCGGCTCGTCCCGCTGCTGGCGGGCGTCATCGTGCTGGCAGTCGTGGTCTATCTGCTCGTGCGCTGAACCGCTGAAGGCCTGGGCGGGACGTGCCGAAGGTTGACGCACGCCGTCGACCAGCCGGGGCGTGTAGCGTCCTAGACCGGCCGACATCCAGGGGGGTCGCTGCACGGCGACCGCCCGCGACCGCTGCTGGGAGCTCCACATGGGTCACCGCCTGACCGTCCTGCTCACGGCCTCGGTGGTCGCCGCCTCGGGCCTCGCGGTCACCGCGACGCCGGCCTTCTCGGCCGCGCCGGCCGCCGCCCGGACCGCCGCGCTGGCCGCCTCGACCGCCGGTGAGTTCACACCGGTCGGCCCCAACCGCATCCTGGACACCCGCATCGGGCAGGGCCTGGTCAGCAAGATCGGTGCCGGCAGCACGCGCACCCTGCAGGTGACCGGCGCCGGTGGCGTGCCCGGCGGCGGCCAGGCCGCGGCAGTGGTTTTCAACCTCACGGTGACGAACCCCAGCGCGTCGTCGTACGTCACGGTTTGGCCGACCGGCGCGAGCCGGCCGACGGCCTCGAACATCAACTTCCGCGCCGGTTGGACCGGCGCCAACCTGGTGACGGTCGGGCTCGGGACCAACGGCCAGGTGAACTTCTACAACAAGGCCGGCAGCGTCGACGTCATCGGCGATGTGGTGGGCTGGTACTCGTCCGCGAGCGCTACCGGCACCGGCAACTTCCAGGTGCTCGGTACGCCGACCCGGCTCTGGGACTCGCGGCCCTCGTCCACGATCCCTGGTAACCACGTGCCGATGGCCGGTGGCGACAAGCTGACCATCCCGATCGACGTGAGCCAGGGCACGACGAGCGCCAACGCGCACGTCAAAGCCGTCGTCGTGAGCCTGACTGCGGTCAACCCGGACTCCGGTGGCCACCTGACCGCGTGGTCCGGCTCAGGCAGCCCACCCACGGCGTCGGTCCTGAACTACTCGGCCGGGTCCGTCGTACCCAACCTCGCCGTCGTACCGACAACGTTGTGCTGCGGCGGTTTTCCGTCGTTCACGATCCTGAACTCGTCCAACGGGCACACCAACATCCTGGTCGACCTGTGGGGCTTCTACGACGACGGCGGCCTCAGCGGCGGCCTGAAGTTCAAGTCCTTGTCGGCGCCGATCCGGATCGTGGACACGCGCACCGGACTCGGCGGCGCCAGCACGCTGGGGACCGGCTCGACCCGGCACATCCTGGCCCCGGGATCGGTGGCGGGGGCGCCGACCCAGCTGCTCGTCCAGAACGTCACCTCGATCCCCAGCGCGAACACGTACCTCACGTTCTGGCCGGCCGGGCAGAGCCGGCCCACGGTCAGCAACCTGAACCCGCGCGCCAACCACGTGGTCGCCGGCCTGGCCTACACCGGCGTCGGTGCGAGCAACGACTTCAGCTTCTACAACTACTCCGGCGCCGACGACGTGGTCGTGGACGTCGCGGGCAGCATGGAGGCGGACAGCGGCGCGGGGCCGGCCGGTGCAGGCGCGGTGGCGGTGGCACCGGTCGCGCACTAGAGGTCGGCGGCAGCGCAGACGGAGATCAGAACCAGCCGATCCCGGGCTCAGACCCGGCCGAGGCCCGGCTCAGATCCAGCTGGGGAACCACATCCGCCGCGCCCAGTCGGCGTACGGGATCACCTGGGCCGTGTAGATCGGCCAGTAGAAGAAGAACAGCACCACGGTCAGCACCAGGTAGGCGCCGACGGCGGTCCCGGCCCAGAGCCGGCGTCGCGACGAGGCGCCAGGGGGGCCGAGGGCGAGCCCGATCACGTACACGACGGCCAGGACGATCCACGGCGCGAACGCGACCGAGTAGAACGTGAAGATCGTCCGGTGCTCGTACTGGAACCAGGGGACGTAGCCGGCCAGCAGTCCGGACAGTACGGCGCCCGCTCGCCAGTCCCGCCGCAGCGCCCACATGAAGAGCAGCACGAGCAGGGCCAGGGTGGCGCCCCACCAGATCGACGGCGTGCCCAGCGAGGTGATCGCCTTGGAGCACTGCGCGACGGTGCAGCCGTCCTGCCCCTTGGTCGGCGACTCGTAGAAGAACGACGTCGGCCGGCCCTGGATGAGCCAGCTCCACGGGTTCGCGCGGTACACGTGGAACGAGTCCAGGTGCGTGTGGAACTGGTACATCCACTGGTGGTACTGCCACAGCGAGCGCAACGAGTCGGGGATGAAGCCGAAGTCCTTCGACGGATGGCTGGCCCCCCACTGCCGGTCGTACCCGTTGGTGCTGTGGAACCACCCCGCCCAGGAGGCGACGTACACGGCGAGCGCGACCGGCACGGTCGACAGGAAACCGGGGATGCCGTCGCGGACGATCCCGGCCCGCACCCAGTCCCGCACGCCGACGGCCCGGCGGGCGCCGATGTCCCACAGCAGCGACATGATCGCGAAGACGGCGAGGAAGTAGACGCCCGACCATTTCGTGCCACAGCACAGGCCGAGACAGACGCCGGCCAGCAACCGGTACGGGCGCAGGCCCAGGCCCGGCCCGAACCCTTGCGGCCGTAGGGAGCCGGTCCCCGTATGCCTGCGGTCACCCGTCTCGCCGGCGGCGCTGTTGACGACTCCGACGGCGAGCTTGGCCCGCGCGCGGTCGCGGTCGATGAGGATCAGACCGAACGCCGCGAGCGCCCAGAACATGACGAAGATGTCGAGCAGGCCGGTGCGGCTGTGCACGAACTCCTCGCCGTCCACGGCCAGGAGCAGGGCCGCGATGCTGCCGAGCATCGAGGAGCTGAACAGCCGCCGGGCGATCCGGCCGATCATGAGGATCGACAGCGTGCCGACGACCGCGCTCGCGAAGCGCCAGCCGAACGAGCTGTCGATGCCGAACAGCCACTCGCCGAACCCGATCATCCACTTGCCGACGGGAGGGTGGACCACCGAGTCGCCGTACGTCGTGAAGACGTCGGGGGTGCCCCGGGTGAACAGGTCGTCGGGTGTCTTGAGGTTCGGCATGTTGGCGTGCTCGATGCCGTAGTGCCAGATCGAGTAGCCCTGCTTGACGTAGTAGGTCTCGTCGAACACGAGCTGGTGCGGACGGCCGAGGTGCCGGAACCGCATGAAGCCGCCGAGCGCCGCGATGACCACCGGGCCGAGCCAGCCCCAGAGCCGGTCGCTGGGCCGGAAGCCGAGCAGCCGGGCCTTGAGGTGGTCCAGCTGGTGCACCCGGGCCTGGGGGAGAGGGTCCTCCGGGGGCGGAGCGCTCGGCCGCTCGGCCACCGTGGTCGTCACGCGTGCATGGTACGGACCGGGGCTTAGGGTCGTGCGCGTGGACTTGGAACCGGCGTCGAGGGTCAGAGGCACCGACGGGGCGGGTAACGACGGCGTCCTGGTCCTCGCCGGTACGCCCATCGGCAACCCGGAGGACGCACCACCACGCTTGGTTGCGGAGCTGGCCAAGGCGGATCTCGTTGCGGCAGAGGACACCCGGCGGCTCTCGCGGTTGGCTGCGGCACTCGACGTACGTATCCCGGGCCGGGTGCTCAGCTATCACGAGCACAACGAGGCCGAGCGCACCCCGGAGCTGGTGGAAGCGGTGCGGTCCGGGTCACGGGTCCTGCTCGTCACGGATGCCGGCATGCCGTCGGTCTCCGACCCCGGGTTCCGGCTGGTGACGGCCGTTGCGGCAGCCGGACTGCACGTGACCGCCGTACCCGGGCCGAGCGCCGTACTCACCGCACTGGCACTGTCCGGGCTGCCGGTCGACCGGTTCTGTTTCGAGGGGTTCCTGCCGCGCAAGGCCGGCGAGCGCGGCCGGGCCCTCGCGGTCCTCCAGTCCGAGCGCCGGACCATGGTGTTCTTCGAGGCGCCGCACCGGCTGGCGGCGGCGTTGAGCGCGATGGCCGAGGCGTTCGGGCCCGACCGCGCCGCGGCGGTGTGCCGGGAGCTGACCAAGACCTACGAGGAGGTACGCCGCGGCCCGCTGGCCGAGCTGGCCGAGTGGGCGGCCGGTGAGGTCCGCGGCGAGATCACCGTCGTCGTCGCCGGTGCGGAGCCGCGGCCGGTCGACCTCGCCGCGGCTGTGCACGAGGTCGAGGGCCTCGTCGTCGGCGGCGTCCGGCTCAAGGACGCGGTGGCCCAGGTCGGGGCCCAGTCCGGGCTGGGCAAGAAGCAGCTGTACGACGCGGTGCTGGCCACTCGCGACCAACCGGTTTGACCTCAACGGCACTCGAGGTTGCAGGCTGACCCCATGACTGACGTCTTCACGCCGGCCGAGCTCGACTACCTGCGCGGTCAGCGGCTGGCCCGGCTCGCGACCTTGGCGCCCGACGGGACGCTGCAGAACAACCCGGTCGCCTTCTTCGTCCACGCGAGTGCCGGCACGGTGGACATCGGGGGGGCCCGGCTGCTGCGGACGCGCAAGTTCCGCAACGTCCAGAGCCATCCGCAGGTGGCACTGGTCATCGACGACCTCGAGAGCATCGACCCGTGGCGGCCGCGCTGCCTGGAGATCCGCGGCCGGGCCGAGGCGCTGCCCGACGTGGAACCGCCCGCACCGGGCTTCGGCCCCGGCGTCATCCGAGTCCATCCGGAGGTCGTGTTCTCGTTCGGCATCGAGCCGGACGCCCCCCGGACGACCAAGCGCGTCATCGCACCGGCCAACAAGGCCTGAGGCCCACGGGTCCCGTCCTGCTGACCGGTCGTTAGGCTCGGCGAGGTGGAGTTCCGTCGCATCCCCGGCCTGCCGCCGTACGTCTTCACGATCATCGACTCGCTGAAGATCGAGGCTCGGCGAGCCGGGCGCGACGTCGTCGACCTGGGTTTCGGCAACCCGGACATCCCGTCGCCGGACATCGCGGTGGACAAGCTGGCCGAGGCGGCGCACAACGCGCGCAACCACCGCTACTCGGCCAGCCGGGGCATCCCGAAGCTGCGGCAGGCCGCCGCCGAGCTCTACCGTCGGCGGTTCGGCGTCGTGCTCGACCCGGACTCCGAGGTCATCTCCACCATCGGTGCGAAGGAGGGCTTCAGCCACCTGATGTGGGTGCTGCTGCAGCCCGGTGACGCCGCCCTGGTGCCGAGCCCGAGCTACCCCATCCACATCTGGGGGCCGTACTTCGCGGGCGCCGACGCGCGCCAGGTGGCGATCGGCGCGGGCCAGGACTACATCGCCAACGTCATGAACACCTACGACATGGGCTGGCCGCGACCGCGTGTGGTCGTGTTGTCGTTCCCGCACAACCCCACGACGGCCACGGTCGAGCTCGCCGACCTGCAGCGGCTCGTTGACTGGGCCCGGGAGCGCGACGTCGTCCTGGTCCACGACTTCGCCTACGCCGAGACGGCGTTCGACGGGTGGATGCCGCCGTCGATCCTGCAGTGCGAAGGCGCGAAAGACGTTGCGGTCGAGCTCTACTCGATGACCAAGTCGTTCTCCATGGCCGGCTGGCGGGTCGCCTTCCTGGCCGGCAACCGCGAGGTCGTCGGCGCCCTGGCCAAGCTCAAGAGCTACCTCGACTACGGCACCTTCCAGCCCGTGCAGATCGCGGCCACCGTGACCCTCAACGAGGCGATCGACTACCCGCGCGAGGTCAACGCGATCTACGAGTCGCGGCGCAACGCTCTGTGCGACGGCCTGGACCGGATCGGGTGGGACATCCCCCGGCCACGAGGGACGATGTTCGCCTGGGCACCGATCCCGGAGGCGTACGCCGAGCTCGGCTCGATCGAGTTCGCCAAGCTGGTCATCAACGAGTGCGACGTCGCGGTCTCACCCGGCGTGGGGTTCGGCCCGGCCGGCGACGACTACGTGCGGTTCGCCCTGATCGAGAACGAGCAGCGGATCGGCCAGGCCGTCCGCCAGCTCAAGCGCGGCCTGGCCAAGCTCGGCTGAGTCCGGCCCAAGGGGCGCCGCCGCGGCCGGCGTTCGCACCGGCAAACCCGTTGCCGGCGCTCACTAGGCTGAACGGCATGACGCATGTGCTGTCCGCCGTCGCCTGGCCGTACGCCAACGGCCCGCGCCACATCGGCCATGTCGCCGGGTTCGGCGTGCCCTCCGACGTGTTCAGCCGGTACATGCGCATGGCGGGCCACGACGTCCTCATGGTCAGCGGCACGGACGAGCACGGCACCCCGATCCTGGTCCAGGCCGAGCAGGAGGGCGTCACGCCGCGCGAGCTGGCCGACCGGTACAACCGGCTGATCGTCGAGGACCTGCACGCCCTGGGCCTGTCCTACGACCTGTTCACCCGGACGACCACGCGCAACCACTACGCCGTGGCCCAGGAGCTGTTCCTCACGCTGCACCGCAACGGGTACATGGTCGAGCAGACGACGAAGGGCGCGATCAGCCCGTCGACCGGCCGGACCCTGCCGGACCGTTACATCGAGGGCATCTGCCCGATCTGCGGCTACCCGCACGCCCGTGGCGACCAGTGCGACAACTGCGGCAACCAGCTCGACGCCACCGACCTGATCGACCCGCACAGCCGGATCAACGGCGAGGTGCCGCAGTTCGTGGAGACCGAGCATTTCTTCCTGGACCTGCCGGCCTTGGCCGAGGCGCTGGGCGAGTGGCTGCACGCCAAGGAGGCCGAGGGCCTGTGGCGTCCGAACGTCCTGAAGTTCAGCCTCAACCTGCTCGATGACCTGCGCCCGCGCGCGATGACCCGGGACATCGACTGGGGCATCCCGGTGCCGTTGCCGGGCTGGCAGGAGAACCCGAACAAGCGGCTCTACGTCTGGTTCGACGCCGTCATCGGCTACCTGTCCGCGGCGATCGAGTGGGCTCGGCGCAGTGACGACCCCGAGGCCTGGCAGAAGTGGTGGAACGACCCGGAGGCCGCGTCGTACTACTTCATGGGTAAGGACAACATCACCTTCCACGCCCAGATCTGGCCGGCCGAGCTGCTGGGGTACGACGGGCAGGGTGCGCGGGGCGGTACGCCGGGCCGGTACGGCGAGCTGGTCCTGCCCACCGAGGTCGTGTCGTCGGAGTTCCTGACCATGGAGGGGCGCCAGTTCTCCTCCAGCCGCGGCGTGGTCATCTACGTGCGAGACGTCCTCGCGCGGTACCAGGCCGATGCCCTGCGCTACTTCATCTCGGCCGCCGGCCCGGAGAACCAGGACACCGACTTCACCTGGGCCGAGTTCGTCCGGCGGACCAACGACGAGCTGGTCGCGGGCTGGGGCAACCTGGTCAACCGCACCGCCAACCTGATCCACAAGAACCTGGGCGCGATCCCGGAGGCCGGCGAGCTGACGGCCGACGACCGGGCGATGCTGGCGGCCGGACAGGAAGCCTTCGCGACCGTCGGCAGCCTGATCGAGCGGCACCGGCAGAAGCAGGCTCTGGGTGAGGCCATGCGGTTCGTCGGCGAGGCGAACAAGTACCTCTCCGACCAGGCACCGTGGAAGCTCAAGGAGAGCGACCCCGACCGCATGGCGAGCGTGCTTCATGTTGCGGCACAAGCGGTTTCGGACGCCCGCACCCTGTTGTCACCGTTCCTACCGTTCAGCGCACAGCGGGTGCACGAGGTCATGGGCGGCACGGGGGTCGTCTCGCCGATGCCCGAGATCCGCGAGGTCGACGACCTGGACGGCGGCCCGTCGTACCCGGTCCTGATGGGTGACTACTCCGGCTTCCCGGCGTGGGCGTCGACGCCGGTCGTGCCCGGTACGCCGGTCCCGGCGCCCACCCCCGTGTTCACCAAGCTGGACGCCGACGCGGTCGTCCACGACGAGCTGGCCCGGATGCAGCAGACGGCGAGCTCGTGAGCTGGCCGCCCGCTCCGGAACCGCTGCCGCTGCCCGTCGTCGACGACCACTGCCACCTCGACATCCCCGCCGCCAGTCGCGACGAGGCGGTCGAGGAGCGCAGCCTGGCTGACGCCTTGGCTGCGGCTGCCGCGGTGAACGTGCCCCGCGCCGTCCAGGTCGGCTATGACCTGGCGAGCTCGCGGTGGTCGGTCGAGGCGGCAGCGTCGCATCCCCAGCTGCTCGCTGCCGTGGCCCTGCACCCGAACGAGGCACCCCGGCTCGCGGCCTCGGGCCGGCTGGACGAGCACTTCGCCGGCATCGAGCAGCTGGTGGGGCACGAACGGGTACGGGCGATAGGCGAGACCGGCCTGGACACCTTCCGCACCGGTCCCGACGGCGCAGCGGCGCAGGAGGAGTCGTTCCGCCGCCACATCGACCTGGCCAAGCGCAGCCGTAAGGCGCTACAGATCCACGACCGCGACGCCCACGCGGACGTGCTGCGGATCCTGGCCGAGGAGGGCGCGCCCGAACGCACGGTGCTGCATTGCTTCAGCGGGGACGCCGAGATGGCTGGCGAGTGCGTACGTCGCGGGTACGTCCTGTCGATCGCCGGAACGGTCACCTTCAACAACGCCGGTGCACTGCGGGCCGCGGTCGAGGTGACGCCCATCGACCTGCTGCAGGTCGAGACCGATGCGCCGTACCTGACCCCGGTCCCATACCGGGGGCGGCCGAACGCCGGCTATCTGGTGCCGCTGACCGTTCGCGCGATCGCCGAGATCAAGGGCTGTGACCTCGACCAGCTCTGTACGACGCTCGCGGCCACCGCCGAGCGGTTGTACGGACCGTGGTAGCCCACGTGCGCCCCGGCGCGGTTGCTCCGAACGAGTGAGACATTCCGGGCAAGGTCACGAAAAGATTTCGGGCCGCACTCAGGGTGATAACGCCCGGGCTGACCTGCATCGTTGCGTCCGCAACGTCTGGCTCCGACCTCGCACGCACCGCGCGATCAGTACATCGGTGATCTTTCGGACTTGACGGTCCGCGGACCGGTCCGGCTACGGTTGCGGTCGTTGGCCGGGGTTGGGGAAGACTCCGGGCGACGCGCACGGGGGTGCGTGCGGCGGCAGACCGGCCACGACAAGCGGTCCGCTCGCAGATCGCGCCCCTTCTTGCTGTCCAGTGCGCCCAGGGACCTGCCGAACAACGCAGGATGCAGTCCAGGCGCACGGCGACGACAGGGGCGCGTCTCCCAGAGGTCCCATGCCCGGGAGGACCGAGCACTGGAGCACTGTGCTTCTAGCCCGTACGACCCCACCTCGCCGTGGTGGTCGCATCGTCGGTCGCGTGCGGCCCGCTCTGAGCGGCGTTGCCGCGCGGGGCAGCACCCACATCCCGGTCCCGCCGCGGGGCTTCCTGCGCGGACTGGGTGGGCGTCGGCCGGTCCGGCTCGCGGTTCAGGGCGGTGCGTTGCTCGGCGTCGTCGCCGGCACGGTCGCGTTCACCAGCTTCGACAAGTCGGTGGTCCTGACCGTCGACGGGCACACGTCGTCGGTGCACGCCTTCGGCACCTCGGTCCACGACGTCCTCGCGGACAAGGGGATCACCGTCGGCCCGCACGACCTGGTCAGTCCCTCGCCCTCGGCTCGGGTCCAGGACGGCGAGCATCTCGTCGTACGGTTCGGCCGGCCGCTCACCATCGACCTGGACGGCCAGCGCCGGCTGTACTGGACCACTGCGCTGACCGTCGACCAGGCGCTCGCCCAGCTCGGCCTGCGCGACGTCGACGGAGCCCTGTCCGTCTCGCGGGACGCCTCCCTGGGCCGGCGCGGGCTGTCCCTGTCCTTGACCACCCCGAAGGAGGTCGTCGTCACCGTCGACGGCCGCCGCGTCGAGCAGGTGACCACCGCCGCGACGGTCGGCGTCCTGCTGCAGCAGCTCGGCATCACGCTCGGCCCTGAGGACACCGTGTCGGTGCCACTCAGCGCGCCGCTCGAGCCCGGCCTGGCCCTGGCCGTCACCCGGATCGTGACCGACCGCCAGATCGTGACGCGGCGGATCAAGATGCCGGTGACCTCCAAGGGCCTGTCGTCGCTGGCCAAGGGCAAGGTCCGCATCGTGCACAAGGGCCATCCAGGCACCCAGCTCGTGACCTACGAGCTGATCTACGAGAACGGCAGGCTCGTCTCCAAGGACGCGATCCTCGTCATCATCGTCAAGCCCGCGGTGCGGCAGACGCAGCGGGTGGGCACCAAGTCCGCGGCGACCGGCACGGCCGGCACGACGGGCGCGTCCGGCGACCCCGGGACACCGGGCGGCGGCGCCGCCAGCCTCAACTGGGCCGCGCTGGCCCAGTGCGAGTCCGGTGGCAACCCGCGCGCGGTGAACCCGAACGGCTACTACGGGCTGTACCAGTTCTCGCTGTCGACCTGGCACAGCGTGGGCGGCACGGGCAACCCGATCGACGCCTCCTCGGCCGAGCAGACGCACCGCGCGATGATCTTGTACAACAAGGCGGGCGCCGGTCAGTGGACCTGCGGCAGCCACCTGTTCGACTGACCCGCCTACTGTTCGGACGGTGGACGACGGCCTGCTCGGACCCGCCGAGATCCGGTCGCTGGCCGGGCGGCTCGGCATCCGGCCGACCAAGGCGCTGGGCCAGAACTTCGTCATCGACCCCAACACCGTGCGCCGCATCGTGCGGCTCGCCGACATCGGCCCGGACGATGTCGTCCTCGAGGTGGGGCCCGGTCTCGGGTCGTTGACCCTCGGCCTGCTCGAGGCGGCCGGCCGGGTCGTGGCCGTCGAGCTCGACCCGGTCCTCGCGGCCGAGCTGCCGCGCACGGTCGCTGCCCGGCGCCCCGACCTGGCGGACCAGCCCGACGGCCCGATGCCGGCCGGGCACCTCACGGTCCTGCACCAGGACGCGCTGACCCTGACCGCCGTGCCGGGTCCGCCGCCCACAGCCCTGGTCGCGAACCTGCCGTACAACGTCGCCGTACCGGTCGTGCTGACCGCGCTCGAGACGTTCCCGAGCCTGCGGCGAGGCCTGGTCATGGTCCAGGCCGAGGTGGCCGAGCGGCTGGCGGCCCAGCCGGGCTCGCGCGCGTACGGCATCCCGAGCGTCAAGGCCGCGTGGTACGCCGACGTGCACCGGGCCGGGGCGGTGAGCCGGTCGGTCTTCTGGCCGGTCCCCAACGTCGACAGCGGCCTCGTCGCCCTGATCCGGCGGGACCCGCCGCCGGCGGCCGCCGGACGCGTCGCGGTCTTCGCATGCGTCGACGCGGCCTTCGCCCAGCGCCGCAAGATGCTGCGGTCGGCCCTGGCCGGCTGGGCGGGCTCGGCTGCGGCCGCTCAGGCTGCGCTGGACGCTGCCGGCGTGGACGGGACGCTGCGCGGTGAACAGCTGACCGTGCAGGACTTCGCGGCCATCGCCGACGCGCGGCTGGAGCAGACGGCGAGCGCTCCCTCCTAGCGCTCCGTTCTAGCGCCCCCTCCTAGGGTGAGCGCATGGTGGGAGCGCAGGGTGCATCGGTGACCGTGCGCGCCCCCGGGAAAATCAACCTGCAGCTGTCGGTCGGTGCTCTTGGCGAGGATGGCTACCACTCACTGGCCACGGTCTTCCACGCGGTCGCCCTGTACGACGAGGTCACCGCCTCGGCGTCGGCCGACGGCGCCGGCGTCAGCATCGACGTCGAGGGAGAGCAGGTGGAGGGGGTCCCGCGGGACGGCTCGAACCTCGCGGTCAAGGCCGCGCGCCTGCTCGCCGAGCACGCCGGCGTCGCGCCGGACGTCCATCTCCGGATCCACAAGGAGATCCCGGTCGCTGGCGGGATGGCCGGTGGCTCGGCCGACGCGGCGGCCGCTCTGGTCGCCTGCGACCTGCTCTGGCAGACCGGTCTCGGTCGCGACGACCTGGAGTCGCTGGGAGCCCAGCTCGGCGCGGACGTCCCGTTCGCGCTCATGGGCGGTACGGCGGTGGGCACCGGCCGCGGCGACGTGCTGACGGCCGCGCTGGCCCGGGGCGACTTCCACTGGGTGCTCGCGGTGTCCGCCGAGGGACTGTCCACGCCTGCCGTGTACGCCGAGTGCGACCGCCTGCGGGGCGGCCGGCCGGTGTTGGAGCCGCGGATCTCCGAACGGCTGATGCAGGCCCTCGGGTCCGGCGTCGCCGCCGCCGTGGGACGCGAGCTGACCAACGACCTGCAGGCGGCCGCGCTGTCCCTGCGGCCCTCGCTGCGCCAGACGCTCGCCGTGGGTGAGGAGTACGCCGCACTGGGCTCCCTGGTGTCCGGCTCGGGTCCGACCGTGGCCTTCCTCGTCGCGGACTCCGACCGGGCGCTGGACCTCACCGTCGCGCTCAGCGCCTCCGGCCTGTGCTCGGCCGTGCACCGGGTCTCCGGCCCGGTCCACGGGGCGCGCTCGGTCGACCCGCCCCGCGTGCGCTGACCGCGCGGTCGTCTCAGCACGCGACCGCAGAGGCGGTCCGGCCAGAGCCCGCGCTATCTTCGGCCCCCGTGACGGCCGTCGGCGTGGAGTGGGGGCTACCGGGCGCGCTGAACTACGCCGCGCGCGTCGATGCCCTGGTCGTCGTCGACGTGCTTTCCTTCAGCACGTCGGTGTGTGTCGCGGTTGAGCGCGGAGCGCAGGTCTACCCGCATCCCGGGGGCGCCGGTGCGCGCACCCTCGCCGACGAGATCGGCGCGGTGCTGGCCGGACGCCGTACGCTCACCGACGCCCCGTCGCTGTCGCCCACCTCTCTGCTCGACCTACCACCGGACACCCGCCTGGTTCTGCCGTCACCGAACGGCGGCACGATTGCGTATTCCCTTGTCGGACAACGGTGTCAGGTCTTGACGGCTGCTCTACGGAATGCGTCGGCGGTCGGGCGCTACCTGGCCGAGGCCCGCGACATCCGCAGCGTCGTCCTGGTGCCGGCCGGCGAGCGCTGGCCCGACGAGTCCATGCGGGTGGCCTACGAGGACCAGGTCGGCGCCGGTGCCGTCATCGCGCGCATGTTGCGCGTCGACCCGGCGGTCCGGCTCAGCGCGGAGGCGGAGGCGGCGGTCGCGGCGTACGAGCGGCTGCGTCCGCTCCGGGACACGCCGTCCGGACAGGAGCTCACCGAGCGCGACTTCGGCGACGACATCGTGCTGGCCTCCGCGATCGACGTGACCGACGTCGTACCGGTCCTACGGGACCGTTGTTTCGTCGCGGCCTGAGCCGGCGCCGGCCGCGGTCCCCGACCCAGCCGAACCACCGGAGTCGAACGGCGACACGAGCGTGCGCAGGGCCGCCGCGAGGCGCTCGCGCGCCCGGTCGTCGAGGTGCTCGAGCAGCGCGCGCTCGCGCTCGAGCAGGTCAGCCATGGCGGCGTCGACCTGGGCCTGGCCGGCCGCGGTCAGGCGGACCAGCACGCCGCGCCGGTCAGAGGGATCGGGACTGCGGGCTAGCAGACCGCGCTGCTCGAGCCGGTCGATCCGGTTGGTCATGGTGCCGCTGGTGACCAGGGTCTGGGTGACCAGACGGCCGGGGGAGAGCTGGTACGGCGCACCGGCCCGTCGCAGTGCGCTCAGGACGTCGAACTCCCAGGTCTCCAACCCGTGCTCGGCGAAGGCCGCCCGGCGGGCCAGGTCGAGGTGCCGGGCCAGCCGGCTGACCCGGGACAGCACCTGCAGCGGGCTGACGTCGAGGTCCGGGCGCTCCCGCTGCCAGGCCCCGACGATGCGGTCGACCTCGTCCCGCTCGTCCACTCGCTCCGGCGCCACCCGCGGAGTCTAGACGGCGTCAAGTTTCTTGACATCAACCTTCTTGACCGGCACGCTACGTGACTATCTTGACGTCAAGATAAATCGACGGAGGCACGCACATGGTCGGCTGGGACCCCGATGCCTACCTGGACTTCGCAGCCGAACGGGCCAGGCCGTTCCACGACCTGGTGGCCCGGATCGGGTGCGCGCGCAAGGACCAGCGCGAAGCCGTCGCGCACGTCGTCGACCTGGGCTGCGGGCCCGGCGGTCTCACCGCGACGCTCGCCGAGACCTGGCCGAGGGCCCACGTCGTCGGGGTCGACTCCTCGCCGGACATGATCGCCAGGACCGACTCGTACCGCCTGCCCGGCGAGGTCGAGTTCGAGCTGGCCGACCTGCGCGCCTGGCAGCCGACCGAGCCGGTCGACGTCATCGTGACCAACGCGACCCTGCAGTGGGTTCCCGGGCATCTCGACCTGCTGCCCCGCTGGGTCGAGACGGCGTTGCGGCCCGGTGGCTGGCTGGCATTGCAGGTGCCCGGCAACCTGGGCGACCCGTTGCACACGTTGTTGCGTGAGGTCTCCGGGTCGGTGCGCTGGGCCGGCCGGTTGGATGAGGCGGAGCACATGCGGGCCGAGGTGCCGGATCCCGTCGGATACGCCGAGGTGCTCGCCGGGGCGGGCTGCACGGTGGACGTCTGGGAGACGACCTACCTGCACATCCTCGACCGCGAGGGCCGGTTCGGTCCGGACGCGGTGCTGGCCTGGGCGATGGGTACGGCGATGCGGCCGGTTCTCGACCGGCTGCCGGACCCGGCCGAGCGGGACGCGTTCGTCGAGGAGTACGCCGAGCGGTTGCGGGCGGCGTACCCGCGCCGGCCGTGGGGCACGCCCTTACCGTTCCGGCGCATCTTCGCCGTCGCGCACAAGCCGGACCCGGCTGTCGAGCCCGCCGCATGATCATCGGGCTGGACCACGTCCAGGTCGCCATGCCCGCCGGCTCCGAGGACCGGCTGAGCGCGTTCTACGTAGATGTGCTGGGCATGACCGAGGTGCCCAAGCCGCCCGGGCTCGCCGCCCGGGGAGGGGTGTGGTTCCGCGCCGGCGCCTGCGCGATCCACTGCGGGGTCGAGCCGGACTTCCGGCCCGCGGCGAAGGCTCATCCGGGCATCGCGGTCAGCGACGGCGCGGCCCTGGACGAGCTGGCCCGGCGCTGCGTCCGGGCCGGCTACCCGGTCACATGGAGCGACGACCTGCCCGGCGTGCGCCGGTTCCACGTGCACGACCCGGTGGGCAACCGGTTGGAGCTGGAGACCAGAGGTTGAGCTCGCGGCTCAGTCGCGGCTGGTCGTTAGCCGGGGTTTGGCCTCGAGGCCGGCCAGGCCGTTCCAGGCCAGGTTGACCAGGTGCGCGGCCACCTCGTCGCGCTTCGGTTTGCGGCTGTCCAGCCACGACTGTCCGGTGAGCGCGACCATGCCGACCAGCGCCTGGGCGTACAAGGGAGCGGCTTTCGCGTCGAGACCACGGGCCTTGAACTCGGCGGCCAGGATGTGCTCGACCTGGCTGGCGACGTCGTTGATCAGGCTGGCGAAGCCGCCGGTCGACTGCGTCACCGGCGAGTCTCGGACCAGGATGCGGAAGCCGTCGGTCGACTCCTCGATGTACTCGAGCAACGCGAGCGCGGCGTGCTCCAGGAGCACACGGGGGTGCGCGGCCTGACCGAGCGCTCCGGTGATCTGGCTGAGCAGCTGCTGGATCTCGCGGTCGACGACGACGGCGTACAGACCTTCCTTGCCGCCGAAGTGTTCGTAGACGACGGGTTTCGAGACCTCGGCCGTGGCCGCGATCTCTTCGACGCTCGTCGCCTCGAAACCCTTCTCCGCGAAGAGCTTTCGACCCACCGCGAGCAGCTGCTCACGGCGTTCCTTGCCGGTCATCCGCGCCCGCACGACGCTCTTGATCCGCGTGTCGGAGGCGGTCACGCCCGGCTCATCGCCCTCTCCTTGGAAGCCTCGCGACGCTCGACGAACCTGGTCGCCTGCGCGTCCAGCCCGGCCAGGAAGGTCGCCAGCTCTTCGCGAGCAGCCTCGCCGCGCGGGCCGAAATCGGTGCGCTCGAAGACCTTCCAGAACTTCAGCACCGGCAGGATGACCTCGTCGTGGTGCAGCCGGAGGTCGTAGATCCCGGCCTTCGCCATGATGACGGAGTTGCGGGCGAAGTCGGTCATGCCCTGGCCCGGCATGGTGAAGCCGACCACCTCGTCGCGGATCGCCTCCATGCTCTCGTCCGGCGCGCGGTCCAGGGCGGCGGCGACCAGGTTGCGGTAGAAGACCATGTGCAGGTTCTCGTCGACCGAGATCCGGGCCAGCAGCTTCTCCGCTGCAGGGCAGCCGGTTGCCTTGCCCGTGTTGCGGTGGCTGACGCGGGTGGCCAGCTCCTGGAACGACACGTAGGCCACGGTCTGCAGCACCGTCTTGTCGCCCGAGTCGTACCCCGCGGTCATGTGTTCCATCCGCAGGTGCTCGAGCCGGACGGGGTCGACCCCCCGGGTGACGACGAGGTAGTCGCGCAGGGCGACGCCGTGGCGCCCCTCCTCGGCGGTCCACCGACCGACCCAGGTGCCCCAGGCGCCGTCCCGCCCGAACTGGGTCGCGATCTCCCGGTGGTACGACGGAAGGTTGTCCTCCGTCAACAGGTTCGTCACCATCGCGACCTTGGCCACGGGGTCGAGCGGAGAGTCCTCAGGTGCCCAGTCCTCGCCGCCGAGGAAGGCGAAGTCCCGCCCCTCGCTCCATGGGATGTAGTCGTGCGGGTTCCAGTGCTGGGCCAGCTTGAGGTGCCGGTCGAGCTCGGCCCCGACGACCGGCTCCAGCTCGTGCAGCATGCTGCGCTGGAACGCCTGGTCGGCCTCGCTCAGCCAGCTCGCCTGTTGTGCTTCCTTGCTCATGGGGCCTCCTAGGCTCGACGTGCGTTCAGCCGCTCGACCTTCGGCCAACGGACTTCCGTGGCCCAGCCGAGCTTCTCGAACGCCCAGATGATCCGTGCGGTGGAGTCGATCTGCCCGCGCAGCACACCGTGCCGGGCGCAGGTCGGATCGGCGTGGTGCAGGTTGTGCCAGGACTCGCCCATCGACAGGAAGGCGAGCCACCACACGTTGCCGGACTTGTCCCGGCTCTTGAAGGGGCGCTCGCCGATCGCGTGGCAGATCGAGTTGATGGACCAGGTCACGTGGTGCAGCAGGCCGATCCGGACGAGCGAACCCCAGAAGAAGGCGGTCAGTGCGCCCTGCCACGACCACGACAAGAGCCCGCCGAGGACAGCCGGGAGCAGCAGGGAGACCGCGACGAGCAACGGGAAGGCGCGCGACACCCGGACGATGTCCTTGTCCCGCAACAGGTCCGGCGCGTACTTGGTCTGCGGCGTCTGCTCGACGTCGAACAGCCAGCCCATGTGCGCCCACCACAGGCCCTTGGCCAGCGCGGGGACGGACTCGCCGTACCGCCACGGCGAGTGCGGGTCGCCCTCGCGGTCGCTGAAGGCGTGGTGCCTGCGGTGGTCAGCGACCCAGCGCACGACGGGCCCCTCCACCGACAGTGAGCCGGCGATCGCCATGGCGACGCGCAGCCCGCGGTTGGCCTTGAACGAGCCGTGGGTGAAGTAGCGGTGGAAGCCCACCGTGACGCCATGGCCGGAGATCGCGTACATCACGACGGCGATCACGATGTCGCGCCAGCCCAGGCCCCAACCCCAGGCAACCGGTGCGGCCGCCAGAATCGCCAGGAACGGCAGCGTGATGAACGCTCCCAGCGCCCACTGCTCCCACGTTTTCTTTCGCTCGCCGCCCAAGGTCCCGGTCCCGGCGGAGAGCTCGGCCAGGTCGTCGTCCGTGGTGACGGGCCCTGCGGGACGGATCGCGGTCGCGGTGGGGGGAGGGGTCATACGAGGCGGCCTTCCGGTCGTCGGCAAAGTGAGGCTACGCAACCGTAACCTACGCAACCGTAGGTCTGTCCACTCGAGATCGCTTCGACCGCGTCACCCTTAATCTTGAGCGGTCGATCCCCGGTTGGTCTGCTGGCAGGGCCCGCCTGACTTTGAATCAGGATTAGCGACGATGGTTCGATTCCATCCCGGGGAGCTTCAGAACGTGATTCCTCGGGCCGCGGCAGTGGTACGACGGGCGGTGCGGGTCCGGCGGGAAGCAGGCACAGGGGTCTCCTGTCATCGCTCAACCGTTGGTACACGGATAACCCCAAACCGGCGGCGGGCGTTACGTCGGCGATCGGCGACGGCCCTCCAACGGCCGGTTCGGCGGCGTCGTACTCGCAGGTAGGCTTCCGTCGTGACTGACCGCGGCCCGCTCAGCCCTGCGGCCGTCGTCGTACTGGCCGCTGGCGAAGGCACCCGCATGAGGTCGGCCACTCCCAAGGTCCTGCACCGCATCGGCGGCCGCACCCTCCTGGCCCATGCCATGGCCGCCGCGCGGGCTGTGTCGCCCGACCGGCTCGTCGTCGTCGTCCGCCACGGGCGGGACCAGGTGGCCGACGAGGTCCAGGCGGTGGACGCGGACGCGCTCGTCGTGGACCAGGACGAGGTTCCCGGCACCGGACGGGCCGTGCAGGTGGCGCTCGACGCCCTGCCCGGGCTGGCCGGGACCGTGCTCGTGACGTACGGCGACGTGCCGCTGCTCGACGCCGAGGCGCTGACCGCCGTCCTGGCCGACCACGCCCGCCGAGGCGCCGGCGTCACCGTCGTCACCGCGGTCGTCGACGATGCCACCGGCTACGGCCGGGTCGTGCGCGGGCCGGACGGTTCGGTCGAGCGCATCGTCGAGCACAAGGACGCCGACGAGTCGCTGCTCGCGGTGCGGGAGATCAACTCCGGCATCTACGCGTTCGACGCCGACCTCCTGCGCTCGGCGCTCGGCCGGGTGAACCGCGACAACGCGCAAGGTGAGATGTACCTGACCGACGTCGTCGCGCTGGCTCGGGCCGAGGGTCACAGCGTCGCCGGCCACGTGATCACGGATGTCTGGCAGACCGAGGGCGTCAACGACCGCGCCCAGCTGGCCCGGCTGGGGGCCGAGATGAACCGGCGTGTGCTCGAGCGATGGATGCGTGACGGGGTGACGATCGTGGACCCGGCGACCACGTGGGTCGACGTCGACGTCGACCTGGCTCCGGACGTGACGATCCTGCCCGGCACGCAGCTGCTCGGTGCGACGGCGGTGGCCACGGGGGCGACCATCGGGCCGGACACGACGCTCACCGACGTCGAGGTCGGCGCCGGAGCATCCGTCGTACGGACCCACGGCAGCCTCGCGGTGCTGGGGGAGGGCGCCTCGGTCGGTCCCTACGCGTACCTGCGGCCGGGCACCTACCTCGGGGCTGACGGCAAGATCGGGACCTTCGTCGAGACCAAGAACGTGCAGATCGGCGCCGGCTCGAAGATCCCGCATCTGACCTATGCGGGCGACGCGACGATCGGCGAGGGGACGAACATCGGGGCCTCGTCGGTGTTCGTGAACTACGACGGCGTGGCCAAGCACCGCACGACGATCGGCAGCCACTGCCGGACCGGGTCGGACACCATGTTCATCGCGCCCGTGACAGTGGGGGACGGGGCCTACACGGCGGCCGGGACGGTCGTCCGCAAGGATGTGCCTGCGGGGGCGCTGGCCCTCAACGTCGCGCCCCAACGCAACCTCGAGGGCTGGGTGGCGCGGCGCCGACCGGGTACGGCCGCGGCGGAGGCGGCGGAGGCGGCGCTCGCCGGACACGGGGAGCAGGACCAGGGCGACCCCGAAGGGGAGGCAGCGGGCGCATGACCGGCATCACGACCACCGGCGAGAAGCGCCTCGTCCTGATCTCCGGACGCGGCTACCCCGAGCTCGCCGAGGAGGTCGCCCGGGAGCTCGGCGTCGAGCTCGTGCCGACGACCGCGTTCGACTTCGCGAACGGCGAGATCTATGTGCGGTTCCAGGAGAGCCTGCGCGGCTGCGACGCGTTCGTGATGCAGAGCCACACGACGCCGATCAACCAGTGGATCATGGAGCAGCTGATCATGGTCGACGCCCTCAAGCGCGCGTCGGCCAAGCGGATCAGCGTGATCGCGCCGTTCTACGGCTACGCCCGGCAGGACAAGAAGCACCGTGGCCGCGAGCCGATCTCGGCCCGGCTGATGGCGGACTTCTTCAAGGTCGCGGGTGCGGACCGGCTGATGTGCGTCGACCTGCACGCGGCGCAGATCCAGGGCTACTTCGACGGGCCGGTGGACCACCTGTTCGCCACGCCCTTGCTCGCGGCGTACGTCGGCAAGCGGGTCGACCGCTCGACCCTCACCATCGTCTCGCCGGACGCCGGCCGGGTCCGCGTCGCCGACCAGTGGTCGGACCGGCTGCGGGCGCCGCTGGCGATCATCCACAAGCGGCGCGACCCCGACGTCGCGAACCAGGTCAAGGTGCACGAGGTCGTCGGAGACGTGCAGGGCCGCACCTGCGTCCTGGTCGACGACATGATCGACACGGCCGGCACCATCTGCCAGGCCGCGGACGCACTGTTCGACAAGGGCGCCTCGGACGTCATCGTCTGCGCGACCCATGCCGTCCTGTCCGGACCGGCCGTCGACCGGCTCAAGAACAGCCGCATCTCCGAGGTCATCGTCACGAACACGCTGCCCATCAGCGAGGACCGGATCTTCGACAAGCTGACCGTGCTGTCCATCGCACCGCTGTTGGCCCGGGCCATCCGCGAGGTCTTCGACGACGGCTCCGTAACCAGCCTCTTCGACGGCCAGGCTTAACCCGCCGGCCCCTCGTCGTACCCCCCGAAAGCCGGTTCGCCCCTGGAAAGCCGCCCGAACCGGCCCCGGCGCCCCCGAACAGCGGCTTTCAGGGGGCAAAGCGGCAGTGGAGGGGTACGACGGCGGGGGCGGGTAGGATCTGACGGTCACCTCGGCGAGGGACGCCTGCGGCGTCCGTGATCGACGCGGTCGGCTGGGTAGCTCGGTTAGTCCCAGCCAGCTCCGTGCTCCGTCCCGCGTCGAGGTCACTCCGCAGGCCGGCACCCAAGAGACCTACAGATCAGCGAGGAAGCACCAGCATGGCCCAGACCCAGCTCCACGCCGAGGCCCGTTGCGAGTTCGGCAAGGGCGCGGCGCGCCGGGTACGTCGCGCCGGGCGCATCCCGGCCGTCATGTACGGCCACGGGAGCGCGCCCGTGCACCTGACCCTCCCGGGCCACGCGACCATGCTCGCGCTCAAGGTGCAGAACGCGCTGCTCACCATCCAGCTCGACGGCGACGACCAGCTCGCCCTGGTCAAGGACGTGCAGCGCGACGTCGTGCGCGGCCACATCGAGCATGTCGACCTGGTCGTCATCCGGCGCGGTGAGAAGGTGACCGTCGACGTCCGGGTGCACGTCGAGGGCGAGGCCGCCCCGGACACCCTGGTCAACCTGGACGCGCAGACCATCGAGCTCGAGGTGCTGGCCACCAACATCCCCGAGCAGATCACGGTCGACGTGCAGGGGGTGCAGCCCGGCACGCAGATTCACGCCTCAGACCTCACGCTGCCCGAGGGTGCGACGTTGTCGTCCGACCCGGAGCTGCTGGTTGTCAACGTGACCCAGGCCGTATCTGCCGAGGCCCTCGAGGCCGAGCTCGCGGAGGCCGAGGCCGAGGCCGGCATCGAGCACGAGGAGCACACGCCGACCGACGAAGAGGCGGCCGAGAGCGCTCCGGCTGCTGAGGCCGGCGGGGGCGACGGCGAGGCACCCGCCGCCGCGGAGTGAGCCAGGCCGTCGGCGCCGGCGACGCCACGACCGACCCGTACGACGGCCCGTGGCTGGTCGTCGGGCTGGGGAACCCGGGACCCGACTACGCCGGCAACCGGCACAACGTCGGCGCCATGGTGCTGGACGTGCTCGCCGCCCGGGTCGGGGGCACGCTCAAGGCGCACAAGTCGCGCGCGATGGTGCTCGAGGGCTGGCTGGGCGGGCCGCCCGGCAGCACCGACCGGCGCCGGGTCGCGCTGGTGCGCCCGACGTCGTACATGAACGAGTCGGGCGGCCAGGTCGTCGCCGCGGCCCGGTTCTTCAAGGTCGACCCGGCCCACATCGTGCTCGTGTACGACGAGCTCGACATTCCGTACGGCGAGGTACGGCTCAAGCTCGGTGGTGGCGAGGGTGGCCACAACGGCGCCCGCTCCGTGAGCCGGGCGCTGGGGACGAAGGACTATCTGCGGGTCCGCGTCGGCATCGGGCGCCCCCCGGGACGGATGGACCCCGCGGCCTTCGTGCTGCGCGACTTCGGGGCGGCCGAGCGCAAGGAGCTGCCGGTGCTGCTCGACGACGCGGCGGACGCCGTCGAGCTTCTGGTGGCCCGCGGGCTGAGGGTGGGGCAGAATGCTGTGCACGGCCGGATCAGTGACTGATTGATCACTGAGAGGTAGTGACCGACTCGTCGCTGTGTGCAACGATTAGTGGCCCAACGGGTCGGGATCCGCCTCCGCGGGTCAACCAGCCGTTACCAGTTCGTGAATTCGCCCCTCGGAGGTCTGCGCACTTCGCTACTTTCCGTTCTGGCGCAAGGGTCGGGAGCCGCGCGCCGCCGCCAGCAACGAGAGAACGATCTGAGACAGGTGGGGACCCTTGTCTACGACCAGTGACGGGATGCGCGCGACGACTGGGCCTGAGGGTCCGGAGATTGTCGTGTCGCCCGGTCAGGATGCTCCCGACGCCGAAGCCACAAACGCCGGCCACCGCGACGGGGCTGGCTCCAGCATCGTGGACCTGACCGCCAACGGCCACGCGGGCCGGACGACTACCACGACCAGCCCGGTCCACCCGCTCATCCCGTCCCAGTCGCCGGACCGCCACGGGGGCGAGCAATGGGAGGCCGACCGCGACCGGCGCCGCTTCGCCGGCCAGCGCCGGCACTCGTGGGCCGCGCAGCGCCCTTATGTCCTGCACACCGAGAGCGACCTGGCCGACCCTTCGACGGCGGACCTGGTCGACCCGGTCGAGCGCGCCCACAAGCGCCGGGCCGCCTGGGTGCGGCCGCTGGTCCTGCGCTCCATCCTCGGCGACGGCCTGGTCGCGATGGGCGTCATGGCCGCGTGCTCCTTCTCGCTGGAGCGGATCCGCCCCTACTCGCTGCTGTTCGGCGGCGTATCGGCCCTCGCCTGGGCGTTCGCCGTCTTCCTCAGCCGGGGCTACGAGGCCCGCCGGCTGGGAGACGGACCGGAGGAGTTCCAGGCCCTGCTTCGCGCCGCCTTCGGCGTCATCGCCGCGATGGGGATCGTGGCCTACTCGTTCCAGGTGCTGCTGCCGCGACGGCTCGTCCTCATCGCCGTTCCGCTCATCGCCCTGCTGTCGGTCATCAACCGGCATCTGACCCGCAAGCAGCTGCACAGCCGCCGCTACCACGGCCAGGCGATGCGGCGGACGCTGATCGTGGGCGAGCCCACCGCGGTGCGCGAGGTCGTCGCCGACCTGGCGGAGGTCAAGCACCACGGGTACGAGGTCGTCGGCGCCTGCGTGCCGGTACCGGGACCGGAGATCGCGGAGAACCTGGACCTGTGCGTCCTGGGCGGCGTCTCCGAGGTTCCGCAGGTCGTCGTGGACAACGACATCGACAGCGTGATCGTCGTCGGTGCCCAGCTGAGCGGCACGCCCCTGCGGCGGCTGTCGTGGGCGCTGGAACAGACCGGTGCCGACCTCATCGTCGCGCCCGGCCTGGTCGAGGTGACCGGCCCGAACGTCACGCTCCGCCCGTCCGCCGGCCTGTCGCTGCTCCTGGTCGAGCCTCCGTCGTCCCGGGTCGGCCGGATGCTGCTGAAGTCCGTCCTCGACCGGGCGGTCGGCATCTTCCTGCTGATGTTCGCCGCGCCGGTGATCGCGCTGTCCGCGCTGCTGGTCCGGCTGACCAGCCCGGGCAAGGCGTTCTTCCCCCAGCACCGGGTCGGCCTCGACGGCAGCACCTTCACCATGTTCAAGCTCCGCTCGATGGTCCAGGACGCCGAGGCGCGCAAGTCCGAGCTGCTCGACCTGACCGACCGCGACGGCCTGATGTTCAAGATGCACTCCGACCCGCGGATCACCCGGGTCGGCCGGGTGCTGCGCCGCTTCTCCATCGACGAGCTGCCGCAGCTGTGGAACGTCGTCAAGGGCGACATGTCGCTCGTGGGGCCGCGCCCGCCGCTGCCGTCGGAGTACGAGGCCTACCACGACGCCGTCCACCGGCGGCTGCGGGTGCGTCCCGGCCTCACCGGCCTCTGGCAGGTCAGCGGCCGTGCGGACCTGACCTGGGAAGAGTCGGTCCGGATGGACCTGAGGTACGTGGACAACTGGTCAATCGCTCTTGACCTGCAGATCCTGTGGAAGACGGCGCGGGCCGTCCTCAAAGGATCCGGAGCGTACTAGCGACCGGGTGAGGCACAGTAGTGACCGGCGCTCCCCTCACAGCTCTACGAGAGGGTTGGGGTGGCGCGGGTCGGACGACGTCGTCCCATGGACGAAGAGTTGTTGGCGAACAGCGAGCAACACAGCAACGAGATGGTGGGAGAGCTATGACTGACGCCGCACTGGCGAGCGCGCTGGCCGTCGAGGCTGGCGAGCTCCTGTTGGCGCTGCGGGCGCAGGGCGACCGCACCCAGGAGGAGCTGCGCGCACAGGGCGACGCCGGGTCGCAGGAGCTGCTGGCCCGTCGCCTGCGCGAGGAGCGCCCGGACGACGCCGTCCTGAGCGAGGAGGCCAGGGACAGCCCGGCTCGGCTCTCGGCCTCCCGCGTCTGGATCATCGACCCGCTCGACGGCACCCGCGAGTACGGCGAGGGGCGGGCCGACTGGGCCGTGCACGTGGCGCTGTGGGTCGACGGAGACCTGGCTGCCGGAGCCGTCGCGATCCCGGCCGAGGGCCTCGTGCTCGACACGGTGCACCCGCTCCCGCGCCCGGCCGCTGCCGACCGGCTTCGGTTGGCCGTGAGCCGCACCCGCCCGCCGGCGTTCGTGACGGCGCTCGCGGAGCTGCTGGACGCCGAGCTGGTCCCGATGGGGTCAGCCGGTGTCAAGGCCACCGCTGTCCTGCGCGGCCAGGTGGACGCGTACGTCCATGCGGGCGGCCAGTACGAATGGGACTCGGCGGCTCCGGTCGCCGTCGCCCGCGCGTCGGGGCTGCACACCAGCCGCGTCGACGGGAGCCCGTTGCGTTACAACCAGCCCGATCCGCTGCTGCCCGACCTGGTGGTGGCTTTGCCTGAGGTGGCCGAGCGCGTGCTCGCCGCCGTGTCCACCATCCAGCTCCGAGACCAGCTCGAAGAGGTGCCTACCCGATGACCCAGCCCACGCGTTACCAGCTGAGCCAGCTGCGGACGCTCGAAGCCGAGTCGATCCACATCATCCGTGAGGTCGCGGCCGAGTTCGAGCGGCCCGTGCTGCTGTTCTCCGGCGGCAAGGACTCGATCGTGATGCTGCGGCTCGCCGAGAAGGCGTTCTACCCGGCCAAGATCCCGTTCCCGGTCATGCACGTCGACACCGGGCACAACTTCCCCGAGGTGCTCGAGTACCGCGACCGCAGGGTGAAGGCGCTCGGCGTACAGCTCATCGTGGCGAGCGTCCAGGACGCCATCGAGCGCGGGTTCGTCCACGAGCTCCCGGACGGCACGCGCAACCGGATCCAGACGCCGGTCCTGCTCGACGCTCTCGAGAAGCACCGCTTCACGGCGGTGTTCGGCGGAGCCCGCCGGGACGAGGACAAGGCCCGGGCCAAGGAGCGCATCTACTCCTTCCGTGACGAGTTCGGCCAGTGGGACCCGAAGAACCAGCGCCCCGAGCTCTGGAGCGTCTACAACGGCAAGATCCACCTGGGCGAGAGCATCCGGGTCTTCCCGCTCTCGAACTGGACCGAGCTGGACATCTGGGAGTACGTCGCGGACGAGAGCATCGAGCTCCCGTCGATCTACTACGCGCATGACCGCGAGGTGTTCGACCGGCACGGGATGCTGTTCGCGAACAACGAGTTCTGCCGGCCCAAGGAGGGCGAGCAGACGTTCGTCGCGAAGGTTCGCTACCGCACGGTGGGCGATGCCAGCCTGACGGCCGCCGTACGGTCCGACGCCGACACGGTCGAGAAGGTCATCGACGAGGTGGCATCCACCCGGATCACCGAACGCGGTGCGACCCGCGGTGACGACAAGTTCAGTGAAGCAGCCATGGAAGACCGCAAGCGCGAGGGGTACTTCTAAACCGTGGACATTCTCAGGTTCGCCACCGCCGGCAGCGTCGACGACGGCAAGAGCACGCTCATCGGGCGGCTTCTCTACGACACCAAGACCGTGTTCGAGGACCAGATCGAGTCCGTCGAGCGCGCGAGCAAGGACCGCGGCGACGACTACGTCAACCTCGCCCTGCTGACAGACGGGCTACGGGCGGAGCGGGAGCAGGGCATCACGATCGATGTGGCCTACCGCTACTTCGCTACGCCCAAGCGGAAGTTCATCATCGCGGACACCCCGGGCCACATCCAGTACACGCGGAACATGGTCACCGGTGCCTCCACCGCCGACCTGGCCCTCGTCCTCGTCGACGCCCGCAAGGGCATCATCGAGCAGAGCCGCCGGCACTCGTTCCTCGCCACGCTCCTCGAGGTGCCACACCTGGTCCTGTGCATCAACAAGATGGACCTGGTCGACTACGACGAGGACATCTACAACCGGATCCACGAGGAGTTCAAGGCGTTCGCCACCAAGCTGCGGATCCCCGACCTCGCGGTCATTCCGATCTCGGCGCTCAAGGGCGACAACGTGGTCTCGCGCTCGGAGAACATGCCCTGGTACGACGGGCCGAGCCTGCTGCACCACCTGGAGAACGTCCACGTGGCCAGCGACCGCAACCTGATCGACGTGCGGTTCCCCGTCCAGTACGTGATCCGTCCCCAGTCGGACGACTGGCACGACTACCGCGGGTACGCCGGGCAGGTCGCCGGTGGCGTGCTGAAGAAGGGCGACGACGTCATGGTCCTGCCCTCCGGCTTCATGTCCCGCATCGCCTCGGTCGAGACGGCCGACGGTGAGATCGACGAGGCCTACCCGCCGATGTCGGTGACCATCCGGCTGGAGGACGAGATCGACGTCTCGCGCGGCGACATGATCTGCCGGCCGCACAACGCGCCCAACGTCGCCCAGGACATCGACGCGATGGTCTGCTGGATGGACGAGACGGCCCGGCTCGAGCCGGGCCGCAAGTACTCCATCAAGCACACGACGCGGACGGCCCGGACCGTGGTCAAGAACCTCCACTACCGGCTGGACGTCAACTCGCTGCACCGTGACGAGGAGGCGACCTCGCTGGGCCTGAACGACATCGGCCGGGTGACGCTCCGGACGACGGTGCCGCTGATGGCCGACGAGTACTCGCGCAACCGGACCACCGGCGGCTTCGTGCTGGTGGACGAGGCGTCCAACCGCACGGTCGCCGCGGGGATGATCAGCGAGGCGACCTGAGCCGTTCCGGCCAGGCGCACGCGATTTCGTTCCTAGACTGAGGACCCGATGACAGCCACCCTCCCGGTCCCGATGCCGGAACGTGTGGAGCCGCTCCAGCGGCTCCACACGCGGCTGCGGGTCCGGCCGAGGAGCATCTGGTCGTTCTTCCGGCGGCCCGGCTGGCCCCTCGCGGTCGTCTTCGTGCCGTTCCCCCTGTGGTGGGCGCTCGGCATGAGCGAGTTCATCTGCATGTTCATGGCCGTGCCGATGGCCCTGTACCTGTTGCGCCAGCGGCGGGTCCAGGTGCCACGCGGCTTCGGCTTCTGGCTCGTCTTCCTGTGCTGGGTGGCCGTCGGCTTCCTGGTCCTGCAGGTCAGCGCCGTCGGAGCGGTGCCCGACAACAGCCCGACCCGGTTCATCACCTGGACCTACCGACTGGTCTGGTACCTCACCTGCACGGTTGCTGCGCTGTATGTCCTGAACACTCGCAAGTACGTTCCGCTGGAACGAATTTCGCGCATCGTCAGCTGCCTGTTCCTGACGATCATCGCGGGCGGCGTGCTGGGCCTGCTGGCGCCGCACTTCCAGTTCCCGTCGGCGCTCGAGCTCGTCCTGCCCAAGGGCATCACGAGCGTGCAGTTCATCCAGAAGATGATCCATCCGTCCGCCGCGCAGCTGCAGGAGGTCCTGGGCTACGAGTCGCCCCGGCCGAGCGCGCCGTACACGTTCACCAACACGTGGGGCATGAACTTCACCGCGACGCTGCCGTTCTTCCTGCACGCCTGGTTCGGCAAGGAAGCCGCGTGGCGGCGTTACCTCGCCGTACCGATCCTGCTCATCGCCGCGGTCACCGCGATCATGTCGCTCAACCGCGGCATGTGGATCACGTTGGTCGTGATGGCTCTGTTCGTCGCAATCCGGTCGGCGATGATCGGCAAGCCCGGCCCCCTGGCCGGGGTCGTGCTCGCTGGCGCCGCGATCGTCATCCTGGTGGCCTCGACGTCGCTGGGCAACGTCGTCAACAACCGCCTGTCCAACGCAGGCAGCGAGCAGGGGCGGCAGAACCTCAGCACCCTGTCCGTGACGAGCGTCGCCAAGACCTCACCCATCATCGGGCTCGGCAGCACCCGCAACGTGCAGGGCAACTTCAACTCGATCACGGGCGGCGCGACGGCGCAGTGCCCGCGCTGCAGCCCACCCGCGCTGGGCACCCAGGGTCAGCTGTGGCTCGTGGTGTTCAGCAACGGGCTGTTCGGTCTCGCGATGTACCTGGCGTTCTTCGCCATCTCGTTCTTCCGACATCTCCATCGACGATCACCGCCGGTGACGCTGGGCCTGATGGTGGTCGTCGCCAGCACCTTCACGTCGCCCTTCTACAACTCGCTGGGCACAGGCTTGATGGTCGTGATGATCGGCATCGGCCTGCTGGCCCGCGAGGAGGCGCTGGACCCCAAGTCGCGGCGGCTTCCGACGCTGGGCGACTACGTCGTGCCGGTCGTTCGCTGGGTGCCGCTCGTCATCATCTGCGCGATCCTGGGCGCGTACGCCGGGGCGTACGTCGACAAGGTCGGCGGCAAGTCGGCGACCGGAGTCGTCACGATCGTCGTGCCGGAGGCCCCGAACTTCACCCTGGTGCCGTCGACGTCCGGGCCCATGACGGTGGACACGCTGGCCCAGATGCTGGCCAGTGACGAGGTGCTGACGGCGGTGCAGCGCGCGTCCGGTCGTCGGCCCGTCCCGGGTGACAACTCGCTGGGGGTGCGCGCGACGGCGAACAGCCGGACCCTGCACATCAGCTATACGGCGAAGACTGCCGTCCAGGCCAAGGCCGGCGCGGAGGCCGCGGGCAACGCGTTCGTGGACGTGCGCACCAGGCTGCTCGAGGCGGACCGGGCCGCGCAGCTGGCCGCGCTGGACGCGCAGGCTAGCGTGATCAACGCCTCGCTGGACCGGCTGGAGACCCTGATCAACACCCCGCTGGCCGGCAAGAAGCGGCCGCCGCCCGTGTGGTCCACGTTCTCCCTGCGCACCCAGTCGACCGCCCTCACGACCGAGCTGCGCGTCATCCAACAGCAGACCGCCAAGGTCACCGCTGCCGCGGTCCAGCCCGGCATCAACACCCAGCCGACCGACGTCTTCTTCGGCAGCGACCCGCGTCGCGTCGACATCGCCAGCGGCCTGGCCGTCGGGTTCCTCGTCGGTGCTCTGGGCGGCGTGCTCCTGGGTCGTCGCGGTCGCCGGGCCCGCCGGCGCCGAGCGGCCTTCGAGCAGACCGATCTGCCCGTCCTGGCCACCTTGCACCCGCGAGACCTGGCGCGGACCGGCGAGGAGGGCTCGACCGACGAGCTGACCGGGGTCATCGAGACCGCTGTCGCGGTCCACGACTTCGGCAGCTGCGTGGCCGCGGACGACTCGGACACCAGGGCGGTCGAGGTGGCCGGCTGGCTGGAGCATCTGGTCGCCGTGCGGCGTGGCGACCCGCGGATCTGCGTCATCGTGGCCTCGGACAGCGTCCGGACCGCTCCCATCAACCGTGCTCGCGCGGCTGCGCAGCGTCGCGGACTGTCCGTCATCGGCGTCATCCTGGTCGCTGGATCGACGAAAGCCCGGTGGGTCGCCGACCTTCGACCTAAACTTGGCGTTGGGCGCGTGGGCGCCGCAGACGAAAGGAAGCCCGGTGCCACAGATCGCCACTGAGGACGTACGGCCCCGGTTGCTGGGGGATGCCCTCCGCCGCTACTGGGCCCTCGTGCTCGTCTGCGCGATCGGCGCGGCGATCGCGGCCGGCCTGTTCGCCAGCACGCGCTCGGCGTCGTACCTCGCCTCGGCCCGCGTCCTGCTCCGCCCGACCATCGGCAACCCGCTCGCGCCGGACAACGCCAGCAGCGGCCAGCAGGTCACCATCGCCATGCAGACCGAGGCGACGCTGGTCGACTCGGACCCGGTGGCCGCGCTCTCCAATCCGAAGCTGGTCAACCCGTGGACGCCTGGCGGCACCGCTGTCCACGCGTCCGTCCCGCCGAACACGCAGGTGCTCCTCATCACGTTCACGGCCAAGTCGGCCCGGAACGCGCAGGCCGGCGCGCAGTCGGTGGCCGACAGCTACCTGGCCTACCGCAAGGCCCAGTCCGCGGCGACCGTCAAGGCCCGCTCTGATGTCCTTGCGAAGCAGGTCGCGGCGGCGACCGCGAAGCTGGCCGTGGCCGAGAAGGCCCAGGCCTCGACGTCGTCCAGCGTGTCGGTGAACGCCACCCGCCAGATCCAGCTGCTCACCGGCCAGCTGGTCTCGCTGCAGGACGCGCTCAGCCAGCTCCAGGGCACGGACACCGCGCCCGGTTCGGTGCTCTCCCCGGCGACGCTGCCGGGCAAGGCCAGTGGCATCGGTCCGCAGATCATCGTCGGCGTGGGCGGGGTGCTCGGCCTGCTCGCCGGCCTGGTCTTCGCGATCGCCCTGACCCGCAGCGACAAGCGGGTACGGCGCTCGGCCGTCATGGTCGAGGACGTCCCGGTCCTGTCGGTGCTCGGCGCCCGTCGCCGGCGGCTCGCCGGCCGCTCCGCCGACCACCCGCAGCGTGGTCTGCGCTCGTCGTACCAGCGGCTGCGCATCGGCGCCCTCGCCGCGGTCCCGCCGTCGAGCTCGATCGCGCTCAGCGCGCTCGCGGAGCATGAAGATGTCGGCGACGTCGCGGCCGAGCTCGGTTCGTCGTTCACCCGCGCCGGGTACCGCGTCGTCGTCGTCCTGGCGACGGCCGAGGCCACCGCCGCGTCGGTGCTGGACGTCGCGGACGAGCCCGGTCTGTCGGACGTGCTCGCCGGCGCCGCCAACGCCGCTGACGTGCTGCTCGAGCGCGGGGGCCTGCACGTGCTGGCTCCCGGTCGTGACATCGAGGAGGTCCAGGAGCGGCTCTCCGGCGACCGGTTCAAGGCCGTGCTCCGCGAGCTGGCCGAGACCTGCGACTACGTCCTGGTCGTGGGGCCGCTGGCGACTACACCCTCGGGTGTCGCTGTCGGCCGGGCCTCCACGGCGATGCTGCTGGTCGGCCGCGAGCTGCGGACGACGTCGATCGACGTCGAGGACGCGACGGACCGGGCCGAGCTCGTCGGCGCGCACGTCATCGGCCTGGTGCTGCGCAGCCGCGAGCGGCGCTCGCTGAGCCTGCGCCGCCGCCGACCTGCCGGCCCGACCGGCCGGCCGCGGCGGGGTGGCGAGCCGGACCGTCCCGAGATCGTCCCGTCCAGCCGGTCGGGCGCGGCGGCTCCCGTCTACCCCGGTGCCGACGCTGCGCAACACGAGGTCGTGGCCGCGTACGCCGGGCCGGTCGGCGGGGCGCCGGAGTTCCATGGCGGTCAGGCCACTCAGGCGACACAGGCCACTCAGGCCACGCAGTCGACGCAGTCGAGCCAGGGGACCCAGGCCGCCCCGGCCCGCGACCACGTGGCCATCGCAGCGTCCGTCCCCACACCGCTCTCGGCCGACGAGGCCGAGCAGCTCGCGATCGCGGACGCCAAGGAGCGCGCGGCCGAGCGGGCCGAGCCGCGGGCCGAGCTCGACCGCCAGCTCGACGGCCAGCTCGACGGTCAGGCCGAGGGCCAGGCCGACCGCGAGCTCGACGGCCAGGCGGACGGTCATCTGCACTTCGACGACGAGCTGGCCGAGGACACCGAGCTGGCCGACCTCGACGAGGACGCGGAGCTGGAGATCGACGAGGACGCCGTCTTCGTGATGGGTCCGGGCCGGTCCACCGGCTCGATGCACCAGCAGCCGGGAGCATGACGGCCGGCACCCCACAGGGCGCGACCGGTGCGGGTGGCCAGATGACGGTGACGAACTCGAGCTCCCGCGGTGACTTCCTCGGCGAGGTGTTCACGACGCTCTGGCCCCAGCCGCCGCAGCGCGTCCGGCCCTGGCAGGCCCGGCGCCAGGCTTCCGCGGCGCCGCCTGGGATGGCCGGCCCGGCCGCCGGCCGCCGCCGCTACGCCCTGGTCCCGTCCGCCGCTGCCCCGGCCGTCGCGGTGCCGCTTCGGCCCCGGCGCGGCGCAGCCTCGGTGCTGGCCAACTACAAGGCGAGCGCGCGAGGGATGGCCCGGCTCCGGCTGCGCCTGCTGGCCGCACTGGCCCGGCTGGGGGCGTTCGAGCTGTGGCCGCACCAGGTCGTGCTGCCGCACCCGCCGCCCGGGGCGGGCTCGTTGGAGACCTTCCTGGCGGGTGAGCTGGGGCACGACGTCGTGGCCTCGGTCTACACGAGCCCGCCACGGGCCAACCGCAAGCCCGTGCTGCAGCTGCTCGACGGGTCCGGACGGACCTTCGGCTACGCGAAGATCGGCGTCAACCCGCTGACCACGTCGCTGGTGGCCGGGGAGGCACGTGCGCTGGGGGAGATGGGCCGCCGGTCCCTGTCGTCGGTCCGCGTGCCGTCGGTCGTCTTCCATGGGGACTGGCAGGGGCTCGAGATTTTGGTCCAGAGTGCGCTCGACGTGACCGCCTCCGGCCACGCCCCGGCCGGCGTGCTGAGCGCCGCGATGGTCGAGGTGTGCGGCGACCCGGACCAGCTGACCGCCGTACCCGCCGCATCGAACTCCTACGTCGACGGCCTGGCCACCCGGCTCGACCTGGTCAAGACGCCCCGCGGGCAGTGGCTGCGCAGCGCCGTGGTCTCCTGGGTGGCGGCGGCCGGCGTCGACGAGCAGCTGCGCCTCGGCGCCTGGCACGGTGACTGGACACCCTGGAACATGGCGTACGACGGGCGCGACCTGTCGGTCTGGGACTGGGAGCGGTACGAGGAGGGGGTGCCCGCGGGGTACGACGCGCTGCACTGCGCGAGCCAGGCGGTGATCATGAGCCGCGAGCAGACGCCGGGGGACGCGGTGGCGGCGCTGCTGGGTCAGGCGCCTGCGCTGCTGGCGCCGTTCGGGCTCGACGCCGCCGCCGCCGAGCGGGTCTGCGGGCTCTACCTGATCGAGCTCGGGGCCCGCTACGAAGGTGACGGGCAGGAGGCCGCGGGGGCGCGGCTGGGCCGGCTGGAGACGTGGCTGCTGCCGGTCATCGCCGACCAGGTCGGGCTGACCCTCGAGCTGGTGGCCCGGTGAGCGCAGGGGAGGCACCGACGACGCAGCAGCGCGACGACGCCCTTCCGTCGCAGGCCGCCATGGGCGGTCTGGCCCGCGGGAGCATGGCGAACCTGTTCGGGGCCTTCGCCATGGCCGCGTCGACGCTGCTGGTCACCATCCTGGTGACCCACGCGCTCAGCCGCCGGTCGGCCGGCATCTTCTTCTCCACCACGTCCTTGTTCATGCTCGCCACCACGATCGGGCAGCTGGGCACGAACACCGGCGCCATCTACTTCATCGTGCGCGCCCGAGCCGAGGGGCGGCAGGAACGGATCCACGCCTACGTGCGGACGGCGCTGCGGCCGGTGGTCGTGACCGCGGTCCTGATGGGCGTCGCGCTCTTCGTGTTCGCACATCCCCTGTCAGAGGTCATCAACCCCGGGTACGCCGACCAGAGCGCGGAGTACCTGCGCATCCTCGCGCTCTTCATCCCGATGGCCGGGATCGAGAACGTCACCCTCGCTGCCACCCGCGGGCTCGGTCCCATGCGGCCGAATGTTGTCGTAGAGCAACTGGGCCGGCCGAGCCTGCAGCTGGCGCTGATCGCGTTGGCGCTCACCGTGCACAACCACTCGGTGCTCGCGCTGGGTTGGGCGTTCTGCTACCTGCCGGCTGCGGTGGCCGCGGTGTGGTGGTGGCGGCGGCTGAGCCGTCGGCTGCCGCCCTCCGGCCACCAGGAGGGGCTGGCCCGCGAGTTCTGGCGGTTCACCGCCCCGCGCTCGCTGGCCAGCGTCGCGCAGATCGCCATGCAGCGGCTGGACATCGTCCTGGTCGGCGCGCTGTCGGGCCCGGTCGCGGCCGCGGTGTACACCGCCTCGACCCGGTTCCTCGTCGTCGGCCAGATGGGCAACCGGGCCATCTCGCTCGCCGTACAGCCGCGGCTCGGTCAGGCGCTCACGATGGGCGACCGGGTCGCGGCCAAGCACTACTACCAGGTGTCCACGGCGTGGCTGATGCTGGTCACCTGGCCGCTGTACCTCATGTTCGTCGTGTACGGCGAGCAGCTCCTCGCCGTCTTCGGCAAGGGGTACGACGCGGGCAGCCACGTGCTGCTGCTGCTCGCCCTGATCATGTTGCTGGCCACCGCCTGCGGCATGGTCACGATGGTGCTCAACATGGGCGGCAAGACGTCCTGGAACCTCTACAACGTGCTGCTGTCGATGGGCGTGCAGTTCACCATCGACATCATCCTGATCCCACGAGTGGGCATCATCGGCGCGGCCATCGGGTGGGGCGCCGCCATCGCCACCGGCAACCTCGTCCCGTTGACCCAGGTGGCGATGTCGATCAAGGTGCACCCCTTCGGGCGCAGCACCCTCACCGCGGGGTTGGTCGCGTTGCTGTGCTTCGGCTTGGTTCCTGGGGGAGTGCGGCTCGCCCTGGGTCTGTCGTGGCTGTCGATCGTCGTGGCATCGCTTGTCGGTGGTGCGATCTACCTGGTTCTGCTGTGGGTGTTGCGAGAGCCGTTGGAGCTCAACGCTTTCCGCGACATGCGCCGCCGTCGACGCGGTACCGGCGCGGCCGCGGGCGCGGGCGCGAAGACTGAGCCCGAGCCGAGGCCCGACCCCGATCTCGAACCCTGAGTTCAAGCCCAGCGGAGAGGTTCGCCGAGGAGGGCTTCCAGCCGTGCGTCGTACGGCGCGTAGTGCTCTTCAAGCCTGGCCCGGACCCGCTTCGGCATCGGGTTGCTGGGCCGCGCGTTGTGGATCTCGAACGTGTCCGGCTGGTGATGCTCCAGGCCCAAGAACGCCTGCAGCCGTGCGTACTCCTGCTCGGGCTCGGCGAAGAACGCCTCGCTCTGCATGACCTGCAGCTGCTCGCGCGGGAAGTGCTCGAGGATGCGCTCCAGCTGGTCGACGTACTCGCCGCGGGTGCGGTGCGACTGGTGCCGGTGGCAGAAGCTCTCGTAGGTCACGTCGCGCGCCATCCGGTCGACCTCGCCGCGCAGCCGGTCGTCCTCCAGCTCCAGCGCACGCTCGAACGTCTCCCACTCGAAGCCCCGCGCCGACTCGTGCTTCCAGGCCGAGTACGCGCGCTCGACCGGGTCGCGCAGCATCACCACGAGCCGCGCTTCGGGCAGGTCCTTGGCGATGCGCTCGGCCGCGAACGGGTGGAACACGTAGTAGCCGCTCGCCTCGAACGCGACCGGCGCCCCACCACGAGCCTTGGCCTCGGCGCTGCGGGTCAGCGGGAAGTGCCCCATGTACCAGTCCCAGCCGCGCCCGTAGTTCAGGTCGAAGTACCGCACCCCCTTGTTGACCGCCGGCCGCAGCACCTGCGGATGCACCGAGAGCGCTCGGAACAGGGACGTCGTCCCGGCCCGCGAGGCGCCCATCATGATGAACGAGGGCCGCAGCCGGCGACTCGCCGTGGCCTGGCCGACCGCGAGGTAGGCCCGGCGCGAGGCCTCGTGCAGCCGCCGTGGGACCAGGCCGCGCGCGCTCACGAGACCCATCCCCAGCGCCGGCGCAGCCGGACGCCGAACTCGTCCTCCACCGTCCGCACCTCCGGCTCGAAGGTCGACCGCAGGTAGTCCAGGTCCGGCGCCGAGATGGTCGGCCGGTCGTCTCCGAGCGGCGAGTAGAGCAGCCGCTGTACGACGGGTGCCCGCTTCACCCGCCCGACCAGGTTCGCGCCGTCGTGGTTGCGCACCCAGGCCGCGGCCGTCTTGGCCAGCTTGGCCAGCGGCACGAAGCGGGCCCGGCTGGCCGGCAGCTGGGCCTCGAGCTGCTCGGGCGCCAGCGGGAGCGGCGAGACCCCGAGCCAGTCCGTGGTCGCGTCCAGGAACGCCTGCGGGTCGGTCTCGAAGTCGTCGAAGACCCCGATCCGGATGTTCGAGGACCCCACGGCGTCGAGGTACGGCCGGAGCTGGGTGGCGTACAGGCCCTCCTGGATCATCTCCGGCTGCGCCGCCAGCGTGGCGCGGAACGTGTCCTGCGCGAGGCCGTGCTTCGCGGCGTACAGGTACGACGAGAAGGCCCGGTCGACCGGGTCGCGCAAGGTGACCATGAGCCGGACGTCCGGGCCGAGCGTCCTCCGGATCCGTCCAGCGGCCTCACTGCGGAGCAGGTAGTCCGGACAGACTTCGCCGACGACCGGTACGTCGGGCGGCGCCTGCGCGAACTGCGCGCGGTACCAGTCCAGGCCCCGGTCGTAGTAACGGCTGAAGTAGTACAGGTCCTTGGCCGGGCTCAGGTAGACCTGCGGGTGCAGCGAGAGCATCTCGTGCAGCCAGGTCGAGCCGGTCTTGCCCGGACCGATGTGGATGAACGTCGGCAGCCGGACGTCGTTCTTGGTGGAGCTCATGATCTGATCAGGCCATCCCGCGCCCGAACCGACGCGCCAGCCGGGCTATGCGAGCTGGCTCCAGGCGGGTCGTGATCTGCAACAGCGCGACGTAAGGATGTGGGGAGAACGGCCACCGCGCAACAGATCTCAGCGCGAGCTTCGTCGCCAACCGCCGATGGCCCAGGGAGCCCTCGGCGAAGGCGAGCTGGCCGAGCATGCGCGCATGCCCGCGCCGGTCGCCGGCGATGTCGGTGTGCTTGGCCATGAACGCGCGTAGGGCCACGGTCGTGTTCTCGGCCCGGCCGCGGTAGTACGACTGGCCGTCCTTGCGGATGTCGGCCAGCGGCTCGCGCACGACGCCGACCCGGCCGACCCGGGCCGCACGCAGGACGAAGTCGTAGTCCTCCGCGTACCCGTGCGGCAGCTCCTCGTCGTACAGCCCGGCCTTCGCGAACGCGTCCCGGCGCATCATCAGGGTCGAGGAGTGCAGCTCCTTGACCCGGTTGCGCAGCAGCGTGCGGTAGGTGATGCGGTCCGAGCGTCCGGGCCATTCAGCGGTCTTGCCGCCGGGCAGGATCAACCGGATGCCGGTCCCCAGGACGATGACGTCAGGGTCGGTGCGGAACCGCCGGACCTGCTTCTCCATCTTGGTCGGGTGCCACGTGTCGTCGTCGTCGCACGAGGCCACGAACTCACCGTTCACCCGCTTCAGCCCCACGTTGCGGGCGCCGGCCAGCCCGGGTGCGCCGTCGTTCTCGATCACCGTGACCGTGCGCCCCGGCTGGCCCAGCTCGGCCAGGGTCTGGTCGGCCGGCTCCTGGTCGTGCACGACGAAGCACTCGATCTCGCCGGGGTAGGTCTGCGCGACGACCGCGCGGAGGCTGTCGCGAACCAGCTCTGGTCGCCCGCGCGTCGGCAGGACCACGGAGATGAGCGGCCAGTCGAGGTCGGTTCCCGCACCGGCGGGGGAGGTGTCAGTCGTCATGGTGTCCGTTCGGCTGAAGGGCTGAGGCTGAGAGCAGGTGGAGTCAGTGGGCGTCGAGGTGGGTGGCCGACCGCAGCCGGACCAGCTGCGGGAAGCCGATGGTGGCGGCCAGCATCCGGTCGCGGCCGCGCATCTGCTCGCGCCACCGGTCGTCCGGCCGCAGCTCGGTGCGGCCGTGCCGGAAGCGCGACGGGTTGCCGGACAGCCCGTGGCTCGGGCCGAGCTCCACGGTCGAGCCGTCGATGTGGCCCAGCCCGCCCACCGGCAGCTGGAGCTCCAGCTCGCTGAGGGTCCGCTCGAGGGCCGCCTTCGGGTCGGTGACCAGGTCGGCGTACGCCAACCGCGACACCCGCACCCCCCGGGCGCGCATCAGGTCAACCTCCGTCTGGGTGGCCAACCAGCGTGCGGCGCCACTCGCGGGCGAGTTGTGGAACATGACGTCGGTGGCCCCGGTCGTGTGCGGGCGCTCGATGTCCGCCTTGCTGAGCGAGTGCGCCACCCCGCGCACGTCGCGCACCAGGTGGATGACCCGCACGTCGACGCCGCCTCGGTGCAGCGCCAGGGCGATGGCCGGCCACTTGCTTGCGTCCACGACGTACCGCGCGTCAGCCTCCGCGGCTACGGCCGCCACCACCTTCGCGTACGACGCGACGTACGCGTCGACCTTCCGGCCGAACGTCGAGCGGACCGGTGACAGCAGCAGCTGCGGGAGGAAGCGCTGCCGCGCGGCGCTGGCCTGGCGGGCGTGCATGTCCTTGAGCAGCGGCGCGCTCCAGCCGTCCAGACCACGCTGCCCGACGCCGGTCCAGAACGGGCAGGCCGAGAACGGCCGGCCGCAGCCGCACATCTCGTCCGCAGGCGCGACCCGGCGGGGCAGGTCCAGCAGCTCACCAACATTCGCGTACCCGGGCACGGCACCGACCACGCGCTCGAGCAGTGTGCTGCCGGAGCGCCCGGAGCCGGCGATGTACACCACCGTGGGCGTGGCCAGACTCACATGATCCTTCTCCGGAGCCGTGACCCCGCGACCCCAGGACATCAACAGCTCCTCGTCGTACTGGCCGGACTGACGTGGCCAGAATAAGGTCCCGCAACCGTGCCATGGGGCGGAACGGGTGACCGAGGTACCTGTCACTCGTCTGGTCGTTCGGCCTCCTGACAGCGTTTTCGCTGGTTACCATCCCGATGTGCATTCTGCTGCTGACGATGTCATCTCCGCGCCTCGAAGGCCGCGGGTCATCGTCGGCGGCCTGCCCTTCGACCACATGACCGAGGCCCAAGCCGTCGCCGCCGTGGAGCGGGGCATGCTGGCCGGCAAAGGCGGCTGGATCGTCACGCCCAACATCGACATCTGGCTGCGGACCCGTCGTGAGCCGGAGTGCGGCGAGCTGGTCGCCCGTGCGGATCTTGTTGTGGCCGACGGCATGCCGCTGATCTGGGCCTCTCGCCTCGCCGGCACGCCGCTGCCGCAGCGGGTGGCCGGGTCCACGCTGGTGGAGCGGCTCTCCGACCTCGCGGGCCGGCAGGGCCGGGCGGTCTACATCATCGGCGGCGGCCTGGGCGACACCGCCGAGCGGGCCGGGCTGGCCCTCCAGCAGCGGTACGACGGGCTGCGCTTCGTCGGTGCCATCGCACCCGAGTTCGGCTTCGAGAAGGACCCGGCCCAGGTGGGCGCGATCGTGGACGCCGTGCGGGCGAGCGGTGCAGATCTCGTGCTCGTCGGCCTGGGCTTCCCCAAGCAGGACCGCCTGGCCGAGCAGCTCTGCGCCCAGCTGCCGCACGTCTGGGCGCTGGGGTGCGGAGGCGGAGTGGCGATGGCCGCCGGGGACGCCAAGCGCTCCCCGGCCTGGGCCCAGCGCCTCGGCGTCGAGTGGGTGGTCCGGCTGGTGCAGGAACCACGCCGTCTGGCGCACCGTTATCTTGTGGATGACGCCCCTGCTGCCCTGGTGCTGCTCGCTCAGAGCCTGCGGCGTCGCCTGTCCGGGGGCCGCGCGGCTCCGCAGCGATCGAACGGCTGACCCCGTCTCGGTCCCGAGGGGGTAGTTCCATGGCCCGTTCTTCGCGGCGTTCCCGCCTGCGCGCGCTCGGCGTCGCCGGCGCCGTCGTGGCGGCCCTGCTGCTCGCCGCGTGCTCAGGCTCCTCACCGCAGCGGTCCACCCCGCCGAGCCCGACACCGAGCACCTCGACCAACGCCTCCGGCGACTGCACACTGAGCGCCAAAGCCGTGCCCTCGTGCGGCGTCCTGTGGGGGATAGCCACCCACCCGCCGACGCTCAAGCGTCTGGACCAGGCCCAGCAGGCCATCGGCCGCCAGGTCGACTTCGTCTACCGTTACCACGACGTGAACGACGTCGTCCCGGACGACGCCGAGCGCAAGGTCGTCTCCGAAGGCAAGCTGCTCCACATCGCCATTGCCGCCCGCGACTTCTCCAGCTCGACCCGGGGCGACATCACCTGGGCCCAGGTCGCGTCCGGCCAGTTCGACGCGTCGCTGACGGCGCAGGCGAAGGGGATCGCCTCGCTGAAAGTTCCGGTCTTCGTCACGTTCGAGCAGGAGGCGAGCCAGAAGCACAAGCTCGCCGCCCTGGGCACGCCCGACGACTTCAAAGCCGCCTGGCATCACTTGCACGACCTGTACGTGAAGGCGGGCACCACCAACGCGGTCTGGACCTGGGTCATGACCGGGTCGGACGACAACCTGACCAGCGCGGGCCAGCTCTGGCCGGGCAACCAGTACGTCGACTGGATCAGCTGGAACGTCTACAACCAGTCCGGCTGCAAGGGCAACCGGATCGCTATGGACAAGTTCGTCAGCTTCAAGGACAAGATGCTGATCTTCTACAACTGGATGAGGGCCGAGGGTCCGAAGATCGACATGGACACCACCAAGCCGATCATGATCAGCGAGACCGGTTCGGCGCAGTACGCGGGCGACCTCAAGGCCACTGCCGACTGGTACGCCGCGATCCCTTCGGCCCTGCAGCAGTATCCGCAGATCAAGGCCATCGGCCTGTGGGACAGCACCGACAGCTACTGCAACTACGACTTCACCGACGTGCCGGACATCGCGTCCGGTGTGCGTGAGGCCAGCCTCGACCCGTTCCTCGACCTGCACGGCGCCTTGAAGGATGCTGGCTGACGTGAGCGGCGGCGCCACGGGCCCGGACACCGGGCCCGACACCGGCCCGGACACCGACGCCGATACCGGCTCCGCTGGGCACGACCCGTCCCGCCTCGTGTTCGTCGCCGGTCTGCACCGCAGCGGTACCACGCCGCTCGCCCGAGCCATCGAGCAGCACCCGCAGGTCAGCGGGCTCACCGGGACCGACGCCTGGGAGGACGAAGGCCAGCACGTCCAGCCGGTCTACCCGAAGGCCAAGCTGTACGGCGGGCCGGGCCGGTTCGCGCGCGACGCGCGGTCGCACCTCACCGAGCAGTCCCCGTTGGTCACGCCGGAGAACGCGGCGCGCCTGTGGCAGGCGTGGGAGCCGTACTGGGACACCAGCCGTCGGTTCCTGCTCGAGAAGTCACCGCCGAACCTGGTGATGGGCCGCTTCCTCCAGGCCCTGTTCCCCGGCTCGGCGTACGTCGTCGTGATGCGCCATCCGGTCGTGGTCGCGTTGGGCACGCGCAAGTGGCGCAAGCTGCTCTCGCGCAACTGGCAGAACCACACCACGATCGAGTCGATGGTCGAGCACTGGCTGGTCGCGCACCGGACCATGCGCGAGGACCTGGCCCATCTCGACCGGTACGTCGTCCTGCGCTACGAGGACCTGGTCGACGACCCGGCCCGGGAGCTGGCCAAGGTGCAGCAGCTCATCGGCCTGGGCACGCCAATCCCCAGCGGCTCCATCGCCGGGCGCAGCGGCGCGTACGAGGACGAGTGGGAGCGGATGGCCGCCGGCAACCCGTTCGACCGCCGTACCGTCCGCCGGGTCAAGGAGCGGTTCGGTGCGGAGGTCGAGTCGTTCGGGTACCGCTGCGACGACCTTCGGTACCGGTCGGACGACTGGCAGAGATCCTTGTCCTGAACGCGAGTCCGGGGCGTTTCTTCAGCGCCTCGTGACGGTCTCATCACCGTGCGTGGTGGCCCCCTTCCAACCGTTGAGCCTTTCTCGGCAAAGGCCATATGAGCCAGTCCCGGCTCGGCTACTTTGCGCCCAGATGACTGGCCACCCTGGGTCAGCCCTGCGAGGAGTCAACCCATGCGAAAGCGCTCTACCTTGGTGCGTCTGCTCGCCGTCGCCTCGGCCGGACTGGCCCTCCTCGGCGTCGCGCAGGTCCCGGCCCAGGCCAACGGCCAGCCGCAGGCCTCGTTGCCGACCGCACTGCCGTCCAACTTCACGCCGGACGTGAACGACGGCACTGTCTACGCCATCACCCAGGTGGGGTCGAAGATCATCCTCGGCGGCCTGTTCACCAACGCCACCTCCAAGGGCTCCTCGACCGCGGTGACCCGCAACGACATCCTCGCCTTCGACCCGACGACCGGGCTGGTCGACGACTCGTTCGTGCCCGCCCTGGACGGCGAGGTCGACGCGCTGATCCCCGGCCCGGTGCCGAACACCGTCTACGCAGCCGGCCGGTTCAAGACCGTCAACGGCAAGAACATGCGCCTGGCGCTGCTCGACACGAACACCGGCGCGACCGTCGCCGGCTGGAAGCCGGCCGTGTTCAGCGCCGGCACCCTCACCCTGGCCAAGTTCGGCAACACGCTGTACGTCGGCGGCCTGTTCGCCAAGGTCGGAGGCTTCGACCACATCGGTCTGGTGGCGCTCGACGCGAACACGGGCGCGCTGCAGCCGTGGCTCCAGGTCGACATGGCCGGGCACCACGGCACCGGCAGTGCGGTGGGTGGCATCGGCCCGCAGAAGATCGAGCTGGACGCGACCGGCACCCGGATGATCGTCATCGGCAACTTCACGTCGGTGACCGACGCGGTGACGACGTATGCCCGGGACCAGGTGATGATCCTGAACGTCGCCCAGGGAACGTCCGCGACCGTGGACCCGAACTGGAAGACGCTGGCCTACTCGGCGCAGTGCTTCAACAACGCGTTCGACAGCTACGTCCGCGACGTCCAGATCTCTCCGGACAACACGTACTTCGTGCTCGTCGCCACTGGCGGCAGCGGCACCAACACCGACGGCACCAAGAGCTCGTGTGACTCCGCTTCGCGCTACGAGATGAGCAGCTCGGGCTCGAACGTGCGGCCGACCTGGATCGACTACACCGGCCAGGACTCGCTCTGGTCGGTCGCGGTGACCGGCACGGCCGTGTACGCCGGTGGGCACCAGCGCTGGATGAACAACTACAACGGTCGCGACAGCGCGGGGGCGGGTGCTGTTCCGCGGCCGGGCCTGGTCGCCATGGACCCGCAGAATGGTCTCCCGCTCGCGTGGAACCCGGGCCGCCAGCCGCGTGGTGCCGGTGCGTTCGCCCTGTTCGCCTCGGCCGACGGCCTTTACGTCGGCAGCGACACCGAGTGGATCGGCAACTTCCAGTGGCACCGCAACCGGATCGCGTACTTCCCGCTCGCGGGTGGGTACGTCCCGGCGTCCAAGACCATCGGCACCCTGCCCGGCACGGTCTACCAGGCCGGCCAGTACACCAACCAGCATCCGGAGGTCCTGTACCGCGTCGACGCCGGCGGCCCGACGGTCGCTGCGACCGACAACGGTCCAGACTGGGCGGCCGACCAGACCGACCCGTCGCCGTACCGCAATACGGGGTCGCTCACCGCGACGTACTCGCCGTCAGCGTCGCTCGACTCGACCATCCCGGCCGGTACGCCGACCGCGCTGTTCGACACCGAGCGCTATGACCCCGCCGGTGGCAACGAGATGCAGTGGGCCTTGCCCGTTCCGTCCGGCGTGACGGTCACGGTCCAGCTCTACTTCGCGAACCGCTGCAGCTGCACCTCGCACCCGAACCAGCGGCGGTTCAACGTGGACCTCGAGGGCGTGCGGCGGCTGACCAACTTCGACATTGTCGCGGCGACCGGCAACAACCGGGCCACGATGCGGTCCTGGTCGGTCGTGAGTGACGGCGCCATCAACGTCAACTTCGGGCACGTCACCGACAACCCGCTCGTCAACGGGATCCAGATCATCCAGACCAACCCGCCGGTGCCCCCGCCGGCCAACACCTCGGCGCTGAAGTCCCGCACGATCGACGTGGCCAACAACGCGGGTCCGGTCACGACGGTCGACACGGCGACGATGGACTGGAGCACCGTGCGGGGCGCGTTCCAGGCTGGCGGCACGCTGTTCTACGCCAAGACCGACGGCACGTTCGACAAGCGCTCGTTCGACGGGTCGACCTTCGGCCCGGAGGTGCTGGTCGAGCCGTACCTGGACGCGTACTGGCTCAACGTGCAGACCGGCTCCGGGACGAACCAGGTCTACAACGGCGTTCACCCCAACAACTACTCCAAGTTCTCGAGCCTGAGCTCGATGTTCTACACGAACAACTCGGTGTTCTACACGTACACCGGCGACACGAAGATGTACACGCGTCCGTTCCTGCCCGACTCGGGCATCTTCGGCCCGGTCGAGTCGACCGTCACCGACGGCCTGAGCTGGAGCGGCATCGCCGGCGCCTTCGTCAGCGGCAACACGCTGTACTACGTGACGAAGTCCGACGGTGTGCTGCGCAGCTACGCCTGGAACGGCTCGATGGCGACCGGCGCGTCCAGTGTCGTCAACGGCGACGGTCTGTGGGCCGCCCGCAGCCTGTTCCTGCTCTCGCGGGTCAACAAGCTGCCCGTGCCGTCGTTCACGTGGAGCTGCACGCCGGGCAACCTGAGCTGCACCTTCAACGGCAGCGCGTCGAACGACCCCGATGGTTCGATCACCGGCTACTCGTGGAGCTTCGGCGACGGTGGCACGGACACCAGCGGGGCCACTCCGCCGACGCACGTCTACCCGTCGGCCGGCACCCGTACGGTCTCGCTGACCGTCACCGACTCCGACGGCGCGACGGCGACCACGACACAGCAGGTCACCGCGACGAACACGGCGCCGACTGCCGCGCTGACGGTGACCTGCCCGCCGAGCTCGCTGACCTGCACCGTGGACGCCAGTGGGTCCGGTGACCCGGACGGCACGATCTCGACGTACGCGTTCGACTTCGGTGACGGCCAGAGCCAGTCCGGTCCGGACGCCGTCGTGCCGCACACGTACGCGAGTCCGGGTCTGGACACCGTGAAGGTGACCGTCACCGACAACGTCGGTGCGACGGCTACGGCGACCGCCAGCGCGAACCCGTCCGTGCCACACCAGAACATCGGCTTCGACGGTGCCGCCAGCTTCACCAAGTCGGGCACCAGCACGGGCACGGTGACGGTCCCGAGCACGGTCCAGACGGGTGACGTGATGGTGCTCTTCCAGTCCATCTCGAGTACGTCGCTGACCGCGACCGACCCGGCCGGCTGGACGCCGATCGCCACCAAGAGCAGTGGCAGCGGCATCCTGACGACCGCCTACACGAAGGTCGCGACCGCCTCGGACGCCGGCTCGCCGGTGACCGTCAGCTGGAGCGGCAGCGGCAAGGTGACGATGTCGGTCGCCGCCTACTCCGGCGTCAGCCCGTCGGCTCCGGTCGGCGCGTTCGCCACGGCGGTGGACGGCAGCTCCTCGAGCCACACGACGCCAACGGTGACGGTGCCGCAGGTCGACAGCTGGGTGATCTCGTACTGGACCGACAAGTCGACGACGGCGCCGACCTTCTGGACGTCGCCGGGCGACGTGACCGTCCGGGCGACTCAGCTCGGTGGCAACACGGGTTCGCTGTCCGGCCTGCTGGCCGACACCGGCGGCCCGGTCGCTGCGGGCTCCTACGGTGGCAAGACCGCCTCGGTGAGCTCCACGGACAGCACTCGCGGGTTGAGCTGGACGGTCAGCCTGACGCCGGCTAGCTGAGGTCGAGCCGGGCCGACTCGAGCGCTGCGAGAGTCAGCCCGGCGATCTCGTCCAGGGTCTGCAGGTCCTCGGCGGACACCTTGCCGCGCCAGGCCTCGGCCACGTCGGTGGACGAGCGGCCCAGCTCGTGCAGCGTCTTGCCCTTGGCGTTGGCCCGCGCTTTCGGCGAACGCGCCTCGCCGGTGCCCGCCGAGCGGACGGCCGCCTCGATCCGGTCGTTCCAGCCCAGCCCGCACGCGGCGTACAGGACCCGCATGGCGGACGGCCCGCCGGAGGCGAGCTCGGTGTGGGACACCACCAGAGCCCCAGGGACGCGGCGCAGGTCGTCCAGGGCGACCTGGTTCAACGTGGCCCAGAACCAGGCCAGTGCGGCCACCGGGTCGGCGTGCACGTCGTGCTCGTGCGGGTCGGCCGAGAGGGCGGGCGGCACGGCGGCCTCGACCTCGCCCAGGTCGGGGGACCAGCCCATCCGGCGGTAGCTCGCGAGAACCGCACCCGGATGCCGGTAGACCAGGACGGGCAGCATCGACGTCGCGGCGTACAGGCCGGAGATGGAGAGCATCGCGAAGGGGTCTTTCACGACGATCCGCGTCCATGGCATGGCGGCCGCCCACTGGCGATGCCCGTAGCGGCCGTACACCAACGGCGTCGTGGCGCGGAAGGCCGCCCGCATGACCCGGCGCTGCTTGGGGGTGGGGTCGACGATGCGCGCCCACGCGTCGATGGTGCCGCCCAGGGCGTACTGCTTGCCATGCGGGTTCATCGGCTCGCGTCCGGTCATCGAGGACCCGGACGCGTTGGCCAGCTGGCGGGCCAGCCACGTCGTGCCGGACCGCGGCACGCCGGTCACCAGGATCGGTCGGCGAGCGGTCATCGGGTCGTGAGCTCCTGTCGCAGGGCGATGACGGGCCGGTGCCCTTGGGGTCAGCGGTGCTGCGGATGCTATCGAGATACCTGACGTCTCACGCCCCGGACGACTCAACCAAGAAATGGTCAAGTCGCTGACGGGGCGTGGTGAGGCCGTCATGCTCTGTCAGCCGGGCCTTTACCGGTGCCGCGCGTCCGGGGACGTGCCCGTCTGAAGGGGAGTGCACGATGCGACATCGTGCTGCCACCACCATGCCGAGTCGCTCGAGAGGACCGCTCGCGGCTGTCGCGGCGCTGTTGCTCGCCGGCGTGGGGCTCCTGGTCGCGGCCGCACCGGCCCACGCCCTGATCCCGACCTCGGTGGACAAGAACCTCTGGGGCGTCAACGGGCGGGTGCGGGCGATCGTGCAGACGCCCGACGCCATCTACATCGGCGGCAAGTTCACCGCGCTCGTGGGCCCCAACGGCGCCACGTTGCCCAGGCTCGACCTCGCCGCGCTCGACCCCACCACCGGGCAGCCCCTCGACTGGGCCCCGCCGGTCAACAACATCGTCTGGGGGCTGGCGGTCTCGCCGGACGGCTCGACGGTCTACGCGGGCGGCCAGTTCACCAAGGTGGGCATCACGGGCCGGGCCCACGTCGCTGCGTTCGACGCCGCCACGGGCGCGTTGCAGTCGTTCAACCCCAAGGTCGACGGCACGGTCGAGGCCATCCTCCCGACGGCCACGACCGTGTATCTCGGCGGCACGTTCACCACGGTCGGCACGACCGCGCGGACCGACCTGGCCGCAGTCACGACCGCAGGTCTCGTCGTACCCGGGTTCGTCTCGAACGCCAACAACACCGTGCACGCGCTCGCGATGACGCCCGGCGGGTCCAAGCTCGTCGTCGGCGGCCTCTTCGACACGCTCAACGGCGTCACCGGGTCCAAGCGGCTCGACCTGGTCGACCCCGCGACGGGAGCTGTGACGGTGTTCGTCGAGAAGGTCGCGTACGAGGTCTTCGGCGTCACGGCGACCCCCTCGCAGGTCTTCGCGGCCGCGGCCGGCGGTGGCGGGCACACGTACGCCTACAGCGTGTCGACACTGCACCAGCAGTGGCTGGCCATCAGCGACGGCGACTCCCACCAGGTCGCCGTCCAGAACGGCGTCCTGTACGTCGGCGGGCACTTCACCGTCTTCTCCGGCCAGCCCGCGAGCCACCTGACCGCGATCTCGCCGACCACCGGGCAGCAGGTGGGGTTCCTGATCAAGGTCAACAGCAACCTGGGCATCTTCGCGATGAGCTCGTTCCAGGGGCACCTTGCCATCGGCGGGGACTTCACCAAGATCAACCGGCTCAACGAGCAGCACGTCGCGCGCTTCTCCGAGAACGTCGACCTCTCGGCCCCGACCCAGCCGGGCCGTCCGGCCGGTACGGCGACCAGCTCCACGACTGCGACGGTCACCTGGGACGCGTCGACCGACGACCAGGTGCGCGACGTCGTCTACAACGTCTACCGCGACGGCGGTTCGACGCCGGTCGGGCAGGTGACGAGCTCGTCGACCACCACGGTGTCGTTCAACGACAGCGGGATGAGTCCCGGGTCGACCCACACCTGGACGGTTCAGGCCTCGGACGGCTCCAACCCCAGCCCGATGAGTGACGTCAGCGACCCCGTCACGCTGACCAACCTCGGCTATCCCGCCCTGGAGGGCGTGTCGATGTCCGACCGCGACAGCGACGGCCGGGTCGACCAGGTGGTGCTGACGTTCAGCGAGAACGTGTCCTGCCACGATCCGTGCCTGTCGCCGTGGACCCTGTCCAACGTGCCGTCAGGTGGCACGCTGCAGTCGGTGTCGGCCTCGGCCGGCACGGTGACGCTGGGCCTGCTGGAGGGTGCGGGCGCGCCGGACACGTCGGCCGGCTCGTTCACCGTGGCGCTGGCCAACGACCCGGTGAACGGCGTGGTCGGCGGCGGTGGGGCGGCGGCTCGGTTCGCCGCGACCGCGCCCGCCGACGCGGCGCCCCCCGTGCCGGTCGGACTGAGCAGTACGCCGGGCGCACAGCCGGGCGTGATGGAGCCGGGCGACACGTTCACGGTCTCGTTCAGTGAGCCGATCGCCCCGGGCTCGGTGCACGCGGCCAACGTGAAGGAGCTCGACCAGAACGGTGCCGGCAACGACGAGGTCATCGTCGTCGGCCTGAGCGACGGCGCGATCAACCTGGGCTCCAACGACTATGTGACCCAGCCCGGCGGCACGGTCGTCTTTGCCACGTCGACGCTGACCATGGCCAACGGCAACGTCTCGATCGTGTCCACCATCTCGGGTCTGTGTACGGGAACGGCGTGCGGCATGACCGGCACGCCGGTCGCGTCGCCGATCGGCTTCCGCCCCGAGCCGGCCCTCACCGACGCCAGCGGCAACCATGCCACCGGCTCGTACACCGCGACGCTGCTGGCCTACTGACGAGGTGAACGCCTACCCACTCACCGTAGGTAGTCGCGCATGACGTTTCTCGTGATACGGCTGACGCAGAGTGAACAGGTTGGAACGATTCTCGCGTACGGAGGTCATCGTGCGCAGGCGCCCGCCGCTGCCTGCGGACTCACGGACGCGTCGGCGGCGCCTGAGCACGTAGGAGCACGTTGATGGGTCTGTCCGCTGTACGTCGTCCGCTCCGGCGCCGCCGGCTCATCGGCACCGCCGTCGCCACCTTCGTGGCCGCAGCCAGCGTCCTGGTGGCCATCGCCCCCGCCCAGGCCCTGGCGCCGACCACCCCCGACGCCAACACCTGGGGGCCGAACGGCCGGGTCCGCGCGATCCTCGAGACGCCGAACGCGATCTACATCGGCGGCACGTTCACCCAGCTCGTCGGGCCCCAGGGCCAGACGGTGGCCCGCACCAACATCGCGGCGCTCGACCCGGCTACCGGCGCACCGCTGCCGTTCGCGCCGGCGGTCAACAACCTGGTCTACGACATCGCCCTGTCGCCGGACGGCAACACCCTCTACATCGGCGGCACCTTCAAGAAGGTCGGCAACGTGAGCCGCAACCACGTCGCCGCGATGAACCCGACGTCCGGCGCGCTGACGTCGTACAACCCGAACGCCGACCTGGCCGTCGAAGCCATCGTCGCGACGTCGAGCCGGGTCTACCTCGGTGGTGACTTCACCACCATCGGCGGCGCCTCCCACCCGATGATCGCCGCCACCGACCTGGCGGGAAACCTGCAGACCGGGTTCGCGGTCACCGGAGACAACTTCGTACACGACATGAAGCTCACCCCGGACGGCAGCCAGCTGGTCGTCGGTGGCTTGTTCGACGCCCTCAACGGCAACACCGCGACCCGGCGGCTGGCCCTGGTCAACCCGACCACGGGTGCAGTCACGCCGTTCATCGACCGGGTGCCGTACGAGATCTTCGGCGTCGAAACCAGCTCGACCCAGGTCTTCGGCGCTGGTGCCGGCGGCGGCGGTCACACCTTCGCCTACAGCCTGACAACGCGTCGCCAGCAATGGCTTGCTCTGAGCAACGGCGACGCCCACACGGTCACGCTGCAGAACGGCGTCCTGTACGTCGGTGGCCACTTCACGGCCTTCGGTGGCGTGACGACCAGCCACATCGCCGCCCTGTCACCCACCAACGGCGCGCTGCTGAACTGGCCGATCAAGGTCAACAGCAACCTCGGCATCTTCATCACCTCGTCGTTCAACGGTCACCTGTCGGGCGGTGGCGACTTCACCAAGATCAACAACAAAGCGAAGAGCCACTACGTGCGCTGGTCCGAGGTCGTCGACGTGACACCGCCGACCAAGCCCGGTACGCCGACGGCGACCTCGACCGGTACGTCGACCGCTCACCTCGTCTGGGGTGCCTCGACGGACAACCAGGTCACGAACATCGTCTACAACGTCTTCCGCGACGGCGGGGTCAACCCGGTCGGTCAGGTCACGAGTGCCTCGACCACCACGGTGAGCTTCGACGACAGCGGCATGCAGCCCGGGTCGACGCACTTCTGGACGGTGCAGGCGACCGATGGCAACAACAACAGCCCCATGAGCAACCAGAGCAATACGGTTACGCTCGACGACCCGGGCTTCCCGGTGCTCAGCAGCATGTCGATGCTCGACAACAACACGAACGGCAAGGTGGACCAGGTCGAGCTGACCTTCGACCGTCCGGTGAGCTGCACCGGCGCCTGCACCTCGGTGTGGACGCTGGCCAACGTGCCGTCCAACGGTCACCTCGGCACCGTCTCGGTGTCCGGCCAGACCGTCGACCTGAACATCGCTGAGGGTGCGCAGGCCGCGGACACGGCCGTCGGCGCCTTCACGGTCGCGCTGGCCAGCAGTGGCAGCGGTGTCGTGGACTCGGGTGGTCACCCGGCCCACTTCGCCGCGACGGCGCCCGCTGACGGGGCGGCTCCGGTCCCGACCGACATCACGAGCACCGCGGGTGCGCAGGACAACGTGATGGAGTCGGGTGACACGTTCACCGCGACGTTCAGCGAGCCGATCGACCCGTCGAGCGTGCACGCGGCCAACGTCAAGGAGAGCGACCCGACCGGGCCGGGCAACGACACGTTGATCATCGTCGGCCTGACGGACAGCTCGCTGGACCTGGGCTCGGACAACTACGTCACGACCGACGGCGGCACGATCGTGTTCGCCGACGCGACGCTGACGATGCTGAGCGGCAACACCAAGATCCGGTCGACTATCGTGGGTTCGTGCTCCGGCACGGCGTGCGGGGCGACTGGGCCGGGTGCCAACGCACTGATCACGTTCCGACCGGAGCCGGTGTTGACCGACTTCGCCGGCAACCACGCCACCGGGTCCCGCACCGAGACGGAAGGACCGTACTGACGATGACCGACGCCTCGCCCCGGCCGAACCAGCGGCACCTGTCCAGGAGAGAGTTCGCCGGACTGGTCGGGGCGGGGGCGGGTGTCGTCCTCCTGCCGGTCCTCCCCGCGAGCGCGGCATCGCGCAAGCGGGCAGCCAGGCTCGACGCCACCACGGGCAGTGCCTGGACGTCCGGTGGCAACCCGAACGGCCAGCTCGGCGACGGCACGACGACCGGGCGCACGACCTTCGGGGTCGTTCCCGGCCACGGCGACTTCGCGCAGACGGCCGGTGGACGAGAGCACGTCCTGGCACTCGACTCCGCCGGCGGGGTGTGGGCCTGGGGCGACAACGCCCGCGGTCAGGTCGGCAACGGCACCAAGGTGGACGCGAAGTCGCCGACCAAGGTGACGACGATTGCGCTCGCTACCGCCGTCGCGACCGGCCACTACCACTCCATGGCGCTCCTGCCGGACAGTACGGTCGAGTGCTGGGGCCTGAACGCCAACGGCCAGCTCGGCGACGGGTCGAAGACCCTGCGCACGCGCCCCGTGGCCGTCGCCGGACTGAGCGGCGTGCAGGCTATCCGCGGCGGCCGGGACATGTCGATGGCGCTCGACGGGGCCGGCGCGGTCTGGGTCTGGGGGCTCGGCACGAGCGGCCAGCTGGGCGACGGCACCACCAACAGCTCGACGACCCCCGTCAAGGTGCCGAGCCTGAGCTCCGGGGTCGCCAAGATCGCCGCGGGCCGCGACCACCTGGCCGCCGTCAAGGACGACGGCTCGCTGTGGATGTGGGGCAACAACACCGTGGGCGAGGTGGGCGACGGCACGACCGTGATGCGGACGGCTCCGGTCCACATCAGCCTGCCCGCCGACGTCGTACAGGTCGAGCTCGGGGCCGAGCACAGCGTCGCCCTGCTGGCCGACGGCACCGTCTACTGCTGGGGCAAGGGCACCCGCGGCGCGCTCGGAACCGGTGGTACGGCGCGCAAGCTGGTGCCGACCAAAGTGGCCGGCGCGCTACCCGCGATCGGCCGGATCGGAGCCGGCCGGGACCACACGCTGGCCGCCTCCACCACGGGAGCGCTGTGGGTCTGGGGTTTCAACGATGCGGGTCAGCTCGGTGACGGCTCCACGACGAACCGGCTGTCGCCCAAACAGGTCTCAGTGTCCGGTACACCCCTTCACCTCGGTGGTGGAAGGAACTACTCGGTCATCCTTTTGGGCTAACCCTTTGTGACCACGTCTCAGGATGTGGACGCTTTTTTCACCCTCAGTAGGTCAAAAACAACGTCTCGTCATGCCATTTGGCAAACGGACTAGTTATCTGCCACGGTCGGGGCTCACGTCACCGATGCAACCTGCCGATGAAGGCTGCAACAACAGCGGAACGACGACCGCGACAGGGTCCGACGCCAGAGTTTGGGCCCACCTACCGCTCGCGGGTGTCGTCGCCACGAGGAGACATCGACGATGCAGCACCGCCTTGCCGGTATCCACCGCGCAACACCCTCGCCCACCGACCCGACTACCGACGCAGTATCCGAAGAAGCAACCGAAGTATCTGCCGCGACGTCCGACCCGGCCAGCGCGAAGGCCCGCCACCGGGTCGAGCAGACGATCGTTCCGGCCGGACCGCCGGCGGTCGCCGTACGCACCTTGCGGGTCAACCCGCTGCTCGCGGCTGGTGTCACCATCGTCCTGCTGGGCGCGCTGGCCCCGGCCGGCTTCGCCGGTCTGCGTGGCACGAGTGCCACCCAGGCCGAGACGAAGACGGTGACGTTCAAGGCCACCGCGGATACCTATCTGGTGCAACAGTTCCCGAAGCAGACCGTTGGAACGGCGACCAAGCTGGTCCTCACGTCCGCCGCTGGGGCCAACAAGATCGCACTGGTCCGCTTCGGCATCAGCGGCATCCCGGCCAACGCCACCGGTGTCACGGCGCGGCTGCTGCTCACCCGTGACGGCCACCACTTCCCGGCCAGCACGCTGTCCGTGAGCAAGGCGTCGGCCACCTGGGCCGAGTCGGTCAGCTGGCAGAACCGTCCGGCGATCGGTGTCAAGATCGCGGGCACGCAGCTGAGCTCGTCGATGTTGAGCGTCAGCGTGAACCTGGGCAGCAACGTGCCGGCCAGCGGTGCGGTCGCCTTCGCGATCAGTGACTCCGCCACCAAGGACGTCGCGCGCGTCCTGTCCCGCGAGGCTGGTGCATCCGGACCGCGCCTCCAGGTGACCTACACGGTGCCGGCCACGGACCCCAGCCCGTCGCCCACGTCGACCAGCTCGTCGTCGTCGTCCAGCACCTCGTCGAGCAGCACGTCGAGCTCGAGCTCGAGCTCGTCGTCGACCTCGGCGTCGTCGGGTCAGTGCTCGCTGAACGCCAAGCTGGTGCCGTCGTGCGGTGAGCTCTGGGGTGTGGCGCCCGGCGCGTTCACGGACCAGAAGCGCACCGACGCTCTGCTCGACTTCGAGCGGACGGTCGGCAAGACGATGGACATCTTCCACGCGTACCACAAGAACGACGACCAGTTCCCGACCGCGGACGAGAAGGCCATCGCAACGGACCCGGCGCACCCGCGTCTCCTGCTGGAGAACTGGAAGCCGTCGACGTCCGCCAACTGGGCGCAGATCGCGAACGGCGCGGCCGACGGCAACATCGACCGGCTGGCGACGTACATCAAGGCGACCTTCCACCAGCCGTTCTTCCTCACCGTGTGGCACGAGCCGGAGAACGACGTGAACCCGACCGCGGGTTCGGGTATGACGGCGAAGGACTTCCACGACATGTTCCGCCACACGGTGCTCCGGCTCCGCGCTGACGGCGTCACGAACGCGGTGACGGTCGCGAACTTCCAGAGCTACCCGGCGTACTCGGCGACCGACTGGTGGGCGGACCTCTACCCCGGCGACGACGTCGTCGACTGGGTGGCCGAGGACTCCTACAACCAGGGGTACACCGACGGCGGCAAGATGTCCGGCGACTTCGCGGCAACGGTCAACAAGCCGAAGGACGCGTGGAACGGCTTCTACAACTGGGCGCACATCAACCACCCGGACAAGCCGGTCATGCTGGCCGAGTGGGGCGTGTTCTACCGCAGCGACTCACCTGGGCGGCAGGCGTGGTTCTTCGACGACGTGAAGGCGCACCTCGCCGACTTCCCGCAGCTGAAGGCGATGGTGTACTTCGACTCGCCGCAGGCACCCAAGGGCTCCACGAACTTCGAGCAGTACCCGGATGCCCTGTCTGCCTTCAAGAGCCTCATCAACGCGACGAAGCCGATCAACTTCTGACGGCTGGCACGACACAAGAGGGCCGGTCCTTCGGGGCCGGCCCTCGCCGTCTGTGCGATCCGTAGTCGGCCGAACACATCGCGTAGCGGGCTTCTATGAATACCTCGGTTTGCCTGAGCCGCAACGGATTTAGCCGTTACCTTGCGTGCACAAGGTGGTCGTTTGGAGGGTGGACCGCTGGCGTCCTAGCTGAGGGGTGCGGTAGATGAAGCTTCACCGGCGTTTGCTGACTGTGAGTGCGCTGGCGCTCGCCACGGTCGGCTTGGTCGTAGGGAACGTAGCGGCGGCACCACTCGGACCGGTGAGCACCACACCGGCTACCGGCACGCCGCAGCTGGACAGCTCGAACACCGGGCAGTACATCAGGCAGCTGGTGCCCTGCGGCTCGACCATGTATGCGGTCGGCACGATCACGAAGATCAACCAGAAGGGCACGGTCTCCACCCGGACCGGTGCGTTCAGCTTCAGCGCGGCGGCGCCGTTCACCCTGACCTCGTGGGCTCCGGACATCAACGGCAAGGTGAACTCGATCGGCTTCGTCAACGGGGACTGCTCCTCGGCGTACATCGGTGGCACGTTCACCAGCGTGAACGGCACCGCGGTCAAGAACCTGGCCAAGATCAGCACCTCGACCGGCAACGTCGATCCGACCTTCAAGCACACCGCCGGTGGCCAGGTGGCCAACATCCTCGGCTGGAACGGTCACCTGTTCGTCGGCGGCTGGTTCGCGAAGGTCAACGGCAACACCAACCGCTACTTCGCGAGCCTGAACCCGACGACCGGGAACGACGACGGGTACATCTCGCTGAACATCTCCGGGAGCTACTCCTTCCCCGGCGTCCGGACCAACCCGACCCGCGTCTACAACATGCAGCTCAGCCACTCCGGCAACAAGCTCCTCGTCGAGGGTGACTTCACCTCGGTGGGCGGCCAGTCGCGCCAGCAGATCTTCATGCTGGACCTCGGTGCGAGCTCGGCGACGCTGAACTCCTGGAACTCCAACGAGTTCTACGTGAACTGTCATTACAGCGAGGCATTCTTCCTGCAGGACGCGGCCTGGTCGGTGGACGACCAGACGGTGTTCGTCGCAACGACCGGCTACAAGCCGGCCGGGTCCTCGACCTCGATCCCACGCAGCGGGCTGTGCGACGCGGCTGCGGCCTTCCCGGCGACCGGCAGCAACGTGAGCCACACCTGGATCAACTACCCGGGCTGCGACTCGCTGTACTCCGTCGCCGCTGACGCCACGACCGTGTACGTCGGTGGGCACGAGCGGTGGGCCAACAACTCGTTCGGCTGTGACTTCAAGGGCCCGGGTGCGATCGACGCCCCCGGCATGGTCGGGCTCTCGACGTCCACCGGAGCCGTCACCTGGAACCCGGGCCGCGGCCGCGGCAAGGGCGCCGACGACATGGTGATCACCGACGCCGGTCTGTGGATCGGCAGCGACAACAGCAACAACACCAACATGTGTGCCGGCAAGTTCAACCTGGCCGGCGTGTGCTTCCTCCCCTACTGATCGGCAGCTGCTCGGGCGTCTGATCGACGGCTGACCCTCGAACGCCCGGGCCGGGCCACCCTGCAACCAGGTGGCCCGGCCCGGGCGTTTCGACGTGCTCCCCACCCCGCGCGGTGCTCCCCACGGCCCGGTGATCCAGGCCTTCGGACCCGCCGATCACCGGGCTGCAGGGAGTGCGCCGGGCGGCAGGGAGTGCGCCGGGCTGCAGGGAGTGCGCCGGGCGGCAGGGAGTGCGCCGGGCGGCAGGGAGTGCGCCGGGCTGCAGGGAGTACGCCGGGCGGCAGGGGCGGTGCGGCGCTGTGTGCTCAGCCGCCGTCAGCGGCACCGACGGAGGAGAGCTCCTGCGCTCGGCGCCGCCGGGCGAACATTCCGGGGGCCCGGGCCGGCAGACCCAGGTGCCGGCGGACGAGCCACCACATCGGCGGGGCGACCAGCAGGGCGGCGATGAGGAGCATCGCCGTCGTCCGCGTGCTGACGTCGAACAGCTTCAGCGACGACGCGAGCAGCACGAAGGCCAGCGCACGCCGGACCAGGCCACCGGGGAGCCGGGCCGACATGTGCGCGCCGACGTAGACGCCGGGGATGCTGCCGACCAGCAGCGGGCCGGTGATCGAGAGCTGGAAGTCGCCGAACAGCAGGTGCCCCAACGCCGCCGACATGACGAGCGGAACGGCCTGCACGAGGTCGGTTCCGACCAGCTCCGACGCCTTGAGGCCGGGGTAGATCATCATCAGCGAGATGATGATCAGCGATCCGGAGCCGACCGACGTCATGCCGACGACGACGCCGCCGACGATGCCGATGAGGACCGTCTGCACGGGCCGGACTGCGACCCGGGGCTTGTCCTGCGGCAGGGGAGCGCCGCGGCCGTCCGCCGTACGGGCCCGCTCGAGCAGGCGGATGTAGGCCCGCGCGATCAGCCCGAAGGCGGCGACGAGCAAGGCGACCGCGAGCGCGGTCTTGATCACGTTCTGGACGTGTTCGCCGTTCCCGAGCGACTTGGCGATCAGCACGCCGGCAAAGGCCGCGGGGACCGAGCCCACACACAGCCACCCCACCAGCTTCAGATGGACGGTGCCCCGCCGGAGGTGCACGAACGAACCGACGGGCTTCATCACCGCAGCGGCGACGAGGTCGCTCGACACCGCGGTCAGCGGCGGCACGTTGAAGAAGAGCACGAGCACGGGCGTCATCAGCGCGCCGCCGCCCATACCGGTCAGGCCGACGACCATTCCGACACCGCAGGCCGCCAGGGCCAGGGTCCAGTCCATTTAGCTCTCCGACTTCGCGAGGGTGGTGCGGGAAGGGTCGTGGTCGGCGGCGCTGCCGTCGTCGATGAGGCCCCGCGAGCGCAGCAGGTCGAGCACCTGTCCCAGCGCCGTCTCGCGAGAGACCTGCGACGTGTCGACGGCCAGGTCCGCGTCGGTGGGCACGTCGTACGGGTCGCTGATGCCGGTGAACTCGGGGATGAGGCCGGCCCGCGCCTTCGCGTACAGCCCCTTGAGGTCACGCCGCTCGCACTCCTCGAGCGGCGTGGACACGTGGACCAGGACGAACTCGCCCACCGGCTCGACCATGGCCCGGACGGCGGCCCGGCTCTCGGCGTACGGCGCGATCGGTGCGCAGACGGCCAGGCCGCCGTGTCGCGCGATCTCGCTGCCCACGTAGCCGATCCGCCGGACGTTCAGGTCGCGGCCCGCTCGGTCGAAGCCGAGCCCGGACGAGAGCAGGCGTCGTACGTCGTCACCATCCAACAGGCTCACGGTGCGCGCGGTGTACTCGACGACGTGCGCGGCCAAGTCACGCGCCAGCGTGGACTTGCCCGATCCGGAGAAGCCGGTGAACAGGATCATGGCGCCGCGCCGGGAGGGCACGGGCCGCCAGCGGCGCAGCTCGGCCAGCACGGCCGGCTCGGCGACCTGGGGGAGCTGCTCGGGCCGGTCGAGGGCGGCGACCAGCCGGCCCCAGGCCGCCCCGCCGGTCACCAACGTGGTGGCGGTGGCGCCGTACGCCGCTCCCAGCGACCGCGCGAGGGCCTCGTCGGAGGCGGCGTCGCGCCAGGCGACGGGTACGGCGACGACGTGCCCGAGGGGGCCGAGGCCGTCCACGACCGGCCAGACGGCTCGCATCAAGGTGACCGGCGGCAGCCCGTCCGGCGTCGGCCCCTCGACCGGCACGAGGACGAGCAGCTCGCCGCCGTCGCCGGCCAGATGGTCGACGTCGTCGGACAGCAGCGGCCGCCCGGTCACGACGACCCGGCGAGGGCCGGCCGGCGTACCGAGCTTGTCCGGAGTCGCGGCCCGGTCGAGGAACAGCCGGGTCTCGCGGGCCCGCAGAGGCAGCACCGTGCCCTGCAGCAGGACGTGACCATCCGCGTGCGACTCGCCGTCCGCTACGGCGAGCGGCTGACTCAGGTCGCCCAATGCGGCGATCGGCGTCTGCTCGCGGTCGCAGAGCACCAGTGAGCCGGCCGTCAGCGCCTGCTCGGCCAGGTCGGCCGGCACGGTCACTGCCGTGCTGCTGCCGCTGGGCTCACCGGCGGCCGCGCCGGACAGGCTGCCGCCCAGGACGGGCCAGGGCAGCGTGACGCCGTCCAGCACGAGCTGGAGGTCGGCGACCGCACGGTCGGTCAGCTGCAGCACCGGCGAACCGGAGGCAGCGAGCTGCTCGGTGGGTGTCACGGGGCTCCGTCGAGGGGTCGGAGTGTGCTCTCGGCCAGGGAGGCAAGAAACTTGACTAAGACGCTAGGGGATCTCTATCTCATCGGGTCCAGTGTGCGCCATCGCGGCGCGGCGCGGAGGCGGTTCCGCGACGTCGTAGGGTTGGGTTGAGCCTTCGCGCGCGGGCCGGATGCCCAGCCGACACTCTCAGTACACACCCGAACACGACGTGGAGACCATGAGCCTGACCGGACTTCTCTCCACGCTGGCACGCGACCCCGCGGTCGACCAGCTGCGCCGCTCGGCGGTCGGGGCCGCGGTGTCGGCCGCCCCTGGCGCGACCCCCGCTCTGTTGGCCCTGTTGGCGGGCGGTGAGGACGGCGCGTCCGCTCCCGGGCGGCCAGTGCTCGCCGTGACGGCGACCGGGCGGGAGGCCGAGGACCTGGCCGGGGCGCTGCGCTGCTTCCTGCCCGCCGACGCGGTCGCCGAGTTCCCGGCCTGGGAGACGTTGCCCCACGAGCGGCTGAGCCCCCGCAGCGACACCGTCGGGCGCCGGCTGGCCGTGCTGCGCCGGCTGGCCCACCCGGGCGAGCGCGGGAGCACCGGTCCGGTCCAGGTCCTGGTCGCGCCGGTCCGGGCCGTCCTGCAGCCGGTCGTGCGTGGCCTGGGCGACCTCGAGCCGATCAGCCTGCAGGTCGGCCAGGAGGTGCCGCTGGAGCAGATCGTCGAGCGGCTCGTGGCGGCGGCGTACGTGCGGACCGACCTGGTGGAGCGCCGGGGGGAGTTCGCGGTGCGCGGCGGGATCGTCGACGTCTTCCCGCCGACCGAGGAACACCCGATGCGGGTCGAGCTGTTCGGCGACGAGGTCGAGGAGATCCGCTGGTTCTCCGTGGCCGACCAGCGCAGCCTGCAGTCCGCTCCGGACGGGCTGTGGGCGCCGCCGTGCCGCGAGGTCCTGCTCACGGACGCCGTCCGGGAGCGCGCGGCCGCGCTGGCCGACCAGCTGCCCGGGGTCGCCGACCTGCTCGGCAAGGTCGCCGAGGGGATCGCCGTCGAGGGCATGGAGTCCTTGGCGCCGGTCCTGGTCGACGGCATGGAGTCCCTGCTCGACGTGCTGCCGGCCGGGTGCCGGGTCGTGGTGTGTGACCCCGAGCGGGTGCGCACCCGGGCCCACGACCTGGCCGCGACGAGCGAGGAGTTCCTGCAGGCGAGCTGGGTGAACGCCGCCGCCGGCAACGCCGTCCCGGTCGACCTCCAGCCGGTGCTGGGCACCGCGTCGTACTGGACCATCGCGCACGCCCGGGACCGGGCCGCGGAGCTGGGCCTGCCGTGGTGGACCGTCGGAGCGTTCGGTGCCGACGCCGATATCGCCGATCTCGACGCCACCGACGCCACCGACGCCACCGACGCCACCGACGGCACCGACGCCCCCGACGCCACCGGCTCAGCCGGCGGAGCCCGCGACGTGGTCAACCTGGACCTGCGCCCGGTCGAGAGCTACCGCCGCGAGACGGAGCGGGCGATCGCCGACATCGGCGCCTGGGTGCGCGACGGCTGGCGCGTCGTCGTCGTCACCGAGGGCCACGGCCTGGCCAAGCGCGTCGTCGAGCTGCTCGGTGAGCACGAGGTCGCCGCCCGGGTCGAGGACGCCGGGCTTGCGGCGGAGCCCGAGCCCGGCATGGTGCACGCGCTGACCGGGTCGTTGACGTCCGGCTTCCTGGCCCCCGGCATCCGGCTCGCGCTGCTGACCGAGTCGGACCTGACCGGGTCCACCGGTACGTCCAGCACCCGCGACATGCGGCGCATGCCGTCCCGGCGGCGCAACGCGATCGACCCGCTGGCCCTCAAGCCGGGCGACTACGTCGTGCACGAGCAGCACGGCGTCGGGCGCTTCCTCCAGATGGCCCAGCGCACCGTGCAGGACGCCACCCGCGAGTACCTGCTGATCGAGTACGGCGCCAGCAAGCGTGGGCAGCCTGCGGACCAGCTGTTCGTGCCGACCGACCAGCTCGACCAGGTGACCCGGTACGTCGGCGGCGAGGCCCCGACGCTGAACAAGCTGGGCGGCTCGGACTGGGCCAAGACCAAGGGCCGCGCCCGCAAGGCGGTGCGACAGATCGCCGCCGAGCTGATCCGGCTCTACTCGGCCCGGATGGCCTCGCCCGGCTTCGCGTTCAGCGCCGACACTCCCTGGCAGCGCGAGCTCGAGGACGCGTTCGCGTACGTCGAGACCCCTGACCAGCTCGCAACCATCGACGAGGTCAAGGTCGACATGGAACGGCCGATCCCCATGGACCGACTGATCTGCGGCGACGTCGGCTACGGCAAGACCGAGATCGCGGTACGGGCCGCGTTCAAAGCCGTACAGGACGGCAAGCAGGTCGCGATCCTGGTCCCGACGACTCTCCTTGTGCAGCAACACATCCAGACGTTCACCGACCGCTACGCCCCGTTCCCGGTCGTCGTGAAGGCGCTGTCGAGGTTTCAGTCCGACGGTGAGGCCCGGGCCGTCCTGGAGGGCTTGGCCGACGGCACGGTCGACGTGGTCATCGGCACCCACCGGCTGCTCACCGGACAGGTCCGGTTCAAGGACCTGGGTCTCGTGGTGGTCGACGAGGAGCAGCGGTTCGGCGTGGAGCACAAGGAGGCGCTCAAGACCCTGCGGACGGCGGTCGACGTGCTGGCGATGAGCGCCACCCCGATCCCGCGCACCCTCGAGATGGCCGTCACCGGGATCCGCGAAATGTCCACTCTCGCAACGCCCCCCGAGGAGCGACACCCCATCCTGACCTTCGTCGGTGGGTACGAGGAGAAGCAGGTCACCGCGGCCATCCGGCGCGAGCTCTTGCGCGACGGCCAGGTGTTCTTCGTCCATAACAAGGTGAGTTCGATCGAACGCCTCGCGACCCGGCTGCGCGAGCTCGTCCCCGAGGCGCGGGTCGAGGTCGCGCACGGCCAGATGAGCGAGCACCGACTCGAGCAGGTCGTCGTCGACTTCTGGGACAAGAAGTTCGACGTCCTGGTCTGTACGACGATCGTCGAGACCGGCCTCGACATCTCCAACGCGAACACGCTCATCACCGACCGGGCCGACATGCTCGGCCTGTCCCAGCTGCACCAGCTGCGCGGCCGCGTCGGCCGCGGTCGCGAGCGCGCCTACGCCTACTTCATGTACCCGCCGGAGCGGCCGCTCACCGAGACCGCGATCGACCGGCTGCAGACCATCGCCCAGCACACCGACCTCGGTGCCGGCATGCAGGTCGCGATGAAGGACCTGGAGATCCGGGGCGCAGGCAACCTGCTCGGTGGCGAGCAGTCCGGGCACATCGAGGGCGTCGGCTTCGACCTCTACATCCGCCTCGTCGGCGAGGCGGTCGCCGACTTCCGGGGCGAGGGCGAGCAGGCGCCGGCCGAGGTGAAGATCGAGCTGCCGGTCGACGCCCACCTCCCGCACGACTACGTGCCAGGCGAGCGGCTGCGGCTCGAGGCGTACAAGAAGCTCGCCAGCGTCGACACCGAAACCGGCCTCGAGGAGATCCGCTCCGAGCTCACCGACCGCTACGGCCCGCCGCCGCCCGCGGTGGGGAACCTGCTGCAGGTCGCCCGCCTGCGGGTCACCGCGCGCCGGGGCGGGCTGTCCGACGTGGGCACGCAGGGCAGCTTCGTCCGGTTCGGCCCCCTGGAGCTGCGCGAGAGCCAGCAGCTGCGGCTGACGCGGCTCTACCCGGGCTCGATCGTCAAGCCGACGGCCCGCACCGTGCTGGTGCCGCGTCCGAGGACTGCTCCGGTGGGCGGCCAGCCGTTGCGCGACGGCGAGGTCCTGGAGTGGGCCCAGGCCCTGATCAAGGCGGTGCTGCTGGACGACATGGCCACGGCGGCTACGGTGGCCTCCAGCACCTAGCAGCGGGCGGACAGCGAAGGAGTCGGAGGGGTGTCGGTGAGCGTCGTGAGGACCGGGGCGGGCCGGGTTCGCCGGGGTCGGCTCCTGGCCGTAGGGGCTCTGGTCCCCGCGGCGGCCCTGCTGCTGTCGGGCTGCGGCAAGGGCGGCGTCGCCGCGACCATCGACGGGCGCACCATCACGGTCGAGCAGCTCCACTCCGCCGTGGCCAGCCTCAAGGCGGCGGACCGGCAGGCGTTCAGCAGTGTCACCGACGCCCAGGTCCTGCAGGTGTACCTCTACGCGCCGTACGCCGAGCATGCCGCCAGCGCCGCCGGCAAGGGCATCTCGGACGACGAGGTGCGCCAGGCCATCTCCTCGGCCGCCAGCCAGAACAACGACAAGACATCGCGGCCGAACCGGCTGAACGGCGAGGCGCTCGCGGTCCTGCGCGGCAACCTGGCCCTGTCGCAGCTGGACGACGCCGCGAAGAACGACATCTTCCAGCAGCTCCAGCGCGCGGACGTCGAGATCAGCCCCCGCTACGGCACCTACGACGCGAAGAAGGGCACCATTACGGCGCCCAGCCCGAACTGGCTGGAGCCCACGGCGACCCCGTCCGCCCGCCCGTCGCCGACCGGCTGAGGCCAGCCGTGTCCGGGGGCCTCACGCTGCTCCTGAGCTCTCCGCGCGTGTCCGCCGGCCTGCTGTCCTGGTCGGCCTGGCAGGCGCTCACCTCGGCCGACCTCGTTCTCGCCCGGGACAGCCCGCACGCCCAGGAGCCCGCGCTCGTGCAGGCGGCGGTCAACGTCCGGCACGCCGGGACGGGGCCACCGCAAGAGACGGCCCGCGAGCTCGTGCGCGAGGCGCGGGGTGCTGCCGTGGTGTGGCTCGGCTCCGCCGACGGTGACCCGGGTCTGACCGATGCCCTGGCCGGCGAGCTGTCCCGGGTGGCAGTGGGCGAGGACCCACCGCCGGTCGAGGTGCTCGTCGGCAGCCACGACGTCCCTGGGGCCCGCCTGCTCGACCTGGTCGCGGTCATGGACCGGCTGAGATCGGCCGGAGGCTGTCCATGGGACGCCGAGCAGACTCACGAGAGCCTCACGCCGTACCTGATCGAGGAGGCCTACGAGACAGCGGAGGCCATCGAGAGCGGCGACCGGGAGGCCCTGCAGGAGGAGCTGGGCGACGTCCTGCTCCAGGTCGCGTTCCACGCCCGCGTCGCCGAGGAGGACCCCGAGCGGCCGTTCGACATCGACGACGTAGCGGGCGGCATCGTGGCCAAGCTGGTCCGCCGTCACCCGCACGTGTTCGGCCCCGACGCGGGCTCCGAGCCGACGGGGCTCGAACAGGTTCGGACCGCGGCCCACGTCGAGGCCAACTGGGACCGGATCAAGGCCGCCGAGAAGCAGCGGGCGAGCGTCCTGGACGGCATCCCGCTCGCGCTTCCCGCATTGGCTCGGGCCGACGCCGTGCTCGGCCGGATGGCGCGCGCCGGGCTGTCCGAGGTCGCGGCGGAGCGGCCGGGCGCCGCGGACGGCGGCGCCGAACCGGCCGGGACCTGGGACAGCTCGACCGTTGGTGAAAGGCTGCTCGCCGTGGTGACCGAGGCCCGGGCGGCCGGCGTCGACCCGGAGGCTGCGCTGCGGGCAGCGGTCCGGGCGCTGGAGGAGCGGGCGCGCGCTGCCGAGCTCGCGTCCGCCGCCTCGCCCGGGACGGTCGCACGATGAGCGAGCCGGAGCGCGAGACCCCCGCGTCGCTGGTGCGCTACCGCGGCACGGCGACGCGCGTGCTGGACGCGTTGCTCGAGTCCGAGCCGGTCTGGGCGACCCAGCTGGGTGACCACCGGTTCGACCACGCGCTGCCCGACCTGTCCGCCGAGGCCATCGACCAGCGGGCCGGGCTGCTCAACGAGGCACTCGCCGCGCTCGACGGTCTCGACGACGCCGGGCTGGACAGCGACGACCTGGTCGACCTCGAGTCGCTGCGGACCAAGGTCAGTGCCGACCTGTGGACGCTGACCGAGCTCCGGCCGCAGGAGTGGGACCCGATCGTGCACCTGCCCGGTGACGCGATCTACACCCTGGTGGCGCGGGACACGGGCGAGCCGGTCGAGCGCGCGCGGGCCCTCGCCGCCCGGCTGCGGGCCGTCCCGCGGCACCTCCAGACCGCACGCGAGCGGCTCGGGGACATGCCGAGGGTGCACGTAGAGACCGCCCGGCTCCAGCTGGCCGGGTGCCTGTCCTTGCTCGGTGAGGGGGTTGACGAGCTGCTCGAGCGGGCGCCGACCGAGCGCGTGCTGCTCGACGAGCCGCGCGAGACGGCCCGCCAGGCACTGCTCGAGTACGGCGCGTGGCTGGGTGACCGCGCCGAGTCCGCCGGGCGCGACCCTCGGCTGGGTGAGCGGGCGTTCGCGGCCCGGCTCTGGTACGCCCTGGACACCGAGATCGACCCGGACGCGCTGCTCACCCGGGCCGAGAGCGACCTGATGGCCCTGGAGGAGGAGATCGCGTCCGTCGCGGCCCGCATCGGGCCCGGGCTCGGGGTCGTGACCAGCGGGGCGCCGTCGCGCGCCGTCCGCGATGTCCTCGACGCGCTGGCGGCGTCCGGTCCGGTGACCAACGAGACGGTGCTGCCGCTCTGCCGGCGCTGGCTCAAGGTCACCCAGGAGGTCGTCCGCGAGCACAACCTCGTGACGATGTACGACGACCCCGTCCGGATCATCGAGATGCCGGAGTCTCGCCGTGGCGTGTCGGTGGCGTACTGCGAGCCACCCGGCGCCTTGGAGGGTCGTTCGCCACGCGTTGCGGATGGCGAGTTTAACGCCGTACCAACGCTTTTCGCTGTTTCGCCGGCTCCCGCCGACTGGGGGTCCGAGCAGGTCGGCTCGTACTACCGCGAGTACAACCGGCACATGCTTCTCAACCTGACCGTCCACGAGGCGATGCCGGGTCACGTGCTCCAGCTGCAGCACTCGCGGCGCTACCGCGGCAACACCGACGTGCGGGCGGCGCTCGGCAGCGGCACGTTCATCGAAGGCTGGGCCGTGCACGCCGAGCAGCTCGTCGCGGACGCCGTTGCGCGGTCGGCCCCCGAGGGCGTCGATGTCGAGGCGCTGCGCATGCAACAGCTCAAGATGCGGCTGCGCAGCACGATCAACGCGATCCTCGACGTCCGGGTCCACTCGCGGGGCATGTCGCGCGAGGAGGCGATGCGGTTGATGACGGTGCGCGGGCACCAGGAGGAGCGGGAGGCCGCCGGCAAGTGGCGGCGGGCGCTGCTGACGTCGGCCCAGCTCTCGACCTACTACGTCGGGCACCAGGAGGTCTCGGCCATCGCCCGCGACCTGGCCGCGGAGCAGCCGGGCCTGAGCGTGCGCGAGGTGCACGACACCGTCCTCGCCCACGGTTCGCCCTCGCCGCGCCTACTGCGGCTGCTGCTGGAGCTGGTCAGCGGCTGACGCCGGGTGCGGGTCGGTGCCGGGACTGGCGGGGGCCGCCCGTTACGCTCGAACCCTGTCCTTCCCCAGCACAACAGGAGTCACTGTGGCCAGCATCGAGGCCGTCGGCGCCCGCGAGATCCTGGACTCGCGCGGCAACCCCACCGTCGAGGTCGAGGTGGCGCTCGACGACGGCACCATCTCGCGGGCGGCGGTCCCGTCCGGCGCGTCGACCGGTGCGTTCGAGGCCGTCGAGCGGCGCGACGACGACGCGAAGCGCTACGGCGGCAAGGGAGTCACCAAGGCCGTTGACGCGGTGCTCGAGGACATCCATCCCCGCCTGGTCGGACTGGAGGCGTCCGAGCAGCGGCTGGTCGACCAGATCATGCTCGACCTCGACGCGACGCCCAACAAGGCCAAGCTCGGCGCCAACGCGATCCTCGGTGTCTCGCTCGCCGTGGCCCGCGCCGCTGCCGACTCGGCCGGCCTGCCGCTGTTCCGGTACGTCGGTGGCCCGAACGCCCATCTGCTGCCGGTGCCGATGATGAACATCCTCAACGGCGGCGCGCACGCCGACAGCAACGTGGACGTGCAGGAGTTCATGATCGCGCCGATCGGTGCGGCAACCTTCGCCGAGTCGCTGCGCTGGGGCGCAGAGGTCTACCACTCGTTGAAGTCCGTGCTCAAGGGCAAGGGGCTGGCGACCGGCCTCGGCGACGAGGGCGGGTTCGCGCCCGACCTGGGCGCCAACCAGGAGGCGCTCGACCTCATCGCCGTCGCTGTCGACAGTGCCGGTTTCACGCTCGGCACCGATGTGGCCGTCGCACTCGACGTCGCCGCCACCGAGTTCTACTCCGACGGCGCGTACCAGTTCGAGGGGTCGCCCCGGTCCGCGGAGTGGATGACCGGTTACTACGAGGGTCTCATCACGGAGTACCCGCTCGTGTCGATCGAGGACCCGCTGTCTGAGGACGACTGGGACGGCTGGGGCCACATCACCCGGGCGATCGGCGACCGGGTGCAGATCGTCGGTGACGACCTGTTCGTGACGAACCCTGAGCGCCTGCAACGCGGCATCGACGCGGACACCGCCAACGCGTTGCTGGTCAAGGTGAACCAGATCGGCTCCCTGACCGAGACCTTGGATGCCGTCGACCTGGCCCACCGCAACGGTTACCGCTGCATGATGAGCCATCGTTCCGGCGAGACCGAGGACACGACGATCGCGGACCTCGCGGTCGCGACCAACTGCGGGCAGATCAAGACCGGCGCTCCGGCCCGCAGTGAGCGGGTGGCCAAGTACAACCAGCTGCTGCGGATCGAGGAGGAGCTCGACGACGCGGCCCGGTACGCCGGCCGCGCGGCCTTCCCGCGGTACGGCGGCTGAGCCCGCGTCCCGGCCGGCAGGATGAGTGAGCGGATGAACGCAGCACGACGGCCGCCGTCCGCCGGGCGCGTGCCCCGAGCTGGTTCGCGGCCCGGGGCGGGTGCCCGATCGGGCGTCCGCCCGGCCGTGGCCACGAGCGTCCGCTCCGAGAGCCAGACCCGGGCGCTGCGCACTCGTCGTACCACCCGGCTCGCGATCCTGGGTCTGATCGCGCTCGCCCTCGTGGTCGCCATCGCGCCGACCCTGCGCGTCTATCTGCACCAGCGCAGCCAGATGTCCGCGCTCAAGTCTCAGCAGGCCGCCCAGAAGCGGGAGGTGTCCGTGCTCCAGGCCCAGGCGCAGCGCTGGAACGACCCGGCCTACGTCGAGGCCCAGGCCCGGGACCGGCTCCAGTTCGTCCGCCCGGGGCAGCGCAGCTACGTCGTGGAGGCGCCGAAGGCCAAGGCCGCGGCCGCGCCCGCGAGCGGGGTGGTCGCCGGTACGACGGACACGTCCGGGCGGTCGTGGATGGACGGGCTGTGGCAGTCCGTGCAGAAGGCCGGCGCCGCGAGCGCTCCGGCCCGGTGACGTCCGGCCTGGCCGCCACCGACCTCGCCGCCGTGCGCGAACAGATCGGTCGCGAGCCACGCGGTGCCCTGCGCGTCGCCCACCGGTGCCCGTGTGGCCGGCCGGACGTCGTCGAGACGGCACCCCGGCTGCCGGACGGCACGCCGTTCCCGACGACGTTCTACGTCACCTGCCCCCGGCTGACCGGCCGCGTGAGCACGCTCGAAGGTACCGGGATCATGGCCGACATGACCGCCGCGCTGGACACGAACTCCGTTCTGGCGGAACGATATAGGGCGGCGCACGCCGACTATCTCGCCCGGCGGTCCGCGTTGGGGGAGGTCCCCGAGATCGACGGAGTGTCGGCCGGTGGCATGCCCACCCGGGTCAAGTGCCTGCACGTGCTCGTCGGCCACTCGCTGGCCGCGGGACCCGGGGTCAACCCGTTGGGCGACCGTGCCCTCGCCACCCTCGAGGCCGAGGGTCCATGGTGGGAGCCGCCGTGCCTGCCTTCGGGGGGCCCGAACGCCGCGCGAGGCGAGGGCTGGGCGGGCGGCGAGCGCGCGGCGGTCGGCGAGGGCGCGGCACGAGGCGAGGAGGCCTGATGCCCACCGTAGGTGCGATCGACTGCGGCACGAACTCGATCCGGCTCCTGGTCGCCGACATCGACCCGCCCGCGGGGACGGCGCGCGACCTGGACCGCCGGATGGAGATCGTCCGCCTCGGGCAGGACGTCGACCGCACCGGCGAGCTCGCGGTCGACGCGCTCGAGCGCACGTTCGCCGCCGCTGAGCGGTACGCCGACGCCTGCCGCCGGCTCGGTGTGCAGCGGATCCGCTTCGTCGCGACCTCGGCCACCCGGGACGCCGCGAACCGGGACGTGTTCGTCGACGGCATCCGGCAGCGGCTCGGCGTCGACCCTGAGGTGATCAGCGGCGAGGAGGAGGCCAGCCTGTCCTTCGCCGGAGCGACCCGTGAGCTGGCCTCGGGAGGCGGCCACCCGCCGTACCTCGTCGTCGACATCGGGGGCGGCTCGACCGAGGTCGTGCGCGGCAGCGCTCATGTCGATGCCTCGGTGTCGGTCGACATCGGCTGCGTCCGGCTCACCGAGCGTCACCTGCACGGCGACCCGCCCCAGGCCGACGAGGTCGCCGCGGCCTGCGCCGATATCACGGCTGCGCTGGACGCCGTCGAACGCGCCGTGCCGCTGGACGGTGTGGGCACTCTGGTCGGGCTGGCCGGCTCCGTGACGACGGTGGCGGCGCATGCGATGGCGCTCGAACGCTATGACCCGCACCGCATCCACGGCGCCCACCTGCCGATCGCTGACGTCGTGACCGCCTGCGACGACCTCCTGATGATGAACCGGCAGTGGCGGGCGGCCTTGCCGTACATGCATCCCGGCCGGGTCGACGTCATCGGGGCCGGCGCTCTGGTCTGGCGCGAGGTGATCCGGCGGGTGCGCGAGCGCAGCGACCTGCGTGAGGTCCGCGTCAGCGAACACGACATCCTCGACGGCATCGCGTGGTCCGTCGCGCAGGCGTCCGCCTAGTGCGGTCAGACCTCGAAGCCGAGCACGTCGCCGATGCTGATGTCGTGCTTCTCCAGCGTCTCGTCGATCCACTGACGGTGCCGCGGCTCACCGGTGCTCCAGACGTACTGCAGGGTCTGCCGGGCGTTCCAGCCGCCCGGCCGGAACGCCGTCGGCAGGTAGTAGCAGATGCCCGCGATCATCTGGATGTGCTCGTGGTACTCGTCGGCGACGACGGGCGTGTGCGAGACCGGGCTGCGGATGTACGCGGTGGCCCGGATGTCGGTCAGGCCGTCGCAGAGCAGGTGAACGATGGCCTGCTCGGCCACATGGTCGCTCGCGCGCGGCCTCATGGAGGGCATCATGCCCGGGTTCGTGGCCGGCGCGCCGACGATTTCGCGACTCCGAGGGCCAACGCGCGGCGCGCACAAGCCGGTTCGCTCCGCGAGCCGCGCGACGAGGCCGCGAAACCGTCCGGCGAGGCCGCCCCATGACCGACCCGCACCCGGTGACCGGGCAGGAGTTCGCGTCGCCGGTCCCTCCGGGCACGGGCTGGCCCGGTGACCCGGCCACGCGCGGTACGCCGATCGCACACGATGCGGGAGAGGTGCGACGCCTGGCCGGCTCGGCCCGTGACGTGGCCGAGCTCGACGCCCGGGTGTCGGTGTGCCGGGCTTGCCCGCGGCTGGTCGGGTGGCGTGAGGAGGTCGCCCGGTCGGCGCGCCGGGCCTCGTTCGTGGACCAGCCGTACTGGGGCCGCCCGGGACCGGGTTTCGGCGATCCCGCACCGAGGCTTCTCGTCGTCGGCCTCGCACCTGCGGCGAACGGGACGAACCGCACCGGGCGGATGTTCACCGGCGACCGCAGTGGGGACTGGCTCTATGCCGCGTTGCACCGCACGGGGTACGCGACCGTGCCGTGGAGCCGGCACGCCGGCGACGGCCAGGAACTGCACGGAGCCCGCATCGTGGCCGCGGTGCGCTGCGCACCGCCCGCGAACACGCCGACGCCGGTCGAACGCGACACCTGCGGGCACTGGCTCGACCGCGACCTGGAGCTCGCCGCCCCGACCGTGCGCGTCCTGCTCGCTCTCGGCGCCATCGCCTGGGACGCCGCGCTCGCCTCCGTCCGCCGCGCCGGCGGGAGCTACGAGCGGCCGAAGCCGCGGTTCGGCCACGGCGCGCAGGCCACTGTGCAGGTGCCCGCGCGGCTGCGCGTTGCTGGCGCCGCCGCGACCTGGACCCTGCTCGGCAGCTACCACGTGAGCCAGCAGAACACGTTCACCGGCAAGCTCACCGAGCCGATGCTGGACGCGGTCCTGAGCCGGGCCCAGGCCCTGTCCGCCGGCGATGAAACCGTCTTGTGAAACTTTTCACAAGAGGCGTAACCTGAGCAGATGAGCGACTCCCCTGTAGCCGGGACCAGACCCACCGTCGCCTCGCGGCCCCGGATCGTCATCCTCGGCGGCGGCTACGTTGGCCTCTACACAGCCATGCGCCTGCTGCGCAAGCTGCGCCGGCGGGAGGCCGACGTCACGGTCATCGACCCGCGCAGCTACATGACGTACCAGCCGTTCCTGCCGGAGGCCTCGGCCGGTTCGCTGGACGCCCGCCACGTCGTCGTACCGCTGCGCAAGGTGCTCAAGGGTGCGGAGATCCTGAACGCGCGTGTCGTCTCCGTCGACCACGCGACCAAGCGGGTGCGCGTCGCCCCCCTGGAGGGGCCTCAGTACGACGTGCCGTACGACATCGTCGTCGTGGCGCTGGGCTCGATCGCCCGCACCCTGCCGATCCCCGGGCTGGCCGAGGAGGCCGTCGGCTTCAAGACCGTCGAGGAAGCGATCTACCTGCGCAACCAGGTGCTCGAGAGTCTCGACATCGCCGAGTCGACTGCGGACGAGGCCCGGCGCAGACGCGCGCTGACCTTCGTCTTCGTGGGCGGCGGATACGCCGGTGTCGAGGCGATGGCCGAGCTGGAGGACATGGCGCGCTTCGCAACGCGTTACTACTCAAGGGTTTCAGCCAAGAACCTGCGCTTCGTCATGGTGGAGGCGACCGACCGGATCCTGCCCGAGGTCGGGATCGACATGGGCAAGTGGACGGTCGAGCAGCTGCGCAAGCGCGGCATCGAGATGGCCCTCAACACGCGCCTCGAGTCCTGCGAGGACGGGCACATCCGCCTCTCCGACGGCCAGGAGTTCGAGTCCGACACCATCGTCTGGACCGCCGGCGTCAAGGCCAGTCCGGTGCTCCAGGACACGGACCTGCCGGTGGACGAGAAGGGCCGGCTCCGGGCCGAGGCCACCTTGCAGGTCGTCGACGTCGCGGACGCCTGGGGCGCCGGCGACGCCGTCGCCGTGCCGGACCTCACGCACCCGGGCGAGTTCACCGCGCCCAACGCCCAGCACGCCGTCCGCCAGGCCCGTCGGCTGGGCGACAACATCGTGGCGGCCCTCCGCGGGCGTGAGCCGAAACCGTACGTGCACAAGTACGTCGGCTCGGTCGCCTCGCTCGGCCTGCACAAGGGTGTGGCGCAGGTCTACGGCATCAAGCTCAAGGGCTGGGTCGCCTGGTTCATGCACCGGACCTACCACCTCTCGCGCGTCCCGACGTTCAACCGCAAGGTGCGTGTGGTCTCGGAGTGGACCCTCGCCCTGTTCTTCAAGCGCGAGGTGGTGCCGCTCGGCTGGCTGGCCAGGCCGTTCGAGGAGTTCGAGTCCGCGGCCGGGGCACCGCTCGGCAAGCGGCGCACCGGCACCGACAGCTGAGCGGGCGTCGATCCGGCCAACCCGGACACCTAGGCTGGGCGGCGCCCCCGTAGCCCAATGGCAGAGGCAAGCGTCTTAAACACGCTCCAGTGCGGGTTCGAGTCCCGCCGGGGGCACCGGAGCAGGGCACTGGAGCACGGCAGCGGGGCGAGCAGCGGGGCGAGCATCGGCGAGCGGCGGCGAGCAGGGAGGCTGGACGAGCGTGGGTGAGCGGCCGATCTTCCTGGTCGGGTGTCCCCGGTCCGGTACGACGCTCCTCACGACGATGTTGCACGCTCACCCTCGACTCGCGTTCCCTCCCGAGACGCGGTTCCTGCTGCCGGCGTACGAGTCACGTGCGACGTTCGGTGACCTGACCGTCCGGGCCAACCGGGTGCAGCTGGCGCGCCGGATCACCGGCAAGGGGACGCGGTTCCGTGACCTCGGCCTGGATCGCAAGACCGTCGTCGAGGCGATCGCCGACGGGCCGCCGACGCTGGGGTCGGCGCTCGGCATCGTCTGGCGCGAGTTCGCCACGAGCCGCGGCAAGGTGCGGTGGGGTGAGAAGCGGCCGGCGTACTGGCGGCACATGGACGTCGTGTCGGCGCTGTTCCCGGAGGCGCAGTTCGTGCACCTGGTCCGCGACCCTCGGGCCTGCGTCGCCTCGCTGTTGAGGGTGAGCTGGGCCGAGGGCGGTGTCGAGGACGCGGCCGCCGTATGGGTGCTGGCCGACCGCGAGATCCGGCGGTTCTCACGGCGGGTCGGCCCGGCGTCGTACCACGCCCTCCAGTACGAGGAGCTGGTCGCCCAGCCGGAACGGGTGCTGGCCGCGCTCTGCGACTTCCTGGGTGAGCAGTTCGACCCGTCGATGCTGAGCTACCAGGGCGCCGCGCACGACATCGTGCCGGACCGTAAGACCTGGCATGACAACACGAAGGGTGCGCTCGACGTCTCGCGCACCGAGGCCTGGCGCACCCAGCTCACGCCGAGCGAGATCCGGCTCGTGGAGCTCGCCGCCCGCTCCGGGATGCGGCGCTGGGGCTACCGCCCGAGCGGGGTGCGGGTGCGGCCCGCCGCGACGGCGGTGGCGCGGTACGAGGCGACGCTCGCCCGCCGGATCGCGAGCATCGAGCGCGACCGGGTCGGCGCGGCACTTCAGGCCCGTCGCAGCAAGGAGGTCCTGGCGTCGCGGCTGTAGCCGGACGAACGCGCAGGCTAGCTGGAGGCGCGGATGACCAGCTGGGTCGGCAGGATGACGGCGGCATGCTGGCTGCCCTCGACGCCGTCGATCCGGGCCGCCAGCAGCTCGGCCATCGTCCGGCCCATCTCCTCGATCGGCTGGTGCACCGTCGTCAGCGCCGGCTCGCTGTCCTGGCTGCCCGGGGTGTCGTCGAAACCGACCACCGCGACGTCGTCGGGCACGCGCCGGCCGAGCGTGCGCAACGTCCGCAGCGCGGCGAGGGCCATCGGGTCGGACGCGGCGAAGATGGCGTCCAGCCCTGGCATCCGGCCGAGCAGCTCGCGCGTCGCGGCCTCGCCGCTCTCGCTGGTGTGGTCGCCGTACGCCACGAGCCGCTCGTCCACCGAGCCGACCGCCTTCCGGTAGCCGTCGTACCGCTCGACGCCCGCGTTCATGTCCTGCGGACCGGCGATGGTCGCGATAGTGCGCCGCCCCCGCTCGATCAGATGGCTCACGGCAGCGAACGACCCGCCGAGGTTGTCGACCTCCACGTACGTCGGTGGCTCCCAGGTCAGCGGCCGGCCACCGACGACGACCGGCACCCCCTGCTCCTCCAGGAGCCGCGGCAGGGGATCGTCGCCGTGCAGGGACAGGACCATCGCGCCGTCGACGTGCTGGCCGGCCAGGTAGTGCACGAGTCGCTGCCGGTTCTCCGTCGTCGGCACCATCGTCAGCAACAGCTGCCGTCCCGACGACGTGACCGCCTCGCTGATGCCGCGCACGATGCGCGCGAAGAACGGCTGGTTGAAGATGCGTTCCTCAGGTTCGGACACGACGAGGGCGACCGAGTCGGTACGACGCGTGACGAGCGCTCGCGCCGCACGGTTGGGGATGTAGCCCAGCTCTTCGGCCGCTCGCAGCACTGCGTCGCGGGTGCTGTCCGTGACGTGCGCTGAACCGTTGATGGCGCGTGAGGCCGTGCCCTGGCCGACACCGGCCAGCGCCGCGACCTGGCCGAGGGTCGGGCGGCCGGACGACCGCGATTCGATGGCCATGGCGGCAATTATGGCGAGCCCGGTCCGCCGGCCAGCCCGGCGTACCAGAGCCCGCTCGCCTTCACGATGCGTTCCTGCGTCGCGAAGTCGACGTACACGATGCCGAACCGCTTGGCGAAACCCTCGGCCCACTCGAAGTTGTCGAGCAGCGACCACACGAAGTAGCCCGTCACGGGGACGCCTGCGTCGACGGCGTCGGCGACGGCACCGACGTGCTGCTCGACGTAGGCCAGCCGCTCGGGGTCGTCGACCGTCCCGTCCGGCGACACCACGTCGTCGTACGCCGCGCCGTTCTCGGTGACGACGACCGGCACCTCGGGGTAGTCCCGATGTATCCGGGTCAGCGCGCGTGTGATCCCGGCACCGTCGACCTCCCAGCCGATCGCGGTCAGCGGCCGGCCGGTGCGCACCAACCGCACCCGTTCCGCGTTCGGGTACGGCGTGGGGCGGCCGCGCACGTCCGCGACGGCACCATCCGCAACTCCCTCGACGTACAGGGCGTGGTAGTAGTTCACGCCGAGGTGGTCGATCGGCGCGCCGATCAGCGGTAGGTCCTCGGCCCGGATGAAGGTTTGGTCGCCGAGGGAGGCCAGGTCCTCGAGCACGTCAGCCGGGTAGCGGCCGAGCAGGACCGGATCGAGGAACAGCCGGTTGTGCAGCCCGTCGATGCGGCGCGCTGCGTCGAGGTCGGCCGGTGAGTCGGAGACGCTGTGCACGTCGAAGGTGTTGAGTGTGATGCCGATCTCGGCCCGAGAGCCGTTCTGCCGCAACGCTTCCAAGGCGAGGCCGTGGCCGAGTAGCAGGTGATGCGTCGCGGGCAGAGAGGCCGCCGGCTCCGTCCGCCCCGGCGCGTGGACGCCCGAGGCGTACCCGAGGAAGGCCGAGCACCAGGGCTCGTTGAGCGTGATCCACTTGCTCACCCGGTCGCCCAGCGCGTCGTGCACGGTCGCGGCGTACTCCGCGAACCGGTACGCCGTGTCGCGGACCGGCCAGCCGCCCGCGTCCTCGAGCGGTTGTGGGAGGTCCCAGTGATACAGCGTGAGCCACGGCTCGATGTCCGCGTCCAGCAGCTCGTCGACGAGGCGCCGGTAGAAGTCGAGCCCGCGCGGCTCGACCCGCGGCCCACCATCCGGATGGATGCGTGGCCAGGAGACCGAGAGGCGGTACGCGCCGATGCCGAGGTCCCGCATCAGATCGACGTCTCCCGGGTAGCGGACGTAGTGCTCGCACGCGACGTCGCCGGTGTCACCGTTCGCGACCCGGCCCGGCGTGTGGGCGAACGTGTCCCAGATCGACGGCCCGCGACCGTCCGCGCTAGGTGCGCCTTCGATCTGGTACGCCGCAGTGGCGGCGCCCCAGACGAATGCCGACGGGAACCGCTCGGCCAGCGCGGGAACGTCCGGCCGAGGTCGGACGATAGGCAGGGTCATGCGGGGGTCCCCTTTCGGTCCGCACCAACAAGGTGGTGCGTGAGGTCTGCGTCGGCGTAGACGGGCATCAGTGGTGAGCTCGCCCGGGCGCGGAGAATCTGCGCGTCGTTGACCGCGCGCAGGACGGGCCGTGAGGTGAGCGCGATGCTGTCGTGGCCCGCGTCACGCAGGTCGTGGTGCGGCAGCTCGACTCGCAGGACGGTCGTCTCACCCGGCAGCAAGGTGACGAGCTGCTCGCCGACCTCCGCCGCGGGGTCGACCCGGTCGGCGAACAGGCACAGGTCGCGGACCAGCGAGTGAGCCTGGACCTCCACGTCATACCCGCCCGCCCGGGCGAGCACCCGGGTGGACATCTGGGCGACCGGCAGCTCCAGCTCGGCGTCCTCCGCGAACCACCACAGGGCTCGCCGGCCGTCCAGCTCGGCCACGACCAGCTCGCCTTCGCGGCGGTCGGGGGAGGCCACGGACGCCGGCAGCGCGACCCGGACGGCCTGGCCGGGTGCGCAGTCGACGGGAAGGTCGGCACTGGCCAGCACCTCGCCGGAGACGCTGACCCGCCGCAGCGACAGCGACCCGCGCCAGGAGCAGCGTGGGTCGGCGACCACGACCGCAGTCAGCGCGCCGAGCGGCTGGACCGTGAGCAGGCGCTCGGCATACGCCCGGCGCATGGCGTACCAGGACGGCTTGCGCCGGCCCGCGCTGTCGACGACCGACCACGAGACGGCGGGCCAGCAGTCGTTGAGCTGCCACCAGACGACACCGGTGCATCGCTGCGGATGGCTGCGCAGGTGCTCGACGGCGGTGGTGAGCGCCCGGGCCTGCGCCACCTGGGTCAGGAAGTGCCAGTCGTCGATGTCGGGGTCGGCGATGCCGAACCGGGCCAGACCGCGGGCCAGCTTGCGGTCCCCGTCGTCGGCCTTCTGCCGTCGCTCGAGGGCCGGGTCGCCGGTCGTGGCCGGAGGGGCGCCGAGGCCATCGGTGAGCGTCGACCATGCGGCCGGCGCCTGCCAGCCGAGCTCGGCGGCGAACCGGGGCAGCCGGTCCCGGTAGGCCGGGTAGTCCAGCTCGTTCCACACATCCCAGATGTGCGAGACGCCGTACCGGTCGTCGTTCGGGTGGTGCTCCCAGCCGGAGAACGGGCTCCCCGGCCAGTACGGCCGGTGGGGGTCGAGCTCGGCGACGACGCGCGGGAGCAGGTCGCGGTAGAACCTCTCGCCCCAGGTGCGCCCACCCAGCTGGCCGGCCCAGCCCCAGTCGTGAAAGCCCCAGATGTTCTCGTTGTTGCCGTTCCACAGGGCGAGGCTCGGGTGGGGCATGAGCGACGCCACGACCTCGCGGGCCTCGGCCTCGACCTCGCTCGCGAACGGCTCCTCCTCGGGATAGGCCGCGCAGGCGAACGCGAAGTCCTGCCAGACCAGCAGGCCCAGCCGGTCGCACAGGTCGTAGAAGTCGTGGCTCTCGTAGCGGCCACCGCCCCAGACGCGGACCAGGTTCACCCCTGCCTCGACCGCCTGGCCCAGACGCTCGGCGTACCGCGCCCGAGTCACCCGGTGCGGGAAGACGTCGTCCGGGACCCAGTTGACCCCGCGGACCGGGATCGGCTGGCCGTTGGCCTCGATCGCGAAGCCGGTGCCGATCGCGTCGGCACCGGTCCGGATCGAGACATCGCGGAACCCGACCGGTCGGCACCACGTGTCGAGCACCTCGCCGTCGGTGCCGAGGAGGTCGACCTGTACGTCGTACAGCGGCTGCTCGCCATGCCCGCGCGGCGACCAGCGGCGTACGGCCGGAACCGTCAGCTGCGTCACGACCTCGGCCGAGGCGCGGCCCGGGTCGAGCGGCGTCGTCGCGGTCAGATCGGTTGCGGCCGGCCCGTCGGGACCGGACAGCCGGACTCGCACGGCGAGCGAAACCTGCTGCGCTGCCACCGGTTTCACGGTCGTATGGACCCGCAGCCGGCCGGCGTCCCCGTCGATGTCAGTCTCCGGACGCACGCCCGCGAGACGAGCCGTGGACCAGGTCTCCAGCCGCACCGGCTGCCAGATCCCCGCCGTGACGGTCGCAGGTCCCCAGTCCCAGCCGAAGCTGCAGGCCATCTTGCGGATCATGTTGTACGGCGCGGAGTACGCCCCCGGGCGCGCGCCGAGCCGGGCGCGCATCCGTTCGGCGTAGGTCCAGGCCGACTCCAACCGGACGCTCAGTGGGTTGCTGCCGTCGTGGAGGAGCCGGGTGACGTCGACCCGGTGAGAACGATGCATGTTCGCCGTGCGCGCGATGCGCTGGCCCCCGAGCCAGATCTCCGCGGCGGTGTCGAGGCCGTCGAACACGAGCTCCTGTCGCTCGCTGCCGTCGGGTCGCCACCACAGTTCGTGGCGGTACTCCCAGTCCTGCCGGCCGACCCACGCCGTCGTGGCCTCATGATCTGTGACGACGGCGTCAGGGATGACCCCGGCCGCCATCAGGTCGGTGTGGACCGAGCCCGGAACCGTTGCGGAATAACGCTTCCCCACCAGACTGGCAGGCGTGTCGGCCGCGCGGGGGCCGCCGAGTGCGAGCACCCAGCCGTCGGACAGATCGCGGCGGTTCACGACTTGACCGCACCTTCCATGATCCCGGCCACCAGCTGCTTGCCCGCGACGAAGAACACGATGAGCAGCGGGAGGGTGGCCAGGAAGGCGCCCGCGAGAACGCGCGAGTACACGACGAACTGGCCCGAGGCGAGGTTGCTCAGAGCGACCTGCACCGTCGGGTGCTCTCCACCGCCGAGCGTGATGAGCGGCCACTGGAAGTCGTTCCAGGTCGAGACGAACGTCAGCATGCCCAGGACACCGAGGGCCGGCCGCATGGCGGGCAGGGCGATGCTGCGGTAGACCCGGAACGTCGATGCGCCGTCGACCCGCCCGGACTCGATGAGCTCGTCCGGCACGGCCTCCACCGCGTACTGGCGCATGTAGAAGACGCCGAAGGCAGTGACCAGACCGGGGACGATGACCGCCTTCAGGTCGCCGTTCCAGCCGAACTTGCTCATCAGGATGTACAGCGCCACCAGGCCGAGCTGGTTCGGGACCGTCATCGTGAGCACGAGCGTGAGGAAGAGCGGGTTGCGCCCGCGGAAGCGCAGCTTGGCGAAGGCGAAGCCGGCGAGGGAGCAGAAGAAGAGGACGGACACGGTCACAACCACCGTTACGAGCGCGCTGTTGAACAGCGACCGGACGAAGTAGACGTTGTCCATCGTGAAGACCTGATGGACGTTGTCTCCCAGGTTCGTCCCTGGCACACCGCTCGGCGGGAGCTTGGCCAGCTCCTCGTCCGTGCTCGACCCGACGACGAAGGTCCAGTAGAGCGGGAACGCCGAGATCGCGATGATCACCAGCAGGACGACGTAGGTGAGCGGTCCGGCCGGCGTCTCCTGCGGCGCACGGCTCTTCACGGCGGTGCTCATGACCGCCCCCACTTGCGCGTCGTCAGGTAGGAGTTGACCGACGCGAACAGGATGATGATCAGGAAGATCGCCCACGACAGGGCCGCGGCATAGCCGAGGTTGAGGTCCTTCCACCCGACCTTGTAGACCATCAGGGCGACGGTCTGGAACTGGCCTGTGGAGCCGCCGGTCGCGTTGCTCAGGTTATTGTCGAACAGCAACGGTTCGGTGAACAGCTGCATGCCGCCGATGGTCGACAGGACGACGGTGAACAGGATGGTCGGCCTGATGAGCGGGACCGTGATGCGGACGAACTGCCGCCACTGGCCGGCGCCGTCGATCGAAGCCGCCTCGTAGAGGTCGCGCGGCACCACCTGCATCGCGGCCAGGTAGATCAACGTGTTGTAGCCGATCCATCGCCAGTCGACCATGGCCGAGATGGCGATCCAGGACGACCACTTGTCGGCTCGCCAGTCGATCGGCCCGACATGGACGATCGACAGGAGCCAGTTGACGACGCCGAAGTCCTTGGCGAACACCGCGCCGAACACCAGCGTCGACGCGGCGATCGGCGTGATGTACGGCAGCAGCACGGCGACCCGCAGGAACGTGCGGGCGCGAAGCTTGCGGTTGAGCAGGCTGGCCAGCCAGAGCGCGAGCAGCAGCTGCGGGATGCTCGACAGCAACATGATGCCGACGGTGTTCTCGAGGGCGTTCCACCAGTCGCTGTCCGTGAGGAGCCGGCGGTAGTTGTCGAACCCCGCCCAGCCGTTGGCCGACGGGTCGTCGAGCTTCCAGGTGCGCAGCGACACCACCGCGTTGAACAGCAGCGGGAACATCCCGAAGACGCCGAACAACACGAAGAACGGAGCGATGAACAGATACGGCGAGTAGCGCATGTCCCAGCGGTGCAGGCGGCTGCGCGCCCTGGGCCCCAGCGTCGGCCGGCGTCGGGCGGGCCGAGGCGCCGGCGGCTGGGGGGTGGGGTCCGTCGTACGGTCCTGAACTCCGTGAGTCGTGGCCATGTCGGTCCCCCGGGGAGGTGTCGGGTCGCGGTCTGAGAGCCGGGGTCGGGATGGGGCCTGCGAGGGAAGGCCCCACCCCTACCCCGAGCGGTCAGCTGCCCGCTGCCTTCTCGGCGTCGGTGACCGCCTTGTTCCACGCCGCCGTGCCGTTGATCTTGCCCTGTTGGATGGCGACCAGGACGTTCTCGACGGCGACACGCACCGCTCCGCTCTTACGGCCGAGGTACTGCGGCGTGAGCTTCAGCGCGGTCTGCGGGAAGATCACACCCACCGGCGCGTTGTTGAAGAACGGGTTGGTGAACGCCTTCAGCGCCGGGTCGTCGTACAGCGCAGGCTGCGACGGGAGGTTGCCGACCGTCTTGAAGATGGCGATCTGCTGCGTCGGCTGCGCGACCCACTTGATGAAGTCCCAGGCTTCCTTCTGGTGCTTGCCCTGCTTCGGGATCGTCAGGAACGACCCGCCCCAGTTGCCACCGCCACCGGGGATTGCGGCGATGTCCCAGTTGCCGGCGCTCGCCGGAGCCTCCTGCTGGATGTAGCCGAGCTGCCAGGCCGGGCAGGCCAGCACCGCGAAGGCGCCGTTCTTGAACGCGGCGTTCCACTCCGGCGTGTACGCCTGGAGGTTGGCCGAGATGCCGGCCTGGATCGCTGCTGTCGCGACATTCCAGGCCGCCTGGGGACCACCGTCCATCGCCAGCTTCTCGTTCTGGTCGACGTAGCCCACGGGCTGTTGAGCCAGAACGGGGTTCATGATGTTGCTGGCCGCGTCGACGAACTTCTTCTTGGGGTCCTTGATGCCCGAGACGTACTGCTTGCCGACGTTGATGAAGTCCTGCCACGTGGGCCAGAGCGCCGAGACCTTGTCCCGGTCGGTCGGTAGGCCCGCCTTGGCGAACAGGTCACGGCGGTAGCACATCGCCTGGCCGCCGACGTCGGTGCCGAGGCCGATCTGCGTCTTGCCGTCGGCCGACAGCGACTCCTTCCACTTCCAGGGCAGGTACTTGCTCTGGAAGTCCGAGGCGCCGGGCATTGTCAGCAGGTTGACGAACTTGTCCGCCTGGTTGCGGAACTGGACGATGAAGCCCTCGTCGATCGCGGCGATGTCGGGAGCGCCCGAGCCGGCCACGAGGTACTTCTGCAGGTTCTGGTGCTGCTGGTTGTAGTCACCCGAGTTGAGCACGATGTGGACGTTCGGGTGGGCCTTCTCGTACTCCGGGACCAGCTGCTTGAAGCCGAAGTCACCCCAGAAGTTGATCTTCAGGGTGACCGGCGTCTTGCTGTCGGAGGCGTTCTTGCTGTCCGAGCCGGAGCCTCCGCAAGCGGTGAGGGCCAAGGCTCCGACGGCAGCAACCGCGCCGAGCCGGAACCAGTGGGAACGGGCTTTCGTCATCACAAGCCTCCGCGGGGTTCACTCTATGTGCGGTGGTCCGTGGAAGCGCTTCCACGAAATGGCGGCTTCAGAGTGGGACCGCGCCGCGCAGCATGTCAACAGATCCTCAGATCACGATGAGGTAACGGGACCGTGAACGCCGGCGGTCGCTGAGCACGGATTGTGCGGCGAGTTGACAAACCTCTCGCCGCTGCAGATGGTTAAGCACATGCTTAACCAATCGGCCTTGGACGGCGTGTTTCAGGCTCTCGCCGACCCCAGTCGGAGAGCGATGGTGGAGCGGCTGAGCCGGGGCCGGGCGTCGGTCACGGAGCTGGCCGCGCCGCTCGAGATGTCGCTCCCGGCCGTGCTCCAGCACCTCCAGGTACTCGAGGCGGCCGGCCTGGTCCACTCCGAGAAGGTGGGTCGCGTGCGAATCTGCCGGGTCGAGCTGCGCGCGCTCACTCCGGCCGAGCGCTGGATCGCGCAGCGGCGCACCGCCTGGGAGCGCCGCCTGGACCGGCTGGGCGAGTACCTCGACAAGACGAAGCACCCGAAGGAGAAGCCATGAGCAGTACGACGAGCGGCAGTGGTTCGGCGGCGGCGACGGGTGGGACCCCGTCGCGACGGCACCGAGCAGCTGCTCGACGCGCTCGGGGCCGCCCTGGGTGCCTAATGTGTGCCCATGGACGCGCCGGAGCTGCCCGGTCTCGTTGACGGGCGGGTCAGTGACCTCGGCGAGCGGGCCGACCTCAGCGGGCTGCGGTTTGCCGGCCTGGACCTGTCCGAGCGCGATCTGACCGGTTCGCGGCTGGTCGAGTGTGAGCTGTCGGACGTCGTGCTGGAGGACGCGAAGTTGACCGCCGTACGGCTGATCGACTGCAGGCTCGAAAACCTCGACGTACCAGTACTTTTGGCGGCACGGCCGATGTGGCGCAACGTCTCCTTACGGGCGTCGCGAGTCGGCTCCGCGGAGCTGTACGACGGCGAGTGGGCGAGCGTCCTGGTGACCGGATGCCGGCTGGGTTACCTCAACTTCCGGCACTCCACGTTGACCGACGTCGAGCTGAACGGATGCCGGATCTCCGAGCTCGACCTGTCCGGCGCGACCGCGACCCAGGTGCGGTTCGTCGACTGCGACGTGGAGACGTTGACGATCGGCGGTGCGCGGCTCAAGGACGTCGACCTGCGCGGGGCGCGGATCAGCGCCATCTCCGGGATATCGGCGATGTCAGGCACCGTCATCGACGAGACGCAGCTGGTCGAGCTGGCCCCGCTCCTGGCGGCGGAGGCCGGCATCAGCGTCCAGTCCTGACCCGCTCTGGTCGTAGCCTGCCGTTCGTGCGGATCGTCTCGCTGTTGCCCTCGGCCACCGAGATCGTCTATGCCCTCGGGCTGGGCGAGGACCTCGTCGGAGTGACCTTCGAGTGCGACGAACCGGCTCGGGCGCGCGTTGACAAAGCAGTCGTCGTCGGCGGGCGTGATACCTCGGGCATGGCGCCCGGTGAGATCGACGCTTACGTGCGCGCGCAGATGGCGGCGGGGGAGGACCTGTACACGCTGCACGCGGACGCTCTCGGCGGCCTGGGTCCGGAGCTGATCCTCACTCAGGACCTCTGCCGGGTCTGCGCGTTGCCGACGGACCACGTCGAGGAGGCGCTGGGCTACCTCGGATGCAGCGCGGATGTGGTCTCGCTGGACCCCCAGTCGCTGGACGATGTCCTCGGCACGATCGTTGAGGTGGGCCGGCGGGCTGGAGCGGCGGAGACCGCCGAAGCCCTTGTGGCACAGCTGCGTTCACGCCTGGATGCGGTGGCCGAGGCCGTGGCCGGGCGGCATCGACCTCGCGTCGCCCTCGTGGAGTGGGTGGACCCGCCCTTCTCCGCCGGGCACTGGGTGCCGGACCTCGTCGTCGCCGCCGGGGGCGAGCCGGTCGCGGCGCGGCCCCGGGCCAAGTCGGTGGAGACCTCGTGGACCGAGATCGCGGCCGCCGAACCGGACGTCGTCGTCGTTTCGCCCTGCGGGTTCCACCTCGACGGCGCGGCCGATCAGGCCCGGCTGGTGCTGGACCGCATGCCGGAGCAGGCCGCCATCTGGGCCATCGACGCCGACGGCCTCGTCGTGCGTCCCGGCCCGCGCGTCGTTGACGGCGTCGAGGCGCTGGCCTCCGTTCTGCACCCGGAGGCAGTCTCGCCCTCCGAGGCCGTCCGCCTGATCCGCGGGCCCTCCACCTGACACTCCGTCGGGAGTTTCTGGCGCCACGCAGGCAGGCGAGGTCGATGGCACGGCGTGTTGCTCGCGCATCTCGACCGAGTGTCAGGGCGCACGTATCCACAGGGGTTTCGTAGGGTCTGGACGATTCGCTAGATTTGCCCGATGCGCCGGATTCCGGCCCGCAGGGGGGCCATCGTTGTCGTTGCGTCGGCCGGTCTGGCCGGCCTGCTAGGCGGTTGCTCGGGTTCGGGCTCGGGTTCGGCCGGCCAAGGGAGCAAGAGCACGCCGAGCCCCACCTCGACCGTTGCCGCAACTGATCGTGCGGCCGTCGCCGCCGTCCTGGCGTGGCGAGACGGCTGGAACAAGAGCATCTCCGGTCACAGCTCGGTCACCTACCGCAAGACGTTCTCGGGCAAGTGCACGCTCTGCGCCGACAACGCCGAAACCCTCGACCGGTACTTCGGGGAGGCTGACCACATCACCGGCGGCCACTACACGCTCCGCTCCCTGAAGGTCTCGCTGCGCAAGTCCAACGCAATCGTCGTCGACGGGGTTCTGTCGATGAGCTCGTCGAAGGTCCTCTCCGGCAAAACACTGGTTGACCGCAAGAAGGGGTTCACCGAGCGGATCAGCTGGAAGGTCGTTCTCGAGGACGGCCGGTGGTTGGTTGCGAACCTCGGAGACACCCTGTGACCCGCCGCCGCATCGCGATCAGCGCACCTCTCGCGATGGTCGCCGCGCTGTGCTTCGTGCTGAGCGACTGCACAGGTGGCTCCAGCTCCGCGCCGCCAACACCCATGCACCCCGGCACCGCCCCCACCAGCACGTCAACTCAAACGACGAGCACAACGGCGGTGGAAGCCTCTGCGGCTCTTGCCGCCGTTAAGCATATGTACATTGAGTTCAATAAAGCTCTCGTAACGTTGCGATCTGAGGCCTATCGCCAAGCGTTCACGAAGAGTTGCGTATATTGTGAGAGTAATGCTGACCTGGTGGATCGCCTGCGAGACGGAGGAGAACGAATAGTAGGCGGGCAGTTCACATTGACAGGTTTGCGAGTCGCCTACGTCGAGTCGGCATTCGTCTTGGTCGAGGGGTTCCTACGCCAGGGCGCGGCTCGGATCACCAAGAATGGTCGCACGGTTAAGACGTACCAGGCGGCTGCTCAATTCCGGGCAGTTTGGCGGATCGAACGCCAAGACGGTTCAGCGAGGATTACCAAAGAGGATGTTCCCCGGTGACCCGTTCCGCGCTGTTCGCAGCGCTATCGGCGGCATTGGCGGTTGGGTCATTGTCGGTCGCACCGAACTTCGCTTCAGCATGTGGTTCTCGACCCGTATCCAACGAATCGCGCGTATCCACCTGTGGAGCCGTCCACTACGGATACGACCACGCAACAAAGAAGTTCCAAGCGCACACGTCGTTGGTGGCATCGGACGACCCAGACGGCTCGAAGTACGAGTACATCGTAGTTACGGCATGTGACGCGGGAGTCAATGCGAACGGCGGCGACAACATTTGCTCCAATTTCGGCAACTGCCCGCCGAGATTCGAACCAGACGGCACGCCGATGCGAGCCGATCGAATGCAGGGCATGCGCGCGGTACGTAGGCCACCGGGTCCCATGGTGCCCTTTGGGGACGCGATTTGCATGTACACGGGACGTGAGATCCCAATGGCGGAGGTCGTTGCGGCGGTCAAGGAAGAGCTGGTCAAGGAGGTGGGGCGGCCGCAGATCTCGATGCAGCCGGCGACGCGCGGCCTGATCCGCTGGCCGGTCCTGTTCAGCGCGCCGGCCCAGCATCGCGTCACCCTCAGCATCACCCAGCCACTGCCCGGCGACATCACGGCCGACCCGTCGTACAGCTGGGAGCTCGGCGACGGCCAGCAGGCGAGCGGCGCCGGGCACCGGTACACCAGCCAGGTCGACCCGACCCGTGCCTCGAGCGACGACTACTACGTGAAGGGCGTCTACGAAGAGCCCGGGACACACCCGGTCCGGCTCACGCTGACCTGGTCGGCGACCATCCATCTGGGCGACCTGGACGTCGACCTCGACCCGATCGTGTTCACCGACCAGGCGACCGCCCGAGTCGTCTCGGCGACCAACCGGCTCTACGACGGCCTGCCGACCGGCTGAGAGAGGGCTGAACGCCCGCCGCGAGCTCGCTTCAGGCGCATCGCACCGGGAACTTTCGCCTTTGCGAAACCATTACTCTGGACATCAGCCGTCGTTCGACGGCTCTCGTATACCCCGGAGGGGCAGATGGCCAGCAGGAACCCGGTCTTCGGCCGGATCGAGCAGGAGCAGCGGCAGGGGCAGTTCGCCACCTTCCGCACCGAGGCGCCGCGCAGTGCGCCGCCGGGCGACCTGTCGACCGGAGACCTGGAGCGGATGTACACCGCACCCCCGGCCACCACGGCCGACACCGGCCGCCTGACCTACGACGACGTCATCATGAAGACGGGCATCCAGTTCGTGTTCCTGCTCGCCGCCGCGGCGGTGACGTGGAACTACGTCGGGAGCCTCGACCAGGACCACCTGTCGCGCGGCCTGGGCATCTGGCTGGTCTCGATGTTCGCCGCCTTCGCGGTCGGCCTGGTCATCGCGTTCAAGAAGACCATCAGCGTCCCGCTCATCCTGACCTACGCCGTGCTCGAAGGCGGGTTCGTGGGCGCGGCCAGCAAGTTCTTCGACCTGCAGTACGGCGGCGGCATCGTCGGGCAGGCCGTCATCGGCACGCTCGCGGCGTTCGCCGGCATGCTCATCGCGTACAAGGTCGGCCTGATCAAGGTCAACGACAAGTTCCGCCGCATCATGGGCTTCGCGCTCATGGGCTACTTCTGTGTCGCGATGGTCAGCCTGGTCGCCGCACTCTTCGGCGTCGGCGGCGGCTTCGGCTTCTACGGCGCCGGCCCCCTCGGCCTCCTGCTCTGCGTCGCCGGTGTCGGCCTGGCCGCAGTCACCTTGGCCCTCGACTTCGACTCGATCGACCGGATGGTCGCCGCCGGCGCCCCGGCCAAGACGGCCTGGCTGCTCGGCTACGGCCTGGTCGTCACCCTGGTCTGGCTCTACATCGAGCTGCTGCGTCTGCTCGCGATCCTGCGCGGCGACAACTAGCGTCGACGGCCCAGCCTGAGCATGACCAGCAGCTCCCCGGTGGACAGCTCCGCCGGGGAGCTGCTGCGTGAACGCGACCGGGTCGTCGACCGGCTGCGCTCGATGGCGCTGGACGACGTACCGGACGACGCGGTACGACGGGCGGCCCAGCGCCTCGAGGACCTGGCCGCCGCCCTGCGGGGCGAGCCGTCGCGGCCGGTGCCCAAGCTCGCGTCGTACGCCGCCGCCGACCAGGTGACCGTCCTGGTCGGCGAGCTCGGCGCCGCACCGGCGGACATCAGCAGTGCCGCGACCGCAGTCCTGGCCGAGCTCCGCGCGGCTCTCTCGCAACCACCATTGACAGATCAATAAGTTTAAGATTCAATTAACTCATGCCGATCAACCGCCTGAACCACGCCGTGCTGTACGTGCGCGATATCGAGCGCAGCCTGGGCTTCTACCGCGACATCCTGGGCTTCAGGCCGCTCAACATGCTGCCCGAGGGCTTCCACGGCGCCGCGTTCCTGCAGGCGCCCAACTCGACCAACGACCATGACCTCGGCCTGTTCGCCATCGGTGACGCCGCGGGTGCCTCTGGCGCCGGCCGGAGCACCGTCGGTCTGTACCACCTGGCCTGGGAGGTGGACACCCTGGCCGACCTGGCCGACCTGTCCGACAAGCTCACCGAGGCCGGCCACCTCGTCGGCGCGAGCGACCACAGCACGACCAAGAGCCTCTACGCGCAGGACCCCGACGGCATCGAGCTGGAGATCGCCTGGATAGTCCCCGCCGACCGGCTCGACGAGTCGGCGCTCGCCGGTCGCAGCTCGATCCAGCGGCTCGACCTGCCCAAGGAGATCGAGCGGTACGGCGCGCAGACCCAGGGCGGCGTCGGCATCAGCCACCCGGCCGGCGTCTGACCGCCACCGGACGGACACACGCGCAGAGGGAGGGCCACCAGTCGGTGGCCCTCCCTCTGCGCGCTGGGCCCTAGAGGCCCGCGGCGCTAGCCACGGCCCGGGCGGTCAGGACGCGAGCCAGGTGCTCGCGGTAGTCGGCCTGGCCGTTGAGGTCGCTGGTGGGGCTGGTCCCCTCCGCAGCGTGCGCCGCAGCGCTCTTGACCGCGTCCGTCGTCGCGTCCGCGCCCGCGAGCGCCGACTCGGTCGACGACGCCCGGAGCGGGGTGGACCCCATGTTGGTCAGCCCGACGCGCGCCTCGGCGATGGACCCGTTCGACCGGCGTACGGCGGCCGCGACGCCCACGATCGACCAC
>JBJMHS010000009.1:0-55381 GCA_045807245.1 Actinomycetales bacterium
GGCCACGGCGTACGACGACGCGAACCGGCCGGAGCTGGCCGAGCGCGAGCGGGCCGAGCTCTTGGTGATCGAGGGGTACCTGCCGGCCCAGCTCTCCGACGAGGAGCTGTCCGCAATGGTCGCGGACGCGATCGCCGACACCGGTGCGGAGGGTCCGCGGGCCATGGGTCAGGTCATGAAGGTCGTGCAGCCCAAGGTCGCCAAGCGCGCGGACGGCGGCCGGGTCTCGGCCGAGGTCAGGCGCCAGCTCGGGATGTAGCTGCCGCCGCTAGTGCTGCGGTGGACACTTCGGCGGTTTGCAGGGTTTGCCGTTGCCGGGGCCACCCGTCGTGGGACTCCCGGTCGGCCCGCCCGTGGTCGGCTTGGGCTTGGGCTTCGGCGCGGAGCCGATGATCGAGAACGGCGGGCTGGTGAAGCTCTCCGGCGACAGGTTCAGCACGTCGTCCAGCTTCTGCGTGATCGCCGACCAGATGGGTCCGGCGATGGTCGCGCCGAAGATGTTGCCGCCGTAGGACCGGTGCGCCTTGCCCGAGCCCAGCGACAGGTTGTGCATGCCGTTGGTCTCCTTGATCGGCTGGCCGACCCAGACGGCCGCCGTGATCTGTGGCGTGTAGCCGACGAACCAGCTCTGCTTGCTGTCGTTCGTCGTACCGGTCTTGCCCGCCGCGTCACGGCCGACGCTGGGGACACCACGCGCCGTACCGTTCGAGAGCACGCCCTGGAGGGCCTTGGTGACACCGTTCGCGATGTCCTTGCTCACGGCCCGGTGGCAGTCAGACCTCGGCACCGAGTACTTCTTGCCCGTCGCGGCGCTGATCGCGGTGATGGCGACCGGCGCGCAGTACGTGCCCTCGGCCGCGAACGTGGCGTAGCCCGAGGCCATGGTCAGCGGTGAGATCAGGTTGCTGCCCAAGGTGAGCGACGGGACCTCTTCGAGCTTCGTCGGCCCGTAGACGCCCGGCGAGGCCCGGTGCACGCCCATCGACTCCGCGGTCTCGGCGACGTTGCAGATGCCGACCTGCTCCTCGAGCTGCACGAATGCCGTGTTGACCGAGGCCGCAGTCGCCTTGAGCAGCGAGATCTTGCCGCTCTCGTTGCCCTCGGCGTTGGACGGGTCGTAGTACCCGCCGGCCTTGCCGACGTGAGCGCCGGAGCAGTCGCGGAACCCGTAGATCCGGGTGCGGTCGTGCGGAGCGACGACCGTGTCGTTGAGCTTCATGCCGCTCTTCAGGGCCGCGGCCAGGGTGAATGCCTTGAACGACGAGCCGGTCTGGAACCCCTTGCTGTTGCCCAGGCCCTGGTCGGTGTTGAAGTTGACCTGGGTGTAGGGCCAGCGGCTCGCGGCCTTCCGGCTGGTGCCGGCGGGCGCCTTCCACATGGTGTTCTGCACCATCGCCAGGATCTTGCCCGTCCCCGGCTCGACCACGCTCGACGCGGCACCGATGAGCCGCTTGTTACCTGGAGGCACAGCGCTGTCGACGACCTTCTGCGCCTGCACCTGCGCCTTGGGCTGCAGCGTGGTCCGCACGGTCAGGCCACCGCGCTGCAGGGTCGCGGCCCCGATGCCCTCGGTCTGGCTCAGCAGCCGGCGCACGTAGTCGCAGAAGTAGGGGTACCGCGAAGAGCTGCAGTCGTTGCCGAACCTGCCCTTGTGCAGGAGGACCTTGGAGGCGACGGCCGCCTGGTACTGCACGGGCGTGATGTCCTTCAGGGCCAGCATGCGGGCGAGCACGACGTTGCGCCGGGCCGTACCCGCGCTCAGGTTGAGGTACGGGTCGTAGTGGCTGGGCGACTGCACCAGCCCGGCCAGCATCGCGGACTGCGGCAGGTTGAGCTGGATCGCGTGCACGCCGAAGTAGTGCAGGGCCGCGGCCTCGACGCCGTACGTGCCGGCGCCGAAGTAGGCGATGTTGAGGTAGCCCTGCAGGATCTCGTCCTTGGTCATCGTCTTCTCGAGACCGACCGCGTACTTCAGCTCCTGCAGCTTGCGGGCGTAGCCGCTCGTGCCGCCGCGGTCGGTCGCCGCCTTGATGGCCTCGACGTCGCCGTCGGCCTTGGCGTTCTCGACCAGGGTGTTCTTCACGTACTGCTGGGTGATGGTCGACGCGCCCTGGGTGCCGCCGCCCTTGGCGTTGTTGACGAAGGCCCGGGCCAGACCGTGCAGGTCGACGCCGCCGTGCTGGTAGAAGCGGTCGTCCTCGATCGCGACGATGGCCGTCTGCATGACCTTGGAGACCTTGGACAGCGGTACGACGACGCGGTTCTCGTCGTAGAAGGTGGCGATGACCGAGCCGTCGGCGGCCAGGATGCGCGACTGCTGCGCGAGTGGTGACTGCTTCAGCTCGGCGGGCAGCGAGTCGAACGCGTGCACCCCGCCTCGGGCGACAGCGCCGGCCGCGCCGACGGCCGGCATCAGGAGGCCGGCGCCGAGCAGACCGGCGACCAGGCTGGTGGCGAGCAATGCACCCAGAAGAGTGATGACCCCGCCCACACTTGTTGTCCGGCTTCCGGACGTCGTCATGCTGCTCCCGCCAACCTTGCCGACCCGACTAGTCACTCCTGCGCCCGCCCAGGGTAACGGCCAATCCTGGGGGAGCCCGGCAGCGAACAGTGGGCGATAGGCCTGTGAGGCGGGCGTATCAGGCCGCACGGGGGTGGCTCTTCGCAGTACGTGCCGCCACCCCCGGCGGTCCGTGAAGGGTCTGTGAAGGTTTGCCGGCCCGGGCCGTCGTGGCCGTTCGGTGGGCCGTTCGTGGGTCACTGACTAGTCACTCGCGGTCGGGAAGATGGCCCGCCTGGGTTCTACCGAGCGAAGCCGTCGAGTACGTAACGTCAACATCACTGTTCGGGGGAACGGTTCGTCGGTGTGACCAAGTGCCGGTCACGGACCGCGGGGAACATTCAGGAAGAGACAACATGTCTGAGCAGACGCAATCCGTGGTGGCTGCGCGGGGGACCGAGGGTTTCGGGGTCGACTGGGCCAGCCGCGGCGCATGCCGTACGTCGGACCCCGACGCGCTCTTCGTTCAGGGGGCTGAGCAGAACCGGGCCAAGCAGGTCTGCATGTCCTGCATCGTCCGCACCGAGTGCCTGGCCGACGCCCTGGACAACCGGGTCGAGTTCGGCGTGTGGGGCGGCATGACCGAGCGGGAGCGCCGTGCCCTGCTCAAGCGCCGGCCGAACGTCCGCTCGTGGCGCCGCCTGCTCGAGGCGGCCCGGGCCGAGCACGAGCTCAAGGCCATCATCGCCGGCTGAGCCGGTCCGCCTCGACCTGTCGGTCAACCGGCGAGGTCGCGCCCGACGGCGCGCAGGCCGGCCAGGTCGTGCACGTCGCCGTGCTGAGCCCTGACGGTCACCGTCGGCACCCGGGGGTGCGCCCCGCGGAACCGCGCCGCGAGTGAGGTCTCCCGCTCGGCGATCCTGACGCGCTCGGCATGCAGCCGCAGCAACCGCGCGGTCAGGTCGTGACCGCCGTGCTCATCGAGAGTCTCCGCCGCCGCGACACTGCGTTCCGCCGACAGCGTCGCCGGCCCGGCGTCGTGCACGCGGTTGACGACCAGCCCCGCCAGCGGCATCCCCTCAGCGGCCAGCCGCTCGACGAAGTACGACGCCTCGCGCAACGCGTCCCGCTCCGGCGCTGCGACGACGACGAACGCCGTTCCCGGCGCCTTGAGCAGCCGGTAGGTCGCGTCGGCGCGCTCCCGGAACCCGCCGAACATCGTGTCGAGCGCGGCGACGAACTGCTGTACGTCGGTCAGGACCTGGGCGCCGAGGACCTTGCTGAGGGCACCGGTCACCGCGCCCACGCCGGCGCTCACGATCCGCAGGTACGCGCGCCCGCCCGCCCGGGCCGGCGCCGCAAGCAGCTTGATGAGACGACCGTCGAGGAACGACCCGAGCCGTTGCGGTGCGTCCAGGAAGTCCAGGGCGGACCGGGACGGCGGAGTGTCGACGACGATGAGGTCCCACCCGCCCCCGGACGCGGCATCGCTCTGGGCGCGCAGCTGCCCGAGCTTCTCCATGGCCATGTACTCCTGCGTGCCCGCGAACGAGCTGGACAGGGCTTGGTAGAAGGGGTTGGCCAGGATCTGCGCGGCCTTCTCCGGCGGGGCGTGCGACTCGACGATCTCGTCGAACGTCCGCTTCATGTCGAGCATCATGGCGTCGAGCCGTCCACCCGCGGCCGAGTCGACGCCGCGCACCGTGCGCGGGTTGTTGTCCAGCTGGGTCAGCCCCATCGACTGGGCCAGCCGCCGGGCGGGGTCGATGGTGAGCACCACGACGGTCCGGCCTCGCTCGGCGGCACGCAGGGCCAAGGCGGCCGCCGTCGTCGTCTTGCCGACGCCGCCCGACCCGCAACACACGACGATCCGCGTCGCGCGGTCCGCGACCAAGGCCTCGAGATCGAGGCGCGGTGACTCGCGTCGCGGCGAGTCGCGTCGCGCGGCCGTGCTCGTCGGCCGCGGGCTGCCCGCGCGCCGGGCGTCCGGGCTCATGCCATCCCCTGCCGGCACAACGAGTCCGCGAGCTCGTAGAGGCCGCCGAGGTCGATCCCTCCGACCAGGGCGGGCAGCTCGTAGACCGGCCGTCCCGTGTCCTTGATGGTGACGCGCTCGCGCTTCTCCAGCGCGACGCGGGCGCCGTGTTCGGCGGCCTCGGCCAGCAGCCCGTCGACCACCCCCGTGCCGTCCGGGAGACCGGCCGCGGCCAGGCCGGCCGCGACGACGCCCCGGTCGAGCCGCCCGGCGGCTGCGGCGGTCAGCTCGCGCGCCCGCAGGACTGGTTCGCGCACCGCGTTGACGACGATGCCCCCGATCGGGAGCCGGTGCTCGGCGAGGTCGTGCAGGGCGTCGAGCGTCTCCTGTACCGGCATCTCCTCGAGCAGGGTCACGACGTGGACGACAGTCTGCGGTGAGTGCAGGAGCCGGGTGATCGAGTCGGCCTGGTTGCGGATCGGCCCGACCCTGGCCAGTCCGGCGACCTCCGCGTTGACGTCGAGGAAATGCGCGATGCGTCCGGTCGGCGGCGCGTCCAGGACGACCGCGTCATAGACCGGTCGGTCGCTCGTTGCCCCGCGCGAGCCCGACCTGGCGCCCACCTTGCGCCGTACTGCTTCGTAGACCTTGCCGATAAGCAGGACGTCACGGACGCCGGGCGCGATCGTCGTCGCGAAGTCGACGGCACCGAAACGCTCGAGCAGGTTGCCGGCGCGGCCGAGCTTGTAGAACAGCTGCAGGTACTCGAGCAGGGCGGCCTTCGGGTCGACCGCGAGCCCGGCCACCTCACCGCCCCCGCGGCCCACCGCGACCTTGCGCTCGACGTACCCCAGGGGCGGCACGTCGAAAAGCTGCGCGATCCCCTGGCGGCCCTCGACCTCGGCGAGCAGCACCCGCTGCCCCTCGCTGGCCAGCGCCAGGGCGAGCGCTGCCGCGACCGTCGTCTTGCCGGTGCCTCCCTTGCCGGTGACGACGTGGAGGCGCACGCCCTCCCAGTCGCGGTCGGGCGCAGGCACCTGCCAAGGCTAGTTGGGGTCGACCTGGTCCGCCTGAGCAGTGCCGACGGACAGGCGAAATGACGCGTGTGGCCCTCCAGCTCGACAGAAAGGGCGGTCGCGCCTGTCCGCCGGCGCGCTGCTCGGCTCAGGACGCCGCGGCGACGAGCCCGGCGACGGAGGTGCGAACGGCGGACCAGGCCGGGCTCAGCGGGTCGACGGGGCCGAAGTGCTCGATGCCGGGGAGCTCGACCAGCCGGACCGCCGCCCCTGCCGCGCGGGCATATGCGGCGTACCGGCGGCTCAGCTCGACCGGCACGATCCGGTCCTCCACGCCGTGGACCAGCACGACCGGCACCCGTGGCGGAGGGAGCTGCATAGGGTCGGCAGCGGCGTAGCGCTCGGGCACGTCCGCCGAACGCCCGCCGAGCAATGTGGCCACAGCGCCGTCATCGCCGTCCCGGTCGAGCGCGAGCTGGTCGGCCCGGACCAGGTCGCACACCCCGCCGAGGCTCACCACGCCAGCCAGGCGCGGGACCGCGGCCTGCGAGGCGGCCCACAGCGCGAGGTGACCGCCCGCGCTGTGGCCCACCAGCACCGTCGGGCCCGGCGCCCGGTCACCGAGGAGCCGCGGCACGGTCTCGACCGCCGCCCGGACGTCCTCAGCGGTCGCGGGCCAGCCACCGCCCACACCGGTCCGGCGGTACTCGACCGCCGCCACGGCGTAGCCGTCGTCGCGCAGTGCGACCGACATCGGCGCAGCGACCGAGCGGCCGTAGCCGGCTCGCCAGAACCCGCCGTGGATCACGACCACGAGCGGCAGCGACGCCGATGCCACCGCGGCGTCGGGCAGCCAGACGTCGGCGACATGGTCCGGCCCCTCGCCGTACCGCACGGTCGTCGTCGGCGCGGGTGCCGTCCGCGACAGCACCTCGCGCGGGTCCCCGGCGCCATCCCGTCCCCCGCCCATAGCTCGCCCACCGTACGACCGAGGGTGCCGAGAGCCCGGCGATACAGTTCGCGCCATGCCGGACAACGTCAAGTGGGAGTACGCCACCGTCCCTCTCATCGTGCACGCGACCAAGCAGATCCTCGACCAGTGGGGCGAGGACGGGTGGGAGCTCGTGCAGGTGGTGCCCGGCCCGGACGGCTCGGGCCTGGTCGCCTACCTCAAGCGGGCGACGTCGTGAGCGCCGTCGAGGACCGGCTGGCCGAGCTCGGGCTGTCGGTGCCGGACGTCGTGCCGCCGGTCGCGGCCTACGTCCCGGCCGTGCGCGGCGGGCCCTTCGTGTACACCTCCGGCCAGCTGCCCATGGTATCCGGGACGCTCGCGGCGACCGGCAAGGTCGGCACCGGCCCGGGCGACGTGTCACCGGACGACGCCAAGGGCCACGCCCGGACGTGCGCCCTGAACGCGATCGCTGCCGTGAAGTCGCTCGTCGGTGACCTCGACCAGGTCGTGCGCGTGGTCAAGGTCGTGGGATTCGTTGCGTCGCAACCGGACTTCACCGGTCAACCGGCAGTGGTGAACGGTGCGAGCGAGCTGTTGGGCCAGGCCTTCGGCGATGCCGGGGTTCACGCCCGCAGCGCAGTCGGTGTCGCTGTCCTGCCGCTCGATGCGCCGGTCGAGGTCGAGATCATCGTCGAAGTTCGCTGAGCCCCGGTCGTTCCGGCTGACCCGCCCCCGCGCGCTCGGACTGGTTGAGCGCGCTGCGCAGCGCCTGCCGGAACGCCCAGGTCGCCAGGTCGACGTACCGGCGTGGGTCGCCGGCCCCGTTGGTCCTCGCGATGTCGACGAGCTCACGGCTCACCCGTTCCGCGCCGCCGGCCGCCGCCACGCCGACCTCGGCGAGGACGTGCATCCTGATGCCGTCGGCGAGCAGGTCGTTGGCCCGGGCCATCAACCCGGCGTCGACGAGGTACCGCCCCTGGCCGTCGCGCTCGATCACGCCGAGCTGGACCAGCCGGTCGGCCGCGCCGGGTCGCTGGCGGGCCAACGTCCGGACGGTCTGGCCCATCAGCGCCCCGAGCCGCCCGCTGGAGCTGCCCTTGATCTCGGTCGGCCGGCTGAGCAGCAACTCCGCGGCGAGCTCGCCGGCCGCATCACCCCGCAGCGCCGCCGCGACCTCCTTCAGGGTGAACCCGCGTGCGACCAGCGCGCGGGCCCGCCGCAGCTGGGCCAGATGCTCCGGGCCGTAGACCCCGCGGCGTCCGTGCCGCCTGGGCGGGTCGACCAGCCCGCGTTCGCGGTAGGCGCGCACGTTGCGCGCCGTCATCCCTGCCGCTGCCGCCAGCTGCGCAAGCGTGTACTCCGACGTGACCATCCCGCGATCCCCCTGCACATCCCCTGTGTCGACCCCCGTATCGACCCCCTGCGTCGACGCGGTGTCGGCCCCCCGACGGCCAGATGGTCGCACGGCACCCCGGCCCCGACCTAGCCCCCCGCTGACCGGCCGGTCAGTTTCACCCGGCCGTACGCCGGCCGTGACCCTGAGCAGTCCAGTCCTCACCCCTACGATCGGCCCGTGGCGCTGCACGAGTACCTCGTCGAGGACGACGAGCAGGAGCAGCTGCTGGCCTGGCTGGACGGCAGCCGGGCCGAGCCGGTGGCCGCCCGGGGCGCGGCGACGGTCCTGCTGCTGCGCGAAGGTCCCGGCGGGGACGGCGACATCCAGGTCTTCCTGCTGCGCCGGCGAGCCAGCATGGCCTTCGCCCCGCTCATGCATGCGTTCCCGGGCGGTGGCGTGGACCCGCGCGACAGTGACACCGAGCTGCCGTGGATCGGACCGACGCCGGCCGAGTGGGGCATCGAGCTGCGTTGCCCGGCCGAGCAGGCCGCGGCCCTGGTCTGCGCGGCCGCCCGCGAGCTGTTCGAGGAGTGCGGTGTCCTGCTCGCCGGTGACGCCGCCGGCGAGGTCGTCATGGACGTCACCGGCGAGGAGTGGGAGCGCGACCGCCAGGCCCTGCTGGACCGGAGCGTGGCGATGTCGGAGCTGTTGGTACGGCGTCAGCTGTCGTTGCGCTCGGACCTGTTGCGCGGGTGGGCGCACTGGACGACTCCGGAGTTCGAGCCTCGGCGGTTCGACACCTGGTTCTTCGTGGCGGCCCTGCCGGCCGGACAGCAGGCCCGGGATGTCGGCGGGGAGGCGGACCGGGTGCAGTGGCTCGGCGTCGACCAGCTGGTCGAGGGCTACCAGGCCGGGCGGCTCGAGATGTACCCACCCACCGTCGCCACCGTCGCCGACGTGGCCGCCGCCGTGCGCGACCGGCCGGCCGGCGTCTCCGGGGTCGAGGCCGCGCTCGCGTCGCCCCGCCGGGTCCGTCGCGTCATGCCGTGGCTCGGCCGCACACCGGACGGAGCGGTCGTGATGCAGGTGGACCTCGACGGCCGGGGCGGCGGGCGCCCGGGCCCGGACGACCAGCGTTCCTCCCTGGAGGGCCTGCCGTGACGGGCTCCCGATGAGCGGCGGCGGTGGCTCCGTCGTCGGGCCGGGCGCCTGGCTGGGCGGCGCCGCGGGCGAGCGGGCGTTCTGCCTGCTCGCTCCCAACCCCGGGCCGATGACTCTGGAGGGCACCAACACCTGGGTCCTGCGCGAGCCCGGCGCCGACGTCGCCCTCGTGGTCGACCCGGGTCCGGACGACGAGGGTCACCTGGCCCGGGTGCTCGCCGCCGTCCGGGCGGCCGGCGCCCACGTGTCCGAGGTGCTGCTGACGCACGGCCATCTCGACCACAGCGAGGGTGCGGTGCGGTTCGCCGGCCTGTGCGGACCCCGAGTCGGAGTGCGAGCGCTGGACCCGGCGTACCGGCTGGGGTCGGAGGGTCTCGGTGAAGGTGACGTCGTGACCGCGGGCGGGCTGGAGGTGCGGGTGGTCGGCACCCCGGGGCACACGTCCGACTCCTTGTCCTTCCTGCTCCCCGCGGACGGCTCCGTGCTGACCGGTGACACGGTGCTCGGCCGAGGCACGACAGTGGTCGCGCATCCCGACGGCCGGCTCGCGGCGTACCTGCAGTCCCTCGATCGGCTGCACGACCTGGCGGTCGCGGGCGCGGTGGCCTCCATCCTGCCGGGGCACGGCCCGGTGCTGCCCGACGCCCGCTCGGTCATCGAGGGCTACCAGGCCCATCGGGCCGAGCGCCTGGCTCAGGTCCGGGCCGCTGTCGCGGCCGGTGCGCGCACACCGCGCGAGGTGGTGGAGCGGGTGTACGTCGACGTCGACCGGGCGTTGTGGCCCGCGGCCGAGCTGAGCGTGCGGGCCCAGCTCGACTACCTCGGCGTGCGCTAGCGGGCCCGGCGCTGCAGCCGTTCGAGGTCGAGGATCAGGACGGCGCGCGCCTCGAGCCGCAGCCACCCGCGAGTCGCGAAGTCCGCGAGTGCCTTGTTCACCGTCTCGCGCGAGGCTCCGACGAGCTGGGCCAGCTCCTCCTGCGTGAGGTCGTGGGCGACGAGCAGGCCGGCGTCGGTGCGCCGGCCGAAGCGCGCGGCCAGGTCGAGCAGGGCCTTGGCCACGCGGCCGGGTACGTCGGAGAAGACCAGGTCGGCCAGGTGCTCGTTGGTCCGCCGGAGCCGCTGGGCCAGGGCCTTCAGCAGCTGCTTGGCCACCTCGGGCCGGTCGGTCAGCCAGGTCTGCATGGCACCGTGCCCGATGCCCAGCAGCGTGGTCTCGGCGACGGCCGTCGCGGTCGCCGTCCGCGGTCCGGGGTCGAACAGACTGAGCTCACCGAACATCTCGCCCGGTCCGAGGATCGCGAGCAGGTTCTCGCGTCCGTCCGAGCTGGTCCGCCCGAGCTTGATCTTGCCCTCGGTGATGACGTAGAGCGTCTCGCCGGGCTCGCCCTCGCTGAACAGCTCGTCACCGCGTTCGAGATGGGTGCGGCTCATCGAGCTCCGCAGGGACTCCGCCGCCTCGTCATCCAGCCCCGCGAACAACGGCGCGGAACGTACGACGTCCTGGTCCACGTGCGCAGTCTGCCGCATCCACCACCCGCCCGTACGCTGTGCGGGTGGCCCGAGCATCAGCGTCGACGACCGCGAAACCTGTCGACGCGGCGAAGCTGCAACGCCAGCGGGAGCGGCGCTGGGCCGCGGTGGCCGCCGAGTCGCCTGTGTCCCGAACCCGGCGCGCCCGCCGGATGTACCGCGCGCTGCACGACCTCTACCCCTATGCCCACTGCGAGCTCGACTTCCGCAGCCCGTGGGAGCTGCTCGTCGCCACGGTCCTGTCCGCGCAGACGACGGACGTCATGGTCAACCAGGTCACACCGGTGCTCTTCGGGAAGTACCCCGGGCCGGCGGAGCTCGCCGCGGCCGACCGGGCCGAGATCGAGGCACTGATCCAGCCGACCGGGTTCTTCCGGGCCAAGACGGCCTCGATCCAGGGCCTCGCGGCTGCGCTGCTGGACCGGTACGACGGTGAGGTGCCCGGCCGGATGGCCGACCTGGTCACGCTGCCGGGTGTGGGCCGCAAGACGGCGAACGTGGTGCTGGGCAACGCTTTCGGCGTTCCGGGCATCACGGTGGACACGCACTTCGGCCGGCTCTCCCGACGGCTGGGGTGGACCACCGAGGAAGACCCGGTCAAGGTCGAGCTGACGGTGGGCTCGCTGTTCCCCAAGCGCGACTGGACCATGTTGTCGCACGTCCTCATCTTCCACGGACGACGGACGTGCCACGCCCGGCGGCCGGCCTGCGGCGCCTGCCCGGTCGCGTCCCTGTGTCCGTCGTACGGCGAAGGTGAGACCGACCCGGTGCTCGCTCGCAAGCTGCTCAAGTACGAGCGCGCCGACGAGCCGGCGCCGGACCTCGCAGCGGCTGGCGAAGGCCAGGGGTGAGCGCGCCCCTGCCCGGCTGGTTGCACGCGCTCACGGACCGGCTCGACACCTTCCCCCCGCTGTTCCCCCAGGAGGCACCGCAGGCTCCGCCCGGGTCGAGACGATCCGCCGTACTCATCCTGTTCGGTCCGGTCGACGGCCGGTACGACGACGAGCTGGCCCGCGTCGACCTGCTGCTCACCGAGCGCTCGCCCGACCTGCGCTCCCACCCGGGACAGGTCTCGTTCCCCGGTGGGTCGATTGACCCCGGCGACGCGGGCCCGGTCGAGGCGGCGCTGCGCGAGGCCCAGGAGGAGACCGGGCTCGACCCGTCGGGCGTCGAGGTCCTCGGCCTGCTCCCTGAGGCCTACCTGGCTCCCTCGGGTTTCGTCGTGACGCCGGTCCTGGCCTGGTGGGCGCACCCGAGCGTGGTGGGTCCGGCCGACCCGCGCGAGGTCGCACGCGTCGCCCGGGTGCCCGTCGCAGACCTGGTCGACCGCTCCAACCGGTTCCGGGTGCGGCACCCCAGCGGCTACGTCGGGCCGGGCTTCCTGGTCGACGGACTGTTCGTCTGGGGTGCGACCGCGCAGATGCTGAATCGCGTCCTCACGACGGCCGGACTTGAAAGACCCTGGGACACAGGCAGATTCGAGCCTTTGCCAGCGGTGCAGGTCGCGCTGCGGGAGCGTCGTTCGCAGTGATCGACATCATCCTGCTGCTGCTCATGGCGGCGTACAGCGTGTCGGGCTACCGACAGGGGTTCCTGATCAGCGCGAGCTCGCTGGTCGGGTTCCTCGGCTGCGGTGCCTTGGCGATGTGGGTGCTGCCGGACGTCCTGGGCCGCTGGTTGCAGGGACCGTCGGACCTGCGCAGCAGCCTGATCCTGGTCGGCGGCGTGCTGACCTGCGCGGCCCTGGGCCAGGGCGTGTTCGGTGCGCTCGGCGCTCGAGTCAAGAACCGCGTCCGGTTCGCGCCGGCACACATGGTCGACGCGGCGCTGGGCGCCGTGGCCAGCCTGGTCGCGATCTGCCTGCTCACCTGGTTCGTCGCCGGCGCTGTGCGTGGAGTGGCCGGTCCGGTGTCCCGCCAGATCGGGCGCTCGCACATCGTGGCGGCGCTGGACGACCTCATCCCGGCCCGCGCTGCCGAGCTTTTCACCGGGTTCCGCAGCCTGCTCGACCGCGGCGGCTTCCCCAAGGTCTTCGAGAGCCTCGGCCCCGAACGCATCCTGCCGATCGACCCGCCGGACGGTGCGGTCGCGCAGAGCAAGGCGGTCCGGGACGCGGCCCGGTCGATCGTGAAGGTCACCGGCGTCGCCCGCTCCTGCAGCCGGTCCCAGGAGGGCAGCGGCTGGGTGGTGGCTCCGGACAAGGTCGTGACGAACGCTCACGTCGTCGCCGGCGAGCGCTCACAGGTGGTGCGGATCGGCGGCACCGGTACGGCGTACGAAGCCCACGTCGTGCTGTTCGACCCGAAGCGGGACATCGCCGTCCTGGACGTCCCGGGGCTGCCCGCCCCGCCGCTCAAGTTAGGTCCAGATGCCGTGCGCGGTACGTCGGCCGTGGTGGCCGGCTTCCCCGAGAACGGTCCGTACACGGTCGGGGCCGCGCGCGTGCGGCAGGTCATCGACGCCACCGGCAACGACATCTACGACCGGCCGGGCATCGAACGCCAGGTCTACTCGCTGTACGCGAGGGTCCGTCCCGGCAACAGCGGCGGGCCGTTGCTGGGCACGGGCGGCAAGGTCATCGGCATCGTGTTCGCGACCTCCCTGGACGACCCGAACACCGGCTATGCGCTGACGATGCACGAGGCGGCGCCGATCCTCGAGCGGGCGGCAGGGGCGAACACGCCGGTGCGGACGGGCGGCTGCGCGACCGGTTGAGCCCTAAGGAGCGCTCGGTGCCCCGAAGCGCAGCCCATCGACGAGCAGGTTGACCAGGCGGCTGGCCTGCTCCTCCCAGCCCGGCTGGTCGCTGACCAGGCAGATGCCGCTCATGGCCTTCATCAGGTCACTGGCATCGACGTCGTCGCGGATGGTGCCGGCGTCCGACGCCGCCTTGAGCAGCGACGCCGCCGACTGACGGATCAACCCGTGGCAGTAGGCGAACAGCTCGGAGTCCTTGCCGATCACCGACTTGAGGGCCATGGCCATGCCGCGCTTGGTGGCGACGTGGGCGACGAAGCGCTCCATCCACAGCGCGAGGGCCTGGTCCGGAGTGTGCTCCGCGAGCAGGTCCGGCACGGCCGCGCAGAGCAGCTCGACCTGGTGCCGGTACACCGACTCCATCAGGCAGTCGCGGCTGGGGAAGTGCCGGTACAGCGTTCCGATGCCGACGCCGGCGCGGCGCGCGACGTCCTCGAGGGAGGCGTCGACACCGTGTTCGGAGAACGCCGCGATCGCGGCGGTGATGAGCCTCTCGCGGTTGCGCGCGGCGTCGGCCCGCAGGGGTCGTACACCCTGCACGGTCATCCCGACCTCCTTGTCGAGCCTGCGCTTGTCGAGCCCCGGCTCTTGTCGAGTTGCTCGTCGACGGAAAGAGAACCAGGTATCCACTTGCTAAACCGGAGGCATCCTCCATATAGTTCCGGAGGGCCCATCCGCTTCACCAACTGTACATCGCTCGGAAGGCAATCGTGACCATCACCAGCTCTCAACCCGGAGCCCTACGACGCGTGCTCAGGCCCGGTCATCCCGGCCTGGTGCTCGCGCTCATCCTGACCAGCCAGCTCATGGTCGTGCTGGACGCGACGATCGTGAACATCGCGCTGCCCGACATCCGGACCGCCCTCGGGTTCTCGCCGAGCGGCCTGTCCTGGGTCGTCAACGCCTACACCCTGACCTTCGGCGGCCTGCTGCTGCTCGGTGCTCGCGCCGGCGACCTGCTGGGCCGTCGCCGTACCTTCGTCACCGGTCTGGCCATCTTCACCCTCGCCTCGCTCGCCGGTGGCTTCGCGACCTCACCGGCCCTGCTGCTCGCAGCCCGCGCCGCCCAGGGCGTCGGTGGCGCCCTCGCCTCGCCGTCGGCGCTGGCGCTGCTCATGACCATGTTCCGCGACGGCCGTGACCGCACCCGGGCGCTGGGCCTCTACACCGCCGTCTCGATCGGCGGCGCCGCCGTGGGCCTGATCTCCGGCGGCCTCCTCACCCAGTTCGTCTCGTGGCGGTGGGTGCTGTTCGTCAACGTGCCGATCGGCCTGGCCGTGGCCGCCCTGTCGTTGCGGGTGCTGCCCGAGACCGAGCGTCGTACCGGCCGGTTCGACATCGGTGGCGCGCTCACGTCGACCATCGGAATGGCTTCTCTCGTCTACGGGTTCGTGCATGCAGCCACTGACGGCTGGAGCGGCCTCGAGACCATCGCCGCGTTCGTGCTGGGCGTCGTACTGCTCGCCTCGTTCGTCCTGATCGAGGTGCGCGCCTCCTCGCCGATCACGCCGTTGCGGCTGTTCGCCGACCGGAGCCGTGCGTCGTCGTACGTCGCTCGTCTCCTGCTGGTCGCGGGGATGATGGGGATGTTCTTTTTCCTCACCCAGTTCCTGCAGAACGTCCTGCACTACTCGCCGCTGAAGTCTGGTCTGGCCTTCCTGCCGCTGACCGTGATGGTGTTCACCTCCTCGCAGCTCAGCGCGCGGGTGCTGACCGAGCGGTTCAGCCAGCGCACTTTGGTGGTCGCCGGCATCACCGTCTCGACCATCGCGCTGCTGTGGCTGTCGCGGCTGGACGCGTCCAGCGGGTACCCCTCGCTGCTCGGTCCGCTGCTGCTGTTCGGCATCGGCAACGGCACGGCGTTCGTGCCGCTGACGGCGGCGTCCCTGTCGGGGGTCGCGCCGGCTGATGCCGGTGCGGCGTCCGGCCTGGTCAACGTCATGCAGCAGGTCGGCGGGTCGCTGGGCCTCGCGGTGCTGGTCACCGTGTTCGGCACCGGCTCGCGCGCCGCGCTGCACGACGGCCTGGCGGGGGCCCCCCCGGCCGAGCTGGCCCAGCACGCGTTCGTCGTCGGCGCCGACCGGGCCATCCTGGCCGCCGCGATCTTCCTCGCGGTGACCGTGGTGGTCGCGGCGACGACGCTCAGCGGCCGCAGCCCGCGCCGTACCGACGAGGTGCCTGCGGAGGGCAGCGCTTCGGCGGCATCGGCGGCGGGCGGCGGCGTCGCGGAGCCGGAGCCGGCCCTGGCCTGAGCGAGCCCCCGCCTCCGCCTCCCTGGTGCTCCCTCGCCCGCGCGGTGCTCCCCAGCGCCCGGTGACCGAGGCCCGTTCCGGGCCTCGTCACCGGGCCACAGGGAGCACCGCGCGCGGCGGGGAGCACCGGCGCGTCAGGGGAGGGTGCGCAGCCAGGCCAGCAGCTTGGCGCTGACCTCGGCCGGGCGTTCCTCGGGCAGGAAGTGCCCGGCCCCAGGCAGGACCTCCCACGAGTACGCCGCCGAGACACGCTTTGCGCTCGCGGCCGCGGACTCGGCCAGCACCACCGGGTCGCGCGCGCCGTGCAGCTGCAACACCGGTACGCCGACCGGCCCCTCGACCGCGGCCCGGAACCGTCGCCCGTCCCGCCGGGGCTGGGAGCGCACCAGCCACCGGTAGTACTCGGCGGCGGAGTGCGCCACGAACGGGATCCGCAGCGCCGCCGAGTACCGCTCCAGCTCCTCCGGCCCCGGCCAGTCGCCGGCCGTCCACGACCGCAGCAACCGCGCGAGGTACGCCGGCCGGGTCAGGTGGCTCTCCGGCCAGAACGGCACCTGCTGCGGGCCGAGCCAGCGCAGGGCGCGCCGCTGGGCCCGGGACCGTCCGTACGCGGACCGCATCGTCGCGGGATGGCCCATCGACACCGCGGCGACTGCTCGCGTGACGCGCGGCTCGAGCCCTGGCATCGACCAGGCCACCCAGCCACCCCAGTCGTGCCCGACGACGACGGCCTCGGGCTCACCCAGCGAGCGGATGACATTGGCGACGTCCGCGGCCGAGGTGAGGGTGTCGTACCCGCGCGGCGTCTTGTCGGACGCGCCGTACCCCCGCAGGTCCATCGCGGCGACCCGGTACCCGCCCGCGGCGAGGTCGACCAGCTGGTGCCGCCAGGCCCACCAGAACTGCGGGAAGCCGTGCAGGAGCAGGACCAGCGGCCCTGAGCCGAGCTCCGCGACATGGAACCGGCTCCCACCGGCCGCCACGAAACGGTGCTCCCACGGTCCAGGGACCAGGGCGTACGACGCGTCGACGGCAGAGCTCGGCACGTGCGGGTGGGCTTGTCCTCGGCAGGCGGCTACGCGCCGGGCGCGCGGCGCTGCTTGAGGGCCGCCACGGTCTCCCTGGACGTGCGGATGGTCCGCTCCGGAGGCGAGATCTTCGACAGCCGCGACCGGCCGACCAGCACCAGCACCGCGCCGACGAGCAGCAACGCCACGGCGACGACGAGGAACGCCAGCCAGGGCGACAGCCCGGCAGCGACCAGTCCGTACGCCGCCGCGATCAGCAGCAGGATCAGGGCCAGGAGGGCGAAGACCCCGGCGACGACGAACATCAGCGCACCGAGGACACCGGCCTGGACGTCCCGCTTGAGCTCGGCCTTGGCCAGGGCGATCTCCGACCGCACGATCGTCGACAGATCCTTGCTCGCGTCGGCGACGAGCTGCCCCAGGGTGCGCTCCCCGCCGGGCGTCTCGGTTGCGCCGACCGGGCGCCCCTCGCCCAGGGCCTTGCCTGCGCTGGCCATGGTCACCTCGCCTTCATCGACGGTCCTGGACGCGTCCCCGACTCCCGACGGACGTGGACCTCTGCCGAGCCTAGTGAACCTCCTCACCGGGCCGCCCTCCGAAGAGCGCTGCGAGCAACGCCTCCTGGTCGCTCTGGGCGATCACGGCGATGTCGTCCCCGGCGTGCAGCACGGTGTCGCCGCGCACCTGGAGCAGGCCGCCGTCACGGACGACCAGGCTGACCCACACGTCCTCACCGACCGGCAGGTGGCGCACGCTGCAGCCGTCGGCGCGCGAGCCGGCCCCGACGACGTAGTGCCGCAGGTCGGCCGGCTCCACCGACAGCCGCACGCCCGCGGCCCACGGCTGAGGCTCGACGACCCGCATCGGGACGCCGACCGCCCGGGCCACCGTCGGCACCAGGCCGCCCTGGACCAGCACCGAGAACGTCACGACGACGATGACGATGTCGTAGAGCCGGGTGCCGCCTGCCGGGTTGCCCTGGCTCAGCTGGTCCTGCAGCACGAACGTCGCGAGCAGGATCGGCACGGCCCCCCTGAGCCCGGCCCACAGCACGAAGAGTCGCTCGCTGCGGTGCAGCCGCAGGGGCATCACGACCAGACCGACCACGACCGGCCGTACGACCACCGTGAGGACGAGGGCCAGACCGAGGCCGATCGCCCACGCGTTGCCGTCGTCGAGGCTGGTCAGGTGCACGGTCAGCCCGAGCACCGTGAACGCGATGATCTCGCCGAGGCTGGCCAGAGCGGAGTGGAACCGCTCGATGTCGATCTTGTACGGCGCGCGCTCGTCGCCCAGGACGATGCCGGCCACGAAGACGGCCAGATAACCGGACCCGTGCACGACCGTCGTACCGCCGAACAAGGCACCCGCCGCGGCCAGGACGAGAAGTGGGTACAGCGCCTCGGCCGGCAGGGAGATCCGGCGGACCGCCGACAGGATCAGCCGGCCGCCCACCAGCCCGGCGATCGCGCCGAGGCCCAGCTCGAGGACGAACTCGCGGCCGCCGTCGGCGACCGAGCCCAGGTCGACCCCGGACGACTCGCTCGAGCTGGCGGCCAGGATCGCCGCCATGAGCGCGATGCCGACCGGGTCGTTGGCGCCGGACTCGCCCTCGAGCAGGACGCCGCTGCGGCCTTGGATCTGGCGGGCGCCGAGCACGGAGAAGACGACGGCCGGGTCCGTCGGAGCCAGCGCCGTCCCGACGAGCAGGGCGTCGCGCCATGACAGGCCGAAGACGATGTGGCCGACGACCGCCAGCGCGCCTGCGGTCGCCAGTGTGCCGACGACCCCGATCCACGTGATCGCGGCCGCGTTCCGGCGGAACCGCCCCCAACCGATGTGCATGCCGCCGTCGAACAGGATCACGATCAGCGCGACGGTGACAATCTGTTGCACTGTGACAATCGACAACCGGCCGAGCGATGGGAACAGGTCCGACCCGACGCCGGCGGCGACCAGGAAGATGAGTGGCGCCGGCAGGCGCAGCCACTGGCTGACCCGGTTGCCGAGGACGGCTGCACCGAGGACCAGCGCGGCCACGCCGACGACGCCGCCGAAGTCGATCGCTTCAGACATCGCTCCCGCCTCCCGGCCAGGCCGTCCAGCCGGGCGACCGCGTCGACCACGAACAGGAACGTACGGCCACCCAGCCTAGGGTTGCAGGTGGCAGAACCCGCGGAAGAACGGATGGACGCGCCATGCCGCACCTTCACTGGCTGGCCGAGGCCGACGTCAGGCTCGAGGATCTGGTCAGCATCGTCGCGGAGTCGACCGATCTGGCCGACTACCCGCTGGCCGACCGGGTCGAGCAGAACGTGCTCGTCTACGACGGCGCCCGGTTGCGGCATGCGAGCGCCACGCCGCAGGGCCGCGCCGATGTGCAGGCGGAGCTGGCCCGGGCCCTGATGGACGGGCCGGGTCTCGCCGTGTTCGCAGGAGCGTTCCCAGACCCAGCCGTGGTCGACCGGGCGACCGACGCGTTCAACGCCATGATCGCGGACCAGCGCGCGTCGGGCACGGCGTCAGGCGACCACTTCGCCAAGCCCGGCGCCAATGACCGGGTGTGGAACGCGTTGGAGAAGCTCGCGATCCGCGAGCCCGAGGCCTTCGTGGACTACTACGCGAACGATGTCATCGCGCTGGTGTCGACCGCCTGGCTCGGCCCGTGCTACCAGGTCACCTCGCAGATCAACGTCGTCAACCCCGGCGGCCAGGCGCAGCAGGTGCACCGCGACTACCACCTCGGCTTCATGACGAACGACCGCGCGGCTCGCTTCCCGGCGCACGTGCATCAGCTCTCGCCGGTGCTGACCCTGCAGGGGGCGGTGGCCCACACCGACATGCCGGTCGAGAGCGGGCCGACCCAGTACCTGCCCCACTCGCAGAAGTACCCGCTCGGATACCTGGCCTGGCGGCGTCCGGAGGTCCGCGAGTACTTCGAGGCCAACTTCGTCCAGCTGCCGCTGCGCAAGGGCGACGCGGCATTCTTCAACCCGGCGCTGCTGCATGCCGCAGGCACCAACCGCTCGTCCGATATCCGGCGGATGGCCAACCTGCTCCAGGTGTCGTCGGCCTTCGGCCGGGCCATGGAGTCGGTCGACCGGGAGAAGGTCGCCAACGCGGTGTTCCCGGCGCTGGCCGCACGCCGAGTCGCCGGTGTCGAGGGCCGGGCGATCGAGAACGCGATCGCGGCGAGCGCCGAGGGCTACTCGTTCCCGACCAACCTCGATCGTGACCAGCCGGTCGACGGCCTGGCGCCGGAGACCCAGGCCGAGCTGCTGGCCCGGGCGGTGCACGAGACGTGGGACCGGGACACGCTGGCCAAGGAGCTGGCGGCGTACGCCGAGCGCCGCCGTACAAGCGAGATCTAGCCGCCATCGAGGACGAGGTCCTCATCGATCTAGGCGGTCGCCAGCTGGTCCTCGCGTCGCAGGTTCTGCAGCCGCACCTGACCGCGGGCCACGAGCCGCTCACGCTGGTCGCGGATCTCGACCAGCCACAGCTGCTGCAGGCGGCCCCGGTGCACGGGCGTCCCGACCGCGGTCAGCTGTCCCTCGCGCACCGCGCGCAGGAAGTCGGTGTGGTTCGAGACACCGACGACCTGGCCGTCCTCGCCCAGCCACAGCGTGCCGGCGATGCTCGCGACGGTCTCGACCACTGTGCAGTAGACGCCGCCGTGCGTCACGCCGTACGGCTGCCAGTGGGTCGGTTCGACGTTCCAGTGGCAGACCAGCCGGTCAGGAGTCACCTCGTCGATGACGAGCCCGAGCGGCCCGGTGTAGCCGTCGGTGAACATGCGCTGGATGTCCGCCGGCGTGATCTCGTCGGTCACAAGCCGAGAGCCTAACCGCGGCGGCCCACCGAGGCCGGATCCAACGCGCTCACTCCTCGGACGTGCCCGTGGCCAGACCCTCCTTGATGAGGTCCATAACTGTCGAGTCGGCCAGTGTCGTGACGTCACCGACCTCGCGGTTCTCGGCGATGTCCTTGAGCAGCCGGCGCATGATCTTGCCGGACCTGGTCTTGGGCAGCTCGGCCACGACCATGATCTGGCGCGGCTTGGCGATCGGCCCGATCTCCTTGGCCACGTGGTCGCGCAGCTCCTTGACGACGTCCGGCCCGCCGTCCCCCGCCTCGGACCGCAGGATGACGAACGCACAGATCGCCTGACCGGTCATCTCGTCCGCTGCCCCGACGACCGCCGCCTCCGCGACCTTGGGGTGCGACACGAGTGCCGACTCGATCTCGGTCGTCGACATGCGGTGGCCGGACACGTTCATGACGTCGTCGACGCGCCCCAGCAGCCACAGGTCTCCGTCCTCGTCGCGCTTCGCGCCGTCACCGGCGAAGTACCGGCCCTCGAAGCGCGACCAGTACGTCTCCTTGTAGCGCTCGTCGTCCCCCCACAGGGTGCGCAACATCGCCGGCCAGGGCTCGGTGAGCACCAGGTACCCACCCGACCCGTTCGGCACCGACGCGCCGCTGTCGTCGACCACGTCCGCACTGACGCCGGGCAACGGAGTCATTGCGGCGCCTGGCTTTCCGGCCGTGACGCCGGGCAGTGGGCTGATCATGATGGAGCCGGTCTCGGTCTGCCACCAGGTGTCCACGACGGGGCAACGACCGCTGCCGATCGTCTCGCGGTACCAGATATAGGCCTCGGGGTTGATCGGCTCGCCGACGCTGCCGATGATGCGCAGCGTCGACAGGTCGAACTTCGCCGGGATGTCGGCGCCCCACTTCATGAACGTGCGGATCGCCGTCGGCGCGCAGTACAGGATCGTCACGCCGTACTTCTGGATGATCTCCCACCACCGGCCCTGGTGCGGCGTGTCCGGCGTGCCCTCGTACATGACCGACGTGACGCCGTTGGCGAGCGGGCCGTAGACGATGTAGCTGTGGCCGGTGACCCAGCCGATGTCTGCGGCCGTCCACCAGACATCGGTGTCCGGCTTGACGTCGAAGACGCCCCAGTGGGTGTACGAGCAGCCGGTCAGGTAGCCACCGGTCGTGTGCAGGATCCCCTTCGGCTTGCCGGTCGTGCCGGACGTGTACATGACGTAGAGCGGATGCTCCGCGTCGAACGCTTCGGCCTTGTGGTCCGGGGAGGCGCTGCCCACGACGTCGTGCCACCAGACGTCGCGCCCGTCGGTCCACGCGACCTCCTGGCCGGTACGGCGGACGACGAGCACCGAGCGCACGTCCGGGCACTCCTCGAGTGCGCTGTCGACCGCCGGCTTGAGCGCGGCCGGCGAGCCCTTGCGGTAGCCGCCGTCCGCGGTGATGACCACCCGGGCGTCGCAGTCCTGGATGCGGCCCTTCAGCGCGTCCGAGGAGAAGCCGCCGAACACCACCGTGTGCGGGGCGCCGATGCGCGCGCACGCGAGCATGGCCATCACCGTCTCAGGGATCATCGGCATGTAGATCGCGACGCGGTCACCGGCCTTGACGCCGAGGTCGGTCAGCGCGTTGGCGGCCTGGCATACCTCGTGGTGCAGCTCGGCGTAGGTGATGCTGCGGGTGTCGCCCGGCTCGCCCTCGAAGTGGTACGCGACCTTGTCACCACGGCCCGCCTCGACGTGCCGGTCGAGGCAGTTGTACGCCGCATTGAGCTTGCCGCCGACGAACCACTTCGCGAACGGCGGGTTGGTCCAGTCCAGGACCTCGTCCCAGTGCGTGTCCCACGTCAGTCGCTCGGCCTGGTCCGCCCAGAACCCGAGCCGGTCGGCCTTGGCCCGGTCGTAGGCCTCCGCGGTGAGGTTGGCGTTCGCCGCCAGGTCCGCAGGCGGCTCGAACCGGCGCTTCTCGTGCAGCATGTTCTCAAGGGCCGAGTCGCTCACTGTCTCTCCTCGCCGTCGGTTGCCGCTGCGCTAGCTGCCACTCCAGCAGGCTGGGGGGCAGGTTTCAAGCGCGCGACCAGACCGGCAGCACCGAGCGCTTGAACGTGAAGTTGGCGACCGTGGCGAACGAGCCGTACCAGGCGACGATGGCCGTCGCGAGACCCAGGTAGCCGCCGGCCTCGGTCCAGCCATGACCGGCCACGTCCTGGCCGTACGCGCCGATGGCGAGGGCGAGGAAGGTCAGCGTCAGCAGCACGAAGACCCCGAGAACGATCAGGTTGGTGCGCAGGGCCGCGATGGTGAGGTACGCGGTGATGATGGTCCAGATGACCAGGTACATGCCGACGCCCTTGTTCGCGTCTGCCCCCGCCTTGGACAGGTCGGTGTGCGCATTGAGGTACCAGAAGGACAGCCAGAACGCGCCGTACGACGAGAACGCCACCGCTCCGAACGAGTTGCCCTTCACGAACTCCCACATGCCGGCCAGCAGCTGGGCGATGCCGCCGTAGAACAGCGCGAGGCCCAGCACGACCGGGGCAACGCTGTCCGGGAGCCAGCCGGCGTTGACCGCGCTGAGGAAGAACGTGGTCGCGGCGAAGCCGGTGAGCCCGAGCCCGGCTGGGTCGGCGAACGCCGCTCCGAACATCGGCGTGGCGACCGGCTCGGCGACCGGGGCCGTCGTCTTCGAAACGGTGACTGCGTTGGGATCGGTAGTTGTCATGCGAGCCACTTCCCTTCGTGGGCCTCCTCAGGCCTGTTTGCACGGTACGACGACTTGCGCAGTTCGGCAGGTCGAGCCGGGTCCGCCGCCTCATCCCGGAGCGGGCTAGGGTGCCGTGATGCCGTACGGGTACCTCGGGACGATGCGCACGCAGCCCGGTCTGCGCGACGAGGTCGTCCGGTCGTTGGTCGAGGGCGCCGAGGCGGTGCGAGCGGTCGGCTGCCAGCTGTACGTCGTGAGCGTCAACGCGCAGGACCCGGACCGGATCTGGGTGAACGAGGTCTGGGACAGCAAGGAGCAGCACGACGCCTCGCTCCAGCTCCCCGCTGTGAAGGCCGCCATCGCCGAGACGATGCCCAAGCTCACCGGCGAGTTCACCAGCCAGGAGCTGCAGGTCATCGGCGGTCTCGGCGTCAAGGGGTGACCCAGCCGTCACTCGGCGACGACCCGCTCGCCCGGCTTGCGGCTCTACCCCGCGTCGCCGAAGCGGTCGAGCGAGCCCGGGACGCCTGTACGGCGTTGCGCTGGCATCCGCTCCTTCGTCGCCGGATGGAGGAGGCTCGCGCCGAGTCGGCCGTGCGAGGCGCCCGCGCCAGTGCGGCCCTCGACGGTGCCGAGCTGCCTCTGGAGCGAGTGCGTGAGCTCCTTGTGGCACAACCGCTTTCGACGCAGGAGGTCGGGGGGGCCGAGGCCACGGACGCGGTCACGCGGCACGTCGTCGGTGCGCTGAGGGCCACTCTCGCCGCAGCTGATCTGGGTGGTGTGCTGTCCAGCGCACCGGCCCAAGCCTTGGCCCGGCTGCACCTGGCCGCCATGTCCGGCCAGGACAGGTTCGACCCCGACCTGCTGGGCCGGCCTCGCCCGGCCGGTACGCCGCCGCGCGACCTGGTCGACCTCGGTCCGGCCCCCGACGGTCCGGCATTGGCCCAGCGTCTCGATGGACTCGGTCGCCTGCTCACCCGGCCGACGCAGACGCCGGCCCTCGTGCTCGCCGCCGTGGTCCACGGTGAGCTGCTGGCGATGCGCCCGTTCAGCGCAGGCAACGGCGTGGTCGCCCGCGCCGTGGCCCGCGCCGTCATCGTGGCCCGTGGCCTCGACCCGACCGGTGTGGGCGTGCCCGAGGTCGGCCTGCTGGCCGGCGGAGCGACCGCGTACGTCGGGGCCGCCGCGGCCTACGCGACCGGCACCCCCGACGGTGTGGCCCTGTGGCTGGTCCAATGCGCCGACGCGGTCGAGCTCGGCGCCCGCGAGGGTGCCCTCCTCGCCGATGCCCTGCGGACCTAGTCGATCGACGTACCGCAGGACCGTTCGACCGTCGCACCCAAGGTCGCCAGCAGCAGGCCCTTGAGCGAGTAGGTCGTCGGGTCCGACCCGTCACCGGTGGCCGGTGCGGGCCGGCCCACCCGGCGGACCTCGACCTGGGCTGAGTCGGCCCACGCGCCCAAGGTGTACAGCTCATGGCACGAGGTCACCCGCACCCGCACGGTGACGCTCTGGCTCTGTCCTGGCGGCAGGACGATCGGCCCTCGCGGGTTCGGTGTCAGGTCGAACACCCGGGACGGCTCCGCACTCAACGTGATGGACCTCGCCTCGGGCGCGCGGTTCTCCAGGATCAGGGTCGCCTGCTCGGCGGTGAACGTGGACTGCACGTACACCCCGTCGACGCCGCCGGACGCCGCGTCAGGGATGGGGTGCAGGCACAGCCGGTTGAGCACGTCCCGGAAGGCCACCCCCACACCCCCTCCCTCGACGACGGGGACGTCGGCGCTCCGCTCGGAACGGTCGGCTCCGGTCACCAGCAGTCGCAGCGTGAGTGAGGCACTGGGGTACGTCGAGCGGCAGGCGGCGTGCGCGACCATGACCACCTCCGTCGTACGCCCGGTCGCCACTTGCGCCTGCGGCACAACGGTGAGGTGCAGGTCCACGGGGTTGCGCGGGGTGTGCGCTGCGACGGACAGCACCCGGACCGGGTCGGCCCCCAGGTTGGTGACGTGGAGCTCGAGGTCCTCGCTGGGGTCCTGGCTGGTGCTGCGCAGGTTCGGCCCGTCGTCCTCGAGCCAGCTCAGCACCGCTGGATGCGCAGCGGCGGACGAGCTGCGGGAGTCCGCCCGGTGCGCACCGACCTGCCAGCCGACGGCCGCGCTGAGCAGGCCGACGACGGCCACGGCCACGAGGGTGCGTCGTGGCCCGGATGCCTTGAGCCGCAGGCGGTTAACGCTGGTTACTGGCCCCGGATGAGGGGTGGGCGCAGTCCCGTGCAGCAGCTCGCCGAGGTCGAGGTCGACCGCCAGCTCCCTGGGCGGCTCGCGGTTCGCCTGCACCGGCAGCTCGGCCAGGTCGTCTCTCATGAGCCGCACGCGCGTTGGATCGCTGCGCCGCCGGGCACCAGCATGAGGTCGGGTAGGCCGAACCCGGTCTGCACGTCGCCCGTCGCGGACGCCTCGAGACTGTCGCCGCGCCGTACGACGTCGAGGGCGACCGAAGCCGCCCACTCGCGGAGGCTGACGACGGCGGAGCAGTCCAGGACGCGCACGCGCAGTGTGATGGCGAGCGCCTCCTCCGGGCGCAGGACGCGATCTCCGATGAGGCTCGAAACCAGCGCGAACGCCGGGCTCTCGTCGGAGGTGACCCGGACCTGGCGGAGTCCCTTGGAGTGGTTGGTGATCGTGACCGTCGCACCGGCCGCCCCCGCGCTCTGGTCGATGACCAGCCCGTCCACTCCGGAGGCCGGGTCGTCGCGCGTGGGGTACGAGCAGACGCGGTCCAGGATGGAGCTGAGCAGGTCGCCGATCCGCCCGTCCGCACCGGCCGGGACCGTGAGGGTACGACGCGAGCCGTCCGCCGCCGTACGGACGAGGACAACGGACAGGAACGCGCCCTCGTACCGGGAGCTGCACGACGGGCGCGCCACCAGCGGCGCGATCGTGTTGTCATCCGGTGCTATCGGGACGGGCGAGTAGCCGTCGAGCTGGACCGTCGCGTTGCCCTCGTCCGTGCTGATCGAGACCGACCGGATCCGCACCGGGTCCGGGCTCAGGTTGGCGACGTGGAGGTTGACTGCGACCCGTGGGTCGTCCGGAGCACTGGCGAGGGTCGGGCCGCCGTCCACCACCCAGGCGAACACCGCAGGATGGGCGACCGCGAGCCGGTCGAGGGCCGACTGCCGTCGGTCAGCGCCGACGTGCCACCCGGCGAACGCGGTCAGCAGCCCCACGAGCAGGGCAAGCACCGGAGCGGTCCAGGGCTGCCAGCGGCGCAACCGAAGCCGGGCCGGCACCTGCGGCGGCGTCGGAGCGGAGCTGCCTTGACGCGGCAGCTCGCCGAGGTCGAACTCGACGGGCCGCGGCGTGAGCGGGCCTGGTGCCGGCTCGAGACCGACCACCTCGCGCGTCATGGTCCGGACCTCACAGTCGCGGCCTCATCCGCGCGGTCCACACGCGCGGCCCGCGGCTTGAGCGACCAGCACGGGCAGGTAGCTGTCCCCCGTTTGCTGGGAGCCGATGGAGACGCCGAGGTTCTGCAGCGCGTCGAGATCCAGAGGCGCCCGCGAACAGCTGGCAACGCGTGGCGTCACCTTGACGATGAACGTCGTACCGGGTCGAGCGAGCGCCGGCAGTCGGGGCACCGTGACGTACTGCACCGGTACGCCGACGTTCGGCGTCATGAGGGTCACCATCTGCGGGCCCGTCGTGACGTCGATGGTCATCGTCACCGTGCGGCCGTCCGAGACGGACCCGTAGTCGAACGGTGCTGCGGAGGCGTCGTCCTGGACGCAGGCCGTCAGCAGGCCGCCCTGCTCGTTGACCGTGTCGAGGTTGACCGGCAGCGAGTGCACCCGACCGTCGACCGTGCGCACCTTCGCGAACATCTGCGGGGGGCCGAAGCCGAGCTGGAACGACGGCCGGCACGGCAGCTGGAGGGTGTACTCCGTCTCGCGGTTCAGGCCGGGCGCCACCGGTCCCGAGGCATCCGCTACGTCGTTGGCGATGACGACGTCGTCGGGGTCGCCGCCGTTCATGACGTCGAGGGCGATCACCGTCACATCGGCCGGGCCGAGGTTGTGCACTTGGACGTCGGCCGTCACCGACCCCTGCGGCGCGTCCGCACCGGACTGATGGACGCCGTTCAGCCGGATGTCGACGGCGACGCGCGCGTCCCGTTCGGCCCTGGCCTGCTCGGCTGCGCGGAACTGGACAACGGAGGCGGTCAGCGCCATCAGGACCAGGCAGATCAGGACGGTGCGGATCGTCGTACGGCGGGCGGTTTGGTCCGTCTTGAGCCGGACCAGCCGTGCGGTCAACGCGCCGAGACCGGGACGCCGGCGGGTGTGCGGCTCGGGACCGGGAGACGGCTCGATCGTGACCGGCTGGAGCTCGTCCAGCTCGACCACCGGGCTCGTCGTGGCGCGCGGGTCGACCAGCTCGGGCGCGATCGTCCGGGCGCCCCCGCTGGAGTCGAGGATCTCGCTGCCCATGGTGCGGACAATCGTCGCACCGCAGAGCCCTCTCGGCGTACTGGTGGCTTGCACACGACGACGCCCCGCCGATGACGGGGCGTCGTCATCCCACGGCGTACCGGCTACCAAGCGTCAAACGCGTCGTCGCAGTGGGGCGAGCCCGCCACGACCGGTCCACATGTGGACTGCCTTTGCGTGGGTACCTGACTGCCGTGTGCTGTTGGTCCGTTCCGGTTCACCCGGTCCGGGTCGCCTCCCTGTCTACTCCCCATCACCGGCGATGTGAAGAGGCCTGCGGCGTGTCACCGGCGCGCTCAGCCGGCACGTGGCGTACGGCGCCTCGCGGCGTACCAGACCAGTCCCGCGGCCGCCGCTCCCGCACCGACTGCGGCGGCGGCCATCGCGGGCCGGGTCGATCGCAGGTCGCTGAACCGGCCCCGCAACGGCACCGGCTGGTGGAAGTCGAGGACCGGCCACCCGCGTCGGGCGGCGGCCTGGCGCAACGCTCGGTCCGGGTTGACGGCGCACGGGTGGCCGACCGCCTCGAGCATCGGGAGATCGGTTGCGGAGTCGCTGTACGCGTACGACTGGGAGAGGTCGTAGGACTCGATCTCGGCCAGTTGCCGGATCGCCTCAGCCTTCGCGGATCCGTAGACGTACCAACCGATTTCGCCGGTGTAGCGGCCGTCGACGATCTCCATCTGGGTGGCGATGACATGGTCGGCGCCGAGCAGCTCACCGATCGGCTCGACGACCTCGGTGCCGGACGAGCTGACGATCACGACATCCCGTCCGGACGCATGATGCTGCTCGATCAGGTCGGCGGCTTCGTCGTAGACCATGGGGTCGATCAGGTCGTGCAGGGTCTCCGCCACGATCGCCTTGACGTGTTCGACGTCCCACCCGGTGCACATCGCGGACAGGTAGGCCCGCATCCGCTCCATCTGGTCGTGGCCCGCCCCGGCCGACGAGAAGACGAACTGGGCATAGCCACTTCGCAGGACGGCCCGCCGGGTGATCAGGCCACCGCGGTAGAACGGTTTGGCGTAGGCGAGTGTGCTCGACTTCGCGATGACGGTCTTGTCCAGGTCGAAGAACGCCGCTGGACGACGTAGCCGGGCCCCCTGACCGGTCGCCTGCCCGGCCCCCTCACCGGTCGCCTGCCCGGTCGCTGGGGCCGGGGTGTCGCTCACCCCTCGAGGATAGGCAGTCACGGTCCGGGCCCACGGCATCGCCCGTTCGGCCGTCCGCCGCTCGTCCGAACGGCTCGCAGGGCAAGCAACGTTTGCCAGGACGCCCGCGGCGGTACAGACTTTCAGTGCCGGCCCTACGGGACCGTGCCCCGCCCCGGCTCCTCCCCCCCGAGCCGGAGCGATAGACGGCCCCCGTTGTCCCCCCGACGGGGGCCGTCGCCGCGCTACCGACCGTCGTCCCGCGCGTGTCTGCCTCTCTGCACCGGTGCCACCGGTCACTCTCGGCTGTCCACAGCACGCCTGGTTCGTCCCGTCGTCCACAGGGGCTGCGGCGGCTGGGCGAGACCGTCGCCGGACAGGTCGACGGTGGGCCGCATGGCCCCTTCGACCGCCCGCGTGTACGCCGCCGACCTCGCCCCGTCGCCGCCTCCCGCGGCTGATGGAGCCCTGCTGCTCACCCGTGACCCAGCCCTCGTCGAGGCGGTGCGCCCGCTCGCCGACGCGACCGGCTCGACCCTCGACGTCTGTGCGGGCCGTCCGAGCCGCGACTCGTGGGTCAGGTCTCCCGTGGTCCTGGTCGGTGCCGACGTGGCCGAGGAGCTCGGCGGGTTGCTGCCGCGCCGGGCCGGAGTGCTGTTGGTCGGTCTCCAGACCGGGCCCGCCGCCGCCGGCCGCACCGACGACAGCGCGTATGAGCGTGCTCTCGCGGTCGGTGCCGAGCGGGTGGCGATGCCGCCGCCGGACCAGGAGTGGGTGGTGCAGGCCCTGGCCGACTCCGTGGCGGCCGGTGAGCGCTGTGGTGTCGTCGCTGTCGTCGGTGGTTGCGGTGGTGCAGGGGCATCCCTGCTGGCCGCCGCGGTGTCGGTCGTGGCCGCCCGGCAGGACCGCCGAGTCCTGCTGGCCGACCTGGATCCGCTCGGTGGCGGCGCCGACCTCCTGCTCGGCGCCGAGGACGTCCCGGGGCTGCGGTGGCCCGAGCTCGGCCGCGCCCGCGGGCGGGTCAGCGCGGGGATGCTGCGCGAGGCCTTGCCGAGGGTCGGCGAGCTGTCCGTGCTGTCCTGGGACCGCGGGGAGCCGGTGGTGGTGCCGGCGGAAGCCTCGGCCGCGGTCGCCGCCGGCGCGGTCCGCGGGTTCGAGCTGGTCGTGGCCGACCTGCCGCGCGCGCCGGACCCGGCGGCCCGGGGCTGGCTGCGCCTGGTCGACCTGGCCCTGCTCGTCGTTCCGGCCACCGTGCGCGCGCTCGCGGCAGCCGGTCGCGTCGTTGCCACGCTCGACGCTGCGGTACCGGACATCCGGCTCGTCGTCCGTGGCCCGGTGACGGCGGCGCTGCCGTCCGAGGTGATCGCCGACGCGCTCGGGCTGCCCCTGTTCGCGCAGCTGCGTCCGGAGCCGGGCCTGCCCGGCCTGCTCGACCGCGCCGAGCCGCCCGGGCAGCGACCGCGCAGCCCTCTCGGTCGGTGCGCCGCGCGCGTGCTCGATGCGGTCGACCGGCTCGGGCAGGCAGCGTGAGCAGCGGAGCCGATCCGGAGCTCGTGCGGCGGATCCGCACGGCCCTGGCCGAGGAGGCCGGGGTGCCGTCCGTGGACCGCGTGGCCGCCGCCGCGCGAGCAACGGGTGCGGTCCTGGGTGACCTCGGCCTGTTGGAGATGGTGGACGCGGTGCGCGCGGACCTGACCGGCGCCGGGCCGCTGGAGGAGCTGCTGGCCGATCCGGACGTGACCGACCTCGTGGTCAACGGGGCCACAGGCGTCTGGGTCGACCGGGGCAGCGGCCTCGAGCGCCGGCACGTGGACGTCGGGACGGCCGACGACGTGCGCCGGCTCGCGGTTCGCCTGGCCGCGACCGCGGGGCGCCGGCTCGACGATGCCAGCCCATGGGTCGACGCCCGGCTGCCCGACGGCACGCGGCTGCACGCCGTGCTGCCTCCGGTGGTCCATGGTGGGCCTCACCTGAGCCTGCGGTTGCCGCGGCGGGTGGCCCTGTCCTTCGCCGACCTGGTGCGAGCCGGGACCGTGCCCGAGCACTGGGAGCCGGTGGTCGCCGCCGTCATCGCCGCCAAAGCCGCCTTCCTCGTGACGGGTGGCACCGGGACGGGCAAGACCACGTTGCTGGCCGCCCTGCTCGCCCTGGTGCCGCCGCTCGAGCGACTGGTCGTGGTCGAGGACGCCGCCGAGCTCTGGGTGGACCACCCGCACGTCGTCCGGCTGGAGGGGCGCCCGGCGAACATCGAGGGTGCCGGGCAGGTGTCCATGACGGACCTGGTCCGGCAGGCCTTGCGCATGCGGCCGGACCGCCTGGTGGTCGGGGAGGTCCGCGGAGCGGAGGTGCGCGAGCTGCTCGCCGCGCTCAACACCGGCCATGAGGGTGGCTGCGGCACCGTTCATGCCAACGCATCGACTGACCTGCCGCCTCGGCTCGAAGCCCTCGGCGCCTTGGCGGGCCTGGACCGCGCAGCCGTGCAGGCGCAGGCGGCCGCCGCGGTCGAGGTGGTCGTGCACATGCGGCGGCTCGGCTCGGCCCGGCACATCGCGGAGATTGCGGTCGTCCGCCGGCACGGCGCCGAGCTCGAGGTCGTCCCCGCTCTGGCCCGACCCCACGGCGACGCGCGCCCGCCGGTCGTCGGGCCGGGCTGGTCGCAGCTGGCTCAGCGGCTCCGGCTCGCTGTCGATGCGGTTCCCGGAGGCGGCTGACATGACGTGGGGTACGACGACCGCAGTGGGTGTGTTGGCAGCACTCGCAGTCTTGGTGTGGCCCATCCCTGGTGACGGGGTGGCTCGGCTCGCTCGCCCGGCGGGTGCGGAAGGGCGGCGGCGATGGGTGCTCTCGCGCCTCCTGGGTGCCGGCGGGCCGCGGCGTCGCCTGACCAGGGACCGCTCGAGAGACGCTGCGTCAGGTAGCCGGGAGCTGGTCACCCTGCTGGAGGGTCTGGCCGGCGCGCTGAGGGCGGGCCTGACGCCGGCCCGGGCCCTCGCTGTGACCCGCTCCGCGATCGCCGACGGCCCGGGCCCGCTCCGGGCCCTGGTCGACCGACTCGCAGCCGCATCGGCCGCGGGAGGTCCGCTCGCGCCGGTCTGGCGGGGGGCAGCCGAGCGGCTGGACAGTCCCGCGCTGCACGCCGTCGCCGAGGCCTGGGGCCTGACCGAACGGCATGGCGCGCCGGTCGTGGACGTGCTCGACACACTCGTCGCGGCGTTGCGCGACCAGGCTCGCACCGAGGCCGCCGTGGTGACTGCGCTCGCGGCACCGCGAGCAACTGCCGCCCTGCTCGGGGCGCTGCCACTGGGAGGTGTCGTCATCGGCGAGCTGGTCGGAGTCCATCCCGTGTCCGTTCTGCTCGGCACGCCGGCCGGCCGGGTGGCCGGAGCCATGGGGCTGGTGGCCAGTCTGGGCGGCCGGCTGTGGATGCGGCGTCTGGTGGCGTCCGTGCTGCGGGCATGACCTCCTCCGCCGCGACCACGCTCGTCGTCGGGATGCTCTGCGCCGCAGCGGTAATGGTGTGGCCCGGGAGGTCGCCGGTCGAGGCCCGGATCCGGAGGCTGTCTCGCCTCCGGGCGACGACGGCCTCAGCCGGGTGGGGCGCGCCCGGGGTGCCCGGTGTCTCCGATGCGCGGGCCGCGGTCCCTCCTGCCTTGCCGGCCGATGTGGTGATGGAGCTGGTGGCCTGCGGGCTACGGACCGGCCTGGCGGTCGGCGACGCACTGGCCGCCGCGACGCCGGGAGCGCGGTCCGAGTACCTGGATGCGGTGGTCGGTCGGGTCCGGCTCGGCGTACCGATGGAGCAGGCCTGGGCCCGGCCGCCGCCCGAGTACGAGGGTCTGGCCCGGGCGATGGTGCTCGCCGCGATGTCCGGTGCCCCGGCCGCCGGAGTCGTCGCGCGCGCGGCTGCCGACGTCCGAGCCGCGCGGCGCGAACGGGCCGAGCTGGCAGCCGCCCGGCTAGGTGTGCGGTTGGTCCTGCCTCTCGGGCTGGCTGTGCTGCCCGGCTTCGTGCTGCTCGCCGTCGTACCGATCGTGCTGGGCCTGGCTGGCTCGGTTCTGGACGCCGGCTCGTGAGTCGGTGACCCCTATCGACTCTCGTGGCAGGGGTCGAGGGTCTTGTGCTGCAGCGCCTGGTCTAGTGCGAGCCAGGCGTCGCCGTAGTACGTCGGTGCCGCCCGCACCTGAGCGGAGGCGCGCTGCCTCAAGGCACTGCTGCGGTTGCGGTCTCCGGCCGCATCGGCAGCCGCGGCGGCCGCGAGCAGCGGCACCGGATTCGTGGAACTGTCTATCGGGTCACCGTTCAGTCCCAAGGCCATGGCGGCGGCGCGGTCCTGCTGGGAGAGAACGTTGCGCCACCACGCCGCCGCGAGAGTGCGCGCGGGGGTGTCACATGAGCTGGCCAGCCACAGCGGAAGCCGAGCCGCATCGAGCCCGTAGCGCACGCCAGCCGAGCCGTCCGGTGCGGCAACGGGTGTCAGGCGGCCGGCCTGCAGCTGAGCCCAGTCCGGCGGCAAAGTGCGCCCACCGTCCGTCACCTGTGCGAGCAGCGCCTCGGTGGTCGTGGCCAGCTCGCGCCAGGCCTCGCTCCCGGTGAGCCTGGCCAAGGCTGTGAAGACCCCTGGCATCCAGTACGACGGGTTGACCGTCGCGGGCGGGCCGGTGGCCCAGGTGCCGGCGATGAGCACGGGCGCTCCGCCGGAGTCGACGGTCTCGGCGTGCAGCACCGCGCGGGCCAGTCCAGCCCCGTCGGCGTGCAGCTCGGACTGGCCGGAACCGCGATAGCGCAGCAGCGCGTACGCCGCCAACGTGTCCGCATCCGACGCGGGGCTGTCGTCCAGCACCGCGCCGGTGCCCGAGGCGTGGAAGGCCAGCAGTCCATCCGCTCGGCGCAGGTGCGCCTTCGTCCACTGCCAAATCGTGCGCGCCTGCTCCGGTCGGTCCGCGGACTCGGCGATCAGCATCGCGTAGGCCTGGCCTTCGCTGACGATGTCGCCACCTTGGTCGTGCCGGAGCACCCGCCCGTCCGACGTGACGTACCGGGACAGGAATGCCGCCGCCGCCTCGCCGCCGGGCGCTTTGGCCGGCCCGGCCGGACGCGACGCTGAGCCACCGCAGGCGGTGACCGCGACGGTCACGCTCACGGCGGCGGCCACGCCGACCAGGCACCGACCCAGCACGTCACGGTCCTGACGTCGTCGGGCTGCTCAGCGGTGCCGGTGAGGAGCTGGCGGCGGACGGGCCTGACGTCGGTGCGACGGGGGTCGACGTCGAGGAGCTGGACGTCGAGGAGCTGGACGACGAGGAGCTGGACGAGGAGGAGCTGGACGACGATGACCTGGACGAGCTGGACGACGACGACGTGGACGAGCCGGACGAGGTCGGGCTCACGCTCGACCCGCTTGAGCCGCTCGGCGAGGAGCTGGGCGTCGGCGACGTGCCCTTCGAGGGACCCGCCTGGTGTCCCTGCGCCGGGGGGATCGGGTTGGGCGACCTGAGCTGGGCACCGCCCGGCACGAGCAGCGCAACGGCCAGGGCGACGGCGCTCGCCGCGGTCACCAGCCCGCCGACGGCAAACGACACCCGGCGCACGCCGTACCGGCGGTACTCGCTGCGCCGCCGCCGCCGGAGGTCGGCTGGGAGCGCCGCCCGCTGGGCGCTGAGGCTGTTGAGCGGCGCGCTGGCGAAGGCGAAGGTCGGCCAGACCAGCAAGAGAGCCGTGAGCAGTCCGCCGGAGTCGCGCACGTGGGTCAACGCCCCGACCATGCCGGCCAGCCCGAGGACGGCGAGCATCGTCTCGCCCGGGTTGCCGCGGACGGCATCCCACCAGTGGCCTTCCTCCGCGGTCTTCGGCGTGCGCAGGAACTCCGCCTCCTTGGCGAACAGCCCCTGCAGAGACGCGCGGGCCACGACCAACGCGGTCGACTGCCAGATCATGAAGGCGCCCAGCGCATCCCGCCACGAGGCTCCGGTGCCTCGGCGCAGCAGGGCGACGGCGCGGATCAGCCCCAGGAGCACCAGCATGGGGATGGCTGCGAGCAGGAAGCCACTGAGCTTGCGGAAGAGCAGGCCGCCGCCGAGAGCGACGTTCGCCGCGCCCACGAGCAGGAAGCCGAAGAACAACAGCGCGAGCAGGTCGCCGTACCACTGCAAGGCACCGGAGAGGTACGCCCATCGCTGACCGAAGGTGAGCCGGTTCGACGACGACCGCGGTCCCGGCAGCAGCGAGCGCCAGTTGCGCCGCAGGATCTGGATGCCCCCGAAGCACCAACGGAACCGCTGTCCTTTGAGCGCCTCGAAGGTGAGTGGCATGACGCCCTTGCCGAACGACCGGTCGACGTGCAGACCCGACCATCCGCTGCGCAGAAGCCGCAGTGACAGCTCGGCATCCTCGGTGATGCACCACTCGTCCCAGCCGCCGACGGTCACGAGGGCCTTTCGCCGGATAAGACCCATGGTGCCGGCGAAGATCGCGCCGTCGCGCTCGTTGCGGGAGGGCTGGGAGACGGCGAAGAAGTAGCGGTACGAGTAGTACAGCCTCCGATAGAACGGCGCCTGCTCCCAGTCCCGGTAGTCCTGCGGCGCCTGGATGAAGCCGACGTCGGGGTCGTCGAACAAGGGGGCGCAGAGGCGCAGGAACTGAGGGTCCAGCTGGTAGTCGGCGTCGATGACACCGATCAGCTCGGTGCGCGGGTCGACCAGGTCACTCAACGCGAAGTTGAGCGCGCCGGACTTGTACCCGGGCCAGTTCTCGAGATGGGCGAACGTGACGCCGTGCTCCTGACACCACGCCTCCACCGGTCGCCACAGCGCCTCGTCATCGGTGTTGTCGTCGATCGCGATGATCTGGTACGCCGGGTAGTCCAGTGCTTTCAGCGACTCGAGGGTTGCGATCACCATGTCCGGCGGCTCGTTGTACGCCGGAACCTGCAGGCTCACGAACGGCAGCGACCCGTGGGGGACCGGGTCGACGACCCCGGCCCGGATGCGCCGCATCCATGGTTCCCGCCCGAGCGCGTCACAGAGCTCCCACAGGTACGCGCAACCGAGGAACGCTGCGGCCAGCTCCAGGGCCCACAGGAGCAGACCGCCGGCCACCCCGCTGGCCCCGAGCCCACTGGTGAACGTCCACCACAGCATGAACGCGAGATAGGCCGCGAAGAGGTACGTCGTCGCTGACCAGCAGAGGTGGGCGCGGGCGCTCCAGGCCCGCGTGGCCGGCAGCCAGGCGACACTGACGGCGGACAGCCCCAGCACCCCCGCCTCGACGTTGCGTGTGGTCACGCCCAAGGCGAGGAGTGCGGCCGCCGAGAGCGCACCGAGCAGCGCCGTGGCGACGAGCGCGAGCACGAATCGACGGGCCGTGGGCCAGGCGCCGCGTACCCGTCCGGCCAGGGGCGGCTCGACGAACAGCAGCAGGGTGGCGACGGGTGCAGCGACGAGCCCGGTCAGGAGCAGCGCGGAAAACATGGGGTCCTCAGAACGGGTACGGCGGTCCCTCCCATCAAAAGGGGATCGGGACCGGATCGCGCGTCCAGAGGTGGCTTTGTCCACAGCTCTGGCCCTTTGCCTCGCCGTCCACAGCACCCCCTCGGGCCGGGCCCCCGTTGTCATCGCTCCGGATGAATGTGACGTATCGGCCATTGGCCCCAGACACCGGAGGTAGGCATGAACGATGCACCCTGGACCACTCGACGCAGCGGCGACTCCTGTCCAGACGTTCGCAACGACTCCGGCATGACGACGGCCGAGTACGCCATCGGCACGCTGGCGGCCTGCGGGTTCGCCGCGCTCCTGGTGACCATCCTGCGCAGCGGTGAGGTGCAGGGACTGCTGCTCGGCATCGTCCGCCATGCTCTGGCCCTCGGGGGCTGACGCCGTGCAGTCGGCGGCAGCGGACAGCGGCACAGTGACCGCCGAGCTGGCGGTAGCGCTGCCCGGCGTCGTCTTGCTCTGCGCGGTGCTGCTGTTCGCCGGGCAGGCCGTCATCGGTGAGGTCCGCTGCCAGGACGCCGCTCGAGCAGGTGCGCGGCTGGCCGCGCGCGGTGACTCGGTGCCTGCGGTTGTCGGCGAGGCGTCCCGGCGGGCGCCGCCGGGTGCCGAGGTGCGGGTCGTGCGCTCCGGGCCCGACGTCCGGGTCGACGTCACAGCACCACTGCGCGGCGTCGGTGCCGGCTGGGCTGCGCTGACGGTTCACGGCATCGCGACGGCGATGGCCGAGGGACCGTGACGCGCGCCCGCCGGTCAGCGGACCGGCCCCGTGCCGGGGGTCCAGAGGACGGGGCGGGGACGGTGCTGGCCCTCGGCCTCGTCCTCGTGCTGGCCATGCTCATCATCGGGTGTGCGGCCGTGGGCGCTGCCGTCGCCGCTCGTCATCGCGCCGCCACCGCGGCGGACCTGTCGGCGCTGGCCGCAGCTGACCGCTCGCTGGGCCGGGCCGGCGGGGCGCCGTGCGCTGCCGCCGGGTCGGTCGCGGGTGCCAACGGCGCCGACCTGACCGCATGCGCGGTCGCGGACGACGGCTCCGTCTCTGTCGCGGTCTCGGTCGGCCTGCCGCGACCATGGCACGGGCTGGGTACGGCGACGGCCCGAGCCCGAGCGGGCCGCCGACCGCCCTAGCCCACGGCCAGTCCGTCGCGGGAACGGCCGCGTGCTCAGCCGATGGTGATGGCGTCCAGCAGCCGCTTGATGAAGTCCGACGCGCGCACGGGCGGGTAGTCGTTGGCCTTGCCGATCGGCGGCTGCAGCGACTGCACCTCGGCGTCCCAGTCCGCTTCGTAGAAGTACACGAGCGAGACCAGGTCCTCGTCCGGGGCCTCCGCCTGAGGCGGCAGGACCCGGTGCCGGTTGGACTTCCACCGGTCGCCCGTCCAGCGGGCGAGCAGGTCCCCGGTGTTGATGGTGAACGCGTCCGGGTTGTACGGCGCGTCCTCCCAGTCGTCCTCCGGCGACCAGACCTGCAGGCCGCCCTTGCCCGGCTCGCGGTCCAGGACCGTGAACGTCCCGAAGTCCGTGTGCGGACCGATCCGGAACTGACCCGGCTGGGGCTCACCGACGACCGACGTCGGGGGGTACCAGTTGATGTTCATCGTGTGCGTGGAGTTCCGCGTCTTCGTCGTGAAGAATCCCGGATCCTGTTGCAGGGCCACCTCGCCCACGGCCAGCAGCGTCTCGGCCAGCTCACGCATCTGGGCCAGGTATCCGCTGACGGCCTTCTCCATCGCCGGCACCTCGGCCGGCCAGACGTTGGCCGGGAACCAGAAGTCGTCGACCTCGGCGATGCCGGTCTTGTTCTCCGCACCGACGGCGAAGGACTCCTTCAGGTCGGGCGGTGTCTCGGTGCCCTCGGCGTACGCGTTCGCCTCGACGCCGGAGGGCAGCCATCCGCGGCCGCCGACCGTCACGGCGTAGCGCTGCTTGATCTCGCGCGGCAGGGCGAAGAACTCGCGCGCCGCGGATCTCACTGCCGCCCGGTCCTCGCGGCTGACTCCGTGGCCGGTGACCAGGAAGAAGCCGACCGACTGGAGCGCGGCGTCCATCTCGGCGGCTACCGCCGCTCTGCCGTCAGGGGTGCCCTGGAACCACGGGGCCAGATCGATGGTCGGAACGCTGCCCATGCCCGGACCCTAGGCCCGCGCGGGCGGTGAGACCAGAGGCTCGGCGGTGTCGTCGTTGCCGACCGTCAGTAACGGTCGTCAGTAGCGGTCGTCGCCGGCGACGTACCGGCGTTCGCGGCCGTCGTCGGCCGGCACCACGTGGGCCGTCCGGCCGTCGCCCGTCGGGTCGCCGTCGCGAACGTCGACGTCCCGGTGCAGGCCGACGTCGGCGTCGCGGCCGGTGTCGGTCTCGCGCAGCTGTCTGAGCTCGCGCCGCCGTTCGCGAGCCCTGCGCGCCGCTCGGCGGAACGCCGCGAGGGCGATCACCAGGGCCAGCATGGTGGCCGCGCCGGCGCAGAACACCCACAGCGCGGTCGTGGTGGCGTCCACGCCGAAGCCGCTGAGGTGGACGTCCACGTTGCGCGTGGTGTCGACGGCGGCCACGGCCGCGAGAGCGGCCAGGACCAGGAACACGGCGCCGATGACGATCACGGTTACCTCCGAGGAGTGCGTTGCCCTGACGACGCTAGTAGCGTCCGGCTGCCAAGGCGCGCCGAGCGCCAGTCGAACCGGGGCACAACGACCAAATCGTAGCCACCGGCGAGGAGTGAGGCGGAGGCTGCCGCCATCCGGCTGAAAGGCTGTGGCGACAATGGGTCGCGCGCGACACACTGCGCGGGGGTCGAGGGGACGGAAAGGGGCGTGCGCGTGGAGCTCAGGATCGGTACCCGCGAGGACGAGGGGCGCACCGTGGTTGCCATCTCGGGCGAGATCGACGTCTACACCGCACCGACGCTGCGCGACCACCTGAGCCAGCTGGTCGCGGACGGCAAGTACGAGCTGGTGCTCGATCTTGAAGAGGTGGCGTTCCTCGACTCGACCGGCCTGGGCGTGCTGGTGGGCGGGCTCAAGCGAGTGCGCGCGCACGACGGCTCGCTCTCCCTCGTCTGCACGCAGGAGCGGATCCTCAAGGTGTTTCGCATCACAGGCCTGACCAAGGTCTTCCGCATCCACCCCTCGGTGCCTGACGCTCTGGGGGCGGAGCCGGCCTGAGCCTTGGTAGGCTCCCGGCGCGGTTCGTTCCGCATACGCGTTCTTCGTGCGCCCTTCGGCGCGCCGTGGGACGAATCCGTCACCGTTTCGTCGAGGAGGACGAATGCTCGGGCTGCCCCTCGCCCCCAACCTGCCCGCCGCTGAGACGGGCGTCACGTTGACCGGCTCCAACCTCATGTATGTGGTCGTGGTGGCTGTCATCGCCGTTCTCGGGCTAGGAGTGTCGGCGTACTTCCGCACCCAGGTGCTCGCTGCGGGCGAAGGCACCGACAAGATGAAGGACATCGCGGCGGCGGTGCAGGAGGGCGCAAACGCTTACCTCAACCGGCAGTTCAAGACCCTCAGCGTCTTCGTCGTCCTTGTCTTCGCGCTGCTGTTCGCCCTACCGGCTGACACGGCGTCCGTACGCGTCGGGCGTTCCCTCTTCTTCATCGTGGGTGCGGTCTTCTCGGCCTCCATCGGTCGGCTCGGTATGTCCACGGCCGTCCGGGCCAACGTCCGCGTTGCGGCCGCCGCACGCGAGCCGAACGGCAGGGACGCGGGCATGCAGGTCGCGTTCCGCACCGGCGGTGTCGTCGGTATGGCGACCGTCGGCCTCGGTCTCCTCGGCGCCTCGGTCGTCGTCCTGATCTACAAGGGCGACGCGCCAAAGGTGTTGGAGGGCTTCGGTTTCGGCGCTGCTCTGCTCGCGATGTTCATGCGTGTCGGCGGCGGCATCTTCACCAAGGCCGCCGACGTCGGCGCCGACCTGGTCGGCAAGGTCGAGCAGCACATCCCCGAGGACGACCCGCGCAACGCGGCCACCATCGCGGACAACGTCGGAGACAACGTCGGCGACTGCGCCGGCATGGCGGCGGACCTCTTCGAGTCGTACGCCGTGACGCTGGTCGCGGCGCTGATCCTCGGCAAGGCGGCCTTCGGCAACTACGGCCTGGTCTTCCCGCTGATCGTGCCCGCCATCGGCGCGCTCACCGCCGTCCTCGGCGTCTACATCGTGCGCCCACGTGAGGGTGAGAGTGGTCTGGTCGCCATCAACCGCGGCTTCTACATCTCCGCGGCCGTGTCCGCGATCCTCTGCGCGGTCGCAGCGTTCGCCTACCTGCCCGGCAAGGTCTCGGACCTCACGGGCGTCGACCTGAGCCAGGGCAGTGACCTCGGGACGATCGCCAACAAGGACCCGCGCGTCCTGGCGACGCTCGCCGTTCTGCTCGGCATCGTGCTGGCGTCGATCATCCTGTGGTTGACGGGTCACTTCACGGGCACCGACAAGCGACCGACGAAGGACGTCGCCCGCACCTCGCTGACTGGCGCCGCGACCGTCGTACTGTCCGGCATCGGTGTCGGTTTCGAGTCGGCCGTCTACACCGCGGTCATCATCGGCGCCGCGGTCTACGCCGCATTCCTGCTCGGTGGCGGTTCGATCGCCATGGCGCTGTTCCTCATCGCCCTGGCCGGCTGTGGGCTGCTCACCACGGTCGGGGTCATCGTCGCCATGGACACGTTCGGTCCGGTCAGTGACAACGCGCAGGGCATCGCCGAGATGTCCGGCGACGTCGACGAGAACGGCGCGCAGATCCTCACCGAGCTGGACGCGGTCGGCAACACGACCAAGGCCATCACGAAAGGCATCGCGATCGCCACGGCCGTCCTCGCGGCCACCGCGCTCTTCGGCTCCTACCAGGACGCCGTGACCGAGCAGCTCGACAAGACCAAGCTCACGGAAGCCCCGTCGCGCTTCGTGCAGTCCATGTTCGACTACCGGATCATCACGCCGAGCACGCTGGTCGGTCTGCTCCTCGGTGCCGCTGTCGTGTTCCTGTTCGCCGGCCTGGCGATCAACGCGGTGACCCGTGCCGCGGGTGCGATCGTGTTCGAGGTCCGGCGGCAGTTCCGCGACATCCCCGGAATCATGGAGGGCACGGCCCGGCCGGAGTACGGCAAGGTCGTCGACATCTGCACGCGCGACTCGTTGCGCGAGCTGGCCACGCCCGGGCTGCTGGCCGCGCTGGCGCCGGTTGCTGTCGGCTTCGGCCTCGGCATCGCCCCGCTCGCCGGGTACCTGGCCGGTGCGATCGGCGCGGGCACGCTGATGGCCGTGTTCCTCGCGAACTCCGGTGGGGCCTGGGACAACGCCAAGAAGATCGTCGAGGACGGCACCTACGGCGGCAAGGGCTCTCCCGCGCACGCCGCGACCGTTATCGGCGACACCGTGGGCGACCCGTTCAAGGACACTGCCGGTCCGGCCATCAACCCGCTGATCAAGGTGATGAACCTGGTCTCGGTGCTGATCGCTCCGGCCATCGTGGCCCTGACCGTCGGCGAGCATGCGAACACCGCCCTGCGTTACCTGATCGCGGGCATCGCGCTGGTCATCATCATCGGTGCGGTGAGCGTGTCCAAGGCGCGGAGCATCTCGATCGGCGACGACGAGGGTGAGGGTGCGGCACCGTCCGCTCCAGCGCCCGAGCCGACGTCGGTGTCCAACGGCTGACCGGACCGAGCTGCCGCCTCCGCCGGCCGACCTGACGGCGGACTCGAGGGTGAGTCCGTGTGCCGACGGACTGGCACAACCTCGTCCCGCACGGCGTGTCGCGGTCGGAGTCGCGCGTTGTGCATGTCCGTCGGATCGGAGCTGGACCGGAGTCGCCCCGGAACACCCGGCCGGCGGTGTGGCGTTCGCCACGCTGGGTGACCTCCGGTAGCCTCCGCGCGGCGGCGGCGGGTTACCGTCGAGCGCGGACAAGGGGCTCCAGGCCCGGGCGATGACCGCTCGGGTGACTCTCATCTGGGTACAGAGGAAGGCAGGCACGTGGCAGCCAAGGACGGCGCGCGACGGCTCGTGATCGTGGAGTCGCCGGCGAAGGCGCGGACGATCGCCGGCTATCTGGGCGACGGCTACGACGTCGAGGCCAGCGTCGGCCACATCCGTGACCTGCCGAACCCGAGCGAGCTGCCGGCCGACATGAAGAAGGGTCCGTACGGGCGCTTCGCCGTCGACGTGGACAACGGCTTCGACCCCTACTACGTCGTCGACCCGGACAAGAAGAAGAAGGTGGCCGATCTGCGGCGCCGGCTCAAGGACGCCGACGAGCTGTACCTCGCGACGGACGAGGACCGGGAGGGTGAGGCCATCGCCTGGCACCTGCGCGAGGTCCTCAAGCCGACCGTCCCCGTCCGGCGCATGGTCTTCCACGAGATCACCCCGGAGGCCATCCGGGCGGCGGTGAACCAGACCCGCGACATCGACAGCGCGCTCGTCGACGCCCAGGAGACCCGGCGCATCCTCGACCGTCTCTACGGCTACGAGGTCAGCCCGGTGCTCTGGCGCAAGGTCCGTCAAGGCCTCAGCGCCGGCCGCGTGCAGTCCGTGGCGACCCGCCTCGTCGTGGAACGCGAGCGCGAACGCATGGCCTTCCGGGCCGCGTCCTACTGGGACGTCGTGGCCGAGGTCGCTCCCCAAGGGGACCCGGGCTCGGCGTTCATGTCCCGGCTGGTCGCGGTCGACGGCAGCCGCGTCGCGACCGGCCGCGACTTCGACGACAGCGGCCGGCTCCGGACCGCCGACCTGGTCCATCTCGACCAAGCGGCGGCAACCACCGTCGCTGCCGGCATCGAGGCCGCGGACGTCACCGTGCGGTCGGTGCAGGAGAAGCCGTACACCCGCCGGCCGGCGGCGCCGTTCACCACGTCGACGCTGCAGCAGGAGGCGAGCCGCAAGCTGCGCTTCTCGAGCAAGCACGCCATGAGCGTGGCGCAGCGGCTGTACGAGAACGGCTACATCACCTACATGCGCACCGACTCGACGACCTTGTCCGAGGCCGCGCTCGGTGCCGCGCGGAGCCAGGCCCGCGAGCTGTACGGCGACAACTACGTTCCCGACGCGCCGCGCCGCTACGAGCGCAAGGTCAAGAACGCGCAGGAGGCGCACGAGGCGATCCGGCCCGCGGGTGACCGGTTCCGCACGCCGGCCCAGGTCTCCAGTGAGCTGCGGGGCGAGGAGTTCGCGCTCTACGAGCTGATCTGGAAGCGGACCGTTGCGTCACAGATGGCCGACGCGTCCGGCTCGACGGCGACCCTGCGACTCGGTGCGCTGATGGCGGACGGCCGGGATGCGGAGCTCTCGGCGTCCGGGACGGTCATCACGTTCCGCGGTTTCCTGGCCGCGTACGAGGAAGGGCGCGACGAGGGACGTGACGACGAGCAGGCCAGCGACCGGCGGCTGCCGCAGCTCGCGGTCGGCGACGCGGTCGACACGCTGAACGTCGCACCCGACGGCCACGAGACCAGCCCGCTTCCGCGCTTCACCGAGGCCACCCTGGTCAAAGCGTTGGAGGAGAGGGGGATCGGCCGCCCGTCGACGTACGCCGCAACGATCGGGACGATCGTCGACCGCGGCTATGTACGACGTCGAGGCTCGGCCCTGGTGCCCACCTGGCTGGCCTTCGCCGTCACGCGGTTGCTGGAGCGACACTTCCCCCGGCTGGTCGACTACGACTTCACGGCGGGCATGGAGGAGGACCTCGACCGCATCGCCGGGGGTGAGGAGAACCGGGTCCAGTGGCTGCACCGGTTCTACTTCGGCAACGGTGGGGACGTGGGATCGATCGACGGCGAAGGGCTGCGCAGCCTGGTCGAGGATCTGGGTGAGATCGACGCGCGCGACATCTCGACGGTGCCGCTCGGCGAAGGGCTGGTGCTGCGGGTCGGCCGCTACGGGCCGTACGTCGAGGCCGCAACGCCGGTCGAGGGCGAAGAGCCCCGTCGCGCAACGGTTCCCGACGAGATCGCACCGGACGAGCTCACTCCGGACAAGGCCCGCGAGCTGCTGGCCGCCAGTGCCGATGACGGTCGCGTGCTCGGCACGGACCCGGCGAACGGCCGCGAGATCATCGCGAGGTCTGGTCGCTACGGACCCTATGTGACCGAGGTGCTGCCCGAGGCGTCCGAGGACGCCGATGACGCCAAGGGCAAGAAGAAGAAGACCGACAAGCCCCGCACGGCGAGCCTTTTCGCCACGATGGCTCTCGACACCGTGACGCTGGAGGAGGCGCTGCGGTTGCTCTCGCTCCCGCGCGTAGTCGGAGCGGACCCCGAGTCCGGTGAGGAGATCACGGCTCAGAACGGACGCTACGGGCCGTACCTGCGCAAGGGCACCGACTCGCGGTCCCTCGAGAGCGAGGAGCAGCTGTTCACGGTCACGTTGGACGAGGCGTTGGCGCTGTACGCACAGCCGAAGCGGCGGGGCCGGCAGGCGGCTGCGCCCCTGGCCGAGCTGGGCAACGACCCGGTGTCCGGCAAGCCGGTCGTCGTCAAGGACGGCCGGTTCGGGCCGTACGTCACCGACGGCGAGACCAACGCCACGCTGCGCAAGAGCGACGAGCCCGACTCCGTCACGCTCGAGCGGGCGGCCGAGCTGTTGGCCGAGAAGCGGGCCAAGGGCCCGAGCCCGCGCGGCCGGGCGACCAAGAAGACCGCGAAGAAGGCACCGGCCAAGAGGGCTGCGAAGAAGACGGCCAAGAAGGCCGCCCGCTAGAGCCCGGCCAGGGTCAGAGGACGCAAGTACCCTGACGGACATGGCGAGCGACCCGGAGACGCAGCCGGGCGGGCGGGCCGACCCGTTCGCCGCGGCCGTCGACGACGAGACGCCAGACCCCGACGCGCGCGCAGTCCTCGCCATCACGCCGTTCCGCCGCCTGTGGCTGGCGCTCGGCTTCTCCAGCTTCGGGGACTGGCTCGGTCTGTTGGCCATCACCGCCCTGGCCGACTACCTGGCCCGCGGCAACACCAACCGCGAGTACCTGGCGGTCGCCGGCGTCTTCGTCCTGCGCCTGGCGCCGGCGGTCGTGCTCGGCCCGCTGGCTGGCGCCCTCGCGGACCGCATCTCGCGCCGCTGGGTCCTGGTGTACGGCGACGTGCTGCGGTTCGCCGTCATGGCCACGATCCCCTTCGTCGGCACGCTGTGGTGGCTGTACGTCGCGACCGTGCTGATCGAGTGCATCGGGTTGTTCTGGCTCCCGGCCAAGGACGCCACGATGCCGAACCTCGTGCCGCGCAAGCGCCTGGAGGCGGCCAACCAGCTCAGTCTGGTCGCGACGTACGGGACGGCACCGGTCGCGGCGCTCGCCTTCTCGGGCATCGCTCTGCTCAACGAGGTGCTGCGCCATGCCTACCCCGACCTCGGGCTGGACGCCAAGGGCGCCTACATCGGCATCTGGCTCGACGCGCTGAGCTATCTGGTGTCCGGTCTGGTCATCTGGCGGCTCGCCTTCCCGAAGTCGGTCTCGCACATCGCTGCGGAACAGCCGCTCTGGCGGTCGGTCCTCGAGGGCTGGCGGTTCATCGGCAACACGCCACTCATCCGCGGGCTGGTCCTGGGCATGCTCGGCGCCTTCTCCGCCGGCGGTCTGGTGATCGGGCTGGGGCAGCGGTTCGCGAACGACGTCGGCGCCGGGCCCGCGGGCTACGGCGTCCTGTTCGCCGCGGTGTTCATCGGCCTGGCGACCGGCATGTGGGTCGGCCCGCGGCTGCTGGTCGGGCTGTCGCGGCACCGCTTGTTCGGCCTGTCGCTCGTGGCGGCCGGCCTGTGGCTCATGGTCCTGTCGCTCGTGCCGAACGTCGTCGTGGCGACGTTCTCGACCATCGCGCTCGGGTCCTGCGGTGGCGTCGCCTGGGTGAGCGGGTACACCTTGCTCGGTCTCGAGGTCGACGACGAGGTGCGGGGGCGCACGTTCAGCTTCGTGCAGTCCCTGGTGCGCGTCGTCCTGATCACGGTGCTGGCGATCGGGCCTGCGCTGGCTGCCTTGCTGGGCAAGGTCTTCGCCCTGCCACGTCGGTTGGACTTCAGCGACGACGTGACCTTGACGTACACGAGCGCGATGGCGACGTTCCTGATCGCTGGGTTCTTCGCCGTCGTGGTCGGCATCGTGGCCTACCGGCAGATGGACGACCGCAAGGGCATCTCCCTGTGGTCGGACCTGGCCCGGTCGCTGACCCGCTCCGGCGACCTGAGCGCACTCACGATGCCGCGTCGCCCCTACCCGGGGTTCTTCGTTGCTCTCGAGGGAGGTGACGGGGTCGGCAAGTCGACCCAGCAGACCCGCCTCGGCGAGTGGCTGGAAGGGCTCGGCCATCGCGTCGTGCTGACCCGCGAGCCAGGTGGCACGGAGGCCGGGCTCCAGCTGCGCGACATCGTCCTGCACGGCGGTCACCTCGCGCCACGGGCCGAGGCGCTGCTGTACGCCGCGGACCGGGCCCACCATGTGGAAACCGTGATCCGGCCGGCCCTGCTGCGGGGCGACGTCGTCGTCACCGACCGGTACGTCGACTCCTCCGTCGCCTACCAGGGCGCCGGTCGGGACCTGGGCGCCGACGAGATCTCCAACCTCTCGCGCTGGGCGACCGGGGGGCTGGTGCCGGACCTCACCGTCGTCCTGGACCTCGCGGCCGACGAGGCCCAGACGCGCGTGCGCCAGGTGGACCGCCCGGACCGGCTCGAGGCCGAGCCGGGGGAGTTCCACGAGCGGGTCCGTCAGCGGTACCTCGAGCTGGCTCGGTCTGCGCCTCGGCGCTACCTCGTGGTCAACGCGGCGTCCACCGCCGAGCACATCCAGGACCAGGTGCGGGCCCGGCTGACCGAGCTGCTGCCCGAGAGTAAGCGCCAACGCGAGGAGCGACTCGACCGCGAGCGACGCGACGCCGAGCGGCGTGCTCTGGAGGTGCAGCTGGCCGCAGCGGCCAAAGCCGAGGCCGAGGCCCGGGCGGCGGCCGCCAAGGCCGAGGCCGACGCGCGGGCCGCCGCGGCGAAGGCGGCCCAGGCGGCGCCCACCGAGCAGCTGCGTGTCGTACCGGAACCGGCCGCCGCGCCGGCCGCGACTGAACCGGCCGCCCCGCCGGCTGCCACTGAGCCGGCCGCCCCGCCGGCTGCCACTGAGCCGGCCGCCACTGAGCCGGCCGCGACAGAGCCGGCCGAGCCGTCCAGCGAGGCGCCGAGCGAGGCGCCGGGCGAGGCGACCCGTGAGCTGCCGATAGTGCTGCCCGACAGCGCCGACACTCAGGACACCCAGCAGCTGCCCGCCGCAGGTGGGCCGCCGGAGGGCGACGGCTCGGCCGGGCAGGCCTTGGCCGAGGAGATCTTCGCGATCGGTGAGAGCGAGGACGATGAGGTGCGCCGCCGGTGACCGCCAACCAGCTGGCCCAGACCGCCGACGGCGTGTGGGGCGACGTCGTCGGCCAGGAGCGCGTGGTCGACGTGCTGCGCTCCGCCGTACGGTCCGTCACGGCGGCCGCCCCCGGGCAGGCCAGCGGCATGACCCACGCCTGGCTCTTCACCGGCCCGCCCGGCTCGGGCCGATCCGTTGCGGCCCGGGCCTTTGCCGCGGCACTGCAATGCCCGAAGGGCGGCTGCGGCCAGTGCCACGAGTGCCGTACGGCGCTGGGCGGCAGTCACGCGGACGTGTCCGTCGTGGCGACGGAGCTGCTGTCGATCAAGACCGAGCAGGCCCGCGAGCTCGTGCAGCTGGCGGCCCGCCGGCCGACGCTCGGCCGCTGGCGGGTCATCATCATCGAGGACGCCGACCGGCTGACCGAGACGGCGGCCGACGTGCTGCTCAAGGCGATCGAGGAGCCGCCGCCCGGCACGGTCTGGATGCTCTGCGCGCCAAGCCTCGAGGACGTCATCGTGACGATCCGCAGCCGCTGCCGGCACCTGGGTCTGCGCACACCGTCCGTCGCCGCAGTCGCCGACCTGCTGGTCCGACGCGACGGCATCGACCCGCCGATGGCGGCCTTCGCGGCGCGCGCCGCCCAGAGCCACATCGGCCTGGCCCGTCGGCTGGCCAGGGACGAGGGGGCGCGGATCCGCCGCCGCGATGTGGTGACGCTGCCCTTCCGGATCCGCGGCGTCGGCGACGCCGTGCTGCACGCAGGGGAGCTGGTGGAGACGGCCGCCGAGGAGGCCAAGTCCGCCACCGCGGAGCGGGACGCCGGCGAGCGGGAGCAGCTGGTCCACTCCTTGGGGGCGGAGCCGACGGCGCGCACGCAGCCGCCACACGTCCGAGCTCAGCTCTCCGCGCTGGAGCGAGACCAGAAGACCCGGGCCACCCGGCTGCAACGCGACGTCCTCGACCGCGCGTTGGTCGACGTGCTGTCGGTCTATCGCGACGTCCTGGTCGTGCAGGCGGGCGACCCGGTGGACCTCGTCAACGAGGAGATGCGCACGGATCTGGCCAAGCTGGCTCGCGACCTGGCGCCCGAGCACGTCGTGCAGCGGATGCAGGCCGTGGGCGAGGCCCGCGAGCGCATCGCCGCCAACGTCGCGCCGCTGCTCGCCGTCGAGGCGATGACGGTGCAGCTGCGGGCGAGTCAATGAGGCCGGTGCCCACCCGTCGTACCAGCCCTGCCGTCGCAGTCCTCGCCCTCGTTGTCGCGCTCGCCGTCTCGGTCACCGCCTGCAGTGGCACCAAGGCACCCGACACGTCGTCGAACGCCGGCACCGGCTCACCCACCCCGGTCGCCGGTGTTGCGGCCGACCTGCAGCCGTTCTACATGCAGGTGCTCCACTGGAAGGGCTGCGGCAACGGCTTCCAGTGCTCGACCCTGTCCGTGCCGATGGACTACGACCGTCCGGCGACGCGCACGCTGCACCTGGCGCTCGTCCGGCTGCCGGCCGGAGACCAGAAACATCGTCTCGGCTCGCTGGTCCTCAACCCGGGCGGCCCCGGCGGCTCAGGCATCGAGTACGCCCGCGCCGCCAAGCAGGTCATCAGTGACGCAGTGCGCAAGAAGTACGACGTGGTCGGCTTCGACCCCCGTGGTGTCGGCGACAGCGATCCGGTCCACTGCCTGAGCAGCACCGAGACCGACGCCCTGTACGCCGCGGACCCGACACCGACGACACCCGACGAGATCGCCCGCTGGGTCGCGCTCAGCCGCGGGCTGGCCGAGAAGTGTCAGGCCCGGGTCGGCGCGGAGCTGAAGTTCGTCGGCACTCGCGACGCCGCGCACGACATGGACGTCCTGCGGTCGGCCGTCGGCGACCAGAAGCTCAGCTACCTCGGCAAGTCCTATGGCACCTTGCTGGGTGCGACGTACGCCGACCAGTTCCCCACGCACGTCGGCAGGATGGTCCTCGACGGGGTCGTGGACCCCGCGCTCACGGCCGAGCAGATCAACCTCGGCCAGGCCCAGGGGTTCGAGCGGGCGACTCGTGCGTTCCTCGCCGACTGCGCCAAGCACTCCGACTGCGCACTCGGCACGGACGTCGACGCGGGCCTGACCAAGCTCCGTGAGTTTCTCGGCAGTCTGACGGCGAACCCCTTGCGTACCAACGACTCCAAGCGTCCGCTGACCGAAGGCTGGGGTTCGTACGGCGTGGCCCAGGCGATGTACAGCAAGCAGCTGTGGCCGATCCTGCGCAGTGCCCTGAAGGCGGCGGTTGCCGGTGACGGCTCCGTGCTGCTCGCGCTCGCCGACCAGTACGCCCATCGCGAGAAGGACGGCCGGTACGACGGCAACCTCAACGACGCCCTGTACGCCGTCAACTGCGTAGACCGGCCACAGCAGGGTGGGCTCGAGGGCATCGAGCAGGACGTCACGACCTTCCAGCAGGCGGCGCCGGTGTGGGGTTCGTTCCTGGCCTGGGGTGCGCTGCCCTGCGCCTACTGGCCGATCCCACCGACCGACGAGCCCAAGAAGATCAGCGCTCCGGGCAGTGGCCCGATCCTGGTGGTCGGCACGACGCGGGACCCGGCGACGCCGTACGAGTGGGCGGTGTCCCTGTCGAAGGAGCTGTCCAACGGGCACCTGCTGACCTACGACGGGGACGGCCACACGGCCTACCGCGAGGGCAGCGGGTGTGTCGACGGGGTGGTCGACTCCTATCTGCTCAAGGCCGCCGTGCCGCCGGACGGCAAGCGCTGTTGAGCCTCAGAAGGCTGTGCCCTCTAGGCTCCTGACTCATGGCGTACGACGTCGATGCGGTCCGCGCGCACTTCCCCTCCTTGCAGTCGGGCGTCGCTCACTTCGACGGCCCGGGTGGCTCGCAGACCCCGGACGTGGTCGCGACCGCCGTCGCCGGCACGCTCACCTCGTCGATCGCCAACCGCGGTGACGTGACTCAGGCCGAGCGCACCGCGGACGCCGTCGTGCTGGCGGCCCGCGCGGCGATGGCCGATCTGGTCGGGGGCGACCCGCGTGGTGTGGTCTTCGGTCGCAGCATGACCCAGCTGACGTACGACGTCTCCCGGACGCTGGCGAAGGCCTGGGGCCCCGGTGACGAGGTCGTCGTGAGCCGGCTGGACCATGATGCGAACGTCCGCCCGTGGGTGCAGGCGGCCGAGGCGGTGGGTGCCACCGTCCGCTGGGCCGAGTTTGACCTGGCCACAACGGAACTCACCGTCGACGCGGTACGCGAGGTGCTGTCACCGTCCACGATGCTGGTAGCACTGACGGGTGCGTCGAACCTGCTCGGCAGCCGGCCCGACATCGCCGCGATCGCTGCTGCCGTGCGCAAGACCGGTGCGTTGTTGTACGTCGACGGGGTGCACCTGACGCCGCACGCCGCGGTCGACGTGGCCGCGTTGGGTGCGGACTTCTATGCCTGCTCGCCGTACAAGTTCCTCGGGCCTCATCTCGGCGCCGTCGTGGCCCGGCCGCAGCTGTGGGAGACGCTGCACCCGGACAAGCTGGCGCCGTCGACGGACGCGGTGCCCGAGCGGTTCGAGCTCGGGACGCTCCCGTACGAGCTCTTGGCCGGGGTGACGGCGGCAGTCGAGTTCCACGCGTCGTTCGGCGACCTTCCGGACTCAGCGCCCCGGCGCGACCGGGTCCTCGCCGGCTTGGCCGCGCTCGAAGCGCACGAGGACGCGTTGCGCAAACGGCTGGACGACGGGCTGGCCGGGATCCGGGGAGTGACGGTGCTCTCGCGAGCGGCCGACCGGACGCCGACCGTGTTGATGACGTTCGACGACAGGGAGGCCGAGGCGGCGTACCGGTTCCTGGCCCAGCGTGGGGTCAACGCACCGGCCGGCACGTTCTACGCCTACGAGCCGGCGCTGGCGCTCGGGCTGGGTGAGGTGGGCGGCCTGCGGGCCGGCCTGGCGCCGTACAGCACCGAGGACGATGTCGAGCGCCTGCTGGAGGGCCTCGAGGAGTTCATGGCCGGCTGAGCTCATGGCCGGCTGAGCCAGGCCAGCGAGTGGGCTGGCTCAGATGGGGCTGTTGATGAAGGGCGAGGACAGGTCTGCGGCCGACTCGAGGACCGCTTCGGCCTGGGGCGTCGGCTGCCGGTCCGCCTCGGCGGCGACCACCGGAGCGAGCAGCCGGATGTCGCCCGGGGTGGCGATGCCACACGCGACCGGCTCGGCCAGGGCCCAGCTGACGGCGGCCCGGATCTCGGCGTCATTGGACAGCGGTTCGTACCAGGTCGTGAACGGATGGGCGGCATCGTTGTCGAGCCAGTTGCGGCGCGCCACCGTCTTGATGAGCCGCAAGGCGACTCCGCGTGACTCGCACTCGGCAGCCAGAGCGCGGTAGCTGTCGGCGTAGTCCGTGCGCCGCGACAGCACGTAGCTCCAGGGAGTGAGAACGGCCTGGAAGTCGAAGCGCCGCAACGCCTCCCGGTGTGTCTCGGGTGCCTCGTGACCGTGCCCGGTGATACCGATGGCGCGGGCCAAGCCCTCGTCCCGTGCGCGGACTGCCGCTGCGAGCGCGCCGCCGTTGCCGGTCGCCTTGTCGAGCTCGTCGAGGTCGCCGACCGCGTGCAGCTGGATCAGGTCGACGTGGTCGGTCTGCAGGCGTTCGAGCGAACGGTTGATGCTGGCCCAGGCCGCCTCGGCATCACGGTCGCCGGTCTTGGTGGCGAGGAAGATCCGGTCCCGGATCTGCGGCATCCAGGGACCCAGCCGGAGCTCGGACTCCCCGTAGCTCGCTGCCGTGTCGAAGTGGTTGATGCCCGCGTCCAAGGCCTCCTGGATCGAGCGGTCGGCCGTGTCCTGGTCCACCTCCCCGAGGCCGGCGCCGCCGTAGATGAGCACCGAGGTGTCGAAGCCGAGCGTGCCGAGCGGTCGAAGCTCCATGACCCAACCCTAGGCACAGTCGTGCGGGCTCGCCCGGTCCGGCTGAGCACGCCAACTCCCCTATAGTGGTCCGGGCGTTCCCTCAGGCGACCGTACGGCGGTGGGCCTGGGCCGGGACCTCGCCGCCTTAGCTCAGTCGGCCAGAGCAACGCACTCGTAATGCGTAGGTCGTGGGTTCGACTCCCACAGGCGGCTCCGTGGTACTGAGACCGAGCCTCTTGCTCCGGACGATGCCCTGGTGCGCCTCCGTTGCGGAAGGGCACCAGGGCATCAGACCAAGCCCGACCTGGCTTAGCGGATGCGCACCAGCTGACCGCCCTTGGGGCACGGCCCGAAGCCGGCTCCGGGGGCGATGCTGCAGTTGGACACGTAGATCGACCCGTCCGGTGCCGCGGCGAAACCCGATGGCCAGAACAGCTGGCCGGTACCGAGATGGGTGCGATGCCCGTTGGGAGCGATCTTGACGACGTCACCCGCAGGGTTGTCCGACGGCAAGCCATCGATCTGGAACTCGGTCGCGTAGAAGTTGCCCCACTTGTCGAAGCCACACCCCTGGATCGTGGTGAAGCCACGCTTCCAGACCGAGGCGTGCACCGTGCTGCCCGAGACCACCACGCGCCACACGCGCGCACCGCCCGGCGCAAACGTCCCGCCCAGAAGCTCGCCGACGTACAGCGCGCCGTCCGGTCCCTTCGCGACGCAGGTCGGTACGGCGTCCGTCGGACTACCCGACGGCACCCGGAAGTACTGCAGCGTCTTGACGCCACCCCGATCCGTGACCTCAGCCAAGAGGTTCGCACCCGCATCCGCCACGAAGGTCCGACCGCCGATCAGCGCCACAGCGTTGGGGTTGGCGTCCGGGAACTGGTCCGGCTGCAGGAACTTGTGGTGGCTGGTCCAGATGTAGTCGTGGTTCCCCACTGCGGCCAACGTGGTCCATGTGCCTGAAGGCTTGACGGTGAGTAGCTCGCCCAGCTCAGACCGCGCCGCGTTCAACAGCCGCTGAGGGAACCCCGATGGGGGCACCCCGAAACCGGACTCCCCCAGCAGGGCACGGATCTGGCCATTCGCCGTGGTGACGCTCGACGCGCCGATGGTTGCAACTCCGCCCTCGCCGCCAACGGAGATCAGACCCCGGACAACGCGCGTCAAGGTGCCGTGGTCGACCATCGAGACGGACGCCGTCAGCCCGATACACGTGGCGTCCTGACCTGTGCCCTGGCAATTCGAACCCGCGGAGCCGCCTTCGGCGATCCAGACGCGGCCGCTGGCGTCGACGGCCAGACCGCGTGGGTTGTTGAGATGAGATACGACCGTGTGCACGCTCGGCGTCGAAGCGACGGCCGTCGACAGCGACGTGCCAAGAATCACCGGCAACGCAAGCGCTGCCACTCCGATGCCACTGCACCACATTCGTCGAGAAGCCATTTCGACCACCCTCCGTAGACGTCCCGCGTAGGGCCTTCCTAGTACTGCGCGCGGCCCGGGTCTAGGTGGCAAATCGGGGCATCACCGAACACTGATCCAGTATCACGTTCCGTGGCGGCCGAGGCGCCGTTCAGCGAATGGATGCAGCGAGGCCGCCGACCTGATGTCGGCGGCCTCGCTGCATCTCGTCAGTGGTGCATGTGCATGTTGGCAGCGCCGGCCAGTCTTGCCTTCGGCATCGTCGCGAAGGCGACGGCCGCAGCGGCAGCGCAGATCACGGCGACAGCAACGAGCCCACGGGTGAATCCGCCTGCGGCACCGGCTGAGGTCGTCAGGCTGCCTGCGGTCGTCGCGACGGCCGATACCACCGCAACGCCGAGGGCGGCGCCGACCTCGTGGCCAGTCATCAGGAAACCCGACGCCATACCGGCGTGCTGGGCCGGAATGCCGGCCATTGCCGTCACGGACACGGCCACGAAGACCAGGCCGGTGCCGAGGCCGACGACGAGCAGGCCGGGCAGGAGGCCCGTCAGGTACGACGAGGTGTCCGTGGCCCGTGACAGTAGGACTGCCCCCAACGCGGCAAGAACCAAGCCGGCCGTGGCGACCGAGCGCGGCGAATGCCGGGCGACGAGGTGGCTGGCGACGTGCGCGGACAGCGTCATCACGACGGCGAGGGGCAGGACCGCCAGCCCGGTTGCCAGCGCGCTGTATCCGAGCACCGTCTGGACGAACACCGAGCAGAGGAAGATGGCACCGACCAGGATGCCGGTGACACAGAACATGACCGCGGTTCCCGAGACGAGGGTCTTGATCTTCCAGGTGTGCGGCGGGACCAGAGGTCGACGCACGCGGCGCTCGATGCGCGCGAACGAGCCCAGCAGGACAACCGCCACGCCGAGCAGGCCCAGCGTTCTCGGTGAGGTCCAGCCATGGTCGACGGCACCCTGGATGCCCAGCAGCAGGGCGGCCAATCCGCCGACCGCCGCCGCGGCACCCGGCAGGTCGAGCTCGCGCAGGCCGCCGGACGTGGCTGCCTCCTTCGCGATGAGCGTGCGGCCGGCGATGAACGCGGCGACGCCGACGGGGACGTTGACCCAGAAGATCATCTGCCAACCGGCCCACGTGGTGATGGCGCCACCGAACACGACCCCGGCCGCGATGCCCATGCTGCCCAAGGCTCCCCACAGAGCGAGACCCTTGGCCCGCTGTGCGCCCGTATAGGCCGTCATGATCAGGCTGAGAGCGGCCGGCGTCATCAACGCCGCTCCGAGACCCTGGGCCCCTCGGCTGGCGATCAGCATTCCTGCGCCCGTGGCCAGTCCGCTCAACAGAGACGCGATCGTGAAGATCGCGAGGCCGGTCAGGAACACCCGCCGGCGCGGCAACAGGTCGGCGACGCGGCCACCGAGCAGCAGTCCGCCGCCGCTCATCAGCAGGTAGGCCGTCACGACCCACTGCAGCGGGCTGCCGCGCAAGGAGAGTGCGGTGCCGATCGAGGGAAGGGCAGTGTTCACGACGCTGATGTCCAGGACGACC
>JBJMHS010000010.1:0-18282 GCA_045807245.1 Actinomycetales bacterium
ATCTCGCGTTCAACGGTCGCTGCGTCGTGCTCGATGGTCGCTGCGTCGTGCTCGATGGTCGCTGCGCTCATGATGCCGGCCTCCTGGGAAGAGATCGAACGGATGTTCGATCGAACGCCTGTACGAGTTCTAACACGTCGATCCGACATTCGTCCACAGACACGTCGAACACATGTTTGAAACTGCTGTACGAACCCCGTACGTTCTGAGTCAGCAGAGCGGCAAGCTCGGACATGGACACAGGACATCAGCCACCACCGACAGCGGGAGGGGTCATGGCGCGCAGGCAGACCGGACAAGCCAGCACAAACAGCACGGCCGGCAATACGCCCGGCAGTACGCCCGGCAGCACGGCCGGCAGTACGGCCGGCACCAAAGGCAAGGCGGGCGCGACGGGGGCACCGGCGGGCAAACCGGCCGCCAAGCGAGCGGCCAAGACCAAGGCTCAGCCGGCCCGCCGCGGCCGCCCCAGCAACGAGGTGATCGTCCAGGAGTACGGCGACCTCGGCGGCGGGGACGGGCTGACGGCCCGCCAGCGCCGGGTGCTGGAGGAGATCCGCGACAGCGTCGAGCGTCGTGGCTACCCGCCGAGCATGCGCGAGATCGGCATCGCGGTCGGCCTGACCAGCCCCAGCAGCGTCGCCCACCAGCTGGCCGCGTTGGAGCGCAAGGGGTTCCTGCGCCGCGACCCGAACCGGCCACGCGCCATCGAGGTGTTCATGCCGGGCGAGACCCGCGGGGTGCGCTACCAGGACTCGGCGGCCGCGACGTACGACGACACCGGTGTGGGCGACGCCCGTCCGGAGGCGTCGTACGTGCCGGTGCTCGGCCGGATCGCCGCCGGTGGCCCGATCCTGGCCGAGGAGGCGGTGGAGGACGTGTTCCCGCTCCCCCGCCAGATCGTCGGCGACGGGTCCCTGTTCCTGCTCAAAGTGGTCGGCGACTCGATGGTCGACGCCGCCATCTGCGACGGCGACTGGGTCGTCGTCCGTCAGCAGTCAGACGCCGTCAACGGGGACATCGTGGCGGCCATGCTCGACGGCGAGGCGACCGTCAAGACGTTCCGGCGCAAGGACGGCCACCTCTGGCTCATGCCGCACAACGCGGCGTACGACCCGATCGACGGCGACCACGCCGTGATCCTGGGCCGGGTCCAAGCGGTGCTGCGCAAGGTCTAGCCCGGCCCGTAGTCGGCGGTGGCGATGGCCCGCGCGGTCATCGCCTCGTCGAAGTGCTCCGAACCCTCGATGTTCGGCACGAACCCGACGAGCACGCCGTCGCGCATGATCTGGGCCTCGAGCCCCGCAGCGCCGTCGACGTCCCAGAGCGCCTCGCGCCCGTCACCGAGGGGCACCCGGATGCCGAACCGGTACGCCGACGGTCGGGCCACCTGGGCGAAGAGGCCGTAGCCGCGCAGCGCCTTCGCGACCCGGTTCGCTTCGTCTTCCTGCATCGCAGCAGTGTGCCTGCCGTTACTGGAGGTCCGCTGTGAGCCCGGTGGATGTCAGTGCGGCGGCAGCGAGCTCCACGTCGTCCTCGTCGTTCCACAGGTGGAACGCGATGCGCACCCGCCCGGCCCGTCCGGCGACGGTGGCGCCCTTGTCGGTCAGCGCAGCCTTGAGCGCCCCGAACGGGTCGGGCAGCGACACGACGGCGCGGCCCTGGGGCGCCAGCCCGAGCCGCTCCAGCAGCGCGTCGGCCAGCCCCGCGTCGTACGTCCGGGCCTGCTCGGGGTCGAGCCCGGCGAACAGCTCCATGGCCGGGACCGCGCCCACCCACGACAGCCAGGCCGGCGACACGTCGAACCGGCGGGCGTCACCGGCCAGCTGCATGTCCGGGCCGTAGCACGAGTCCCAGCGCGACTCCCCGGCGTACCAGCCGGCCTGCAACGGGCTTATGCGGTCGGCGACATGGGGGCGCACCGTGAGGTAGGCCGCACCGCGGGGATGACACAGCCACTTGTACGCGGTGCAGACCGCAACATCGAAAACGCTTGCGTCGCAAGGCATCCAGCCCACGGCCTGGGTCAGGTCGCACAGGGTCATCGCCCCGTGCTGCCGGGCGGCCTCGACGACGGCTCCGTGGTCGGCCACCACGCCGTCGGCCGACTGGGCCAGGGACCAGGCGACGAGGGTCGTCGACGACGTGACGGCCTCCGCCAGCCCGGCCAGCGGGACGTGCCGCACCCGCACGCCGCGGTTGGCCTGGACGAGGAACGGGAACACGATCGAGGTGAAGTCGCCGTGCGGCACCACGACCTCGGCCCGGTCGGGCAGGGCGCTCGCGACGAGGGCGGCCATGACGGAGGTGTTGGCCCCGGTCGCGACCCACGACGGTGGGACGCGCACGAGGCCGGCGAACAGCTCGCGGCACCGTGCGACGTCGTCGTCATAACGGACCGCGTCCACCTCGCCCGCCGCCCAGTGGCGCAGGTCGGCGGTCATGGCCTCGACCACAGTGCGGGGCGGCACGCCAAGGGTGGCTGCGTTGAGGTAACCGGTGACCCGGGGCCAGGCATCCCGGGCCTGCTCGAGGGTGAGCCGTGGCGCGACGGTGCTCATCCGGCGAGCCTGTCACAAGGCGGCCTGTCGGACCCCCTTGGTTGACTGTGGGCATGGCCAGGTCGCGTGACACGACACCGGACGAAGCCGGCACCAAGGGCGGCCTGCCCATCGTGACGTTCGAGGACCTGCCGACGCTCGAACGCTGGTACGACGAGCACGCGGACACGGCGCCGGGCATGTGGGTCCGGTTCGCCAAGGCCGGCTCCGGCGCCAGATCGGTCTCCCGGGCGGACGCACTGGACGTCGCCCTGTGCCACGGCTGGATCGACGGGCAGGCCGCGTCGGTCGACGAGTCCTGGTGGCTGCAGCGGTTCACCCCGCGTCGCTCGACCAGCCGCTGGTCCCAGATCAACTGCGCCAAGGCCGAGGAGCTGATCGCCGCCGGGCGGATGCGCGAGCGCGGCCGGGCCGAGGTCGACGCGGCCAAGGCCGACGGCCGCTGGGACGCGGCCTACGCGGGGCCGCGCGCGGCGCAGGTGCCGCCCGACCAGCAGGCGGCCATCGAGGCGAACCCGGCCGCCGCGGCCTTCTTCCCGACGCTGAGCAGCCAGAACCGCTACGCGATCCTGCACCGGTTGGGTGCCGTCAAGCGCCCAGAGACCCGGGCCCGGAAGATCGAGCAGTACGTCGCCATGCTGGCGGCCGGCGAGACCATCCATCCCGCGCGGCGCTAGTCGTTGGCCAGACTGAGACCTAGACCGTCCATCCGGGCCTCCACCAGAGCCGGGGCGAGAGCGAGCGCGTCGGCCAGTTCCTCGACGCTGCAGCCGATCTCGACGCCGTCGCGCAGCTCCTCGTCCTGTTCGGCGGTCCACGCGTGGCCCAACGTCACGGCGGTCCGGGGTGACTCGGCCGCCGGACCGGCGGTCCGGGCCGACTCGGCCACCGGACCGCGGTTCGGCGGCGACGCGTCACCGACAGCGCCAGGGGCGCGGGACACCGGCTCGTCCACCGGCCAAACCTCCGGTCCGGCCGCTGCATCGAGCCGACCCAGCGCGGCCAGCGCCACGGTCCGGTCGGTCGTCGCCCAGAACGGCGGGAGCGACGCGCGCAGGAACCCGGCATAGCGAGCAGTGGCGAGCCGAGAGTCGAGGACGGCCACGACGCCACGGTCCGCAGACGACCTGATCAGCCGGCCCGAACCCTGGGCCAGCCGCAACGCCGCGTGGGTCGCCGCCACGGTCATGAACCCGTTGCCGCCCGCGTCCGCGACCGCCTGCGACCGCGCGGAAGCGAGCGGGTCGTCCGGCCGTGGGAACGGCAGCCGGTCGATGACGACGAGCTGGCAGGCCGGGCCGGGGACGTCGACGCCCTGCCACAAGGACAAGGTCCCGAACAGGCTGGTGTTCGCATCGCGGGCGAAGTCGCGCACGAGCGTCGCCGTCTGGTCCTCGCCCTGCAGCAGCACCGGTGTATCGAGCCGCTCGCGCATCGCCTCCGCGGCTACCCGGGCCGCGCGCATCGAGCTGAACAGCCCGAGGGTGCGCCCGCCGGCGGCCCGCACCAGCGCCTCCAGCTCGTCCAGCTGGGCCTCGCCGATCCCGTCGCGACCCGGCGGCGGGAGGTGCTTCGCGACGTACAGCATGGCCTGCTTGGGGTAGTCGAACGGACTGCCGACGTCGAGTCCGGTCCACTCAGGTCCGTCCGGTCCTGCCAGTCCGAGGGTGCGCGCCGCCGCCTCGAAGCTGCCGCCGAGCTCGAGTGTGGCGGAGGTCAGCACGACGGTCTGCTCGCCGAACAGTCTCTCGCGCAGCAGCCCGGCGACAGTGATCGGTGCGACGTGCAGCAATTTGCCGCGCCGTTGCTCATCGGCGACCCATGCCACGTCCTGGTCGGCGTCCAGGACCAGCCGGGCGGACACGTCGAACACCTCCTGCACCGCGGCCCGGGCCACCTGCCGCGCGCCGTCGGGTGCCTCGCCCGCTGGCGGCTTCAACGCGGTGAGCAGGGTCCGCGCCGAGTCCCGGACCCGGGCCAGCGCTGCGGTCAGGTGGGCCGGCAGGCCGGTCAGCCGGCCCTCGGCCAGGCCGTCCAGCGCCACGATGAGGTCGTCAGCACTGTCGGCGAGCGCCTGGTCCGGCTCGGCCAGGCCCTCGCCGGTGACCCCTTTGACCAAGCGGGCCGACTGCCGGGCCGCCCGCTCGACCATCGCCGGCGTCAGCTCGTCGGTGATCGCGGAGGTGACCCGGTCGACCAGCTCGTGACCCTCGTCGACGATCACGACGTCGTGCTCCGGGAGCAGGGTCGGGTCCCCGAACGCGTCGATCGCGAGCAGCGCGTGGTTGGTGACGACGACGTCCGCCTCCCGCGAGTAGGCCCGGGCCTTCTCCGTGAAGCACTCCTGGACCAGCGGGCATTTCGAGCCCAGGCACTCGTGGGCGGACACCGACACCTGCCGCCACGCGCGCTCGCTGACCCCGGGCACCAGCTCGTCACGGTCGCCGGTCTGCGTCTCCTCGGCCCACTCCCGCAGGCGCACGACCTCCGTGCCGAGCCGGCTGGGCGACGAGGTGGACGCCGCACCCAGGGGCTCCGCCACGTCGAACAGCGCGTCCTCCTCCGCCGGAAACCCGCCGAGCAGCTTGTGCCGGCAGAGGTAGTTGCGGCGGCCCTTCACCAACGCGTACGACGGGCGCCGGCCCAGCACGGGGGTCACCGCGGAGGCCAGTCGCGGCAGGTCGCGGTCGATGACCTGAGCCTGCAGCGCGAGCGTGGCGGTCGACACGACGACGGGCTGGCCGCTGTGCTGCGCGTGCACCAGCGCCGGCACCAGGTAGGCGAGTGACTTGCCGGTGCCGGTGCCGGCCTGGACCAGCAGATGCTGCCCCGACTCGATCGCCGACGCGACGGCCTCCGCCATCTGGACCTGGCCGATGCGCGTCGTACCGCCGATGCCGGCGACGGCCGCGCCGAGCAGAGCGCGCAGGCTCGGCTCTGCTGGCTCGGTCACCGCTCGAGGCTAACGTCTGCGTGTGACCGCAGCACCGGTGTCCACCCCGGGCTCTGATCCGGCAGCAGACCTGGACGCGCTGGCCGATCCCACTCGTGCGGCGGGGATGGCGCGCTTCTTCAAAACCGGGCCAGGCCAGTACGGCGCGGGTGACGTGTTCGCTGGCGTGTCGGTGCCGGACGTACGGCGGGTGGTCCGTTCGCACCGGGACCTCGCGCTGGCGGACGTCGACGCGCTGCTGCGTGACGCCGTACACGAGCACCGGCTCGCCGCCGTCCTGCTGCTGGCCGACCGCTACACGCGCGCGGCCAAGCGCGGCGACGAGGCTGAGTGCGCGCAGGTGGCCCGCCTCTACCTGGACCGCACCGCGTGGATCAACAACTGGGACCTGGTCGACGCCAGCGCGGAGTACGTCGTCGGGCCGTGGTGGCGATCGCTGGGCTCCACCGGGCGCGCTCAGCGGCTGAAGCCCGCTCGCTCAAAGTCCTTGTGGGAGAGGCGGATCGCCGTACTGTCCACCTTCCACGACATCAAGCTCGGGGACAGCGGACCGGCATCCGAGGTCTGCACGTTGTTGCTCGGCGACCGCGAAGACCTGATCCACAAGGCCACGGGCTGGATGTTGCGCGAGGTCGGGAAGCGCGTGTCGCGCGCAGACCTCATCGCGTTCCTGGATGAGCACGCGGCGGTGATGCCGCGGACCATGCTGCGTTACGCCGTCGAGCACCTGGACGTCGAGCAGCGCGCGCACTACCTCGCCACGCGTGCCGTCGGCGGCGGACGTCCTGGCCCGACTGGGAGTTGACTGAGGAAGTAGTCCAGCCGCCTCGCAGCCACGACTGGCCCTCTCAGGGCTTAGTGGAGCTTGCTGACCCAGTCGTCCGGGACGCGACCGTTCGGGCCCGGGACGGGCTGGTCCGCCGGGTGGCTGGTCGGCTCGCACAGATCCGGGCCGTCCACGAGGGTTGACGCCTCGAAGTCCCAGAACCAGGTCTCCCCCGGCTCGAAGCTCTGCATGACCCGGTGACCGGTCGCCCTCCAGTGCCCCTGGGCATGCTGCTCGGGCGAGGAGTCGCAGCAACCGACGTGACCGCAAGCCGCGCAGCGGCGGAGGTGGAACCACCACCCGCCGGCCTCGTTGCACTCCGCGCAGCCGGTGCCGCTCGGCGGGACGGCCGGGTCGAACTGGGTCAGCTCTTCGGTCATGAAAAGGACGCTACGCCACGCGCCGGCCGGCTCAGACGGCGTACGGCTCGAGCTCGCCCGCGAGCTGACCGCGCACCTGCGCCTGCAGTCGCGTCCCGTGAGCGGTGTGCTCCTCGGCGAGGACCTCACCGTCGCGGTGCACCTTGCTGACCAGGTCACCGCGGTCGTACGGCAGCAGGACGTCGACGCTGACGTGCGGCCGCGGAAGGGCACCCGCGATGAGCTCCGTCAGCTGGTCGAGGCCCTCGCCGGTCCGCGCGGATACGACGACGCTGCTCGGCTCCTGCCGGCGCAGCCGCTGCACCACCTCGGGGTCGGCGAGGTCGGCCTTGTTGATGACGACGATCTCGCGCAGGTCGCGAGCGCCCACGTCACCGAGGACCTCGCGCACCGCGAGCAGCTGACCCTCAGGGTCCGGATGCGAACCGTCCACCACGTGCAGCAGCAGGTCGGCGTCACCGACCTCTTCGAGGGTCGAGCGGAACGCCTCGACCAGCTGGTGCGGCAACGAACGGACGAACCCGACCGTGTCCGTGAGTGTGTAGAGCCGGCCGTCGGGAGTCTGCGCGCGCCGTACCGTCGGGTCGAGCGTCGCGAACAGCGCGTCCTCGACCAGCACACCCGCCCCCGTCAGGCGGTTGAGCAGGCTCGACTTGCCCGCGTTGGTGTAGCCCGCGATCGCCACCGCAGGCACTTCGGCGCGACGGCGGCCGGAGCGCTTGGTGTCGCGGGAGGTGCGCATCGCCTTGATCTCGCGACGCAGCTTGGCCATCCGGGTGCGGATGCGCCGGCGGTCGAGCTCGATCTTGGTCTCACCCGGTCCGCGGGAGCCGATGCCCTCGCCGCCCGCGACGCGGCCACCAGCCTGGCGCGACATGGACTCACCCCAGCCGCGCAGCCGCGGCAGCAGGTACTCCATCTGAGCCAGCTCGACCTGGGCCTTGCCCTCCCGGCTCTTGGCGTGCTGGGCGAAGATGTCCAGGATCAGCGCGGTCCGGTCGATGACCTTGACCTTGACGATGTCCTCCAGCGCACGGCGCTGCGACGGCGCGAGCTCGGTGTCGGCGATGACGGTGTCGGCGCCGGTGGCGATGACGACGTCGCGCAGCTCCCGGGCCTTGCCCGAGCCGAGATACGTGCCGGGGTCCGGGCGCGGGCGCCGCTGGAGCAACCCGTCGAGCACCTGCGATCCCGCCGTCTCGGCCAGCGCAGCCAGCTCGCGCAGCGAGTTCTCGGCCTCCTCGACCGTGCCGTCGGAGAAGACACCGGCCAGCACCACGCGCTCCAGGCGCAGCTGCCGGTACTCGACCTCGCTGACGTCCTCGAGCTCGGTCGACAGGCCCACGACACGGCGCAGCGCCTGGCGGTCGGCCAGCTCCTGCTGGTCACCGTCGTACGAGCTCTCCGGCGACGAGTCGTACGGCGCGGGCTCGTCGAGCGGCTCAGCGCCGGGCTCGAACAGTGGCTGGGTCATCGGTTCAAGAGTCTCAGAAGACATACGTAGTCGCGAACGACTTTGCCGGGCCGGGCATTCCGCATTCCGCCAGGAGCCCGGTCCGGCAAGGTGCTCAGCCGCTCAGGCCGTCGTGAGTGGCGCCTCCGCCGGTTCAACGACCGCCGGCTCGGGAGGCGGGGTGATCTCAGGCGGGCCCAGGCTGGGGAAGCCGAGCACGATGCTTGTGCGCTGCGGGTCCGACCGGCGGGTCAGGACGACGACCCCGACCAGGTACACGGCCGCTCCCGTGAGCCACGCCTGCAAGGGCGGGAAGCCGATGTAGGTGTTGCCGAACCCGGACGTGCCCGGGATCAGGCCGCCGGTCACCGCACCGACCAAGGTGCCGGACAGCAAGGCCACGACAGCGAGCCAGTTGCCGGTCGCCGTCTGCTGCCAGGACGGGACATCGTTACCGGACGACAATGGTCGGCGAATACCGGTCAGCCGAGGCATCACGAAGATGTCAACCGCCATGATCGTGCTGGCCGTGGGTACGGTGACCGCACCGATCCCGGTCACGATGGTGAACGTCTTCTGCAACGACGGCAGCACGGTCACCAGCACTGCCGCGATCGCGCCCAGCGCGAGCACGGTGTAGCGGCGCCGCCACCAGGTCAGGTGCGACAGCAGGTTCTGCGCACCGTTGACCGCGATGTAGAGGTTGCCGTCGTTGACCCCCACCTGGTTGATGACGAAGAAGAGAATGCCGAGCAGCGTCAAGCCGAACAGCGAGAAGTTCACGAAGTACTTGATGCTCGCGCTGAAGTCGGACGTGTTCGCCATGGTCGCGATCAGGTAGCCGAGGATCGGGAACAGGAACGAGCCGACGACGTACGACAGCACGACCGTGCCCGAGATGCGCTTCCGGTCCGGCTTGGCGTACCGGAAGATGTCAGCCTCGTTGCCCCAGGTGGACAGGCCGACCATCGCTCCGGCGACGAACAGGATCGAGGCCGCGCTGTCGACGTGCGGCGGGTTGGCGAGCGCGTGGCCGTCAACGGTCGCGAGTGCGCGGATCGTCGCGTAGACGCCCCACACCAGGATGAGCGGCACGGCGACCCACTGCGCGAACTTCTGCACACCGCCGAAGCCGAAGTACGTGTTCGTGATCATGACCGCCGCCAGGACTACACCCAGCAGAGTGGCCGACGAGATCGTGAACAGACCGCCGAGCAGCGAGATGACGAACAGCACGGTGAACAGGTAGAAGCCCATGCCGTCGACGACCAAGAGCGCGGACACGACCGCGCTGCCCGCGCGGCCGAAAATACTGCGGGTCATGACCGAGCTCGTCTGTCCGGCAACGGCTCCCGCGTTCGCCGACCCGATGCAGTAGAGCGTCATGATGGCGGTCGCCAGCGCCATCGCGACGAGGAAGCGGGCGATGTTCATGCCCTCGAACCGCGCGGTGTAACCGACGTACACAGCGGGGAAGGTCGCCTGCATGCTGAGGAAGGTCAGCAGCATCTTGAGGTGAGTCTTGCGCTTGGCGAGCGGCACGACGTGGTTGGTGTAGTCCTCGCCTGCACCGCTCTCGTGCTCCGCAGGCAAGGTCGACGTGGACGGCTGTGGCTTTTGCGACATCGGGACAGGCCTCTCAGGAAAGGGGACCGCGAAGGAGACGGGAGAGCTGGGTCCGGCCGTCTGATGGCCGTCCGACGAGCAAGCCGAGCGCGTCCTCCAGGGTGCTGAAGGGGCGCCGCTCGACGACCGCCTCGGCGGTGTCGTGGTCGAGGCCGACCCGCCGCAGGACGTCGTGCCCCTGCGCGAGCGGAAGAGTGTTGAACCAGTCCAGGCCGAGCTCCAGTCGGGCGTCGGGGACGACCTCTCCCAGGACGCGGACCCGGCTCAGGCCACCGTCTGGAAAGGCGTCGACCCGGACGTACGACGCGACGGCCTCGTCCGCGGGCGGCTCGACCACGAAGACGTGCCGGGTGTCCGGCTGCAGCGCAGTCCGCTCGAGGACGGACGTCCATCGACCGTCGGCGACCTCGGTCGCGGTGGCATCGGCCGGACGGGTCATCGCGCCGGCGCGCACCTCCACGTCCGACGAGGCGTTGTGCTTGAAGTGCGCGGTGTCGACCTCGAGCTGGCGGAGCCGGCCCGCGGCGGCGAGCTGGATCACCGCCCAGTCGTTGCCGTCGTCACGACGCCGCCGGGTCTCCCAACCCTCGCCCATCGTGCGGGCCCGGTCCGGCCGGGTGAGCACCGACGCGGAGCCGTAGAAGTTGTCCGACGAACGGATGACGCGGGCGCCGAGCTGCTGCGAGGCCAGGTCGGCCGTCACTCCGTCGAGGTGCCTCGGGTCGATGACCGGCCGGCCGTGCACGCGCAGCCGAGCCACCCCCCCGTCCGGCGCAACCGACAGCCGCAGGTGCGTGAACCGCAACGGGCTGGTCACCTCCATCAGGTTGTGCGTGTCGCCCTTGAGCGGTCGGACGTCGGCGATCCGCTCCCACTGCGCGGCCGCGAGCTCCTCGGGGCCTGGGTACCCCTCGAGCCCGCAGGCGTCGACCCAGCACTGCTCGGGGTAGTTGCCGGTGAAGAAGCTCGTGTCGACGTCCACCCGGCGGATGACGCCGGGGATGCCCAGCCGCACGATCACCCAGTCGTGACCTGGTCGCCCCCGTCGGCGCCGCGTCTCCCAGCCGTCGACGACCTCGCCACGGTGGTCGTACGTGCCGGGGCTGAAGTCCGCGGGATCAGGCGTGAGCAGGTGCTCCTTGTTGCCGAACGACTCGTCGCTGGCAGCCACCACACCGGCCGCGAGGTGCCGCGAGGACAGCTCCACCATGGGCAGGCCGTCTTCGTCGAACGGGAGCGAGGTCGGCTCGGTGACGTCGGCGCGGGGCTCGTCGCAGGACATGGCGCTGAGTGTGCGTGCACTGAACACCACTGTCAAGAGTTCTGAACATTCGTGTTCAGTGAACCGTACGGCGGGTGCTCAGCCGCCGCGGACGAACAGGCACAGCACGTCGCTGTCCTGGGCGGTCGGGTTGGTCACCCGGTGCGGCCAGTCGGACGGGAAGGTGAGCGAGTCGCCGGGAGCGAGCCGGTAGGTGCGGTCGCGGACGTGGACCTCGATCTCGCCCTTGACCACGTAGTTGAACTCGTGGCCGGCGTGGCGCACGAACTCCTCCGGGCCCGGCGACGCCGCTCCAGCCTCGTAAGTGATGAGCAGGCAGTCGACCCCAGGCAGCGAGTGCCCGCCCACCTGCCGGCAGATCTCGCCGCCTTTGAGGGTCACCACCTGCTGAGCCGCGCGGGGGACGAGCTCGAGCACCTCGGACAGGTGCGCGTCGAGGCCGTGCACCACGCCGGGCACGGCGGGGGCACCGCCACCGCTGGGCCGTGACCGCTCAACCGGTCCGGTCGATGCGAGTCCGGCGAGCGAGCCCGGGCCAGAGGCAGGGCCCGGGCCAGAGGCAGGGCCCGGGCCAGAGGCAGGGCCCGGCGCAGGGCCGAAGAAGATCTCGTCCGGGGTCACCCCGAGCTGGCGGGCCAGCTCGTACAGCGTGTCGACGGATGGGCGTGAGTGGCCGTTCTCGATCTGGCTCAGCGCGCTCGCGCTGACGCCGACGCGGCGGGCCAGCTCACGCAGCGAGAGCCCGTGCTCCTTGCGCCGCGCGCGGATGTTGGGGCCGAGGTCGACGGTCCGGCTGGTCGCGTCCTGGCTCACCCGCGGAGTGTAACGATCCGTTTCGGGTCCCTGGACAATGGCCACGGAGTCAGTGTGCAGTAATGCTTGACAACTGGCGAGGCCTGAGCCGAGACTTCCGGCCATGTCCGGGTTGGATCTGGTCATGCGGGCCGAGCGCGCCGTCGTGGACGGTGCGCCCGCGCCGTACAGCATCGCGGTGGCCGGCGGGCGTGTCGTCGCCGTCGAGCCCGGCCTGGACGCCTTGGCCGACGCTGGAGCCGCGCGACATGCGCAACTGGGCTCCGACGTCGTCCTGCTGCCCGGACTGGTCGATACGCATGTCCATCTGCAGGACCCGGGCCACACCGAGTGGGAGGACTTCGAGTCCGCCACGCGCGCGGCCGCGGCGGGTGGGATCACCACGCTCGTGGACATGCCTCTCGACAGCGTGCCGGTGACGGTCAGCCTGGACGCACTGGAGGTGAAGCGCAGCCGGGCCCGTGGCCGGGTGCGCGTCGATGTGGGGTTCTGGGCCGGCGTCACCCCCACCAACCTGGCCGAGCTGGCCGGGCTGCATGACGCGGGCGTCATGGGCTTCAAGTGCTTCCTGGCCAACACCGGGCTGCCCGAGTTCCCACCGGTCGATGTCGCGCAGATGCGGTCGGCGATGGCCGAGCTGGCCCGGCTGGACGCCCTGCTCATCGTGCACGCCGAGGACGCCGGCCAGATCGACCGCCATCCGGAGGCATCAACCCGCCGCTATCTCGACTTCCTGGCCAGCCGGCCCAAGCAGATCGAGAACGTGGCCGTCACGGCGGTCATCGACGCGGCCCGGGAGACCGGGGGTCGGGCGCACGTGCTGCATCTGTCGAGCGGCGACGGGGTCAGCCTGCTGGCGGCGGCCCGGCGCGCCGGCGTACCGGTCACGGCCGAGACCTGCCCGCACTACCTCGCCCTCACGGCGGAGGAGGTGCCGGACGGCGCCACCGAGTTCAAGACGGCCCCGCCGATCCGCGAGGCCGCGAACAACCAGCGGCTCTGGGACGGCCTGGCCGACGGGACGATCGGGCTGGTCGTGTCCGACCACTCCCCCTGTACGCCGGACATGAAGCAGGTCGACACCGGTGACTTCGGCGGCGCGTTCGGGGGCAGCGCCTCGCTGCAGATCACGCTGCCGATCGTCTGGACGGCCGCGCGGGACCGAGGCTTCGGGATCGACGACGTCGCCCGCTGGATGTCCACGGCACCGGCGGCCCTGACCCGGATGCGGCACAAGGGTCGGATCGCCGTCGGGTACGACGCGGACTTCTGCGTCCTCGCGCCCGAAGAGACCTTCGTCGTCGACCCGGGCCGGCTGCACCACAAGCAGCCGCTCACCGCCTTCGCCGGTCGCACGCTCGCGGGGGTGGTCCGGCAGACCTGGCTGCGGGGCGAGCCGGTCGGCGACACCCCACGTGGTGAGCTGCTCGACCGGCGTACCGCCTGACCCGTTCATCACCCGACGAAAGGCCGGCCATGCGCATCCTGCTCGTGAACGTCAACACCACGACGTCGATGACGGAGACCATGGCGGCGTCCGCGCGACGGCACGCGTCACCGGGCACCGAGATCGTCGCTCTCACACCGGCGTTCGGCGCCGACGGCGTCGACACCGCGTTCGAGAGCCTGCTGTCGGCGGTGGGGGTCATGGACGTGGTCGTGACGTACCCCGATCCGTTCGACGCCGTCATTCTCGGTGGGTTCGGTGAGCACGGGCGCGAGGGACTCCAGGAGCTGACCGAGGGGCCGGTCCTGGACATCGCCGAGTGCTCGGCCCACGTCGCCTTGATGCTGGGCCGCACCTACTCGGTCGTCACGACGATGCAGCGGTCGGTCGGCGCGATCGAGGACCGGCTCCTGACCGCCGGGCTGTTCGACCGCTGCGCGTCCGTCCGCTCGACCGGTCTGGCCACGCTCGAGCTCGAGCGCGACCCCATCACGGCCTTCGACGCGATCGTCGACCAGGCCCGTCGTGCCGTGGCCGAGGACCACGCGGAGGTGCTCTGCCTGGGGTGCGGCGGCATGGCCGGGCTGGACGAGGCCGTGGCCGCCGCGACCGGCGTCCCCGTCGTCGACGGCATCGCGGCCGCGGTCACACTCGGCGAGTCACTCGTCCGGATGGGCTTGCGCACCAGCAAGATCTGCACCTATGCGCCACCGGACCCCAAGCAGATCACCGGCTGGCCACTGTCCGCGCCGCCGCGCTGACCGGTCAGGAGGCCGGGCCGAACTCCGTCGTGACCGCTTCGACCAGCCGGGCGACAGCCGCCTCCCACAGCCGCTCACCGAGTTCGATGCTCGCCCGGCTGGGCTCGGCCAGCACACCTGACCCGGTGAGGTAGTCGTCGGGGGGCGGCAGCAGGTCCCAGGACGGGTAACGCTCGGAGCGGTCGTCGGCGATGCGGTCGGTCCGGACGAGGTCCGGCCGGGCGACCATCATGAGCGAGGTCTCGACCATGGACGCATGCTCGCGCTCCCACCCCTCGAAGCCCGCCGGGAACATATGGGCCAGCTGCTCCGCGGCGAACGGCGGGAACGGGTTCTCGATCAGCAGCACCCTCAGTTCCGGACGTCCCGCCAGCGCCAGGTCGCACGCCTCCCAGAGGAACCCGGCGTTCTCCAGATGCCAGTTGTGCACCACCAGCCGTCGGAACCCGCTGCGCGCCAAGCCCTGCAGGACCTGAGTCAACAGCGGCATCAGCACCGCGCCTCGCACCGACACCGTGCCGGGGAACCCCTCTCCCCCACCGATGAGCGGGCGCGAATGCGCGCCGTACGTCAGCGCTGGCGCGACCATCAGGGGGATCCGCCGGGCCGCCTCGGTGGCGACCGCGACGGGAAGGATCACGTCGGTGCCCACCGGCAGGTGCGGGCCGTGCTGCTCGGTCGCGCCGACGCAGACGACGACGGGTACGTCGGCGGCTGCCGCCGCGGCCGCTTCCGGGCCGGTGAGCGAGGCCAGATCGAGGTGGGGCAGCGCCGGCATCGGGGTCCTCCCTGGGTGGCGGGCCTGAGCCGTGGTGAGGTTGTCCTGTGACCGAGCACTATTTCACCGAGCGGCCGTCGAGCGAGCGCGACCGCAAGTCCGTCGCCCTCCGGTTGCGCGGGCATGACGTCACCGTCTCGACCGAGGCCGGCGTGTTCAGCCACGAGCGGGTGGATCTCGGGACGCAGGTCCTCCTGCGCTACGCACCGGACCTGCCCGCGCAAGGTGACCTCCTCGACCTCGGCTGCGGGTGGGGTGCGCTCACGATCGCCATGGCACTGGACTCACCGCAGGCGACCGTGTGGGCCGTCGACGTCAACGAGCGCGCGCTGTCCCTGACCGCGGACAACGCCGCCGGGCTGGGCCTGTCGCGCGTGCGGACCGGGCGGCCCGACCAGGTCCCGCCGGACGTCGAGTTCGCCACCATCTGGTCCAACCCGCCGATCCGGGTCGGCAAGGAGGCCTTGCATTCACTGCTCCGGCAATGGCTTCCGCGACTCGCGGTGGGCGGTGTGGCCCACCTCGTCGTCCAACGCAACCTCGGTGCCGACTCGCTGCACGCGTGGCTCACCAGCGCACTGGCCGAGGACGCCGCGCGCGAGTACGACGTGAGCCGGATCGGCAGCGCCAAGGGCTACCGGGTGCTGGAGGTCCGGCGACGCTCCTAGCCGCCGGCCACCCCAGCGTCAGCCCGCGGGGTGCACCACCATCGCGGAACCACCACCGCGGCGTACCGGTTCCGCCGCCGCCGTGAACGAGCCGTCGCCGTAGATCCGCACCGCCGCGGCGGCACCGATCTCCGGGTTCGCCTTCAGCACATGGCCCAGCGCCTCGAGCTGCGCCGCCGTCGGGGAGGCCAACAGCGCCGGCTCGGCGTCCTCCAGCCCGTTGCGCGAGGACAGCCGCGGCGCCGCGATGGCGTCCACGAGCGGGAGCCCGCGGTCGACGTACTCGGTCAGGACCTGCAGCACCGTCGTGATGATCGTGGCACCGCCCGGAGAGCCGAGTGCGAGCCACGGGTGGCCATGGCTGAGCACGATGGTGGGGCTCATCGACGAGCGCGGCTGCTTGCCAGGACCGGGCAGGTTCGGGTCGGGCACCCCGGCCGTCAGCGGGACGAAGTCGAAGTCGGTCATCTCGTTGTTCAGCAGGAACCCATAGCCGGGGACGGTCATCGCCGACCCACCGGTCTGCTCGATGGTCAGCGTGTAGCTGGCGACGTTGCCCCAGCGGTCGGCGACGACGAGGTGCGTCGTGCCGTGGTCGTCGCGAGCCGCCAGTTCGGCCCCACTCCTGGTCGCGCAGTCGCCGTAGTCGCCGTCCGGCTCCCCGTACGGGATAGGTCGCGGCTGAGCAGTCGTCGGCGAGAACAGCAGGCAGGCCCGCTCGTTCGCGAAACCTTGCGAGAGCAGCTGTTTCGCCGGTACGTCGGGCACGTCACCGATCCAGCGGTTCCGGTCGGCGAACGCGGTGGCACTGGCCTCCGAGAAGCGGTGCAGGTACTGCGTGTTCGAGACGTGCGACAGGGCCGTACCGGTCTGCGCGTCGTACGCCTCGAGCAGGTTCAATGCCTCGCCGGTGGCCAGGCCGCCGGAGCTCGGCACGCCCATGCCATAGACGTCAAGGCCCCGGTACGTCGTGTGCGTGGGCGCCTGCCGCCGCGCGGTGTAGCGGCGGAGGTCAGCCGCGGTGATCAGGCCCTTGTAGACGTCCACGCCCGGCGCAGTCTGCGGGTTGCGCGCGGTGGCGACGACCGCCTGACCGAGCCCACCGTCGTAGAACCAGCCGGCTCCCTTGTGCCGCAACGTGTCGTAGGTGCGCGCGAGGTCCGGGTTGCGGAACGTGCTGCCGACGGCCGGAGGGTTGCCGCCCGGCAGGAACAGCGCCGCGCTGGCCGGGAACTTGGCGAACCGGGCCGCGTTGTCGGCCGTCTGCTGGGCGAACGTCGCGTCGACGGTGAACCCGTGCCGCGCCACGGACTCGCCCGGGGCCAGCAGGCGGCTCAACGACCACGTTCCGAACCGGCGGGCGGCCTTGTCCCACAGCGCCAGCGTGCCGGGGACGCCCACGGAGAGCCCGGACGTCACGGTGGTGGCGAAGTCCAGCGGGCTGCCGTCGGGAGCGGTGAAGACCGTGGGCGTGAACGCCTGGGGTGCGCTCTCGCGCCCGTCGATCGTGCTGACCCGATGGGCAGCGTGGTCGTAGTAGACGAAGAAGCCGCCGCCCCCGATGCCGGACGAGTAGGGCTCGGTCACGCCCAGGGTGCCGGCCATCGCGACCGCGGCGTCGGCGGCGTTGCCACCCGCCCGCAGGACCCGGATCCCGGTTGCGCTCGCGGTCTGGTCGACGCTCGCCACCGCACCGCCTCCGCCGGTCATCACCGGCACCTTGGGCGGGGTCGGCGCGCTCGTCGAGGAGCGCGAGGCGGCCTCGGACGCCGTTCCGGCGGTCGCCGGTCCGGGGCCAGCGGCCAGGCCGGCGAGGCCGGCGAGGACGACCGTGACGCCCGCGGTCGTCGCCAGGGCAGCCCGGACGGATGAACGGATGTGGGACATGTGCGGACCCCCGGCGTGGACGGCTGAGCGCATCCGACGCTAGCCGCGGCCCGCCGCACCCGCGACCGGAGAGACCGCGCCCGGGCCGGTGCTCAGCCGAGCTCGTCGGGGAGCCGCACCACGCCGTCGGCCACCAGCTCGGCCGGCCCCCGCAGCTCGACTCGGTGGCCGGCCAGCGCGGTCACGACGAGCGAACCGCCGGGAACGTCGACCCACCAGATGTCCGGAGCGCCGGAGCCGGCCCAGGCTCGGGTCGCCAACGCCGCGGCCGCCACACCGGTGCCGCAGGAGCGGGTCTCGCCGACGCCCCGCTCGTGCACCCGCATGCGGATGTGGCCGGCGGCGAGCGGGGTCACGAGCTCGACGTTGGTCCCGTGCGGCGGCGCCGGCTCGACGCGGGGGCCGGTCGTCAGGTCGGCCGCCTCGAGCTCGGCCAGCCCGGGCAGGGCGACGACGACGTGCGGGTTGCCCAGATCCAGGGACAGCCCGCGTAACGGGCCGGGCAGCCCGGCCACGGTCACGTCCGCATCTGCACCGGCGTTGCCTTCACCTGCGGGCAGGCGCCACGGGCCGAGATCGACCGAGATGGAGCCGTCGGCCTCGAACCGGACCCATTTCACGCCCGCCCGCGTGGCCACGCCCAGCGGGTCAGGACCGCCCGCAGCGGGCGCGGCCACCAGACCCTCGCGCAGCAGGTACGTCGCGAACACCCGCACGCCGTTGCCGCACATCTCCGCTATCCCGCCGTCGGCGTTGCGGTAGTCCATGAACCACGGCGCCTCGGCTGCCTGCTCCGCGACCTCCTCGACCGCCCTCGTCGGCACGACCCGGATCACCCCGTCGCCGC
>JBJMHS010000011.1:0-67325 GCA_045807245.1 Actinomycetales bacterium
AGGGCCTGCCGCAGTTCCCTCCGCGAGGTGACGTCGAGCTTGGGGAACACCTTGTGCAAGTGGTACTCGACCGTGCGTGGGCTGATGAAGAGCTGGGCGGCGATCTCGGGGTTGGTCAAGCCATCCGCGGCCAGTCGGGCAATCTGTGCTTCCTGAGGTGTCAGCACGCTCACCGTGTCCGCGGTGCGTGTGCGCGCGGTCTGGCCGGTGGCGAGCAGCTCGCGGCGGGCGCGCTCTGCGAAGGCCGCCGCTCCGAAGCCGGCAAACAGCTCGTGGGCGGCTTCCAGCTGCCGGCGGGCGTCGACTCGACGGTTCTCCCGACGCAGCCACTCGCCGTACACCAGCTGGGCCCTTGCCCGGTGCAGGGCGACGCTGTCCCGACTGAGTCGGGCGATGGCCTCTTCGTACAGGGCTTCCGCCTCCCGTGTTCCGGTCAGCAAGGCGCGCGAGCGCGCTTCGACCCCGAGTGCCCAATCGGTCTTGCTGGCCTGCGTCCGTTCGGCGAGGCGGTCCAGGGCAGTGACCGCGAGACCCGGCTGTCCGCTCCGCGCCGCCGCCTCGACCAGTTCGATCAGAGCCAAGGCGTACAAGCCGAGTCCGTCATGGGCGCAGGCCGGGACGGCGGCTGCGAGCGCATCCTCGTAACGACCAAGGCCGTTGAACAGTACGGCGCGCGCGCAGCCGGCCATGCTCGACGCCAGCCGCTGTCCGCGGGACGCCGCATCGTGGTCGGCAGCATCAAGCAGAGGAAGGGCCTGGGCCACGTCCCCCCGGTAGGCGGCCAACATCGGTAGTGCGTTGACCAACGGCGCCGTTCCGGTCAGCTGCGAGATGGAGGCGGACTCCTCGATCAGGGTCGAGGCCGCGGTGAACTCCCCGGCATGAACATGGACGCCGGCCCGGAAGCTGGCCGCGATCGGCAAGATGCTGAGCGCGCCTGACTCACGGGCCAGACGAAGCCCCCGCGTGGCCAGGTCGCCCGAAACCCGCTCATCCCAGAGGTCGAAGGCGATGCGGCAGGCCAGCCACAGCCAGCGGTTCACCTCGGGCCTGTGCTCGTCGGCGCGCTGGATGGTGTCCAGCGCAACACGAAGCGGCGGCACGCCGGCGTCAAATCCCTTGGTGAACACTGTCGCCAGCCCGCGCGCCAAGGCGTCGACGGCGTCGGATGGCTGGGCCGACGTTGGCGCGGCCAGGGCTGCCACGGCCACGCGTTGCACCTCGGGGTCGTCGCCGGGATGACCGGCGTACATCGCAGCCGCCAAGGCCTCCAGCCGGCTCTCCTGAGCCAGCTCCGTCGGGAAGTCGGCGAGGCGGTTTGCGGCACCGAGTAGCAAGGGCAGCGCATCGCTGCCGCGACTGACGGCGAGCGCGATCTGCGCTCGGAGCCGCTGTGACAGGGCGCGCTGATAGTCATCGAGCGGGCACAGCTCGGCCGTGTCCAGCAGCGCGGACGCCTCCTCGGGGGCGGCCGCGTCGATCTTGGCCTGCGCGCCGGCGAGGGCTCGCGCCCCCCTGAGAGCGGGTTCAGGCGTCAGCTCGGCGGCTCGCTGCAGGAAGGCGGCGGCCGCCGCAGCGCCCCCGCGCCCTTGGGCACGCGTCGCCGAGCGCTCCAGCTCACTTGCCACTGCCTCATCCAGACCGACGGTGGCCTGGGCCCGATGCCAGGCCCAGCGATCAGAGTCCGCATCGGCGTCCGTCGCGTCAGCCAAGGCGCGGTGCACCCGCTGAAGTTCGCCGGGCGAAGCCGAGCGATAGACAGCCGAGCGTACGAGCGGATGGCGGAACTGGACGCGGATCCCGAACTGGACGAGCCCGGCCGCCTCGGCGGGGACGGCCGCCTCCGGACCGATCCCGAGTCGCTGGGCGGCGCGCCAGAGCAGAGTGACGTCGCCCAGTGGCTCAGCCGAGGCCAGTAGCACCAGTTCGCTCGACGCGGACGGCAGCGATGCGGCCCGGCGGGCGAAGACATGCTCGAGCTGCCCGGCCAACGACCCTGCAGGAAGGGCGAAACCACCGGCCAGGTCGGCCGGAGTCATCCCGCGCGGTAGTTCCAGCAAGGCGAGCGGGTTTCCCCGCGTCTCGGCGACGATTCGGTCCCTGACCCGTTCGTCGAGCCGACCGGGGATGCCCGACGACAGGAGAAGGCGAGCCTCACTGTCCGACAGGCCCCGGACCAGCAGTTCGGGGAATCCGGCCAGCTCCGAGAGGTCGCTGGGCTCGCGGAGTGCGAAAACCATGGCGACCCGCTCCGCCAGAAGGCGACGGGCCACGAAGGCCAACGCTCGGGCTGACGCCCGATCAAGCCACTGTGCATCGTCGACCAGACATACGAGTGGGGTCGCCTCACCAGCCTTCGAAAACAGACTCAAGACCGCCACCGCTACGGCGAAGGGTTCCGGCGTCTGGCCCGCCTCGAGCCCCAGCGCCACCTGCAGCGCATCGCGTTGCGGCGGCGGCAGCCCGGCCACGCCCTCCAGCATCCCCGTGCACAGCTGATGCAAGCCGGCGTACGCGAGCTCCATCTCCGACTGCACGCCCACGGCGCGCACGACGCGGCAGCCCGACGCTTGGTCGGCCGCATAGTCCATCAAGGCCGACTTACCGATACCCGCCTCTCCACGGAGCACCAGCACAGCGCTCTCACCTGAGGCGACACGACGCAGTAGCCCGTCCAGCAGGTCACACTCACTGCGCCGCCCACGCAGCAACGGCGCCCAGCGCGCACCGGCGGAGGGTCCGCGCCGGCCGGGGGACGAGAGACCGGCCAAGGACCACCTCCAACCGGCTGGAACATGCTCGGTGCATCACGCTAACGGCGCCCTCGGTGGTTTCCCTCAGCAGGTCACTTCCAAAGGGAGCCCGGGTTAGCGTTCTTGGTGTGTGGCGGCACATGCGCAAGATGACGGCGGGAGGCTTCCGTGGTGACCTCCACCGGGGATGATCCGCCGGCTCGCCGCGCGGAGATGGGCGAACAGGCCGACTACCACGTCGCTGCCCAGCGCCGGCGACGGGAGCGAGAGGCCGTCGAGGCCCAGGCGCTGATCGACGCGTTCATCGCACAGGCCGTTCGGGTCGGCCTCCCCACCGAGGAGCTGACCGCCCGGCCTTGGTCGGGGAGCGGGAGGTACCGCACCGGCGTCGTGGGATGGTTCTTGCGCCGGGACCGGTCGATCGGCATCGACACCGAGGGCCGCTTCTATATCCTCAGCGTCCCGCCGCAACGCTTCGGCCGGTGGCGCACGGTGTCGATCCAGCCGACATCCCCACTGCTTCAACCAGGACAGGGCGGTCGCGACGGCGAGACGGCGTCGTTGGAGACGCTCCTCCGGTTGCGGCTCTCGCTGTAGTCGCGGCCCGACCCGCGCTGTCCCGGAACAGCCGCAGGTCGTCCAGGGCAGCGACGCTACGCCGCGGCTGCCGATGCAGAGATCTCCTCGACCGGCGCCGGTCCCTCAACGGCAGAAGCATGCCGGTGGCGGGAGATGCCCAAGGCTGCCACGGCGCCGAGTAGGGAGATCGTGGCCGCCGTGACCAGCGCCGGCTGGTAGCCGGACAGGGTCTGGGCCGGGCTGTCCAGCGAGCCGTGCGCGTCGAACACCACGGTGACGACTGCGACCCCGATGGCCTGTCCGATCTGCTGGACGGTGTTGAGGACGCCGGCCGACCGACCCAGCAGGGCCGGAGGAGCGGCGTTCAGGCCGGCGGCCGACGGTGCCGGAAGAGCCATCGAGATGCCGACCCCGGCGAGCACGAACGGGACGACGAACCCGGCGTACCCGGCGTGCACGTGCGCCTCGTGCAGCAGCCAGAGGAAGCCGAACGCCTGCAGGACCAAGCCCGGGCCGGCGAGGGCGCGGGCGCCGAGCCGGTCGACCAGCCTGCCGGCGATCGGAGCGACCAGGAGCGGCGTCATCGTCCACGGCAGGAACCGCAGCCCGGTGCCGAGCGGTGAGTCACCACGCGCGATCTGGAAGTACTGACTGGTCATGTACGCCGTCGCGAAGATCGAGGCGGCCATCAGGAACTGGGTGAGCGACGCGGCCGCGAACGTGCGCGAGCGGAACAGCGACAGCGGCACCATCGGCGCCGGCGCGACGGACTCCCAGCCGACGAACCCGGCGAGCAGCAAGACCGCGAGAGCCAACGCGACGAGCACCTCGGTGGACCGCCAGCCCGCTTGCGGAGCTTGCAGCACACCCCACACGAGCGAGCCCATCGCACCCGAGGCGGTGACCATCCCGATCGGGTCGAGTCGCGTTCGTGGGCCGTACGTCTCGGGCAGGACCCGCAGGACGGCCACGATGGCGGCGATGCCGAGCGGCACGTTCACCCAGAAGATCCAGTGCCAGTCGAGGCCCTCGGTGACCGCGCCGCCGACCAGTGGTCCGGACGCGACACCGAGGCCGGCGACGCCGCCCCAGATGCCGACGACCGCGCCGCGGCGGTCGCGCGGGAACGACGACGTCAGGAGGGTGAGCCCGAGGGGCATCACGACCGCCGCGCCGAGGCCCTGCACGGCCCGGAAGCCGATCAGGAGCCCGAGGTTGGGCGCGAGCGCGCACGCGGCCGAGGCGAGGCTGAACAGCAGCAGCCCACCGACGTACGTGCGTCTCCTGCCGAGCCGATCGCCCAGCGCGGCTGCAGTGATGATGCCCGCGGCGAAGGTGAGGGCGTAGGCGTTGATGATCCACGGCAGGTTGCCGGCGCCGCCACCGAGGTCGGCATGGATCGACGGCAGGGCAGTGACGACGACCAGGGCGTCGAGAGTGATCAACAGGTAGGCGCCCGCGGTGAGCAGGACGGTCAGCCGGCGGTGGGGCATCAAGGTTCCTCTCCTGCACCGGCAACCGGGTGTCGCCGGAGTACGAAAGGGCAGACGGGAGGTACGCCGGGAACTGGGCGCCCTGCGACCGCCCAGTTTTCGGGCCGGGCTTCGTCTACCTCTTCAGCAACCGCTGTCGCTGGGCTGCGAGAGGGTCGAGGAGAGACGAAGGTGATCACATGGACACGGACCTGCTGTCGCTCGCGCGCAAAGGCGACGAGGATGCGTTCGGCGAGCTGGTCGCGCCGTACCGACGTGAGCTGCTGGTGCACTGCTACCGGGTGCTGGGGTCGCTCCAGGACGCCGAGGACGCACTGCAGGAGACGCTCTTGTCCGCCTGGCGCGGCCTCGACAGCTTCGAGGAGCGGTCCTCAGTCCGCACCTGGCTCTATCGCATCGCGACCAACCGCAGCCTCGACGCCGTGCGCGCCATCGCCCGTCGGGACGACCCGATGACCACCCGGATCAACGGCCTCGTGCCGCCGGACCCGACCCATCGCGGCGAGGTGCCCTGGCTCACGCCGTACCCGGACGACCTCCTCGACCTGCCCGACCCGACGCCCGGCCCGGAGGCCGTGGTGGAGTCGCGCGAGGCGACGTCGCTCGCGTTCGTTACCGCGCTCCAGCTGCTCCCTCCGAGGCAGCGGGCCGTCCTGATCCTGCGCGACGTCCTCGGCTACCGGGCGGCCGAGGCGGCCGAGGTCCTGGACACGTCCGTGGAGTCGGTGACCAGCGCGCTCAAGCGCGCTCGGGCCACCCTCGACTCCGACGAGACGCTGTCCGAGCGTCGGGCGCAGCCGCCGGCACCGGCCGTGGGCTCGCCGGAGGAGCGGCAGCTGATCGAGGCGTACGTCGACGCGTTCACCACTCATGACGTCGACAAGCTGGTGGCGATCCTGAGCGAGGACGTGTGGCTGAAGATGCCGCCGCTCCCTCTGGAGTACCACGGCCGCGACGCCGCTGTCGGCTTCTTCCAGGCCGTCGTGCACCCGCGGACCCGCCCGCTCCGGCTCGTCCACACCCGCGCGAACGGCTGCCCGGCCAGCGGGATCTACGCCCGCGACCCGGCGACCGACACCTGGCGGGCCACCGGTCTGGTGGTGGTCGTTATCTCGGGCGACCGCATCACCGAGCTGACCCGCTTCGAGGTCGGCGTGATGGCCAGCTTCGGGCTGCCGCGGATCCTGTCCTGACCGGCGTCAACGCGTCGCGTCACGGTCGAGTTCGGCCAGTGCGATACCGACCGTCTCGATGCTATGGGCGGTCATGGGGTCCAGCACGAGCTGTAAGTGTGTGGCGCCGGCGTCCGCCAGCCCGTGCACGTGCTCGCCGAGGTCCTCGGGCGTGATCGTCCTGATCGCCGCGTCGTAGGTTTCGCCCATCAGCCGGCCATGGCCGCCCGGGAGCGTGACCATCACCGCTGCCGTCGCCTCGACGGACCTCCCTTCCGGCGTCACGGCGTCGACGCCGGCCTTGATCTCTGCGAACCGCTCGACGGAGTTGTCGTAGATGCTCCACCAGACGTTCCACGAGTCCACCACGGGCAGCCCGATGCCCAGCATGCGCGGGCTGTTGGAGCCCAACATGATTGGCGGCCCTCCCTCGCGGACCGGACGGGGGTCCAGAACGCAGTCGTCGACGTCGTAGAACTCGCCGTGGAACGTCGTCCGCCCCTCCCGCAGCAGCGGCGCGATGATCGCCAACGCCTCCTCGAAGCGGGCGACCCGCCGGTCGTAGGGGAAGCCGAACGCGTCGTACTCGCGGCGGTTCCAGCCCGCCCCGAGTCCGACGATGAGCCGGCCCTGAGAGATCGCGTCGACGGTGGCGGCCTGCTTGGCCAGCATCGGCGGCGCGTGGAAGCTCGTCGACGCGACGAGCGGCCCGATCTCTACTCGTTCCGTGACCGCCGCGATCGCGGCGAGCGTGGTCCACGCTTCGTAGGGACCCCGCGTCGACCCGTCCGGCAGGTCATAGATCAGGTGGTCGCCCACCCAGACCGAGTCGAAGCCCGCCGCCTCCGCTCGCCGCGCCAGGTCGAGATACTCCGGCCACGAGACGAACCTCTCCACCTCGGGCAGCTGAACACCGACCTTGCAGGGGCGCGCCATGGGGCAACCCTAGGAGCCGGCGCTTCGAGCCGTCGCGCGCAACCGACTCGAACAACCAGATGCGACAATGCGATCCATGGCTGGTGGTTCGGTTGCCCGGCGGATCACCGCACGTGACGTCGCCGAGCGAGTGGGCTGTTCGGTGGCGACGGTCTCTTTGGTGATCAACGGCAAGGCCGACGGACGCGTGACTCCCGAGACCCAGCAGCAGATCCGCGTCGCGATCGCGGACCTCGGCTACCGGCTGAACACGACTGCGAGCGCGCTGGCGCGAGGCGAGTCGAACGCCATCGCCTTCGTCAGCCCAGACCCCACCAACCCGTTCTTCTCGATGGTGCTCGAGGGCCTGACGGAGGCGCTGGACGAGCGTTTCGCGTTGACCCTGCTCATGCCGAACCACGGCAGTGACTACGACGTGTCGACCCTCCAGCGCGCGCTGGCCGGTGACTATGCAGGCCTCATCATCGCCAGCCCGGGCCGCCATCTGATGACGGGCTTCGTGCCCACGTGCCCGACGCTCCTGCTGGACGCCGGCGGGGACCTCGGCGATTTCGCCAGCATCGACCTCGACGTCGACGCCGCCGCCCGTGACCTGGCGGCGCACCTGGTGGGGCTGGGACATCGGCGCGTGGGCTACGTCGGCGTCAGCCGCGACAAGGCGTCGCTCCAGCACCGGCGTCAGTCTCTGGCCGAAGGGCTGATGGGACACGGCGGGAGTCTGGTCCCCGATGACCTGGTTCTGCCGGAGATGACGATCGCCGCGGCCCAAGACGGGTTCACCGGTGTTTGGGCCACCTGGGACGCCGCTGGTGTCACCGCCGTCGTCTGCGGCGACGAACTCTACGCGTACGGCGTTCTGAACGCATGTCGGGACCTCGGAGTCAAGGTTCCGGAGCGCCTCTCGGTCGTTGGCTTCAACGATCTGCCGTACTCCGGGTTGCTGGACCCGCCACTCACGACGGTGAACCTCTCGGCGCGGGCCCTCGGCGCAGAGGCGGCCAGAGCCCTGCAGCGCTACATCAGCACAGGCCGACGCCCGCGGACCCGCACGCTGCCCGCGTTCCTGGTAGTCCGAGGCTCGACTGCCGCTGCAGCTTCGAGGGAGGTTCTCATTGGGCCGGGCCGTCGAGAGCGAGGTAGGCCTGCGCCACTTGCCGATCGATGAAGCCGGGTACCGGCACAACGACGGCGTCCGGATCGACCTGACCGGTCGCTACGGCCTCGAGGCAACGGGCCTGGAGGGCGAATCCCAGGTCCATCGACTCGATCGAGTTGCCCAAGGGATGGGGCCCGGCCAGGTTGACCATGTGCCCGCCGGTCAGCAGGTGCACCTCGCGTCCGTCGCTGAGGGCGTAGGTCGTGATCCCATCGGCCGGCTCGCTGACCGTCGTCACGCGGGCGTCCGCCGCGATCCGCTCGACGGCGATCTCATTCGGGAAGTGCCCGGCATTGAGGAGGATCGCGCCATCCTTGAACAGGTCGAGGTCCTTGTCCGTGACGACGTCCTCGGCCCCCGTCACAGTGACGACGATGTCCGCCTCGGCGAGCGCGGTCTCTCGCGCCGGCACGGGGAAGCCGTCCAGGTTCGCCTGCAGGCGGAGCACCGGGTCGGTCTCGACGACGGAAACGGCGGCAAAGCCGTTGCGGAAGGTCGCGGCCACCCCCTTGCCGCATGCGCCGTAACCGAACACGACGACACGCCGGCCGTGCGTGGCCCGGTTGGTGATCCGCATGAACGACTCGAAGACGCTCTGCCCGACCGCGTGCTCGTTCTCGGCGAACTGCTTGATGGGGCTGTCGTTGATCACGAGGATCGGCCGGCGCAGACGCCCCCGCAGCGGCTCCAAGCGCATGCGACCGGACGTCGTCTCCTCCGTGCCGCCCAACAGGGTGGCGTACGGCGCCTCCAGGTAGCGGGTGAACAGGTCGCCGCCGTTGTCCAGCAGCAGATCCGGCCGGTGAGAGAGGACGCCCCCCACATACCCGTCATGCTCGGCCGGGTCGCTGGTCGGCCTCCCGACGACCTCCACGTTGCGCGCAGCGAGATATGCCACGGCTTCAGGCTGCGTCGTGTTGAGGTTGCCGGTGGCGATCACCCGCGCGCCACCGACCTGGAGGGTCAGCAGCAACGCCACCGTCTTCGGCTCGAGGTGGATCCCGGTCCCGATCATCATGTTCTCGAACGGGCGGGTCTGCGCGAACTCGGAGCTGATGGACTGGAGCAACCGACAGCTCTGAGCCACCCACCCGATCCTCGAGGTCATCGTCGTCCTCCTGCCGTCACGGCTGTCCGGGCTGGTCGTCATCTGTCGTCCGAGTGGTGGAGTCGCAGCTCAGAACCGCTGCCCTGAGGCGCGCGTCGGCGGGCTGAGTGGGACCGCCTCCGGCAGGCCGGGTGCTCGTTCCAGTCGCTGGCGCAGCCACCCGTCGCCGTACCAGGACGACTCGTGCTGGATCAGCCCGTCAACGACGTGGAAGACGTCGACGGCATGCAGGAAGAGAGTCGTACCGGTCGCATCGACCCCGTCGAAAGGGGCAGCGACAGTGACGTTTTGGGCCCACTCGACAACGGCGGTCGGGCCGTCCACCAGCAGCCTGATCGGCTGGTAGATGAGGCCCGGCAGGGCGGAGTAGTACATGTCGAGATAGGCAGTGATCTGCGCCCGGCCGCTGAACGCCTGCGCCAAGGTGACGTCCTCCAGCACGCCATCGTCAGCCCACCAGCGCATGACGTCGGCCAGATTGCCGCTTGCGGCATCGGCGAAGATCCCGTCGATGACGTCCCGCGTGCTCAGCACTGCGCACTCATCGTCAGACCTCTTCTGGTTCCTCGTACCAGCGCATCCGCTCACCCACCGCACCGCGCAGCCGCGCCTTGATCGACGGCCGCAGCCCGGCCCACCGCTTGAGCAGCTCAGCCGCGCGCAGCGCGACCAGCTCGTCCTCGCTGCTCACGAGCTTTTCCAGGTTGAGGGACGCGGTGTGCAACAGCCCCCAGTCCTTGCGCAGGATGCTGCCGAGCTGCCCATCGACGGCGCCGATCGCCTTCCATTGGTCGGTGAGAAGAGCCGAGAGGTCACCCCGGTCCTTCTCCTCGATCTGCACGATCTGCAGCTTGCTCAACAGCAGGAGGGCGACCGGCAACGTCGTCGCCCCCGGGTGAAGGCTGCTCCCCCACATGATCGGGTGGCACAGCCGCATCTCGTCGACGAACACGTCCAAGTGCGAGCTATCCTCGTCGAAGAACCGCAGCCGCATACTGCCGTTCATCATGTTGAACTGCTTGTCGGCGCTGAACCTCTGGCTGACGATGAGCTCCTCGACGGCCCTCCGGCGCTTCGCGACGGTCGCCACGTCGATGTCGGCGAGCGACCTCGACCAACGTCCGCCGGGGCGGGCCGACGGGGACAGAATCTCGACCGCTGCCCCACCGAGGACGCCGAGCGGCAGGCCGGCGGCCGCCGCAGCGACCGCCAGCTCCTGCGCGCGCCGGGCGCGGGCGGACAGCGCCTCCTCTGCTTGGCTCATCAGTCCGGCGGGATCTCGCGGAAGGCCAGCGTCAGGTCGACGTTCTCGCGGCGACGCACAACGACGGCGAGGTAGTAGAGCAGGACGCCGAACGGGAACATCGCGAGGCTGAACCAGAACATCCCCGGCTTGACCGAAGGGTCCACGCCCGAGAAGGGGTCACGGGCAAAGTTCCAGACGATGAGGAGAGCCGCGACGGCACCGAGCAGCCCGATCCAGGTGAGCCGGGGCAGGCCGAGGAACCGGCCTCGGATGGGCGCCGTCTCGTACTGGTCGCGGTACTTGAACGGCAGCCGCGCCGCCGCGAGGCAACCGATACCGAGCGTGATGACTTGGGCGAAGGCGCCGACGACGACGGTGAAGAAGTCCGTGTAGGCCCAGAACCACGATATGACAGCTGAAACCACCGTGACGACGATGACCGCAACGTACGGCGAATTCGTGCGCGGGCTGACCTTGGCCAGCGCATCGGGCGCCACACGGTCCATCGACCAGCCGAACATGCACCGGGTCATGATCAGCAAGGACATGGGAACAGTTGGCAGCAGCCACGATCCGAAACCGATGATGATGAGCGCCCCCAACACGACATTGCCCGAGGAGCCGGCTGCGACCTCCATGTATGTCGGAGAGCCACCCAGCCCGAGCTTGGCCGGGTCCGCCGCGGAAACCGACCCGAGGAAGTCCGTGCCCAGCCTCGACAGGCTGATACCGATCAACAGGACCGAACCGATGACCGCCACGACTGCCGTCGCGGGACCGGCGAGCAACTGCGCCCGCTTGCCAGTCCGCACCTCGCCTGCGAAGTAGGCGGAGCCGAGGTAGTACGGCAGGGAGAACGAGGGCCACGTCACGGCGAGGATGGTGGCGCCCAGCGAGAAGCTCGCGAGGGTGAACCCGTTGCTGGCCGCCGACGATGCGGCGGCGCGAGTCGCGTCGGTGACGCCTCCTGCGCCACGCACGTAGTCGTCGAAGTTGGCGTGCAGCCCCGACTTCGAGTGGAGCAGCATCGCGACGACGAATGCGAGCAAACCGAGTGCGCTCACCGGCAGGGTGTAGCGGAAGATCCGCAGGATCGAGCGGGTGTTGCGCAGGATGAACAGCAGGCCGAACCCGAGGACGAAGATCTCGCTGACTATGAAGATTGACAGCGGCTCGACCAGAGTGTTGGCGAACGAGATGAGCCAGCTGCTTCCAGCCGATACCCCGACCAACCTGGCCAGCGGCGACAGGCACCACAGGCAGAAGAAGTAGCCGGAGGACGTCAGGAACACGACCTGGAAGGCCACGAACACGAAGTTGGCGGCAAAGCCGAGCGCTGGATGCAGCAGCCGGCTGATGAAGACGTAGTCGCCACCACTGCGGCGGAGCACCGAGCTCGCCACGGCGTACGCGAGCAGGATCGGCATGGCCAGCACCGCACCGATCAGGAGCGTCAGATAGAGGTTCGCACCTGCATAGAACGGCAACACGATGCCGAGCAGGAACGAAACCATGATCGGGAAGGTCGCCGTGTAGAGGTTCACCAGAGAGGCGTCGAAGGTTGACGCCGCCCGGACCAGTCCGGACGAGCGCCGAGCGAAGACCTCGCTCCCGCCGGGCAGATCGCTCATTGAACCGACACGTGTCTGGTCCGTAGCCATGCGTCGCACCTTTCGCTCATCCGGCAACTAGTTGACAGCGCTTGACCTTGCCCGGCTGGACCTCGAGAAGGACACCGAGCAACGACGCCTGGTCGTACTCGCTTCCCGGGTTGACGACCGTCGTACGGCCCTGCTTGACGACGCCACGTCCCTCGTGAATGTGGCCATGAAGGCTGAGCAGCGGTTGGTACTCCGCGATGGACTTCGCCACCGCGGTCGAGCCCACCGGCACCAGATCGGGCTGGCCACCCACGAGCTGCACTTGCAGGTCGGGACTCAGCTGGGGCGCCGAGTCCAGCCCGCTGTCGTAGGGCGGGACGTGGATGTTGAAGATCGTGCGGCTCGGGTCGGTCGCCTCATGGAGAGCTCGCATCCGAGTGGTGAGCTGGTCCTCGCTGCACTCGCGGTTCGTGTGCCACGGAGTGATGTTGCTCCAGCCGAGGGACGCCAACGTGAACTCACCGAGGTCGAGCAGCCCATCGTTCGCGTAACCGACGGGGTCCTGGTCCAGGTACGGCGGCATGTCGTCGAAGTCGTCGTTGCCCAGGCCGATGAGGAGGCGGGTTCCCGTCCCTCTCAAGCGGTCTACGGCGAGGTCGATCCACTCCTCGGTTCGTTCCAGGACGAGCCGGTGCAGCGTCTCCTCCACCACAGCCTGACTGCGTCGCAGCTCCTCGACGAAGTCGGGCGTCGTCCGCAGCGTGTACGTGCCGACGGTGGCCACCCGCCGCTCGAAGTCGGTGACCTCCTCCAGCGTCTCCAGCTCGAAGACGTTGCCACGGAAGCTCGCGCGCCAGCCCGTCCTCTCCGCCACGACCGGCACGAGCTCCTTGCCGGCGAGGTCGCCGCCCATGATGAGACAGTCGGCACCGTAGAAGGCGCCGGCGTTCACCAGCTTGCGGAAGCACGTGGTGGAGCCGTGGATGTCGGAGGCGAAGAAGATCCGCATTACCTCGGTGTCCTGTCGACGAGGCCTGATGCACTGACGATGCCAGAACATAAGGCGCCAAGAGCCTTGAGTCAAGCGCTTGACTGCCTCGGTGCGCTCATCCGGTCACCTGGGCGCGGCGGCTCAGCTCTTGCTCGTCGGCGGGGTGAAGTCGAAGGCCGGTAGGTCAGCCACGCATGAGGTGTCGGGGAGTCGGGACGGCCGGTCGAGGAACTCCGACGTGATGGCGCGGGCGCAGTCGCTGCCGGCGTTGTAGGACGCGAGCTGCAGATGCGCCGAGGCGGGGAACTCGACGTACAGCGAATGCGACAGCTTCTCCGTGATCTGGCGCACGACGTACGGCGGGATCCCGGTGTCGTACTCGCCCGCGAGGACCAGTGTCGGCACGGCGCTGGCGACCGGCTCGAACTGCTGAGGGCCGGCGACCCCGACCTGCCACACCCGGCAGCCGGCCGGCGAGAAGGGGGACGAGAACCCGTCGGCCAGGTCGTAGTCGGGCGACAGGTACCGGGGCGCGAGCGCCGGGATGTCCCGGGCGGCTCGACGCAGGTCGGCCGGAGTGATGAAGCCGATCTGGTCGTGGCAGAGGTAGGACATCGACTTGCCTTGCGCGACAACGTCGTCGGTGTGGTCGTTCGTTACCGGCCCGGTGCCGAGCAGCCCGCGGTACACCGACACCAGCTGGCCATGCGTCTCGGCCCACATCATGTCGAGGAGCGGATGGATGTTCTCCGGGAAGTCGCGGTCGCCCGGGAAGATCTGGGTGAGCACGTCGTAGTAGAGGCCGACGCCGTCCAGGACCAGTCGCACCGGGTGTGGCCTGAACCGCGGGAGCGTGATCACCCGGGGGTGCGCGTTCATCTGGTCGACCATGGCGTAGAAGCGCTGGCGGATCCCCGGGTACGTGGTGCGGCAGGCATCGTTGGCCCGACAGCCCGCGAAGATCGCCTCCAGCTCCTGGGTCAGCCCGCGGTCGTAGTCGAGACCCCAGACCATGTTCGTGCTGGCGGCTGAGTCGAGGATGACGCTGCGGATGTGGCCGGGGAACATGCGCAGGTAGGTCAGGCCCAGGACGCCGTCGGCGGACACTGCCAGCACATTCCAGCTGTCGACCCGCAGTGCGCGCCGGAGGGCGTCCAGGTCGGCGGCGCTCTCCGCCGAGTTGTACGCCGCGAGGTCGATCCCGCTTGCCTCCAGCCGGTTCCGGCAGTGACGGGTTGCGGTCGTGTAGATCGGCAGCGCCCGGCTGTTGAGCGAGCTGCCCGAGTAGAAGGCGCGCACCGACGCCCGGTCGAACTCCGGGCAGCCCAACCGCGGTGTCGAGAGCCCGGTGCCACGGGTGTCGACCAGGACCAGGTCATGGTCCGCCGCGAAGTCCGCACCGGCGAAGTAGTAGTCCAGCGGGAAGGACCGGAGGGCACCGACGCTCGGACCGCCCTCGACGAAGACGATCGGGTCGGGCGCGGGCTTGGGTGCGGTCGCATGGACCACCGCAGCAGCGACCGTGATCTGGCGGCTATCGGGCTTGGAGCGATCCTCCGGTACGACGATGTAGCCGCAGTCGACGTCGCGGTCGGGCGGGAAGACGTCTGCGGGGCAGGCCCTCGACACGAAGCTCGGCCTCGGGTGAGCCGCCTGGGTCATCGGTGCGGCCTGTGCGACCGCGAGGGCCGGCACCGCGGTGAGGAGGGCGGTCGCAGCCGCAATCGCTCCGCGTTGGATTCTGTCCATAACGCACCCCGCAGCCGCTCCGGCCCTGCGCACTCGAAGACTAGTCCTCCTCAGCGCGAAAGGAGGACCAGTTCGACGGAGACTGACGGCAGCACGACCTCCTGCGCGCTGCGCATCGCCAGCCACACATGGTGACCGGGACCCAGGCTGGACAACGCCGTCGTATGCCCAGCCGCACTGCCGTCGCCTCCGACCCGTCCGGTCGGCAGCCGGCGTACGACGTGGAAGCCACCGGTGGGATCAGCCTGGACCAGACCGAACTCGATCTCGTTGTCGCCCAACGACTCCGGCGGCATGACGCTGACGTCGGCCAGATAGGCGCCCGGGCCGGTCACCATGTTGTATCCGCGGCGGGTGCCGACCGGCTCGCGCCAGAAGCCTCCGGTGTTCACCGAGGCGGAGCCGAACTGGACGTAATGGGTCCGGCCCGCCGGCAGGACGACGTTCTCTGCCTGCACCACCGTGCGCGCGGGCAACGCGACGGCCGCGCCCGCCGTCGGGCGCTTGCCGACCTTCGCTGCCGGGCCACCAACCCGGATCGACTCTGGCGTGTGGCGGGGTAGAGGGCGAGCCCCCCGCTTGGCCAGGATGGCCGCCGCCCGCTTGTAGTCCGGGTTGCAGAAGCCCAGGATGCCGTCGTGCGGCCCGTGCGTCTTGCGCATGACCTGCCCCCCGGTTGGCGAGCCGCTCGGGTCGGTGTTGCCCTCGATGGTTTGGATACCGCCGTTCTTGAGCACCTTCTCGACCAGACCGATGTGGCTCGATCTGAAGATCACGAGTGAGCCGACGTGTGGAGTGTGAGCGAACCGACCTTGGTTCTTGAACCACCTCGTGGTGTTGGCGACGCTGGCGCTGTGCGGAAATATCGACGTGGACATGCCGGCGCGCTGGAAGCACCACCACTGGAACACCACGCACCAGGCGCCGACGCGCGGGTCGTCGCTGGCCTTGCGATGGATCTCGCGGCCGTAGAACGCGGTGTTGTACTTGACGTTGTTGGATCCCCTCGGGTTCTCCGCGACCCTGAGCTTGGCCTGATGCCGGGCGACGGACAACAGCTGAGCGAGCGCGGGGTTCACTGCACTCCTCCAGGGGCGGTGCCAGTCCCGACGGCCGGCTCCGGCTCGCGCACCGACACCGCGTCACCGTCACCCAGACCGGCGCCCGAAGCCTCGAGCTCGTTGGGGTCCTCCTCGTTGGGGTCCTCGTCGTCCGAGAGGTCATCCAACAGCGTGCCGGAGTCGTCGAACTCGCTGTCGTCGGGGTCGTCAAGAGCTACCTCCACCGGACCACCTTCGACCGCATCGGGATCGGGGTCCTCGAGCACGACCACGTCGTCGTCAGCGTCGACGTCGGCCGCACTGCCGGCCGTCCCGGCCGGGAGGCCGCCGGGCAGAGAAGTGCTGGGGCGCGACCCGGCCGAGTCCTTGCTCGGCACGCTGGCGAGGATGTTCTGGCCCTGGCGGTCGACCAGGCCGGTCAACAGCTGCTGCGCGTAGCCGAACACCAACGCGTAGGCGAGGATCTGCTCCTGCGAGTCCAGGATGCTGAGCCCCGGCACGAAGTCTCCGCGGATCGCCACCAGGGCCGCGATCGCCGTCAGGGCGCCGGTCGGCACCTTGAGGAAGGCCAGCGAGGTCGGCACGTCGTACGGCGTCGACGTCCCCCGCACGTTGCGCAGCGAGATGGCCGACGCGAGGCCGGCGCCGAGGATCCCGAGCAGGGCCACCACCAGCACGTCACGGCCGGCTGGGCCTCCGCTCGCCTGTCCGCCGGATGTCACCGCCGTCTCCGAGGTGGGGCAGATCGTCCGGGTCGTGCTGGTCGCGCTGCCCGCCGAAGGGGCGCCGGTGGCGGCACTGGCGCCGGCCACTTCGGTGGACGTGAAACACAGCGGTACGGCGTTCGGGTGCGTGGAGACGTAGGCCGCGAAGGCGATCAGGAAGATGGTGAGCACCGACGCGGCCATCAGGACGACGTTGCGGAAGCTGCGCACGCGCGAATGGGACTGGTCGGCCGCCGAGTACCCCGTCTCGATCAGCTTGCGTACGCTCGCGGCGTCCAACGAGCCGGTGGCCGTCGCCATCCGCCGGGCCTCGGCTCGGCGCGGGTCGTCCTGCTGCAAACCCTCCTCGATCCGGGCCAGCGCCTCGGGCAGCTCGGCACGCAGCTCCTGCTCGTCGTACAGCTGGACGATCTCCGCCTTCGCGGCGTGCAGGTTCTGGTACCCCGCCTCGACCAACGTGCCGCGCCACCAGTTCGGGAGGCGCCGCGGCTGCGGGTCGATCCGGTACGCCGCGTTGGCCGCGCGCTCGAGCAGGGAGCGGACGCCGGCCTCGACCGCTTCGGCCTCGGGATCGGTGAAACCCAGGCGGCGGGCCCGCAGCGCGTCGAGCCGCATCCGCAGCCGGATCTCCTCGACCGCGACGTTCTGAACCCAGATGCGACGGTTGGGCTGAGCTGCCATGACGCCTCCCCACGACCCTCGGTGCACCAGGTGGAGGAGTGCCGAGTCGGGTCTGGCGATACGTCGTGCGGAGCGCGAGGAGTCGCCGTCGTACCGATCTCGGCGCCCCCGACCAGGTCGTGGGGCCACCGTAATGCGCACCGGCCAGCAGCGGCAGCCCTTTCCTCACGCCTCTATGGTGATCCGATGGCGTCGGTCAAGGAGTTCCAAGTCACGTTCGACTGCGCAGATCCTGAGCGCGTCGCTCGTTTCTGGTGCGAGGTGTTGGGGTACGTCGTCCCCGCGCCACCGGAGGGGTTTGTCAGCTGGGAGGAGTTCGAGCGCACGCTGCCACCGGAGAAGCAGGGTTCGGCATTCGCCTGCGTCGACCCCTCGGGGGTCGGTCCGCGCCTGTTCTTCCAGCGCGTCCCCGAAGGCAAGCTGGTGAAGAACCGCGTGCATCTCGACGTGCGGGTCGGCACCGGGCTGGTCGGTGAAGAGCGGCTGGCAGCACTTGAGGCCGAGTGCGCACGACTGGTCCCGCTGGGCGCGGTCCGCGGACGGCTGCTGGTCGCCGATGAGGAGAACGAGTCGTGCCTCAACATGCAGGACGTCGAGGGCAACGAGTTCTGCCTCGACTGAGTGACTCAACCCCTCGCACAGGAACGGGCAGAGGCCACCTTGCCGTGGTGACCGTCGCTTTGACGAAGTCTTAGCAGTTGGTGGCAGGAGCGGTTATCGCGTCGCCGAGCAACGTGGTCGTCGTCCAACACCAACCTGTGGGAGATGATCATGTCCGTTCGTCAGATCGCCGTAGCAGTGCCAGTCGTCCTCCTCCTCGGCATCCCCCTGTCCGCGTCCGCAGCGTCGGCGTCGTCGGGGTCGAGCAAGGGAGGCGACGGCGTGCGCGCGGCCGGAAGCTGCAGCTCCGGGGGCACCTGGAAGCTCAAGGCGAAGCACGACGATGCGCGCATCGACGTCGAGGCCGAGGTCGACACCAACCGGGTGGGCCAGACCTGGTCGTGGCGGATCAGCGACAACGGGGTCCAGGTCGCATCCGGTACCGCGAAGACCGTGGCACCGAGCGGGTCGTTCACCGTCGAGCGTCGGATCGCCAACCGCGCGGGCGCCGACCGCATGGCGCTCCGGGCCACCAATGCCGCGACCGGGCAGGTCTGCACGGGCACGGTGTCCCTGGCCTGATCGGCCCTCAGCAGCTCAGGCCCGGACCCGGCCGCTCGGCCGGGTCCGAGCCTGGCCCGTGCGAGGGGTGCCGCGAGCGGCCGTGATCGCCGATCATGGGGCGGTGCCCACCCAAGCCGCTAGTGACAAGGCTGCTGTTCTGCTGGACCTGCATGCCGGGCCCGGCTTCGTGCTGCCCAACGCGTGGGACGCCGGCTCCGCCCGCATCCTCGAGCAGGTCGGCTTCCCGGCCATCGCCACGACCAGCGCGGGCATCGCCTGGTCCTGCGGCGTCCCGGACGGCGGAGCGCTGGACCGCGACACGATGCTCGAGCATGTGGGTCGCATCGTTGCGGCAGTAGGCGTCCCGGTCACCGCCGATCTCGAGGCCGGATACGGGGACACCGCGGACGATGTCGGCCGCACCGTCGCCCTGGCCGTGCAGCACGGAGTCGTGGGCGCCAACCTCGAGGACGCCGGACCGGGCATGCTGTTCGGCATCGACGAGGCCGCCGACCGCATCGCGGCCGCGCGAGCCGTGGCACCTCGCGGCACGTTCGTGCTGAACGCCCGCACGGACACCTACTTCTCCGGCATGACTGGGGACGTCTTCGCCGAGACGGTCGATCGGGCGGCCCGGTACGTCGCAGCCGGAGCCGACTGCGTCTTCGTGCCCGGCGTCGTCGATGAGGACACCATCCGCCGCCTCGCCGCCGCCATCCCCGGCCCACTCAACATCGTGGCCGGACTGGTGAACTCCATCGACGCGCCGACGCTCTTCTCCCTCGGCGTCAACCGGGTCAGCCTCGGCGGCAGCCTGGCCCGAGCCACGCTCAGCATGTTGGAGCGCGCCGGCCGGGAGCTGCTCGACTCCGGAACGCTCGGATTCCTCGACGGTGCAATCGGCTACGCCGACCTGCAACGACGCTTCGAGTCGTGACCCGCGGCTCCGAGGGAACCGTCGGGTTCCGCCTCTGGCCGCCGGTCGCAGTCGGCGCGCCCCTGCTCGTCGGCTGGCTGACCACCAGGCTCTGGGGCGATCCCGTCGCCATCGGCGGCTGGCGGGTGTCCCTCGGCTGGGCGCTGGTCCTGCTGTTCGTCGGGTGGAACGGCTGGGCGCTGTGGCTGTTCCGCAGCCATCGGACCGGGCTTCTGCCGGGACAGGCGACGAACGTGATGATCGAGCTGGGACCGTACCGACTCTCCCGCAACCCGTTGTACGTCGGGCTGCTCGCGCTCTACCTGGGCCTGGCCCTGCTGGCGCCCACGTTCTGGGGGCTCGTGCTGTTGCCGGCCGCCGTACTGCTGGTTCTCTGGGGTGCGATCCGTCCCGAGGAGCGTTTCCTGCACGAGCGGTTCGGTGCGCCGTACGACGACTACACGCGGAGGGTGCGTCGGTGGCTGTGACACATGCTCGGGACGTGCCCAAGCCGTGACATCGCGCTCGGCGACGAGCCTCAGTGGGCCGGATCGATCATCGTCATGCCGGCGACGGTTGCTCGATCGAAGACAGGCAACAGCGCGGCGGCCCCGTCGAGCCCGATCGTGCGCTCGATCAAGCGTTCGGGCCGCAGCACGCCGCGATCGATGAGGGCGATCATGTCGGGATAGTCCGTGGCCGCCATCCCGTGGCTGCCCATCAGGTCGATCTCCCAGCCGATGAGTCTGGTCATCGGCACCCGGGGATGGCCTTCGACCGGCGGCAACAGCCCGATCTGGACGTGACGCCCTCGGCGACGAAGGCTGAGCAGCGCGTCGCTGCAGGTCTGTTCGCTCCCTACCGCATCGATGGCGACGTGGCTGCCGCCAGAGGTGATGCCGGCGATGGCGGCCGGGATGTCTGTGCCGTCCGCGAGGAGCGCATGCTCGGCGCCCAGCTCGGCCGCCACAGCGAGAGCCTCGGCGTTCCGGTCGACGGCCACGACCCGCGCGCCCATGGCGTGCGCGATCATGACAGCGCTGAGCCCGACCCCGCCGGCCCCGATCACGGCGACCCACTCGCCCTCCACCACGTGGGCGCGGCGGACAACCGCGCGGTACGCCGTTGCGAACCGGCACCCGAGGCTGGCCGCGGTCGCGAAGTCGACGTTCTCTGGCAGGGCGACCAAGTTGGTGTCGGCCGCGTGGAGGGCCACGTACTCGGCGAAGGAACCCCAGTGCGAGAAACCTGGTTGCTGTTGGCCCGGACAGACCTGCGCATCGCCTGTCCGACACCATTCGCACTCACCGCAACCGCACACGAAGGGCACAGTCACGCGGTCACCGACGCTCCAACGGTGCACCTCCGCACCTGTCTCGACCACCACGCCCGCGAGTTCGTGGCCCGGCACGTGCGGGAACGCGATGTCCTCGTGACCGGCCCAGGCGTGCCAGTCGCTCCGGCACATCCCGGTGGCCTTGACCTGCACGACGGCACCACGGTGAGGCGCCGAAGGCATAGGAACGTCCCGCACTTCCGGCGTGGCCCGGACACCGTCAAGGACGACCGCTCGCACAACGAGCGATCAGCTGGTGGTGGCGACCGGCCGGTCGCTGACCGGGGTCACCTCGCAGACCGTGATGCCGGCGCCCGGCTTGAGGAACGCCTGGAGGTGCGCGATGTCGTCGGTCTCCACCACCAGGTACGTGGTGTGCTGCGGGAATGCCAGCCAGAAGCCATGGACCGTCACGTCGGGGTGGTCGCCGTCGAACAGCGAGCGCGACCCGCCCGCGCCGAGTGGGCAGTCTGCGGGTGCGTGCGACTGCTTGATATGGAACAGCATGGTGCTCCTCCGTCATCGTACGTACCGGCGGACGCCTCACGTCGGCTCCAGCCTAGCGACGGCCGCGCCGGCCCTGACCGTGGTCGCTTCGCTCCTCTCGTACGTTCGCGTCAGTCTGGGCGCGGCTCGATGCGTGTCCATCCCGTCCAGCCGCGCTCGGCCAGGAGCTCGCGCAGCCGCTGGATCGCGGGCTGGTCATCGGCCATCGAGTCCAGCAGCTTCACGAACACGTCGTCGTCCATGTTCAGGTCCTGCTCGTCTAGCTGGCCGTTCCTGGCCGCCTCTTCGAAGAGCTCGGCGAGGAGGTCAGCCATGTCCCGCGCGAGCTGCTCCTGGTTCTCCGGGCCGGTCTCGAGCACCTGGGCGAGCAGCTGGTAGAAGCGGACGACTCTGGGGTCCGCCAGCTGGGCGACCTTGTCCGCCATGAAGGCCGGGATCTGACCTGGGTAGCGGGCCGCGACGAGAACCCAAGCGTCCCGCTCGGCCTGGATCAGCGCGTCGGGTGCTCCGATGGCCCGCACCCTCTCCAGGTAGTCGAGCACCTGGTCCGGCACCGCGAGCGTGTCTCCCGATGCGAGCTGGGAGATGCGTCGCCGATGCTCCTCGAGCGCACGGATCTGCTTCCGCAGCGCGCGGTCGATCTCAGATGTCTCCCGAGCGAAGGTCGCCTCATCCGCGTCGAGCAGCTCCTGGACCCGCGAGAGCGGCACTCCGGCCTCGGCCAGCGTCCTGATCTTGATGAGGCGGATGACTGCGTCGACGCCGTACGAGCGGTAGCCGGAGGCATCTCGCTCCGGCTCTGGGAGCAGGCCGATCTGGTGGTAGTGCCGGACGGCTCGGATGGTCACGCCCGCGTAGGTCGCGAGCTGCCCGATGGTCAGCACGGTTCCAGCCTGCCAAACCGCACGCTGCTCACGATGCGGTGCGTCGGTAGACGCTGGTCGCGCCGGCGGACGCGAACACGAGTAGACCCGCGCACCAGACGAGCGCGGTCCAGAGACTGCTGCCAACGGGTTGGCCGGCCAGCAGATGCCGGAGTGCATCGACGATGGAAGTGACCGGCTGATGTTCGGCGAATGCGCGGACGGGGCCAGGCATGCCCTCGGTCGGCACGAAAGCTGAGCTGACGAAGGGCAGGAAGATCAGCGGGTAGGAGAATGCGCTCGCCCCGTCCACCGTCTTGGCGGTCAGGCCCGGTATGACGGCCAGCCACGTGAGGCCCAGGGTGAAGAGCACGAGAATGCCGACGACGCCGAGCCAGGCGACGACTCCGGCCGAGGAGCGGAAGCCCATCACGAGCGCGACCACGAGCACCACGGCGAGCGAGACGAGGTTCGCGACGAGCGAGGTCAGGACGTGGGCCCACAGCAGTGAGGACCTGGCGATCGGCATCGACTGGAACCGCTCGAAGATGCCGTTCTGCTTGTCGAGGAACAGCCGGTACGCGGTGTAGGAGATGCCGGAGGCGATGGTGATGACGAGGATGCCGGGCAACAGGTAGTCGACGTACTTGCCGGTCCCGATGCGGATCGCGCTCCCGAAGACGTAGACGAACATCAGCATGAAGCCGATCGGCATGACGGCGGTCGTGATGATGGTGTCTGGGCTGCGGCCGATGTGGCGCAAGGATCGTCCCAGCAGCGCAGTCGTGTCACGGGCGAAGTCCTTGTTCATGATGCGTCCTCAGATGCTCGGTGCGACGACGGCGAGGAAGATCTCCTCGAGTGTGGGCTGCTTCTCGACGTACTCGGCCTTGGCGGGTGGCAGCAGCCGCTTGAGGTCCGCGAGGGTGCCGTTCACGATGATCCGGCCCTCGTGCAGGATCGCGATGTGGTCGGCCAGGTGCTCGGCCTCGTCGAGCATCTGGGTGGTGAGAAGGACCGTTGTGCCCTGCGAGGCAAGTTCCTTGACGGCCTGCCACACCTCGAGGCGGCCCTCCGGGTCCAGGCCGGTCGTCGGCTCGTCGAGGACGATGACGGGTGGGTCTCCGATCAGGCTCATGGCGATGTCGAGACGACGGCGCATGCCGCCGGAGTAGGTGCCGGCTCGTCGTCCACCCGCCTCGGCCAAGGAGAAGCGGGCCAGCAGGTCCTCGACGATCCGGTCGCTGTCCCGCAGGTGCCGCAAGCGCGCCATCAGCTTCAGGTTCTCGCGGCCGGTGAGAATCTCGTCGACAGCGGCGAACTGGCCGGTGAGGCTGAGTGACTCCCGCACCTTCGAGGCCTCGCTGATGACATCGAAGCCGTGCACGGTGGCCGTGCCGGCGTCGGGCTTCAGGAGCGTCGACAAGATTCTCACCATCGTCGTCTTTCCGGCGCCGTTGGAGCCGAGCAGGGCATGGATGCTGCCGCGCGGCACGTCGAGATCCACCCCGCGCAGCACGGGCAGGTCCTGGAACGACTTCTCTAGTCCGCGGATGCGGATCGCGTGGTCTTCTTTCACTTTCGCTGTCCCTTCAGATCAGGTGAAGGGACAGCGTGCAGGGTTGACGCTGCGTCAAGGTCAAGCCGAGTTCTGGGTTGGCTCATGCTTAGGCTCGTGACCGGCCGGTCAGCGAGTCTTGCGAGCCCACCGTGGCGATGGATCGCGGCGGCTGTGGTGGTTGTGTGCGCGCTGCTGTACGCCACCTTGTCGCGTTACGGCTATCACCGCGACGAGCTGTACTTCCGGATGTTGCCCACGCGGTGGGGATACGTCGACCAGCCGCTCCTCACGCCGCTGCTCGCAAAGGTGTCGATCCACCTGTTCGGTGACACTGTCTTCGGGTTGCGGGCCCTGGCTCCTCTTTTCACTGCCGCCGGCGTCGTGCTCGCGGCTCTGACGGCGCGTGAGCTCGACGGGAGTCGCCGCGCTCAGGGGCTGGCCGCCTGGGGCTACGCCTCCACCGCGCTGCCGTTGTTGGGCGGTCACTACTTCGTCACCGGCACCATCGACCTCACCTTGTGGGCGGCCGCACTGCTCGCAGTCACCCGCGCGCTGCTGCGCGACGCCCGGTGGTGGCTGGCGGCGGGAGCGATCCTCGGTGTCGCAGCCGACAACAAGCTGCTCGTCGCGGTTCTGGTGATCTCGCTGGCGGCCGGGATCCTGGCGCTGGGGCCGCGATCCCTGCTGCGCTCGCGCCATCTGTGGGGCGGTGTGGTCATCGCCCTCGTGCTGGCCGCGCCGACCTTGGTGTACCAGGCCACCCACCAGTTCCCGCAGCTGACGATGGCTCGGGCTCTGCACGACAACAACGCGAGCGACGTTCGAGCGCAGGTGATTCCCTACCAGGTCCTGCTGATCGGGCCACCGCTGTTCGTGCTGGTGGTGATCGGTTTCGTGGCCTTGTTGCGCCGTACCGCCTGGCGGCCGGTGCGAGGTCTGGCGGTGGCGGCCGTGGTGGCGCTGGCCCTCACGTTCCTGGCCGGTGGCCAGATCTACTACGCCTTTGGGCTGCTGGCCTTCCTCCTGGCCGCCGGTTGGGCCACCGAGCTAGGCGCAACGTGGCTCTTGGTGGTCGCCGTCGCGCTGAACGGCGCCGTGAACGCGTTCATCGCGCTGCCCCTTCTGCCCCTGTCGCAGGTCAGCGTCCAAGCGGCGTTGAACCCGACGATCGGCGACCAGGTCGGCTGGCCGACGTACGTCGCGACGCTGCGCGCGGCGTACGAGCGGATCGCGGCTGGCGAGCGCGGGCGAGTGGTGGTCTTCACCGGCAACTACGGCGAGGCGGGAGCTGTCGCGCGCTACGGTCGCGATCTGCCGCCGGTCTTCAGCGCCCAGAACGAGCTGTACTACGAGGGACCGCCACCTCAGGACCGGGACCTCGTCCTGGCCTGGACCGAGGACTTCGCCGGGCTGTCCACGCGGTTCGACGACTGTCAGCGGATGGCCACCATGGACAACGGTGCCGGCGTCGACAACGAAGAGCAGGGCAGCGTGGTCGCCCTATGCAGAGTCCCGTCCACCGGATGGGCCGCCCTGTGGCCGAGCCTGCAGCACTACGACTGAACGGCGCGCGATGCCGCCTGTCAACGACGGCTGAGGCCGAAACCGCCGAGGAGCAGCACGACGAGCACGACGAGAATGATGATCCAGAGCATGGACTCAACCTGTCACCAACACCGCGACCGCGCGACTTGGACCGCACACATCTGGGCGCCCGATCGGTCGAAACCGTAGGCACCTGTTCGTGGTGGGGTTGAGAGCTGGTCGCACCGAGCGATCGGCCGAACGGATGGAGCACATCATGACCGCCACCTACACGTTCGACGTCTTCGCCAGCCTGGACGGCTTCGCCGCGGCCGGCGGGGACTGGACCGGGTACTGGGGTAAGCAAGGCCCTGAGCTGCTCGAGCACCGTCTTGCCTTGTACGACGTGGAGCAGCGGATGGTCTTTGGCGCCAACACGTACCGGGCTTTCGCATCAATGCTGGCCGCGAGCACGGAGGAGTCCGAGGTCCGTGACCCATGGGTCACTCGGATGGTCAACACGCCGGCAACCGTGGTGTCGACGACGCTGGCCGGACCCCTCGACTGGCCGGACGCGACCGTGGTGAGCGGTGATGCCGTGGACGTCGTCGCGCGGCTCAAGGAGCAGTCCGAGGTGCCGTTGCGCTCGCACGGCAGCCTGTCGTTGAACCGTGCGCTCATGGCCGCCGGCCTGGTGGACCGCATCCAGGTGACGATCTTCCCGGTCATCACCGGTCAGACCGGACTCGAGGCGATCTTCCACGGCGCGGCCGACTTCGACCTCGAGCTGCTCGAGAGCCGGACACTCGACGGCCGCAGCCAAGAGCTCACCTACCGGCCCACCCTGCATCCTTGAGCCATCGGTCCGGTGTGCCAGGTCTGGCCAGGTCGTTGCCAGGTCGTTGCCAGGTCATTGCCAGGTGAAGGAGGGGTATGAGCAGCATCCCCGTGCCGGACGAGCAGACCCTCTACTCGTCCCGCCGGCACGACGATGTCGACGCGCTGGCCTGGCCGGTGTTCAGCGAACATGCGTTGGACCTGCTGCGATCAGCCGGTGAGGTGCTGGATCCCGAGCCGGGCGAGGTCTTGTGGGAGGCCGGCGACCCGTACGACGTCTACCTGGTCCTCTCCGGCGGCGTACTCCTGGTGGACCGCCGTGATGACCGAGTGGTCTTCGTCGTCGAGCAAGGCGACTTCGTCGGCGAGCTGGGCATGTTGATGGGGCAGCGGGCCTTCCTCCCCGGCGTTGCCATGGACGGAACGGCGGTGCTTCGGGTGCCGGTGCAGGAGGTGCGCCGGCTGGTGGAGATCTCGGGTGAGCTGAGCGACGTACTGCTCACCGCGTTCGACGCCCGCCGGCGCATGTTGAAGCGACTGGGGGAGGGCGGGCTCGTGCTCGCCGGTGACGACGACCGCGACCTTCACCGGCTGCAGGAGTTCGCCGAGCGCAACCAGCTGCCGTACCGGACGGTACGGCGTTCGGACCCCTTGGCTTGGTCCCAGCTGGCGAAGACCACCGTGCTGCCTGAGACCGGCACGGTCGTCGTGACGGGAGCGCGTCAGGTCATGAGGTCACCGTCCACGCGCGACCTCGCGACGGCGCTCGGCATCGACCTGTGGTGCCTGGCCGACGACTCGCGCTGTGACCTGCTCGTGGTGGGCGCTGGGCCAGCCGGGTTGGCGGCTGCGGTGTACGGGGCCTCGGAGGGGTTGGACGTGATCGTCGTCGAGGACGTGGCCATCGGGGGCCAGGCCGGCAGCTCGTCGCGGATCGAGAACTACCTCGGCTTCCCGGGGGGCGTCTCCGGCGCTGAGCTCGCGCGGGCCGCGATGCTGCAGGCCGTCAAGTTCGGGACGAGGCTGGTGTCCCCCCGCTCGGTCACGGCGATGTCTCAGGTATCGGGTGGCTTTCGCGTCCGGCTCGACGACGAGGTCGACATCGTGGCGTGCGCCGTTGTCGTTGCCAGCGGTGTCCGGTACCGGCGCCTGAACGTGCCTGGCCTGGCCGACCTCGAGGGCCGCGGCGTCTACTACGCGGCGAGCGAGCTGGAGGCCAAGGTCGTGGCCGGGCAGAACGCCGTGGTGGTGGGCGGGGCCAACTCGGCCGGACAGGGCGCCCTGTTCCTGGCCCGGCACGCCGGACAGGTCCACGTCCTGATCCGCCGTGACGACCTGCGCGACACTATGTCGAACTACCTGGCGCAGCGCCTCAGCCATCACGAACGGATCACCGTCCACCCTCGCTCGGAGCTGTCCGCGGTGCGTGGCACCAGTCGGCTGAGCGAGGTGACCTGGCGGGACCACCTCGTCGAGCGGGACGTCGGGCTCGAGGCGGCGGGCCTGTTCCTGATGATCGGCGCCGACCCGTGTACGACCTGGCTGCACGACGTCGGCGTCGAGCTCGATGCCAAGGGGTTCGTCGTCACCCGCGACGGTTTCGCGACGTCGGTCCCAGGTGTCTTCGCCGTCGGTGACGCGCGCGCCGGCTCGGTCAAGCGGGTGGCCTCGGCGGTCGGCGAGGGATCCGTAGTGATCTCCGCCGTCCACTCCTACCTGGCGAACACGGCGACGTCGTGACCAGTTCAGATGACAACCAGAGGATGTAGCCCATGGCATCTGTACGACGCTTCGACCACGTCGGCATCACGGTGGCCGACCTCGACGCGGTGACGGCGTTCTTCGTGACGCTGGGCCTCGAGGTCGAGAACAGGATGTTCGTGGAGGGCGAGTTCCTGGACACGGTGATCGGTATCCCCGACTCTCGGACCGAGATCGTCATGCTGCAGCCGCCCGATGGCGGGACTCGGTTGGAGCTCTCGAGTTTCGTCCGGCCCGACCACCTGCCCGGTTCGCCGGCCGCCCCTGCCAACGAGCTGGGTCTGCGCAACGTGGCCTTCGAGGTCGACGACCTGCAAGCGGCCGTCGACCGGGCGGCGGCGGACGGCTACCGGTTGGTCGGGGCGATCGGCGAGTACGAGGGCTACTGGCGGATGGCCTATGTCCGGGGTCCGGAGGGGATCATCGTCTCGCTGGCCGAACGCATCGGCTGAGGCGGGGCCACGTCGACCCGGACAACGTCGAACGAGTCACCGAACCACAGCGTCGTCGCAGCTCTCGCCGCGCCAGGTCTTCCACCCGGCCTGCAGGCAGGCCGCGGCCACCAGCAGCGCGACCGTCGGGTCGGCCCACCACCAGCCGAGCGCGAGGTTGACGCCGAGGCCGATGAGTACGCCGATGGACAGATAGGCGCACAGCACGTTCTGCCGTCCCGCGCCGGAGGTCGCGGCCGACCCGAGCTGCGCGCCCAGGCGCTGCTTGGCGCGCCCGATGAACGGCATCAGGCCTGCGTCGATCGCGGCCAGCGTGACCCCGATCCAGCTGCCCCGGGCGGCGTCGCCGGTGGCGAGCTGGTTGGTCGCGACGACCACGATGTACGGGACGAGCAGGAAGAACGAGATCCCGACGACACGTCGCGCGAGGCCGTCCGGCGCCTCGGACTGGGTCCGGTCGCCGGTGAACCGCCAGATGACGATCAGTGCAGCGGTGGCCTGGATCGCGCAGTCCAGGCCCCAGCCGATCAGGGCCACGGAGTTGGCGGCGATGCCAGCGGTCATCCCGACGGCACCGTCGATGGCCAGCCACACCAGAGTGCCCCAGGACAGCAGCCGGACCCGCCGGGCCAGCGCGGCACGCCGATGCTCGCTGCTCACCGTGCCGAGGATCGCCACCTCTATAACATAGCCACGATCATGATTAACATCAAGAAATCTTGCTATGTCTAAGCCGAGCGCCAAGACCATCAGGGAGTGCCGCCGGCTGGCCGACACGTGGGGTCCGGTGCTGCGCGGGCTGGCGAACCCGGACCGCCTGCTCATCGTGCTGTGGCTGGCCGACGCGACCAGCACCGTGCGTGAACTGCAGGAAGTGACGGGCCTGAGCCAGTCCCTTGTCTCATACCACCTGCGCACACTGCGGGACGCTGGGCTGGTCACGTCGAGTGCCGTCGGTCGCGCCAACGCCTACCGCCTGTCGCACCCAGACCTCGACAAGCTCGCGGCCCTTGTCGGCCGCCTCGAGCCCGCTGTCAACTCAAAGCCCGACTGATGAGTGGGTGTCGAGCATGGGCTCGATCGCCAGACCCGTCGACACGTTGGTCAGCGGGAAAGGGCGACGGGCGCGAGGACCTCAGACAGAGCCCGCAGCGACTCCGGGACGACCCGGTAGTAGGCCCACTTGCCGCGCTGCTCACGCGTGACCAGGCCGGCGTGGACGAGCTGTTTCATGTGGTGCGACACGGTCGGCTGGGACAGGCCGACTGGCTCAGTCAGGTCGCACACGCACGCCTCGCAGTCGTCCGTGGCGGCGATGAGCGACAGGAGGCGAACGCGCGTCGGGTCGCCGAGTGCCTTGAAGACCCGGGCCAGCTGCTCGGCCGCGTCCGGCTCGATCACCCCGCCGGTGACCGGCGAGCAGCATGACGCGAGATCGGTCGTGAGGAGGGTCAGCGGCGCAGGCATGGGCCAAGTGTGTCACGACGTATTGACATGTGTCGATGCGATTGCCAGCCTCGTCCTATCGAGAACCGTCGATATGAGATCCAGGAGCGTTGCATGAGTGAGTTGCCCGTCGTGGTGATCGGGGCCGGCCCTCAGGGTTTGGCCGCCGGCGCCCACCTCCGGGAGCGGGGGCAGGCGTTCCTGATCCTCGAACGCGGGCCGGGCCCGGCCGACGCGGTCAGCCAGTGGGGCCACGTGCGGCTCTTCTCCGCCTGGCCCGAGCTGGTCGACAAGGCCGGGGCTCGACTGCTGGAGCTCATCGGCTGGACGATTCCCGGCGAGGGCTTTCCGACCGGATCGGAGTGGATCGACGGTTACCTTGCGCCGCTCGCGGCTGTGCTCGCGGATGACGTCGTGTACGGCGCCCGCGTCGTCGGCGTCTCGCGCAAGGGGCGGGACCGCCTGGTCGACGCCGGCCGCGCCGAGCAGCCGTTCACCGTCCACGTCGAGTACGCCGACGGGAACGAGGCCCGGTTCGACGCCCGAGCGGTGATCGACGCCTCGGGCACCTGGACCCAGCCCAACCCGATCGGTGCCGACGGCCTCCTGGCGTTGGGGGAGCGCGCAGCCGCGGACCACCTCGACTACTCGATCCCCTCACGGCACGACGCCGAGTCCCTGGCCGGCTCCCGAGTCCTGGTCATCGGATCGGGCCACTCGGCCATGAACGCCGTGATCGAGCTCGCCGAGATCGTCCGCGCCAAGCCCGGCACCACGATCACCTGGGTCCTGCGTCGCGGCGTTGTCGGGAACACCTTCGGCGGTGGCGCCGCGGACGAGCTGCCCCAGCGTGGCGCACTCGGTGTGCGGTCCCGCGAGCTGGTCGACGAGGGCCTGGTCGAGCTGGTGACCGGGTTTCGCACGGAGCGGGTCGCGGTGACCGACGAGAAGATCGTGCTGAGCTCGGAGGACGGCCGCGCACTGGCGCCGGCTGACCGCGTGTTCGTCCTCACCGGCTTCCGGCCCGACCTGTCGTTCCTCACCGAGATGCGCCTCGACCTGGACACGACGCTCCAGGCGCCGACCCGGATCGCCATCGAGATCGACCCCAACGTCCACTCCTGCGGCACCGTCGGCGCAACCGGAGCCAAGGACCTCAACCACCCGGAGACCGACCTCTACCTCGTCGGCATGAAGTCCTACGGGCGAGCGCCCACGTTCCTCGCGATGACCGGCTACGAGCAGGTCCGCAGCGTTGTGGCCGAGTTGGCCGGCGATCACGAGGCAGCCGCCCGCGTCGAGCTCGCTCTGCCTGACACCGGAGTCTGCGGCGGCGCCGGGCTCTTCGACGACCCCGACGGGAACGCCGCCGGCGGTTGCTGCGGGCCCGCGGTCGCTGGCCCTCAGCCAATCGCGCTCTCACTCACGCCCGGTCGCTAGCCCGCCTTGGACGATGTCTACGCTCACCGCAGATCAGGGGCTGTCTTGGCTGGTGGCCAGGGGCGGGGTCGAACCGCCGACCTTCCGATTTTCAGTCGGACGCTCGTACCAACTGAGCTACCTGGCCGAACTCCGCAGCCGGCCCGGTCGAGGGTCGCCCGACCTCGGAACCGGCAGCGGATGGCGACCCCGACGGGACTCGAACCCGCGACCTCCGCCGTGACAGGGCGGCGCGCTAACCAACTGCGCTACGGGGCCAACGTGAGCTGGCGTCGTACTGTCGTGCTCAACCTCGCTGGCTGCAAGGCGTGGTGCGTGCCCCCAACGGGATTCGAACCCGCGCTGCCGCCTTGAAAGGGCGGAGTCCTAGGCCGCTAGACGATGGGGACGTCGTGACGTCGCCTAGACGCCTGACCCGTCGAGGACCGGTTCAGCATAGGGGGAGCAGCCGGGAACCTCCAAAGTGGTTGGGTCCGGGCCGCGCGATCGCGGCAGGCGAGACTGGGGCATGGTCGAGATGACGGCGGAGGAGTTCGAGGAGGCCGTCGCCGACGCCCTGGACGAGATCCCGCCGGAGCTCGCGGCCCAGATGGACAACGTCGTCGTGCTGGTCGAGGTGGAGCCACCGGAGGGCGAGGACAGCGGGCTGCTGGGCCTGTACGAGGGCACCCCGCTCACGGCACGAGACAGCTGGTGGGCCGCCGGCTCGTTGCCGGACCGGATCACCATCTTCCGCGGGCCCACGCTGCGCATGTGCGACAGCCGCGAAGAGGTCGTCGACGAGGTGGCCGTCACCGTCGTGCACGAGGTGGCCCACCACTTCGGCATCGGCGACGAGCGGCTGCACGAGCTGGGCTGGGACTGACGCAGCGGCGCAGGCTCAGTCGAGCAGCCCGGCGTCATGAGCCAGGATCGCCACCTGCACGCGGTTGGTGGCGTCCAGCTTGGTCAGCAGTCTCGAGACGTGCGCCTTGACAGTGGCCTCGGACAGGAAGAGCTCGCGCCCGATCTCGGCGTTGGACAGGCCGCGGCCGACCGCCATGAGCACGTCCGTCTCGCGGTCGGTGAGCAGCGCGACCCTCGTGGCGGCCGCGTCGCGACGGGACGTGCCGCGGCCACGGGCGAAGTGACCGATCAGGCTGCGCGTGACAGCCGGCGAGAGCATGGCCTCCCCACCGGCGACGACGCGTACGGCGGCGATCAGGTCACGCGGCGGGGTGTCCTTGAGCAGGAAGCCGCTGGCGCCTGCCTCCAGGGCCGCGAAGACGTACTGGTCGAGTCCGAAGGTCGTGAGGATCACGACCCGCGGCGGCTCGGGCAGCTGCAGCACCTGGGCCGCTGCCGACAGGCCGTCGAGCCCGGGCATCCGCACGTCCATGAGGACGACGTCCGGACGGTCCCGGCGGACGGCGTCGACCGCCTTCGTGCCGTCGTCCGCCTCGCCGACCACCTGGAGGTCGTCGGCCGACTCCAGGATCATCCGCAGACCGCCGCGAACCAATGCCTCGTCGTCGACCAACAGCACGCGGATCGTCATGCCCGCACCTCGTCCACGTCCGCGGCGACCGTTGCGGGCCAAGGAAGCTCGGCGGCCAGCAGCCAACCGCCGTCCGGTCCCGCACCCGCCGTCAGTGTGCCTCCGGCCAGCTCGACGCGTTCGCGGAGCCCGACCAGTCCGGCCCCGGCACCCGGGAGGAGCGAGCCCACCGCGACCGGCTTGATGTTGGCGATCGACACCCGCAACATCTGCCCGCGCTCGCCGGACACCCGGACCGTGGTGGAGGCGCCTCGAGCGTGCTTGTGCACGTTGGTCAGTCCTTCCTGAACGACGCGGTACGCCGTGCGTCCGAGCTGCTCGGACATCGTGTTGCCGGCCGCCGCCGCTCGATCCGGGTCGGACAGGGCCGCAGCATCGCCCTCGACGACCAGCTCGACCGTGACACCCGCCGCTCGTGACGCGTCGACCAGCCGGCGTACGTCGGACAGCTTGGGCTGCGGGGCGAGCGTGGCGCCGTCCGCGCTCTCGTCGGTGCGCAGGACACCAAGGACGTCGCGCAGGTCCTCCAGAGCCTGACGCGCGGTCGAACGGATGAGGATCGCTGAACGTTCGACCGTGTCCGGCCCGGCGTCCGGGTTGAGCTCGAGGCCGCCGGCATGGAGCGCGATGAGCGAGACCTTGTGGGCCAGGACGTCGTGCATCTCCTGGGCGATGCGGGTCCGCTCGCCGAGGCGGGCCTGCTCGGCCCGCAGCTCGCGCTCGCTCTCCGCGCGGTCCGCGCGCTCCCTCAGTGAGGCCACCAGGTCGCGGCGCGCCCCGACGTACCCGCCGAGGATCAGGAACAGCCCGACGACGAAGAACATGCCGACCAGCTGCGCGACGAGACTCTTCTCTTGGAAGATCACCGGCTGCAGGACGTACACCGCGTAGACGGCAGCCGCGGACCCGGCGAGAGCCCTGTCCCGCCGTCGTACGGCGACGGTGGTGAGTCCGAACAGGCCCGTGAGCGGCGCGTTCGCCAGCGCGAAGGCCGCGCAGCCGATGGCCGTGATGGCGAGCGGCCAGCGCCGGCGCCACCAGAGCGCGGCCGCGGCGACGGCCATGACCGGGATCGAGAGCCACCGGCCGATGGGGAAGCTCCGGTCGCCGTCGCCGGCGACCTGACCGGCCGACGCGGCCACGGCACACGCGATGAGGTAGCCGTCGAAGACCCGCGGCCCGAACCGCGCGCGCCACCGGGCGAACCGGGCACGCACGCGGGGCAGCATGTCGCCAGCGTAGGTGCGGCGTCGTCGGCCGCGCGCCCGCCGAAGGTCGGGGTGGACGCTTCGGGATCACCGACTTTGGTCGGGGGTGGTTCTGGTCGCCTGGCCGATGCCCGCACCTGGGGTGCGCCGACAGGCTCTAGCCATGATCAACGTCGACCACCTCGTCAAGCGCTACGGCGGCACGACCGCCGTCAGCGAAGCCACCTTCTCCTGCGAGCCCGGCACCATCACCGGCTTCCTGGGACCGAACGGAGCCGGCAAGTCCACGACTCTGCGCATGCTCACCGGGCTCACCCGCCCGACCTCCGGTACGGCGACGGTCGCCGGCCGCCAGTACGCCGCACTGCCGAACCCCGGACGCGTTGTCGGCGTGATGCTCGACGCAGCGGCTCAGCACCCGGGACGCACCGGCCGCGAAACCCTGCGGCTGGCCGGCTCCCTGCTGGGTGTGGGCAACCGGGCCGCTGACGACATGCTCGAGCGGGTTGGTCTCACCGGCGCGGAGGGGCGCCTGGTCCGCCAGTACTCACTCGGCATGCGTCAGCGGCTCGGCATCGGTGTGGCCCTCCTGGGCGACCCGGCTGCTCTCGTCCTGGACGAGCCGGCCAACGGGCTGGACCCGGAAGGGATTCGTTGGATGCGAATCCTGTTGCAGGACTTCGCCTCTCGCGGGGGCACCGTGCTGTTGTCAAGCCACCTGCTGCGTGAGGTGGAGGCGACGGCCGACCGGCTCGTCGTCATCGGCGGCGGCCGGATCGTCGCTCAGGGCACGCTGGACCAGCTGCTCGGGGGCGCCGGCGTCTTCGCCCGCGGCCTCGACGACGCTGCGCTGGGGGCGGCCTTGGCGAAGGCCGGCCTGACGGCGACGCCGAGGCAGCAAGGGGGCTGGAAGGTCGTCGGTTCGGCCGAGGCGGTTGGCCGCACGGCCGCGGCCAGCGGGCTGATCCTCACCGAGCTGCGGGACTCCGGCACGGATGGACTCGAAGAGCTCTTCTTCACCCTCACTGACACCACTTCTGGAAGCGAGCAGGCAGCATGAGCACCACGACGATGACCCCGGTCCCCGCGCAGGACACTGTGCTCCGTACGGAGAACGAAAGCTCCTACCCGGCAATCGACTTCGGCCCTCGGCAGAGGTTCCTGCCTCTGGTCCGGATCGAGCTCCGCAAGATGGTTGACACCCGTAGCGGGCGCTGGCTCCTCATCGCGATCCTGGCTCTGTCGCTCACCGCGCTCGGCTGGGGACTGACTCACCTGCCGGACGGCACATTGCGGTTCGACGAGGTGCTTGACCTCGCGCTCGTGCCGGTCGACATCATCCTGCCCGTCATCGGCATCATGGCCATGACGTCGGAGTGGACGCAGCGGACCGCTCTGACGACGTTCACCTTGTCGCCGCGCCGGATCCCGGTGCTGCTGGCCAAGCTTGTCGCCGCGGTCGCCCTGGCGATGGCGACGGTCGCGGTGGTCGTCGGCTTCGCGTTCGCCGCGACGGCGATCGGTGGGGTCATCGGTAGCAACGGCGCGTCGTACGACAACGTCCTACGGGCGATCAGCGGTTCGGCGATCGCGGACGGTCTCAACGTTCTGATGGCGGCCGGCATCGGTCTGGTGGCCACGGTCACCTCGGTCGGCGTCCTGGCCTACTACGTCGCGCCGACGGCGTGGGCGCTGGTCGGTACCGGCCTGCTGCACAGCAACAGCCGGTGGCTGGACATCTTCGAGACGTTCGACAACGTCAGCAGCTTCAACCTGGGCGGCCACGTGCCGCAGACCATCACGTCGATGGCCTTCTGGATCGTCCTGCCGGTCACGGCCGGCCTGTTCCTGGCCAACCGCCGCGAGGTGAAGTAGCCGCCCGCGCGCCGTGCTCCCCACCCCGGCCCCGTGCTCCCCACCCCGGCCCCGTGCTCCCCACCCCGGCCCCGTGCTCCCCGCAGCCCGGTTGTCGGCGGCCGATTCGGCCGTCGCAGCCGGGCTGCGGGGAGCACCGCGCGGGGTGGGGAGCACGTCAGGCGCCGAGGTGGGAGGGGTGGAGCAGGTTCGCCAGGTACTCCATCGGCGCGGTCTGGTACGTGTCCGGGGCCGAGGCCCCCGCCTCGCCGACCGCTCTTGCCCAGACCAGCGCCCGGGCGATCTGGCCCACCCGGCAGGACAGCTCGAGCGTCTCGACCAGCTCGGCCCGCGAGCCCCAGGCGGCGAACGGCTCCAGGTACGCGTCCCTCATCCGCAGCATCCGCGGGTCGTCGTCGGCCCAGCCGTGCAGCCGCTTGGGCGCCCCCAGCCCGATCAGCATGCTGGCGAACGGGTGGGCCAGCACGGCGTCCCCCCAGTCGTAGAAGGTTGACTGCACGCCGCCCGGCCCCTCGACGTAGAAGACGTTCCAGGGATGCAGGTCGTTGTGGTCGATGCTGGCCAGACCCGGTGCGGCCGCCAGCCGGGCGCACCACTCGGCGATCTGGCCGTGCATCGAGGAGACATGCTCGTACGCCGCACGCTCCGGTTCAGTGCCTCGACGACCCAGGTACGGCACGACGAACGCGAGCGCCTCATCGAACCGCTCCGGCATGATCTCGGCCCGCATGTCGGTGACGCCGATGCGGAGCAGCTCATCGGTGTGACCAGCGACGGCCAGCTGCAGCTCGGCGTACTGGGCGAAGACCTGCTCGAGCTGGCCGGGCAGCCGTTCGGCATCCGTCTGGTCGGCGAGCAGCGGGCCACCGTCGGGCAGCACGATCCAGGCGCGGTCGACGTCGAGCGCCAGCGGCTCCAGGACGTGCTCGGGCGCGATGCGGTGCATCAGGTCGTAGAGGCCGACCTCGAACCGCGTACCCGCTCCCGACAGCTTGAGCCACAGGACACCGCCGCTGGTCTCGGCGCGGAACACGGTCGCCCAATCCCGTTCCTTGGCCAGCTCGACCGGCGCCGCCAACGTCAGACCGTGCGCCGCCAGCTGCCGGTCGAACCAGTCCAGCGCCGCCGTGTAGTCACCGCCGAGGGGTGACCGCTCCGTCCGCGCGTACTGGTTCATCGCCCGGACGATGCCATGCGCCACGACTCCCTGCACTCGCTCATCAGGCGGCGACCTTGGCCCGGCTCCACTCGAGCAGGCGGTCGACCGGCCACGTGTTGACGACGCGGTCCTTCGGTACGCCGACCTCGACCGCCCGGGCGCAGCCGTACCACTGCCAGTCCAGCTGGCCGGGTGCATGCGCATCGGTGTCGATCGAGAACAGACAGCCGACGTCCATGGCCATCCGCATCAGTTCGCGCGGCGGGTCGAGGCGGTGCGGGCTGCAGTTGATCTCGACCGCGACCTGATGCTCGGCGCAGGCGGCAAAGACCGCCTCGTGGTCGAACTGGCTCTGCGCCCGGGTCTTGCCCGTGTGTGAGCGCGGGGAGACGAGCCGACCGGTGCAGTGCCCCAGCACATTCATCCGCGACCCCGTGATGGCGGCCAGCATGCGCCGGGTCATGGCTTTGCGTTCCATCGCGAGCTTCGAATGCACCGACGCCACAACGACATCGAGCCGGTCCAGCATCACTGGCTCCTGGTCCAGCCCGCCGTCCTCGAGGATGTCAACCTCGATGCCGGACAGCAGCCGGAACTCGCCCAGCCGCTCGTCGACCGTCGCCACGAGCTTGAGCTGTTCCTTCAACCGGGCGGCGGTCAGGCCGTTGGCGACGGTGAGCCGCGGAGAGTGGTCGGTCAACGCGAGGTACTCGTGGCCGAGTTCGAGGGCGGCGACCGCCATCTCCTCCACCGGGCTGCCGCCGTCGCTCCAGGTCGAGTGCGAGTGCAGGTCGCCGCGCAGGGCGTCACGCATCGCCTCGCCACCGGCGACCAGCGGCCCGGCGGACTCCTCGAGCTTGACCAGGTACTCGGGAATCCGGCCGGCCAGCGCCTCCCGGACGACTCCCGCCGTACGGTTCCCGATCCCGCCGATCTCGGTGAGCGTCCCGTCGGCGGCCCGCCGGCGTACCTCGTCCTCACCCGTGGTCAGCAGGGCCGTGGCCGCGCCGCGGAAGGCCTGCACACGGTAGGTGTCCGCACCGGAGCGCTCGAGGAGAAAGGCGATCCGCCGCATGGCATCGACCGGCTCGATCATGGGTCCAGTCTGTCCGACGCTCGCACGCTGAGCCGCTCGTCCCGCGTATCGGACAGCCGTCTCAGGTGCTGGACGGCTCTCGACCGAGGTTGAACGGTCACCTACCCTGTTCCTCGTGACCCATGTCCTGCCGTTCCTCGTTGGTCGACGCCACGTCGACCTCGGGCGCACGCGCAGCATGATGTGTCTTCCGGTCTGACGCCAGCCCGCGAGCACTTTCCCCCGGGCGCGTGACGTCGCCCGGCCAGGGTCACCAACCCTCTCCTCGGTCTTCGTAGCGCGCCGCGCGGGAACCCACCCCGCCCAGGAGCGAACCCCCGATGACCAGCACACCCACTCGTACGCCGAGTGGCTCGCGCGCGCACTCGACGCCGGGCCGCGCGGGCAACGGGCAGTGGGCGATGGGCTACCGCGAGCCGCTCAACTCCAACGAGCAGGTCAAGAAGGACGACAACCCGCTCAACGTCCGGGCCCGGATCGAGAACATCTACGCCCATCGCGGGTTCCAGAGCATCGACCCGAACGACCTGCGCGGCCGGTTCCGCTGGTTCGGCCTCTACACGCAGCGGAGACCGGGCATCGACGGCGGCCGGACGGCAGTCCTCGAGCCGCACGAGCTGGACGACGAGTACTTCATGCTGCGGATCCGCATCGACGGCGGGGCCCTGACGACGCAGCAGCTGCGGGTCATCGGTGACATCTCCGCGGCGTACGCGCGCGGTTCGGCCGACCTGACCGACCGGCAGAACATCCAGCTGCACTGGATCCGGATCGAGGATGTGCCGGCGGTCTGGAAGGCGCTGGAGTCCGTCGGCCTCGACACGACCGAGGCGTGCGGCGACTGCCCCCGTGTCGTCTTGGGCAGCCCCGTTGCCGGCATCGCCGCCGACGAGATCGTCGACCCCCTCGAGCCGATCGCCGCGATCAAGCGGCGGTTCATCGGCTCCCCCGAGTTCGCGAACCTGCCGCGCAAGTTCAAGACCGCAGTGAGTGGCCGCGGCGGCAACGACGTCGTGCACGAGCTCAACGACGTGTCCTTCGTCGGCGTCGAGCACCCCGAGCTCGGCCCGGGATTCGACCTCTGGGTCGGCGGCGGTCTCTCGACGAACCCGCGGCTGGCCGAGCGCCTCGGTGTGTGGGTGGCCGCGGAGGAGGTGCCGGACGTCTGGGCCGGTGTCGTGTCCGTCTTCCGGGACTACGGCTACCGCCGGCTGCGGCACCGCGCCCGGCTGAAGTTCCTCATCGCCGACTGGGGCGTCGAGAAGTTCCGCGAGGTGCTGGAGAAGGAGTACCTCGGCCGCGCGCTCCCCGACGGTCCGGCTCCCGAGGTGTCCGCCGACCCGGGTGACGGCGTGGGTGTGCACGCGCAGAAGGACGGCCGGTTCTACGTCGGCGTCGCGCCCACCGTGGGCCGGGTGGACGGCGACCAGCTGCGCCGCATCGCGGACGTCGTCGAGGCGCATGGTTCGCACCGCGTGCGGCTGACTCCGCACCAGAAGCTGTTGGTGCTCGACCTGGGTCAGGAGGACGTCGAGTCCCTGATCGTGTCCCTGGACGACATCGGGCTGAGCGCCCGGCCGAGCGTGTTCCGCCGGAACACCATGGCCTGCACGGGGATCGAGTTCTGCAAGCTGGCGATCGTCGAGACCAAAGGCCTGGCCGCGTCGACGGTGACCGAGCTGGAGCACCGGCTCGCGGACGTCGTCGACCAGATCGACGTACCGATCACGTTGCACGTCAACGGATGCCCGAACTCGTGCGCTCGCATCCAGACCGCCGACATCGGGCTGAAGGGTCAGATCGTGACCGTGGACGGCGAGCAGGTCGAGGGCTTCCAGGTGCACCTCGGCGGCGGCATCGGCCTGGACGCCGGGTTCGGCCGCAAGGTGCGAGGCCTGAAGGTGACGTCAGCCGGGCTGCCGGAGTACGTCGAGCGCGTCGTACGCCGGTTCGTCGCCGACCGCGAGCCGGGTGAGCGGTTCGCGACGTGGGCCGGTCGCGCGGACGAGGGGGCCCTGGCATGAGCGAGAGCCGTTCGCCCGTCATGCACTGCCCGTACTGCGCGGAGGAGGACCTCCGGCCGACCGAGGACAGCCATGGTTCGTGGCTGTGTACGGCCTGTCGCCGCGTCTTCGCCGTCCGCCTCATCGGCATCTCGCCCGTCCCCACCCTTGGGAGCCTGTCGTGACCTGCTTCGCCACCGTTGACATCGACCTCGAGTCGCTGGCCGAACGCGCCGGCCGCGAGCTCGAGTTCGCCCCCGCCGAGGAGATCGTGCGTTGGGCCGCCGCCATGTTCGGCCACCGCCTCGCCGTCGCCGCATCCATGCAGGACTCGACGCTGTCCCACCTGGTCGGCACCGTGCTGCCGGGCGTCGACGTGCTGTTCCTGGACACGGGTTACCACTTCCCCGAGACGCTGCAGACCCGCGACCGGGTCTCCCGGCTCCTGCCCGTCACCGTCGTCAACGTGACGCCGCGCCAGAGCGTGGCCGAGCAGGACGCCGAGTTCGGGCCGCGGCTGCACGAGCGGGACCCGGACCTGTGCTGCTACCTGCGCAAGGTGGACCCGTTGGCCACGGCTCTGGAGGGGTACGACGCGTGGGTCAGCGGCCTGCGCCGGGTCGAGGCGCCGTCGCGGGCGAACGCGCCGGTCGTCGGGTGGGACGCCACGCACAGCAAGGTCAAGGTCAACCCGATCGCCCGCTGGACCGACGAGGACGTCGCGCGCTACCAGGTCGAGAACGGCCTGCCCCGGCACCCGCTCATCGCGCAGGGCTACCCCTCGATCGGCTGCGAGCCCTGCACGCGGCGCGTCGCCCCGGGCCAGGACCCGCGGTCCGGCCGCTGGTCCGGCCAGGGCAAGACCGAGTGCGGCATCCACGCATGAGCGACGCGGTGCTGCTGGTCGCGCACGGCAGCCGGGACCCGCGGGCTGCGGCGACGGTCACGGGGCTGGTCGCAGCGGTGCGGGGCCGGCTGCGGGCACGGCCGGGCAACGAGGCTGGCCGCGCCCTGGTCCGGGTCGCCTACCTCGACTTCACCGAGCCGTCGGTCGGCCAGGCGCTGACCGAGCTCGCGGCTGATGGTGCGAGCCAAATCCGTGTCGTACCAATGCTTTTCACGCCTGGTTATCACCTGCAGGTCGACCTGCCGTCGGCAGTGGCCGAAGTTCGAGCCGGCCTGCCGTGGCTCCAGGTCAGCGTCGCCGAGCCGTTGGGGGTTGCGCCCGAGGCCGGCCAGCCCGACCTCCTGCTGGATGCCTTGGAGGAACGGCTTCGAGCCACGAACCGTCCGTACGGCGCGGTGGTCCTCGCGTCGGCGGGTTCGTCCGATCCCGAGGCGCGCCGCGCCGTCGAGGAGGTGGCCGCGCGCTGGGCAGAGCGCAGCGGGCGGCCCGTTGTCCCGGCCTTCGCGACCGCGGTCGGTCCTCGGGTCGACGAGGCGGTGCACGGCCTGACGGGCCGCGGCTATGACCGAGTGGCGGTGAGCGGGCTGTTCATCGCGCCGGGCCGCCTGCCGGAGATGACCCGTCGTACCGCGGTCGCGGCCGGGGCAGCTGCGGTCGCCGAGCCGCTGGGACCCGACCCGTCGCTGGTTCGCCTGCTGACGTCACGCGGGACGTCCGTCCGGACGCTGGCTGCTCGCTGAGCTGAAGGTGGTCAGTGACTGCGGCTCGGCTTGGTGCCGAACCGCTTGCCGCCGTTGGCTTTCGGGCCGCCCGAGCGGCGCGGGCCGCCTTCGGTACGGCGCGGGCCGCCTTCGGTACGGCGCGGTCCACCTTCGGTACGGCGCGGTCCACCGTCGCGGCGGGGGCCGCCGGAACGGAACGGCCGGGCCGAACCAGAGCCACGCGGGGCGGCCGTCAGTAGGCGTACGGCCTCGTCGGTGACGGGCGCCGCGTCGAGGCGACGAGCTCCCGTCGCCTGCTGCAGAGCCTGGTCGCCGGGACGCGCCGCCGTGGCCTTGACGTCGACACCGGCCTGCGCGGTCAAGCGCTCCACGGCGCGTCGCTGGTGCGGAAGGGCAAGGGTCACAACGGTTCCGCGGCCACCGGCTCGGGCTGTGCGGCCGGCCCGGTGCAGGTAGTCCTTGTGGTCCTGCGGTGGGTCGACCTGGAGGACGAGGCCCACGTCGTCGACGTGGATGCCGCGGGCGGCGACGTCGGTCGCGACCAGCACCGGCAGCGTGCCGGCGCGGAAGGCGTTGAGGACGCCGTTGCGGGCGCCCTGGGTCAGCCCACCGTGGAGGGCGGCCGCGGCGACCCCGCGCCCGCGGAGCTGGCCGGCGACGCGGTCGGCGCCGAGCTTGGTCCGGACGAACACGACCGTCCGGCCCTCGCGGGCGGCGATCTCAGCGGTGACTCCGGCCTTGTGGTTCGGCTCGACGTGCAGCACGTGGTGGTTCATCGTCGTGACGGTTGCCTGACCGGACTCGGTCGCATGGGTGACCGGGTCGATCAGATAGCGCGCGACGATGCCGTCGACGCCGCGGTCCAGCGTCGCGGAGAACAGCAGCCGCTGGCCGCCCGCCGGGATCAGGTCGAGGATGGCGGTGATCGCCGGCAGGAAGCCCATGTCGGCCATGTGGTCCGCCTCGTCGAGGACCACCACGCTGACGTCGCGCAGGTCGCAGGAACCGCGCTCGATGAGGTCGGTGAGCCGGCCGGGCGTCGCGATCACGAGCTCCGTCCCGCGCTCGAGGCCGCTGATCTGCTTGCTGTACGGCATTCCGCCGACGACCAAGCGGGTGTGCACGCCGACCGTCTGGGCCAGCGGCATGAGCGCGTCGTGGACCTGCATGGCGAGCTCGCGGGTCGGGACCAGCACGATCGCCAACGGGCGACGCGGCTTGGCCTTGCGACCGGTCAGCCGGCTGAGCATCGGCAGCCCGAAGGCCAGCGTCTTGCCGGATCCGGTCTGGCCGCGGCCGAGGACGTCCCGGCCGGCCAGCGCGTCGGGGATGGCCGCGGCTTGGATGGGGAACGGCTCGTCGATGCCGTCCCGGCGCAGTCGCTGGACGAGCACGTCCGGCAGGCCGAGCGCGGCAAAGGTCAAGCCCGGGCGCACGCCCGGGTAGGTGGGGGAGGACACAGCTCTCTCGTTTCTTCGGTTGTTACGGGTACGTCGTCGAGCCAAGGTCATCGGCATCGAGACGTGCTTCACCGTCAACCAAGAGCACCACTTCGGTGGGAGCCGCAGAGCTCGAAAGGGAGCCGCGGACAGTGCCCAGGCTATCAGTCGCGCCGTACTCTCCAGACCATGAGCGACGCGGGCGATCTCACAGCCGTCCTGAGCGCGATGGACCACACCTGGGGTTCGATCATCGCGCTGGCCGTCTCACTGCGGCCCGAGGAGCTCGCACTGCCGACCCGCTGTCCAGGCTGGGACGTGCACGACCAGCTCGCCCACATCGCGTCGCTGGAGCGGCAGCTGGCCGGCGGCGAGCTCCCACCCGAGGCACCCCCGGCGCCGTACATCCGCAACCCGGTGGGCGCTCGGATGGAACGCGGTGTCCATGCGATGCGGGGCTGGCCGGCGGAGCGCCTGGTGGACGAGCTGCGGTTGGCCATCGAGGCCAGAAGGATTGCGCTGCAGGCAAACCCACCCCGCTCTGGGGACACACTGACCGGCGTGATGGGCAACCCGGTGCCGGCCGAGAGGTCACTGCCGATCCGGGTCTTCGATCTGTGGATCCACGAGCAGGACGTGCGGGTCGCCACCGGTCGGCCGGGCAACGAGGCCGGCCCTGGTGCGCACGTCGGACGCGACTGCATCCTCGGCATGATCCCCCTGTACTGGGCCAAGAACGCTGGTGCCGCTCCCGGCCAGACCTTCCAGCTGCGAGTCACCGGCGCCTTGCCGTTCGAGCGCACCGTGGTCGTGGATGCGGAGGGCCGGGCGTCGTACGCGGGCAGCGGTCCGGCTCCGGTGCCGGTCGCCGCCCTCGAGCTGGACTGGCTGGATCTCGCCGCGCGCGCGAACGGCCGCACGGGCGCCGACCAGACACCGGTACACATAGAGGGTGACCGGGCGATGGCGACCGCGATGGTCGAGGCCCTGCCCATGTCGCCGTGACGTCGGAGCTCGAGCGCGCGCGCGGCGCCCTCGTCGGCCTGGCGATCGGCGACGCGCTGGGTATGCCGACCGAAGGGCTGCCGTTCGAGACGGTGCGTAGGCGGTACGGCGTCCTGGCCGGCTTCGAGCCGTCGCCGCCGGACAACCCGACCCGATCCGGCCGGGCAGCGGGGCGCGTCACCGATGACACCGACCAGGCCGTCATCGTCGGCCGGCTGCTGGTCGCGGGCCACGGCCGGCTGGACCCGGTTGACCTGGCGCACGAGCTGCTCGCCTGGGAGGCGCGGATGCGCGCGGAGGGCTCCCTCGACCTGCTCGGCCCATCGACGCGGGGGGCGCTGGCCCGCCTCGCAGACGGCGTCCCGCCGGAGGAGAGCGGGCGGGAGGGACACACGAACGGCGCGGCGATGCGCATCGCCCCCGTGGGCATCTGCTGCGCCGTCGGCCGGGAGACCGCCGGACCCAGCCGGCTGGCCGAGCTCGTCGACCGGGTCGCACTGGTCTCTCGAGCCACGCACGACACGGGACTGGCCATCTCGGGCGCCTCGGCCGTCGCCGCAGCCGTGAGTGCCGGGGTCGCCGGTGCCGGCGTCGAAGAGGCGGTCCGCGTCGCCGTCGAGGCAGCGCGGATCGGCGCGTCGTACGGCGCTTTCGTGGCGGGCGCGGATGTCGGAACGCGCGCCGCCTGGGCGGTCGAGCTCGTCGCCGGCCGGCGCCCGGCCGATGCCCGCGAGACCATTGCCACGTTGGTGGGGACGAGCGTCGCGACGCAGGAGTCCGTGCCGGCGGCTCTCGCCCTGGCCTCGCTGATGGTCGAGGACGACCCGTGGCCCGTGGTGCGCGCCGCCGCAAGTCTCGGTGGCGACAGCGACACGATCGCGGCGATGGCGGGCGCGATCTGTGGCGCCGTTGCGGGAGCGGGCGCGTTCCCCGAGGCAGTGCGCGAGGGGCTGGCGGCGGCTAACCCCGGCCTTGGCCTCGCAGAGCTGGCCGACGCGCTCGTTGCTGTACGCCACGGCCGGTGAGCGAGTTGGCCCGCTGGTCGATCAGCCACAGCGCGGTGAGGACGACGCCGAGCAGCACCGTGATGATGAGCGCGTTCAGCAACGCCCGCGGGTAGCCCAGATCACCGACGTCGACGAAGTGGTACGGGTACCAGTCGCTGACGGCCCCGTGCAGCAGCGTGTAGCCGAACCACAGGACCGGCCAGATCAGGCCGCCCAGGACCGTCGTGCTGTCGATGCGTCCGCGCGGTCCGAACACCAGCCAGGTCAACACCGTCGCGATCGGCACGACGTAGTGGAAGGCGACGTCGCAGGCCAGTGCCCACCCATGCAGCTCCTGCGTGCCGGCGAGCGCGATGGAGTAGACGATGCCCGTGACCGCGATGCCCGCCAACGCGTCCAGCCGCACGATCCGCCACAGCAGTCCGGCCCGTTGCGGACGGATCACCAGCCCCCAGCTGGAGACTGCGACGAGGATGTTGCTCTGGATAGTGAAGTAGCTCAGCATGCGGACCACCCGGGTGCCCGTGGACACACCGTTGAGCCCGAGCGTCACGAACAGCTGGGCCACGAGGGCCGCCGTCGCGAAAGCGGCGAGGGGTAGGTAGACGGCTCGCAGCAGCATCGCGTGACGCTGTCGCGGGTCGGTCATGGAGCTCGGCGTCGAAGTGCCGAAGGGCATGCGGCGATCCTCCTTGGTCGGCTTCGCACCAGACAACACATAAAGTCGGGGCATGCCCCTCGACGCCGACGTCGTCATCGTAGGCGCCGGGTTGGCCGGGCTGGTGGCAGCGGGGGAGCTCGCTGACAGCGGCCGTCGGGTCATGGTCGTCGACCAGGAGCCGGAGACCAACCTCGGCGGCCAGGCGTTCTGGTCCCTCGGCGGCCTGTTTCTCGTCAACAGCCCGGAACAGCGCCGCCTGCGGGTGCACGACTCGCACGAGCTCGCCCTGCAGGACTGGCTGGGCTCCGCCGCGTTCGACCGCGAAGAGGACTACTGGCCACGGCGGTGGGCGGAGGCGTACGTCGACTTCGCGGCGGGCGAGATGCGGTCATGGTTGCGGGAGATGGGGATCGGGCTGTTTCCGCTCGTCCAGTGGGCCGAGCGCGGCGGCTACTTCCCCGGTGGTCACGGCAACTCGGTGCCGCGCTTCCATGTCGCCTGGGGGACGGGTCCGGGCGTGGTCGAGCCGTTCGTCCGCCGGGTGCGCGCCGCCCAGGCGCGGGGTCTGGTGGAGCTGAGGTTCCGCCACCGCGTGACCGGACTGTCCGTCACCGGCGGCGTGGTCGACGGTGTCTCGGGCGAGGTGCTCGAGCCCAGCTCGGCGGCGCGCGGTGCGCCCAGCTCGCGCGCTGTCGTGGGGGAGTTCGCCCTGCACGCCTCGGCGGTCGTGGTCACGTCCGGCGGGATCGGCGCCAACCACGACCTGGTACGGCGCTCGTGGCCCGAGCGGCTCGGCTCACCTCCGGCGAACATGCTCTCCGGCGTGCCGGCATACGTGGACGGGCGGATGATCGGGATCGCCCAGAACGCCGGTGCGCGGGTCATCAACCCGGACCGCATGTGGCACTACGCCGAGGGCATCCTGAACCACTCGCCGGTCTGGGACCGGCACGGGATCCGCATCCTGTCCGGTCCGTCGCCCCTGTGGCTCGATGCGAACGGCCGGCGGCTGCCCCCGCCGTTGTACCCGGGCTTCGACGGGCTCGGCGCGCTCGCCGCCGTCACGCGGGCCGGCCACGGACATTCGTGGTTCCTGTTGAACAGGCGGATCATCGGCAAGGAGTTCGCCCTCTCCGGGTCCGAGCAGAACCCCGACCTCACGGGCAAGGACATCCGCCAGGTGCTGGGTCGGGTTCGGGTGGACGTACCGGGGCCGGTGCAGGCGTTCCTTGACCACGGAGCCGACTTCGTCCAGCGCGACGACATCCAGGCACTGGCGCACGCCATGAACGACCTCGTCGGGTCCGACCTGGTCGACCCGCAGGAGCTGGAAAGCACTGTGCGGCAACGAGACCAGCAGGTCCTGACCGGCCTCGGCAAGGACCCGCAGCTGGCCGCGATCCGAGCATCGCGGCGCTTCGTCGGTGACAAGCTGATCCGCACGGTCAAGCCGCACGCTCTGCTGGACCGCGGCGCGGGGCCGCTCATCGCCGTACGACTGCACGTCCTGACCCGCAAGACGCTCGGCGGCATCGAGACCGACCTGTCAGGTCGGGCGATGACGGCGTCCGGGTCGCCCGTGGCTGGGCTGTTCGCTGCCGGAGAGGTCGCCGGGTTCGGAGGCGGTGGGATGCACGGCTACCGCGCTCTCGAGGGCACCTTCCTCGGTGGTTGCCTGTACTCCGGCCGGACGGTCGGGAGGGCGATCGCAGCCGATTTGGCCGGTTAGGGCCGATACGCTACGGTAGGTGCCTCGTGCCCGACACCGTTGTTACAGGGGCTTCGGTGTCGGGCGCGACCCATGTCCGGACCATGGTTCCGCCGCAGGCGGACGAGGTTCCCCCGCACGCGGACGAGGTTCCGCGGCACGCGGACGATCCCCGAGGGTCACAGCGCCAGCGACTTCAGCAGCGCCAGGGCGATCTCGTCCGCCCTCTCGTGCGCCTCGAGCTGGGTCGGGAGCTCGCCGAACGGCAGGTCGACGTGGTGACCGTCGCGCAGAGCGATCCGCCACGAGCTGAGGAGCGCGTCGCCTTCCTCCGCGGCGACCGGCCGCCAGTGCCGCCCGTCGTCGTCGTGCGGCAGAGTGCTCACCCACACGACCTCCCGGATCGCGGTGGCCCAGCAGTCGTACGTGGCACCGTCGTCATGCCCGAGCTGGTGCACGTACGCCTCGCTGTCCCAGTGCGGATGCGCCGAGCGCGCCTCGGCACAGCCGAACAGGCCGCCGGCGAGGACGGCGACCTTCCAGCGGGTGCCGTGGTCGTGGATGGCTTGGCACAGCACCGCTTCCGGCTTGGGACCGAACGTCGCAGCGCAGCGGGCGACGAGCGGTGGCGGAGGTGTCTCACCGTCCGCCGTCAACAGCTTGGTCCAGGTGGCGATCAGGTCTTCGTCGCGGTCCACCGAAGCCTCCTCAGCCCTGTGTCGATCATCAGACCGTAGCCGGGTCAGGGCTACTGCGCTCGCGTAGCGGACACCGTAGGCGGACCTCGGGTCGCTGTTCTAGGTTGGTCCCCGACTCGGGCCTTGCGACCCTCGAAGGAGACCCGGTGCGACGTACATCACGAATCGGGCTGGCGGCCGCCATCACGGCAGTCGCTGCCGCTACCGCGCTGGCGGGACTCGCTCCATCCGCGGCCGCGACGACGCCAGTGGTGCGAGCGAGCCTGAACTTCGCCACGCCCGAGGCCGGCAAGACGGTCACGACGCTGACCGTGGGCGGCGCCTACTACCGGACGTTGACCGCGTCGGTTGTCACATTGAACGGCGGCAAGGCCGTCTCCACGGTGAGCGGCGTGTGCTGCAACAACGCGATCGACTTCCCCGGGTACGTCGCGCGCGGCAGCCAGCCGCCGCTGGCCGTCGTGGCGATCAAGAACAAGACCTCGTCGCTCGACCCGCTCAACGGTGGCACCGGCAGCTTCACGTGGCAGGCCGACTTCTCGCTCGACGACAACGTGGGCACCGACGCGCTGGACGGCGACAACCTGCTGCAGCGCGGCCTCAGCCCGCAGAAGCAGTGGAAGCTCAGCGTCGACAAGCACGCCGCCCAGTGCTTCGTTCGCACGGTCGCGAACGCGGCGGCGGTGGTCACGCCGGTGATCCACATCCCGAACCAGACGACGAACGTCAGGTGGTACCGCGCCATCTGCAACCGGTCGGCGACCGGAGTGCTGTCGCTGAGGGTCTACGCCCGCAGCATCAGCGCCGGCACGTGGGTGGCGTTCGGGACGTCCACGGCGGCGGACCGGACCGTTGGCGACCTGAACATGACCTGGACCACCCCGGTCAGCGTCGGCGGGAAGCTGTCGAGCGGGACGACCATCGCGACCTCGCCGGCGGCGGACCAGTTCAACGGCCGGGTCGACAACGTCATCATCACTCTCGGGTGACTCTCGGGTGACTCGCAGTACAGAGGGCGGTTCGCCCGAGTCCCAGCTCGACGTGCTGCGTCGCTGGCAGGATGCCGGCGGGCACTGGGTCGTCGTGCACCGAGCGCCGGGTCGAGTCGTCGTGTCCCTGCAGCGGTGCGACGGCGGAGAGGAGGTGCAGCGCCTCACCGCGACGGAGGACGACGTACTCGGTTATCTCGCGGAGCGCGACGAATCCGACTGACGCTCCTTCCGCGTCACGGTCCCAGGCCGCTCGATGTGCAGCTCGGCGTCAAGCAGCGGGCAGCTCAGGCCGCGACGAACACTTCGGAGCCGTGCTCGTAGCGCAGCACGCGCCGGTCACCCTCCACCTCGTCGGTGAGGACGTACACGGCCCATCCGCCGTCGAGCGTGTCGAAGTACCGCGGCCGGCGGGCAGCCGGGACCGTGTCGAGCCGCCCGTCGAGCGGGCCTCCGCGCAACACGGTGGGGATGTCTTCGTACATGAGCCGCTCCCTCCTGCGTGGCTTCGATGGGCTCTCCACAGGAGTCGGCACAGCGCGCACTAGTCCTGAGTGTTGAGGCCGAACGGGTGACCGAGGTTGCTCCGCACGCGGTACGGATTGGGCTGGGTGTAGTCCGTTCGGTGGGCGGGCCGACCTGGGGTCGGCCCGCCCACCGGTGTCAGGAGCCGAACCAGGTCAGCGCCCGCTTCATCAAGTCGTTCTTCTGCGTGGCCGTCCCGTAGGCCTCGAACGGGAAGGCGAGGAAGACGACCTTGTACGACCCGTCCGCCACCGACAGAGCGTCGGGTGCCGCCGTGTCGTCGGTGAAGGCCGCCGTTGCGGGAGCGATCGGCGTGATCTGGTCCTCGAACGTCGCTCCCAGGACCGAGTGGTCGAGCGAGACCGTGCCGACCCCGTCGCTGACCGGGTTGCCGCTCACGGCGTGGACGGCTGCCGTCGCCTGGTCGTTCTGGGCATCCGTGCCGTCCCAGTCGATGTGCAGGTAGTCGTGCACGAACGCGGTGGTGCCGGCGGCCTGGTCGAGGATGTCCTGACCCGACATGAACAGTCGCCCACCACCGTCGAGGAACGCCTTGAGCTCGCGCTCGTACGGCGTGATCGGCGCCGGGTAGGTGTTACCCGTGAACCAGACGGCAGTGGAGTGTGCCGTGAGGTACGACTGCGGAAGTTCGGGCTTCGCAGCCAGGTCCCAGGTGCTGTAGGCGACACCGTTGGCCGCCAAGGCGTTCTGGTAGTACGCCTGGACGTCCGGGGCGCCACCGTCCTGGTCGACCACGAGGGTGTCGACTGCGACCGCGATCGTGGTCAGCGTCGCCGACCCCGACACACCGGAGTCTGTTACTGATGTCGCCGTGAACGCCGTGTCGTTGGTGGCGTTGTCGGCGGCTCCGCCGGGCACGTCCACCTTGACGCAGACGTCGAGCGTCTCACCCGGCTGCACAGTCGGGGTTGTCGTCATCGCGGTCGTGCAGGTGGCGTCGTACGCCGTCGCCGTCCATCCGCTGGATGTCGTGACGGAGTAGCTGTCGGGCATGAAGCCCTCGTTCGTCACGTGCTCGGTGAACGTCGACGCGGTCCCAACCTTGGCGCCCTCCGTATCGCTGGCCGGCTCGACGCTCACGGCGTGCTCGGGAGCGATCGGCGTGCTGTGTGGGCTACCGGTCGTGCCGGGGCCCTCGGCCGACGTCACCGTGATGCCGTCGTTGACGATGGCGTGCACGGTCGACGGCAGGCTCGGCGAGATCTTCACGGAGAAGGTCACCGACACACTGCCACCGGCTGGGACGCTCAGCCCGGACCAGGAGACGCGACCCTGGCTCAGCGTGCCGCCCGACCCGGCCGAGACGAACGTCGTGTTGTCCGGCACGCGGTCGACGACCTTGACCCCGGTGGCCGGCGCGTTGCCGATGTTCTTCACCGTGATCGTGTAGTCGATGTTGCGTCCGGGTCCGACGGGTGCGCCGGAGTCAGCCTTGGACACCACGAGCGCCGCCTCGGCGTTGCGGTTGTTCAGCGTGTACGCGCCGCGTCCGTGGGTGCCGGCGGCCAGGACGCCGTGGCTGGCGTCGTAGTCGAGCTGCCAGACCGCGACCTTCGGGATGCCGCTGCCGAGGCGGGTCCACGAGCCGCCCTTGTTGGTCGTCACGAACGCCCCGACGTCGGTGCCGGCGTACAGGGTCCGCGGCGAGGACGGGTCGATGACGATCGAGTTGACCGGGACGTCCGGCAGGTTGCCAGTGATGTCCTTCCACGTCTGGCCGCCGTTGCCGGTGGCGTAGACGTGGCCGGGGCGGCTCGGCGTGGCGGCGGAGAACCCGCCGTACGCCGCGTACGCGATCCGCCAGTTGGAGTGGTCCACGGCGATCTGGTTGACCGGACGGTTCGGCACCCGGCCGACGCCGACGCGAGTCCAGCTGGGGCTGTCCGAGCTGACCGCGTCCGGGCTCGCCCACAGCCAGCCCTCGTCCGTGCCGGCGTACGCGCCCGTGCCGCCGTCGGCCAGGCCGATCGTCGAGACGAAGCAGCCCCGTGCGCCGTTGGGAGCGGCGCCGGTGCATCCGCTGGTGAGGTCGCCGCTGATGGGCGCGAAAGTGACGTCGCCGGCGGACGGTGCCTCTGCGTTGTCGCTGCGGTAGACGCGGTAGCTGCCCACGAACAGCTGGTTGACGTTGCCTCGGTTCTGCACCATGGGGATGTAGAACTCGGCCCGGTCGTGGGTGTTGATGCCGCCGTCGATCGCCTCGTTGCCGAAGATCGTGCCGACCTTGGTCGGGTCGAACCGGTACGGCGACAAGGCGGTGTAGGTGCCGAAGACGTACGCCGGGAGGTTCGGGTTGAGGGGGTTCGGGGTCGTCTGGTCGACAACCACCTGGCCGCCGTCACCGCCCGCCTGGTCGAACCAGCGGTTGTTCGCAAGGGACTTGCGCAGCGTGCCGTTGTCCTGCGTGCCGCCCCAGTACTGACCGGGGACGAGCGGGACCGTCGCGATGGACGAGAACTGGGTGATCGCGAGGTTGGTCGAGTGGACCAGCACGCCGGTGTTCGGGTCGACCTGGCCGTTGAGGTCCTGCCAGTCCACCGCCGTCAGCGGGTCGGTCGCCGCGTTCCGGCCGCCGCCCGTGAACGACTGCCACACGCCGCCGTCGTTGCCGATGGCAATGTGCTGGGTGTTGTTCGGCTGGAAGGCGATCGCGTGGAAGTCCGGGTGCAGGTCGTAGCCGAGGTTCTGCCACGTCGCGCCGCCGTCCTTGGACCGGTAGATGCCGCCGGACTGCGGGGACTGGTCGTAGCCGTAGCTGCCCTCGACATAGACGATGTCCGGGTTGTTCGGGTCCGGCTTGACCTCGTTGTCGTAGAAGCACTGCGAACCAGCGGTGGCGCAGTAGTTGAAGATCGAGTCCGGCTTGGTCCCGGTGGCCGTCGCGGTCCAGTGGGCGCCGTTGTCGATGCTCTTGTAGACCTGCGGCTGGTGGTAGTGGTCGCTGAGGTCGAAGTAGTCGAAGCCTGTGTAGACGGTGGTCGTGGCCGATCCGGCCGGGTGCGAGAGACCGAGCGAGAACCGCGTGCCGCCCTCGAGGAAGTTGCCGGCGGGCAGGTCGCCCAGCGCGCTCGCCCAGGTGTGGCCGCCGTTCGTGCTGCGGTACATGCCGTCGCCCCAGAACGAGGCCCACAGGATCTGGGCGTTCTGCGGGTCCATGACGAGGTCGGTAGCACCATGCAGCTCGTCGCTGGTGCCCTTGCGCAGCGTCCAGCTGGTGCCGCCGTTCGTCGACTCCCACACGCCGTACTTGGCGGTGGCCGGATGCGTCGTGCGGTGGTTGCCGCCGCGACCACGCACGGTGGAGGCGAACAGATGGTTGGCGTTGGCCGGGTCGACGACGATGTCCGAGACGGCCTGGCCGGTGAACAGGCTCGAGACGTGCGTCCAGCTGACGCCGCCGTTCGTCGACTTGTAGATGCCGTCGCCGAAGTAGCTGTCGCCGGAGAGGGCGCCCTCACCGGAGCCCATGTAGACGATGTTGTCGTTGCTCGGCGCGATGGCGAGCGCGCCGACGGACTGGGTGTCGCTGTCGTTGGTCCGCGAGGTCCACGTGCCCGAGGTCGCGTCGTACGTCCAGACACCGCCCTGCGCGGCGCCGAGGATGATCGTGCCGTCGTTGCGGATGGCCAGTGCCCCGATGCGCCCGGCCACAGCCTCGAAGGTGTTGCTCGTCCGCCCGACCTGGACGATCGGGTTCGGGCCCTGGCTGGTCCAGGTGCCACCGCGGGCCGCGCCGCGGACAGCGTTGTTAGTGATCGTGGCGGCCTTGGCGTTCGCCTTCGACCGCAGCTGGGCGGCCTGGTCGAGCGTGATCGGGTTGTCGCCGGACAGCAGACGGCTCCAGTAGTACGCGTCGCGCAGCTTGTCGAAGCTGCCCCCCTCGCTCTCCTCCGACCCGTGGTCGCCCTTGGGCGTCAGCAGGACCGGGGTGTCGTCCGGTATCGGCGCCGCGGAGCTCGCGGGTGGGGACGCGACCAAGGTGAATCCGGCGGCGACGGCCACAGCCAGGTAGGGGGCGATCCTCGACGACAAACCAGCGCGCATGCAACCGACCTTTCGCACAATGGGTCGGGCGCCAGGGGTGTCGGCCCACGATCCCGTGGGGGAGCCTGCACCGCTGTGACGCTTAGCGCAAGAGGTTGCAGAAGATTGTCATGAACGTACGTCGCGCCGGTCACCGCTTGCGACGGACAGCGGCCATCCGGGGGATCAGCAGGGGGGCATGTTGTCCAGCGAGTTGCCCAGGACGGCGTCCAGCCCAGAGGCGATCGTCTTGACGCCGCAGTAGCAGTCGTAGGCCCGCACGGTGCCGAACTTGCCGGCGCCGAAGGTGTAGTAGGTGTCGCCCTGGCCCATCCGGAAGCGGACCGTCTCGACGGTCTGGTGCCGTCCGTCGGCCAGGCCCACCGACAGGACGTGGCTGTGGGCCGGAGGGCGCGGGTTCGACCGTGTCGTACAGGTGATTTGGTGCGCAGTCATGGCAACGCTCCATCCAGGCCGGTCCCTTCGCATTGAACCAGTCCGGGCGCTCAGGTTGTCGCTAGCGAGGCGGTATCTCTCGCGAACCGGTCCCCCTCCTCCTTCGTAGTCAAGGAGGTGGAACCCATGATCGAGCTGACCGTCTGTCCCGAGTGCGACGCATCGGCGGAGGTGCTCTGGCGTGTGACGCTGGACAGCACTGACGGCCCGATCGAACACGCGCGCGTGGTGTGTGTGCGCAAGCACTTCTTCTGGCTCCCGGTCGGGGCGCTGCCCGACGTACCGATGCTCGCCGAGGAGCCGGCCCGCGAGCGCCTGACCTGACCGACCGGCGTACGACGAGCGGTTGCGTTGCCGCTGAAGGCGAGCGACAGTTGAAGCGACCTTCGATAGGGAGGGCTGAGACTGCTGATCAGGTGAGGTTGACGCACCGTGGCTCCTTCTCCCGCGCTCAGGACGCGCGCTTCCTCGGTTGTCCGTCCGGTGCTGGTGCTCGTCAACGAAGCGTGCCGTTGTCGCGTCGCTTACGTGGCTCGTATCCCGAGCGGCTGGGTGGTCTACGGCACGCGGCGCCGGCTGAGGGAGACCCCGTCCGGCCCTCGCCTGGTGAAGCAGCCGTTCCGCAACCTCTTGACGGCTACGGGGTCGGGCCGCTGGCAGTGCGTGCACGGCAGCGGGCCATTGAGCCACGTCGACCTGCTGGCAGCGGCGGCGCAGGCCGAGGGACGGACCCACTTCCCGGTCGTCGGGCAGGAGCAGTCGTCGCACGAGATCGGGAACCGCGCGTCATAGCGAGGCGCCTACCGGTGTGAGCTGCTCTTCGTGCGGCGGCAGCCTGCGGGTCAGCTGCTCGCCCTCGACATCCGTCGGCGCCGGGCTCAGCCTGGCCACTGCCGACCCCGTGCTCGCCGACCTGGACGACGAGACGCTGCGACGCGAGCTGTTGCGCTGCGCCCAAGCCCTGTTGCCCAACGCCGCGCGGCGCAGACGCTAGGTCAGGCGATGCCGACAAACGGTGGTGACGCCGGCACCGAATGTAACGCTGGTCCAGGGCGTGACGTTGGGCTTCACAGGGGGCGGTCCGCCTCTCCCGAGCCGCTTGCGGGCCGCCCCTACTTACCTACTGCGACGGGTGCTCCACGGTGAGCGGCTGTCGGTCGGACCGAGCCGCCGCGGTGTAACGCTGGACAGCCCGACGACGTTGGCCGGTCATCAACATCCGACGGTCAAGAGCGCGGCTGTCGTCAACTCACGGCGGAACCCCGATGGCGGTTGCCGCTTAGGAGAGGACGGCCCCCGATGCCCGTTGGTCCCCACCTGTCAATCACACCGCACCGGGCCACCCGCCGGTGGGCGCTTCGACCAGCCGTAGCGCTGTTCCTGGCCCTGCTGGCCGCGCTGACCGCGACCATGACGGCACAGGCCGCCACCACGACGTGGCGACAGTCGCTCGCCGCGGCAAACGGCACCACCAGCACCGGCACCATCACCTGGGACAACACTGCGTTCTCAGAGAAGCTGACCGTCAAGACCGGCACCTTGGCCACCGGGAAGTGCGTGACGGTGTACTTCGACTGGGTCAGCCACACGCACAACGACGCCCGGGCCGTGCGCAACTGCCAGAGCAACTCCACGCTCACCTATACGTTCACTGAGACGGACACCAGCCAGCTCACCGGCAAGGTGAGCAAGAATGGCGTCTGCTACGGCATCAAGGACCAGCGCGGCACCTGCATCGGCACGCAGACGATCACGAACGACTGGACGCCGTGGCCGGATACCACCCGGACCGCGCCGTGCGACCTGAGCTGGGTCCTGCGCAACGCCAACGGCACCATCACCAAGTTCCTCGACCCGCATCCCACCAGCGCCGCACTACGCAGCGGCGGCACCTGCTGAGCCATGCGACAGGCACCAGCTCGGGCGGGTCACGACGAAGCAGGCCCAGCCAGCGTGGAGGTCAAGGAGCTCGGCCAGCTCACCGTGATCGCCCTCTCCGGAGTCCTGGACATAGACGCGTCGGACCAGCTCACCCACGCCGCCCACCAGGCGGCCCACCGCGAGCTGCCCATCCAGATCGACATGGCCCATGCACAGTTCATCGACAGCAGCGCCATGTCGATGTTCGTGCGACTGGTCGCCGCCGAACGACGGTTCGGCCGCGACCTTGTCGTCACGGGAGCATCAGCCGGCGTGCGCCAAGCATTCAAGACCGCCGGCCTGGACCGGATCCTGACCTTCAACGACACCTGAGCGAGCGGCCTCGGGTCCGACCGCCCTCGGAGCGGCAAGCGCTGACGATCCAGCCGAGACGTCTATGACCCGGCCACCGTGAGGCGTGGTCGCTCAGTCGTCTCCGCCGCCGTCGTCGCCACCCTGGTCCCCGTCATCCTCGTGATCGCCTGAGTGGCTACCGGATCGGCTGTCCTCGCCCTGGTCGTCGTTGTCGTCGCCCTGGTCATCCTCGTTCGCGTCGTCGTGCTCGCGGCTCGAGGATGAGCTGGCGCTCGCGTGGTGGTGCTTGTGGGTCGGCCGTGCCGTGGGCGTGGCCTTCTGCTCGTCGCCCTGGTCGTCGTCGCCCTGAGCGTCCGCGTCCTCGCCCTGGTCGTCCGCGTCCGCCGTGTCCTCGGCCTCGCTCGTGCTGGCGGCCGTAGGGGTGGGTGTCTGCACGGTCGTGGACGTGTCCTGAGATGTCAGCCCGGGTGTGGCGGAGGCTGCGTAGGCGCCGCCGAGGACGAGCGCCGCCGCCGCGGCAACGAGCGTGACGGCGCGCTTGGTGGTGAGCTTCATGCCCGGACAACGACAGGCAGCAACGAGGCGTTACAGACGGTCGGTGCCCGTTCACCCAATCGGAGTACCGCCATGCGCCGCTCAGCTCTTGCAGCATCAACCGAGACGGTGTCAACCATCCGCCGAAGCACCGTCAAGCCTCACCCGAAGGCCAAAGGAGAAGCATCAGGCGGAGTCACACACGGGGATGGTGGGCCCCGTGGGGATCGAACCCACAACCCGCGGATTTACTCTCTGCGAACTAGCAGCCAGCGCCGATGCCAGTCAACTCGGCTGTAACACAGATCGATTCATGACCAGGCATCACTAGATGTCACTCAGATCAACCGTCAATCCGGGGGATATCAGGGGGATCGAGACGCTCAGCCATCGTGCCTGGACGGGCCCCTACAGCAGGTCGGCCGCGGCCTTCGTGGCGACCTTGCGGCCCATGTAGACGTCCTGGGTGAGGGAGGGCCGGGCGTGGCCGAGTTGGTCGGCGATCTGCCGCGCGGACAGGCCAGCTTCGTCGAGCGTGGTGGCGACGGTCTTGCGGAAGGTGTGGGAGGTGACCCAGTCGAACCCGAGGGGGTCCAGCACGCGGCGGAGGTCGTCGGCGGTGTTGGACGGGTCGCGCAACTTGCCGCCCGGGGAGGGGAACACGGTGCCCTCGGGTCCGATCAAGCCGTTTTCTTGCCGGTGGCGGAGCATCTGCACGGCGGCGGGGGACAGAGCCAGGACGCGCCAGCCGGCCGCGGTCTTGGGGCGTGTCTGGATCTGCATGCCCTGGCCGGGCACGCGGATCATGGTGGCGTTGACCTCCACGGTGCCCGCGTCGAGGTCGATGTTCTTCCAGCCCAGGGCGATGGCCTCGCCGATGCGGCAGCCGGTGCGGAGCATGAACTCGATCAGGTCGGCGACGTCATAGCGCTGGGCGACCTCGCTGGTCGCCATCTTGCCCAGGAGGTTGTCCCGCGCGTCCTGGGTGAGGGCGCGGGGCTGCTCGGCGACCGACTTGCCCCGCTTGCCGGTCGTGGGCCGCTTCGTCGAGAGCTTGGCGGCGTTGCGGACGGGGTTGGCGGCGATGGCGCCGTGGCGGACGGCCAGGCCGAGGATGCCGGACAGGACCGCGCGGGCGGTCTTTGCGCTGCCGGGGCCATGGTCGGCGCCGATTGTGCGCAGGAACCGGTCCACGTTCGGTGCTCGGACCTCGCTGAGCGCCAGTTCGCCCATGATCGGGGTGACGTAGTTGTCGACCGCGTAGTGGTACAGCGTGCGGGTGCCCTGAGCCAGGTCCCGCTCGTCGACCTCCCGAAGCCAGGCCTGGGCGGTCAACGACACCGTGCTCTCTGGGCGCAGGTCGCCCACCGATGGGTCGGAGGGGGTGAGCCGATCCCGCAGGGCAGACAGCAGGGACTGCTCCGCGGCGGACTTCTTGTCCGACCACCGCTCGATCTCCCGCAGCCTGCCGTCCAGGTCTCGGTACTTGGCCCGGGCCCGCCATCGTTCGGACTGGTGACCGCGTGTCCGGCTGCTCTCGGGCACACTCGCCCACGATCCGCTGCCAGCGTCCCAGCGGAACGGCGTCAGCGACACCCGTCCCCACGTCCCGACCTGTGTGCGTGGTCTGGCCATAGCTCCACTCTAGGGCAAAGGGGGGAGAAGTAAGAGGGTTTCAGAGAACGAACCGTGCTGTGGCTCAACGGTTTCCGTTTGGTAACTCTTTGCCGCAGGGGACCAGACATGCGACACCGGGCGTCGCCAGAACATCCGAGACCTTTTTCTGGTCGCTTGTCAGCGCATCCCTGCAGGTCGCAAACGGTAAGCATGTTTGTGCAGTACTTGTCGTTGGGAGGAATCGGACACTGGTCTGGAATGACCCGCGCCAGCGGGAAGTTGACGGCCGTGCGAGGGAGAGGTCACGGCGGACACCGAGCCCCCACAGAGGCGAAACGTCCCGGGAACAACGACTAGCCGACCAGCATCGGTCGGCACCCGGAGGTGGGGACGATGAAGCCCTTGAACGTGAAGCGCGCCGCGCTCTTGAAGACCGCCGAGGTGGGCACCCTGACCGGGCTCGCGCCCGCGCACCTCGCCAACATGCGATCCCAGGGCCGTGGGCCCCGGTTCGTTCGGCTGGGCGCTGCGGTTCGCTACCGGCGCGAGGACGTCGAGGCGTGGATCGCAGACCACACCGTCGAGACGAGCCGGTGATGGCTCCCGATCAGTTGATCCCCATGCAGCGGACCTCTGAAGTGGATGCCGGCATCCCCCGTGCCAAGTGGTTCAAGACCGTGGGCGAACTGGAGTGCGAGTTGGCCGCCGAGCCCAAGTTCCTGGTCGAGGGCATCGTCAGCACGACGGTGACGATGCTGGCTGGTGCGCCGTACTCCGGCAAGTCCTCTCTGACCGACTCTTTAGGAGCTGCCCTGGTGACTGGAGAGGACACCTGGCTTGGCCGCGCGATCGAGCCCGGCGAGCACCGAGTCGGCTACGTAGTGACGGACCCGGGCGCCGTGGCGGAGGCACAGGAGCGGCTGGCTCTCCTGGCTCCCGAAGCGACGGACCGGCTGCTGATCGCTCGCTTCAACCACAACGATCCGAATCAGACCTGGCTGGCCTTGGCCGCGGAACTGGCCGAAGCGGGCGCGGACCTCATGATCGTCGACAACTTGCTCGGTGCCATGCCGCCGGGCTGCGACCCGTCCAACGCCGAGCACGCCCGTGCGTTCATCCAGCAAATGGACCAGGCTCGCGATTTCGGGCTGGCGCTCCTCGTGGCCCACCACACGGCCAAGTCCGGCCTCGGCAACTCTGGCAAGTCTCCCTTGGGCTCGCAGCTGTGGAGGGCCTGGCCGCAGGCCTCGATCCTCCTGCAGAAGTCGTCCGAGACGATCCGGCGCCTGGAGATCGAGACCAACGTCGGGATGAGCACCAGCATGACCCTGACTATGTCCTACGGGACAGGGGCCCCGCTGTTCACGGTGACCACCAACGAGAGCCGGAAGTCTGAGCGAGGCACCGAACGTATGGACCGTTACCAAGACGCGGCTAACTGGATCGTGACCGTCCACCCCATGGTCAAGCGCAAGAGCGAGCTGGCCAAACTCCTGGCCGAGGAGTTCGGGGGCGCCGCTAGCACCTGGGAGAAGGACCTCGGCCCCAAGTACATCCTGGGCGGGATGTTGACCTGCGTCGAAGGGGTCGGCTGGTCCCTGCGCTAGCGGGTTACCGGTTACCCGTTACCCCCTCTGTGTGGGAGTAAACCGTTCCCACCCATTCACCCCACTCAATGATCGCCGGCCGCCCTCGGGCGGGTTCCGGCGAGTGGATGAGGGGGAGGGGCGGCCAGCCCCGACCCAACCGGGCGAGGCTCGAAGGCCTCGCCGACCGGTACTACCAATCCATCGGGCGGCGTCGCTGCGCCGCCCTAGGTACTACGGACTAAGCAAGGGCGGGCGCCATCACGGCGGCCCGCCCGCTGGATGTAGTTGTGGTTCCGTTGGGTGGGCACCAGCCACCCGACGGATGTGGTTGCCTCTCGCTGGCTTCTCACCAGGTAGGTACCTCGACGATTCTCATCTTCGGCGGCCAACTATCCCCGCGCCGATCACCTCCCACCGCATCGGTGGGTCTCCCGGCGGCGGAGTCCTGCCCGCCGACGGTTCGTAAGCCGCAATCGCCGCGTCGCCGCAGTTGGGAGTCTTCCCGTCCAGGGTGTGAGCTGAACCCTCGGCACATGGCCGGCTGGGGCTGATGCCGTGCCGCAGTTGGCCTTCGACGGCTCGGCACGGGTAGTAGGGAAGGTGCGTAGGGGTACCACAGGTGTGAGGTTGGCGGACCCTGCCATCTCGGTGACGGTTGGGGCGCGGCGCGCCCTGGTGGCTGTGGCGCTGGGCAGAATGGGCGGGTGAGTCGACCCCGCTTTGAGCTCCCGGAAGGGGTCTGGGCGGTCGAGTACGCGCAAGGTCTGCGTCTCCGAGGCTATGAGCAGGCTGTCGCGGAAGCGGCTGAGAGGCTGCGGGTCCTGAAGGATGAAGCGGAGGGCTACTCGGTTCGGCTTGGCTCGTGGTCTTTGCAGGTCTCGGAGTACGTACCTGCAATGAGGCGCGAGAAGATCGTGACGATGCCCGGTCACGCGTGGAACATCGCGGCATCGGTCCTGCGGGACGCCGCATACGGCGAGTATCGGCAGAACCCCTTTGACTTCGGCGAGGTCGGCTATCTCCGCCCTCGCCCTCGTCCTGACATCGGCGTTGAGGTTCTCATTGACCCCGCCTTGGCTGAGATCGGACCGCCGTACTTTAGGCAATGCCCGCGTTGTCTCCTGAACTCACCAGTATCCGCCCAGAGAGAGGAAGCGGCGGCGTGGCTGGACGCCCACGAGCCGGAGCATCAACTCAGCGAGGGTCGTGCTAACAACTGGTGAGGTTGCTCAAACCAGTGGTCAGGAGGACTCAGCGCTGCACGGATCGGGGCAGATCCGGTGGATCCGTAACGGGCCCTGGAGATGCCGTGACAAGACTGGTGGGTATCAGCCGCACGCCCAACGTGTCAGCGGGCGTGCCCGAGCGGACCATGTCACGCTCGCCGCATGACGCAACCCAGTCAATCAGGATGGGGTCAGCGGCTCATCGCAATCGCGAACCCGTTTCACCGACCCAAACTCACCGTCGTCGTCCTGGGCTGTGCCGCGGCTTGGCAGCTTGCTACCGCCGCCGCGGGTTTCCGCGCTGGCGAGCCAAAGAGGGCCCTGGTGAACGTCGGGATTGCCGCGGTGGGCTTGACCACGATGATCGTTGCCCTCCGGCGACTGGGCGCGGAACGTCGGGGTGAACCACCGAAGGTGGCATCGGAGCGATCGGCCCGGTTCTTCCTCAACGGCCTGCCGGTGGTCGGGGTCATCCTGGCCGGGCTATGTGTTTGGGCGGGTATAGCTACGAACCGGGCCAACAGGTACCTGTTCTTCGTTCTCGCGGTCTGGCTGCTGCTAGCTGTGCCGTTCTCCCTCTGGCTGCGGGCCAAGGTCAACACCGGGGAAGCCCAGGAACGCCTGCGCAAGTTCCGCCAGGCGCAACAGCAGCCACCGCCCTGCAAGTAGCCAAGCGATACCGTCCTCGCGCGCCGCACCCACGCGGATCGCGGCGGGTCCGACCGGATGGGGCACTTCCGGACGTTCGCGGCTGGGCGGACCTCTGAGTCATGCTGAGGTCATGTCTCAGCGCCAGCCATACGTCCTGATCCACGGACTGGACGACTTGGCGGGTAGCGTCGGCTCATCGCCAAGTGTTGATCGTGGACTCGAAGGCCTTGGCCTCGCTGCAGGATCGACAGCTGCCTACTGCTCCGAAGGCGTCCGCCGCGGGCCGACCTGGCCGGCGCGCCGGGATGGACGTGGGCGGTTAACGGTCCGAACTGCATCCTCCGTTCGGCCATTTCGGCGTTCCATGGGTAGACGTGTGGGTCCTGCGACGATCTGCTGGGTCCTCCAGCCCGCAGAAGTTGCAGGAGGCATCCGTGAGCGACGTCGATTCGCCAGGCGCACGGCCGAATTGGGGTCGGCCGCCGGCGGCGTCGGTCCCTGCGAACCAGTCGGTCTACCCCAGCCATGGCGGTGCTCCGCCTGGGCCCTACTACTATTCAGCGCCGTCCCCGGGGCATGGCTCGCCGGCTGCCGCTCCACGGCGAACCGGCCGTCGGGTGGCGAAGTTGCTCTTGTCGTGCGTCCTCGGCGTCGTCTGTTTCGTGGGCGCGGGAGCCATCACGAGGTCGGTGTGGCCTCATGGCCTCGGGCCAGTGCTGGCGGGGAGGAAGGCGGCTTCTAAGGCGACGATCGTGTTCCCTTCGACAGTGCACGGTCTGAAGCGAGTGGACGGCACGTACGACAAGGCGATCCGACTGTTGCTGGCCAAGGTTCCGGAGGAGGCGAATGCCCGAGGCGCCGTCTACGCGCGCCACGGTGACTTCCAGGCGATGATCATCGCAGGCGCGTTCAGCATGGGCGCGGCCGACCAGGAGGCGTTCCTGGCCAGCGCCAAGGCATCGGTGGCCGCCCAGGGACTCACTGTCCATACTGTCGACCCCGGACCGATGGGCGGACGGATGCAGTGCGGCACAACACGGGATGGCCTCATCACGCAGTGCGCCTACTCGGACTCATCGGCTTTCGGGATCGTCCAGGTGACCGGGAAGGGCTCGGCCGCACGCGCGACCGTCTTGGCTCTGCGGGCCGCCACCGAGCGCAAGGTGACCTGACCGGCGTCACAAGAGAATCCCTGCCAACGCCGGCTGTTGCCCGTCCGCGCGGTTGGACCCGCGGGTGCGGTCCCTGTGGATACCGGGCGTTAGGTTGAGCTGCCCGCAGCCCGGGGAAGTGCGCGCACGCATTCGCGAGTCGTCCTCGCCCACGGCTCCGTCGTCGCTGTCTGGGCAAACACTGAGTCGTGTCTCACTGGTCCGGAGGATCTGCGGCTTTACATCTATGTGTCCGGCCCCTGATCTCCGGTCCAGACGCCGTGTTGGTGAGGGGATGGCGTTCAAGACGGGGCACAACGCTAGTGGGCCCGACCCGGTAGACCTAAGAACTTTTGGTTGTGCGCTCAAAAGTCAAGGGCGTTATCACTTACTGGACGCGTTGACGGAATGGCGTCAGCACGAGAACTGGAAGATCATCCCAAATACGTAGCTGGTGTCCGGCCCTCCTGATTTTTGGTCCAGTTCCGATTCGTGTGGCACTTCAAGTGCCCGAGCGACCGGTACAGCAACACGTTCGGCCCTTACAGTCTCGTCCCTGCCGGTGAGTAAGGACAGGAACGACGGCACCCGCCACCGCTCTGGATGGGTGAACGCCCTTGTCAGCGATCAGCATTTATGCATGCTGCTTACTTTGATGATCGGATCGCGTTTGGACGTCGGATAGGCCGAGACTTTAAGATCTAAACACCCAAGAGCTTTGTGCGAGACTGCGTCTTGCACTGTCCATCGCGGAGGTTGGTCAAGACTGGTCGAGCCCGAGGCATGTCCTCCCGCGGGTACCGTGTATGCATCCTCTCGTTTCGTACAGTTCGCATTGATGCAGGTCGCTAAGACTACAGGTTCAGATAAATCATTGACGACCAAGACCGGGAACGTCTCTTGATTCAGTGCATCCGAGGCGCCGCAACCAACGATAGCCAACATGAACGCGGCTGAACTCAGCAAAGGGAAGGACTTAACAAGCACGGCGCCTACCAGATGAAGTCGAAGTCTCGGTGCCCATCCTTACTCCCTAAGTGCGGGTATGTACCGCTGTGGACCGCTCTTGCTGCCATGGTCCCATGGATTGATCGAGCCACGCTTGTGTTCGTCCCCGATGGTCCTAGCCACGGGATGGCAGGCGTGGCAGCCTCTGTCCGGCCCTGGAGACGTACTTGGCCATCGAGCCGGGCTGCCAGATTAACGGCCCTTGTTGCTCCAGCGCTTCCAGCCGCCCGTCGCGATGTAGACACAGCCTGCGCCCAGCGGAATTGCGATGACTAGCCAAAGGACGCCATGGCTCATACTATTTGCCTTCTTCGTTTGAGTAATGGCCTACGCCATGTTTCCGCGCGAATCTACCAAAGCCGCCCAAAACGAGGAGACCCACCAATACGATCATGACCGGCATGAAAGGCCACAGGGGGCTGGCGCGAAACCCTGCAGAAAACACCCCGGTGATCAGAAAGATAACACCGACAATGACGATGACAAGGCCGCCCGGCCAGCGCATTCTGTTGTAGCGGGAGACGTCCTCGTCCGTAGTATCTCGCATTTTGGCAGGGTACTGCTGATCACTAGTGGCCGCATCCGGGGCGGTCCACGGACCGTGCTCGGCCGTGTCGTCCAGAAAGGCGGGCGCCCGGACCGTGATCGCGGATGTCGCGCAGGTCTAGCAGCCGTGGGAGACGAGAGCTCCGCCGCAGCAGGAAAAGCGCGATTTCTGACGGCCCGTATGACCGGGCCGCGCAGTTCGCCATCGATCACTCCGGCGCCGCGATGATCTCACTGCCGTCGATGTGTAGATCCGACTACGGCGTGTTGCGCCTGCGCCTGCGCTATTCCTTTGGCTTGGGCCCATAGATAAATCGTAGTACGCCGTACGTGCCCAAGACTGTGACTAAGGCGATCAGCGCCACGAGTAAAGCCATCAACGCTTCATCTCCAAGTGTTCACTTTCTCCATCTCTTACGGCCTCCCGTAAGGACATAGGTGAGGCACATAGTTGCAACCACCAAGATCAGTAATAGAAGCCAGGGAGGCATCCTCGAGACCTCATTCTCAACCATCACATCCGACGATAATATCTTACGCTGCGTGAGCGTGAGTTCGAAGGCACACCCTCCCAGTGAGCCTACTCATGCAATTCGCCGCCGGCGCCCCGAGGACACAGTCGAAGCCTGCTGCTATGCCGACGGTCACTGCCTCAAGGGCGCCGAACACTCCGGCGATGATGCCCGCCGTGAGCGCCTCAGCTCAGCAGCCGCCCGCGAGGTCGCTCCCGTTGTGTCCAGTTGGCTCAGTAGAGGAGTCCGGAATGCCTCCGGCGCAGGTGCGGCCGTTCTTCGTCGTCGGCCGAGCGAACTGCCGGCCATGGGGTCTTTTTTGCGTCCATCGCTGCCCGGATGGGCGTGGTAGCGCGCGCCGAACTAGATCAGGCCGGTCTTGTCGACGTGGTCGGAGGCATACCCAAGGGAGGCGCCTCACCATCCGCGAACGACCAGCGGCATCCGGCTCGCAACAACGAGGACCCTGACTGGCCAGGAGTGGGCACATCACGAGACTACTTTTTGTCCAGCAGTCTACGCCTTTCGCGTCTACCGAAGATGACCGCCGCTACGGCCATACAGAACGCGCCAATTGCGAACACCCCTAGACCTACAAATGCTGCGTCCTTACCGTTCACGCCAACTGCGGCGGCAACGATAGCAACCACAACTGCGAGGAAAAGGCTTATTGCGGTCGGGGCCAAGATCCTACGGGCAAAGTTAGAATAGTACTCACTGTCAAGAGATGGTCGATCGTTTGGCATTAGTAATACCCTTCTCGATGAGGAGGTAGTCCGCTCCCAACCCTGCCAGGATAAGCAGCGTTTCGGTCACTCCGCCTGCAGGCAGCCGAGGACGCCACCAAGGGTTCACGATGTCCCGATCACGGAGGGCCCAAGGCTGACACTCGTACCTTCGATCTCAAGAAGAGTCTTGGCCTGATCCACTTCTTCGTAGATATCGCCGATTATGTCTTTACCGGGGTCGGACGCCCGTCGTCGTGCAGGTGTTCGAGGCGGCGACGTCCCTGCCACTCATACAGGGACAGCGAATCGAGCCGGACGACCGCGAGAACACGATGAGGTAGGGGCAGCAGCCGCTCCCTGGCATGGCTGCCCCACGACATGACCTGGTCCACCGCTACACCAGCCGCGCCACCGCCACTTCCACCGATGGCCCCTGCTCCTAGGGCCGCGGCCAGCACGCCAGCTATGACTTCGGGGTTGTATGCCGTATAGGTCGCCACGGCCAGGACGTCTGCCCCGTCGGGCAACGCACCCTTCAGCCGCGCCAGAGACGTCATAACGCAGCCATTGCTTCCAGTGAGGAGCCCAGGGCCACGAGGAGGAACGGCACGCCAACTACGACGCCCGTCGCGAGGCGGCGAGCCTCCTGAGGCGTGCGCTTCCGTCCCATGGTGTGAGGCTAGGTCCGTAATGTCGAGAGCGCAGCCGGCGTCACATCGACATGTTCCGACGCCCGGCGCACCTCGGCGCTAGCGGCCTTGGCGGTCCCCAGAACCCAGCCACTGTCTGTCGCGACGTCCTCGGCGCATGAAGATGACGATGACGCCAACCACATAGACGAGAAGAACAGCCACGTACACCACGTGCAGCGCGGACGAGTGGGTTGATCGGACCAGAGGACCAAGCAGAAGTATGTAGAAGAAGACGGGAACGATGATCAGGAAGCGTCGCAGGAAGAAATCTCTGGTGACCCGTTGGCCCAGTTCACGGTCCTCATCAATCATGGAGTCACGGTATGCGCGCAGCGCGCGACTCGCGCGTTCGACAGATCACAGACCGCACTAGGAGATGCGCGACCACGAGCTGAAGACGTCCGATCTCGCGTCCATCAGTGGCACGAAAGAACAGTCGTCAGGACGGGATGCGCGCGCGGATCTCGGCCGGAGAGCGCGGACAGCGGCATGAGCGGACGATCAAGCGACCGCACCGCCAGCTGTCGTGGGTTGAGGCTCGAAACCTAGGCGTCAGAGCTGGACGATGCCATGAGTGTTCCCGTCCGGGTCCTTGAACCACGCCACCCGTTCGTCGCCCAACTCCGCGATCCCCTTCTCGTTCGTCTTGAGCCGATCAGTGTCGTAGTGCTCGAAGGTGACGCCGTTGGCGGTCAGTTCGTCCACAGTCTTCTCCACGTCCACGACCTCCCAGGCTGCG
>JBJMHS010000012.1:0-19970 GCA_045807245.1 Actinomycetales bacterium
CGTCCTGGAGAAGAAGTGGGGTGCCCCCACCAACACGAACGATGGTGTGAGCATCGCGAAGGAGATCGAGCTCGAGGACCCGTACGAGAAGATCGGGGCGGAGCTCGTCAAGGAGGTCGCCACCAAGACCAACGACATCGCCGGTGATGGGACCACCACGGCCACCGTGCTGGCCCAGGCGCAAGTCCGTGAGGGCCTTCGCAACGTGGCCGCCGGCGCCAACCCGATGGCTCTCAAGCGGGGCATCGAGAAGGCCACCGCCGCCGTGTCCGAGCACCTGCTCAACATGGCCGTCGACGTCGAGACCAAGGAGCAGATCGCCGCGACCGCGTCGATCTCCGCCGGGGGCGACAGCGAGGTCGGCGAGCTGATCGCCGAGTCGATGGACAAGGTCGGCAAGGAAGGCGTCATCACCGTCGAGGAGAGCAACACCTTCGGCCTCGAGCTCGAGCTGACCGAGGGCATGCGCTTCGACAAGGGTTACATCTCGCCGTACTTCTGGACCGACGCCGAGCGCATGGAGGCAGTGTTCGAGGACCCCTACGTCCTCATCGCGAACTCCAAGATCAGCGCGGTCAAGGACCTGCTCCCGTTGCTGGAGAAGGTCATGCAGTCCGGCAAGGCGCTGGTCATCATCGCCGAGGACGTCGAGGGCGAGGCCCTGGCCACGCTGATCGTCAACAAGGTCCGCGGCACCTTCAAGTCGGTCGCCGTCAAGGCGCCGGGCTTCGGTGACCGTCGCAAGGCCATGCTGCAGGACATCGCGATCCTCACCGGCGGTCAGGTCATCTCCGAGGAGGTCGGCCTCAAGCTCGAGAGCGCGACACTCGACCTGCTCGGCAAGGCGCGCAAGGTCGTCGTCACCAAGGACGAGACGACTCTGGTCGAGGGCGCCGGCGACTCCGAGCAGATCGCCGGCCGGGTCAACCAGATCCGCGCGGAGATCGAGAAGAGCGACAGCGACTACGACCGCGAGAAGCTGCAGGAGCGGCTGGCCAAGCTGGCCGGCGGCGTTGCGGTGATCAAGGTCGGCGCGGCCACGGAGGTCGAGCTCAAGGAGCGCAAGCACCGCATCGAGGACGCCGTTCGCAACGCGAAGGCGGCCGTCGAGGAGGGCATCGTCGCTGGTGGCGGCGTGGCGCTGCTCCAGGCCGGCAAGCTGGCGTTCGAGAAGCTCGAGCTGGACGGCGACGAGGCGACCGGCGCGGCCATCGTCCGGCTGGCCATCGAGGCCCCGCTCAAGCAGATCGCGATCAACGCGGGCCTGGAGGGCGGCGTCGTCGCAGAGAAGGTCCGCAACCTCGACCCCGGTCACGGCCTGGACGCCGCGCTGGGCGAGTACACCGACCTGATCAAGGCCGGCATCATCGACCCGGCGAAGGTGACTCGCTCGGCGCTGCAGAACGCTGCGTCGATCGCGGCCCTGTTCCTTACCACCGAGGCCGTCATCGCCGACAAGCCGGAGAAGGCCAGCGCGGCCGCCCCCGGCGGCGGCGACATGGGGGGCATGGACTTCTGAGTCCAGCGCAACGCACACCGAACGGGCCCTCGTCCATCAGGACGAGGGCCCGTTCGTCTCCCGCCCGGACTACGCGAACATCGCCGCGTTGTGCTCCTCGGCCGCGGCGTACTCCTGGCCCGCCTGGGCCAGCAGGCGGCCGATGTGGTCGAGCGCCTCGCGGACCCGGGCCTGGGTGCCGCGCCACTCGTGGGTCACGGCCTGGAAGCGGCTGGCCGCCGTTCCCCGCCACGCGTCCTGCAGCCCGGTCAACCGAGCCATCATCGCGCTGACCTGGGCGTCGATGTCCGCGCCGATCCGGTTGATGTCGCCGGAGGCCGCGGTGATCCGGCCGGTGTCGACCTGGAACGCACTGCTCATGAGCCTGCCCCTTCTCGTTGGCATGTCCCGCGGGGCTGCGCGGGTGCGCAGGCCCCTCCCCGAGGCTAGGAGCAGCGCGCTCGCCGTACCGGTTCGTCCACAGCGCGTGTCCGGGACGCGGCCGAACGGCTGACGTTCGTCCCCAGCTGTGCGGGACGCGGTCGTGAGCGCCCTGCGGCGCGGGTTAGGGTGCCGGGGCAGCGGCCAGATCGGCCGTTCAGGGGGATTCACATGACCGGGCAACACCTGGATTTCTTGCGTGCGCTGCACGCTGCCCGCGCCGGCGACGCCGACGCGTTCGGCGAGCTCTGGCGGATGACCGGCCCACGGCTGGACCGGTACCTGACCGTCGCCGCGGGCGACCTGGCCGAGGAGGTGGCCACGTCGACCTGGCTCGTCGTCGCTGCCGGGTTGCGGTCGTTCGCCGGTGACGAGCGGGCGTTCCGTGGCGTGTTGGCCCGGATCGCGCGCGGGGAGGCCCTGGCCCGGCGCCGGCTCGAACGGCGAGAGCCCGTGGCCGGCCTGCCGTCGACGGCGGGGCCGCTGGCGGTGCTCAGCCCGGACGTCGCGGAGATGGTCGCCCTGCGCATCGTGATCGGCATGGACACGCGCGAGACGGCGGGCCTGCTCGGCACCCGTCCCGGATTCGTCACGGTGGCTGTCCACGGCGGGCTCCGCCGGGCCACCGCAGCGGCCCATCCCGGCTCGGCGGCGCTGAACCTGCCCAACCCGTGGCAGCTGGACGGCCTGCTGGACGGGCTCACCGCCCGGGACCGGTACGCCACAGCTGGGCTGTCGGTGCGGTCGGACCTGCCCGTGCTACCTCTGCTGCACCCGGCCGTGCGCCGGCTCCTCGCTGCGCTCACCGAGCCCGGTCCCGCCGGAGAGCCCGCCCAGCTGGCCGCGGCCTGTGAGGTCTTCCACCGCAGCGTCCGGCGCTCGGTCGTCGTACCGGGCTCCGCGCTCAGCCGGGTCACCGCGGCCGGTGGCCCGTACGTCCGTCCGCAACCGTCGTTCTGAGGGGTCGGCCGAGGGAACCCCTACGCTCGCTCGGGTGACGGTGCTCGTCGACCCACCGCGCTGGCCGGCCCACGGCCGGTTGTGGAGCCATCTGGTCAGCGATGCGTCCATCGAGGAGCTGCACGCCTTCGCCGCGCGCGTCGGCATACCGGACCGTGCCTTCGACGAGGACCACTACGACATCCCGCAGGAGCGGTACGCCGAGGCGGTCCGGGCCGGAGCGCTCCCGGTGGACGGGCACGAGCTGGTCCGGCGGCTGATCGCCAGCGGCCTGCGCATCCGGGCCCGCGACCGCTGACCCATTCCGAGGGCCGAGCTCACCCACCGGCCGACAGGTCGTCCACCTCGCCGGCGAGGTTGGCCCGCGCGGCCGCTTCCCAGGCCGAGTACGCCGTCGGCGTGCGGTAGATCCGCGGACGGTCCACGAACCCGCGCAGGATCTCCGCCCGCGCCGGCCGGAAGACCTCGTCGGGGACGTGGGCGTACTCGCTGCGCACGTCGGCCACGTACTCCGCGTAGCGCTGGGGGGAGGCGGCCAGGATCGCCAGGTCCGCGTCGTACAGGACCTCGGCGTCCGCCACCCGTGGTGCTGACGGGTCGTCGCTGCGGACGTCGTGGTGCGCCGTCCCGCGCACCAGGCCCGCGACCGCCGCGACGGTGCCGCCGGGCCGGTCACCGAGCCGGTCCCGGACCCCGAGACCGGCGAGCACCCGCTCGGCCAGGCGGGCGCTGTCCTCCTCGTTCTGGGCCGGCGCCGCGGCCGGCTGGTAGACCGCGTCGTGGAACCACGCGGCCAGCTGGACGGCGGGCAGGTCAGCTGCGTGCGCGGCGAGCGCGTCAACAGCGTCCAGCACCTCGGTCAGATGGCGCTGGTCGTGGTAGCGGCGCTGCGGCTCGGCGTACCGCTCCAGGAGGTCCCGCCCGGCTGCTTCGGCCGCCTCGACCGGCGCGTCCGCGACCAGCGCCTTCCAGCGCGTCAGCAGCCGGGTCTGCACGGCGTCAGGGTAGTGACCGCCCCGGTAGCCTGGCGCCCATGGGTCTGTCCCTCCCGCCTCCCGCCACGCTCGACCTGGTGGGCAGCTACGCCCGGCGCCGCGCGGACACAGTCGAGCTCGTGCTCGCCCGTTCGGACCTCCCGGCCAGCAGTGACGCGCTGGTCGTGCGGCTGACCAAGAGCGTCCACGCCGTCACCGGTACGGCGCGGGTCCGGCAGACCGAGGACGGGTCCGACGTCGTCGCAACGATCCCGTCGGGCGCCTTGCGGGACGGCATATGGCAGATCGGGTTGGGGGCGCAGGGCGACGACGAGTTCGCGCCGGTCTCCGCGCGGCTGCTGGTCCAGGGCCCGCGGCCCGTGGTCCTGCTGTGGGGCGAGAAGGGTACGGCGTCGCGGCTGCCCGCCGTGCGGCCCACTCGGACCGTCGCGCGTCGAGCGGCCACGGCCGGTGGCAAGGCGCTGGATGCCGGCCTGCGCGTCCTGCCGGCGCGGCAGGCGGACAAGGTGCGCTCGACGCTGCGCAAGGCGGCGCGCACCGTTCTGCACTGACGGCGTGACCCGACTGGCCTAGTCAGCACAGGGTCGGCCCATCGGGTGGAGGTCCGGCCCGGGACTCAAGAGGCTCCTGAGCAGCGACGAGACGTCTGACATGACCGGTCGGATCTCGTTCACCAACACGGCGTCGTTCGACACGTCCTCCGGCGCTGGCCCGGCGTACGACTTCATCGCCCGGGCCAAGCCCGCGACGATCTCGTCGAACGCGACCTTCGCCAGCGCCCCGCTGCCGAGCGAGGCGGCGCCGACCCTTGCGGCCGCCTATGTGCCCGGCAAACCCCGTGGGTTCACGACGCCGGTCAAGCTCGTCATCGCCGCGATCCTGGTCCTCGGCTTCGCCGTCCTCGCCGTCGCGGGTGGCTCGGTCCTGTGGAGGTCCTACCAGGACCACCACCGCAGCGAGCTCGTGAAGGCAACCTCGATCGTCCTGCCGCCCAGCATCGTCGGCATGAACAAGCGCGGTGGCGTCGTCCAGGCGCAGGTCGACAAGCTGCTGAACCAGGTGAGCACTCCCGCGCCCGCGCAGGGCGCGGCCTACGTCGCGACCAAGTCGCGCGTCGCGTTGGTCGTCGCGGGCACCTACGCGATGAGCGACCGGGACCAGAGCGAGTACCTCACCAGCGTCACCGACTCGGCCCGCGCGATGGGCATCACGCTCGGCCGGGTGGACGCCGGCCGGCTCGGCGGCCACATGCTCTGCGGCAGCAAGCCGGGCGGCACCCAGACGATGTGCGCGTTCACCGACGTCGCGGCGTACGGCGTCGTCGTCGTCCCGGGTACGGGGTCCGGCGGCCTCACCACGGCCGGTGCCTTCCGCACAGCCGTCGAGCGCCGGAGCTGACGCTCCGACGCTCGACGCAGGTTCCGGCGCATCCGGCCTAGCCGGCGCATCCGGCCTACCCGGCCTTACCCGGTCGGTCGGGCGGCCAGCGTCACCGTCACCTTGACCTGCTTGCCGCCGCGTACGACGGTCAGCGTCACGTGGTCGCCGACCGCGCGGGCCCGGACCTGAGCGGTCAGGGACAGCGAGCCGTTGACCGGGTCGTCGCCGATGGCGATGACGGCGTCACCGGCCCGTAGCCCGGCTTTGGCTGCGGGCGTGCCGGACGAGACCTGGTTGACGATCGCCGCCGCCCGCTGGGCGCTGCCCTGCTGGACGCTGCCGTCGCGCAGGGTGACCCCCATGTAGGCGTGCTTCGCGCTGCCCGTGTCGATGAGCTGCTGGGCGATGGTCTTCGCCTCGTCGATCGGGATCGCGAACCCGAGGCCGATGCTGCCGGACTCACCGCCGCCGAAGGCGCTGCTGCCGCTGAGGGAGGCGATCGAGGAGTTGATGCCGATCACCTGCCCGTCGGCCGTCACGAGCGCGCCACCGGAGTTGCCCGGGTTGATGGCCGCGTCGGTCTGGATCGCGTTCGTGATCACGGCGTCCCCGCCGCCGCTGTCCGAGCCCTGACCGCCGGAGGCCTGCGTGGTGACCGGGCGGTCCAGCGCGCTGACGTTGCCGATCGTCACCGTGTCGGCCAGGCCGAGGGGGTTGCCGATCGCCATCACGGGCTGACCGACCGCGAGCTTGTCGGAGTCGCCCAGCGAGGCCGGCTTCAGGTTGCTCGGCGGGTTCTTGATCTTGAGCACGGCGAGGTCGGTCGTGGGGTCCGTCCCGACGATGCTGGCGTCGTACGTCAGCTGGTTGGTGGTCGTCACGGTGATCGGACCGTCAGTGGCGGTCGCGACGTGGTTGTTGGTGAGGATGCGGCCTGAGCTGTCGAGGATGATCCCGGACCCCTGCGCCTCCTGGCCGCTGCTCTGCGAGCCGACCGTGATCGCCACGACGCTGGGCTCGACGGCGGCCGCCGTGGCCGTCCAGTCGGGTGCCGTGCCGTTCACCTGCTTCAGCGGCGCCTGCGACGTGCCGCCCGAGGCCGACGCCGACGAGGACGCCGCACCGCCGTTGTTGTCGTTGTCCGCCTGCATGACGATCGCGGTGGTGCCGCCGGCCACCACGGCCGCGACGACCGCCGCGGCGACCAGTTCGAGCCAGCGCGCGGGTGGCCGCCGGCGAGGGTGTTCGGGCTCTTGAGGCCCGGTGCCGAACGGGTCGCTCGGTGGCGGCGTCGCCGCGAGCGGGGGCGTTGTCGGCAGAGGTGCCGTCTCGCCGTACCACGTCGGCGGTGGAGGTGGCGGCGGGGTCGGCGTCTGCCATCCCGGCGTTGTCTGGGTCATCTCGTCCTCACCGTGCTGGTCCTGGCTTTGCGGGTCCACGAAAGCCCACCCCTCTTGACCGCTGCTGACTTATGGCTGGGAGTTCACTGTGAGCGCTGCATCCTGGGCGTCCTGAGGCTGTGGTCCATCGGGATCCGGCCGTGCGGGGAGCTCCACGACGAAGGTCGCTCCGCCTCCCTGCGTCTGGGTCACGCCGACCCGGCCGTCGTGCGCCGCGACGATCGCCGCGACGATGGCCAGCCCCAGTCCGGTCCCCCCGCCACGCCCGCGCGTGCGCGAGGGATCGGCGCGGAAGAACCGCTCGAAGACCCGGCTCACCTGCTCCGGGTCGATGCCCGGGCCGTGGTCGCGCACCTCGAGCAGCACGCCCGCGCTGCCCGGGTGCCGGTCCGCCGGGTCCAGGTCAGCGCTCACCGGAGCCGGACCGACGGCGATCTCGATCGGCGAGCCGGGGGGCGTGTGGCTCACGGCGTTGGCCATCAGGTTCGTGACGACCTGGCGCAGCCGGCGCTCGTCGCCGGGCACCTCGGTCGGGCCGAGCTGGCCGTTCGTCCCGAGCAAGGTGATCGTGCGGTCGGGTGCGATGGCGCGCGTGTCCTGCACCGCGTCGGCGGCGATGACCGTCAGGTCCACCGGCTCCGTGCGCGAGGGACGCTCCTCGTCCAGTCGCGCGAGCAGCAGCAGGTCCTCGACCAGCAGCCCCATCCGGGCCGCCTCGTCCTCGATCCGGCGCATGGCGCTCGCCACGTCCTCGGGGTCGCTGACGGCGCCCTGGCGGTAGAGCTCGGCGTAGCCGCGCACCGCCGCCAGCGGCGTGCGCAGCTCGTGGCTCGCGTCGGCGACGAACTGGCGCATCCGTGCCTCGGACGCCGCCCGCTGGCCGAAAGCGTGCTCGATCTGCGCGAGCATGCCGTTGAGGCTCCGCGAGAGCAGGCCGACCTCCGTGGTCACCGGCTGCTCCGGGACGCGCCGGGTCAGGTCGCCAGCCGCGATGGCGCCGGCCACCGCCTCGACCTCACGCAGCGGGCGCAGCGACCGCCGTACCACGACGAAGCCGAGCCCCACCATCGAGCACAGGACGGCGATGCCGACCCCGATCTCGATCAGCCACAGGGTGTGCACCGGGCCCTCGACCCCGCTCAACGGGATGGCCACGGCCAGGCTGCCCGGAGTCTGATCGCCGTCGCTGGTGATGGTCACCGGGATCACGCTGACCCGCCAGTGGGTCGAGCCGCTGACCGAGTCGACCGTGAACGGGTGCGGGCCGTGGCGGCGGGCCTGGGCGTAGGTGTAGGTCGGGAAGCGCGGTGCATCGTCGTTCGACGGAGCGCCGAACGTCCGCTGGCCGCCGCCGTCGGGGTAGACCTGCGCGGCGAAGGACGTCGGGATGCGCACCGGCGAGTCCGGCTGCGGGATGCCGGTGCGCACGATGCGGTCCACCGTCGTCGTGAGCTGGTCGTCGATCTGCCGGACCAGCAGGTTGCGCACGACCTCGACCGAGGCGATGCCGCTGATCGTGAGGGCCACCACCACGAGGCCGGTCAGGACCGCGACCAGCCGCAGCCGCAGCGGGGCGGCCTTCGTGCGCCGGCTCACGCGGTCGAACAGCCGCGAGATCGCCGTACCGGTGGAGGTGAGGGCGTTCAGGGGTGCTCCGGTGGCAGCCGCAGCACGTAGCCGACGCCGCGCTTGGTGTGGATGAGCGCCGGCTCCTCGGCGTCGACCTTGCGGCGCAGGTAGGAGATGTAGGACTCGACGATGCCGCTCTCGCCACGGAAGTCGTAGTCCCAGACGTGGTCCAGGATCTGGCTCTTGGACAGCACCCGGTTGGGGTTGAGCATGAGGTAGCGCAACAGCTTGAACTCGGTGGGGCTCAGCTCGATGTCCCGCCGCCCCCGGCGGACCTCGTGCGAGTCCTCGTCCAGGCTCAGGTCGGCGAAGACCAGCCGGCCGGCGTCGTCGGGGGACCCGCCACCGGTGCGGCGCAGCACCGCGCGGATCCGGGCGACGACCTCCTCGAGGCTGAACGGCTTCGTGACGTAGTCGTCGCCGCCGACGGTCAGCCCGGTGACCTTGTCCTCCGTGCCGTCGCGGGCCGTGAGGAAGACGACCGGCACCTGGCGCCCCTGGTCGCGCAGCCGCCGGGTCACCGAGAAGCCGTCCATGTCCGGCAGCATGACGTCGAGCACGAGCAGGTCGGGCCGCTCGGACTCCGCGAGCCTCAGCGCGCTGGCGCCGTCGGCGGCCGTGTGCACCTCGAACCCGGCGAACCGCAGGCTGGTCGAGAGCAGCTCACGGATGTTCGGTTCGTCCTCGACCACGAGCAGACGGGCCTCGGGGCTGGCGTCGCGCGCCATGTAACCACCTCCGGGCCGTCATGGTGTTCCTCCTTCCTGGACGTTACCTGTGAGCAGGCTGCGTCTGCGCAGGAGGCTGGTCACGGCGGCTGCGGCATGGCGCACTCCTTCGTCGCCGACGACCAGGTCCGCGCCGCGCTCGTAGAGGTCGATGACGTAGGTCGGGTCGGCGTCGCGGCTGACGCTCACCAACAGGCTGGCCCCGGGGAACGCTGCCCGGAGCAGGTCGACGTCTTCGGGCTCGCCGCTGCTGGCCCAGACCAGGTCGGGGGCGCCGAGCCGGACCACCGCCTCGAGCAGCGGGAGCTCGCGCACCCGGACCGCGCGGTCGACCTGCTGGCCCACACACTGCGACAGCGTGGGCTCGGCCGAGAAGCTGCGGGTCACGTGCAGGACCTCGTACGGATGCTCGGCGCGGACTCTGGCTCGGTCCTGCAGCTGCAACGTCATGGCCGAACCTCATCCTGGGCGGCTGGGCTCGGCGTACATCCGTCCTGTGAGGTCCATGTGAGTGCTCCCCACCCCGCGCGGTGCTCCTGGCGGCCCGGTGATCGGCCTCCGTCGGAGGCGTGATCACCGGGCGCCGGGGAGTACCGCGGCGTTGGGGGTACGGCGGGAGTCCAGGACGGCGGTCGCGGCCACGACGGCGGTGAGTACGCCGATCTCGGTGGCCCCGTCGACGGTGAGGCCCAGTACGGCGCAGGCCAGCACCGGTACGACGGCCAGCAGCCGGCCGGCCGCGCCCGGCAGGGCGAGCAGCCGCCGGAAGAGCGCCAGGCCGACCAGGTAGACGGCCACGCCGGACGGCAGGGCCCAGGCCGCCCAGGTCGGGAGGTGATGGTGGGGATGGGCCACGGCGGTCTCCAGCCCGGCCGCAGTGACCACGATGCCCGCGACCATGACCAGCACGCCGATGCTGTAGGCGAACAGCGCGGTCCGAGTGCGGCCCGCCTCGGACGTACCGCCGAGCGCCCGGGCGCCGGCTTCGTCATCGCGGTCGAAGTACAGCCACCAGAGTGCAGCAGCCAGCGCGAGGCCGAGCAGCGCCGTGATGACCGTCGCCGCGTCGTGCAGCCGGCCCTCCGCGCCGATGCCGAGATCCACGACCGACTCGCCCAACGCGATGATGATGATCAGCCCGTGCCGCTCGGCGAAGTGGGCCGGCCGCAGCTCGAAGCTGGACTCGACCCGCCGCGTCATCGCCGTGACGATCAGCCCGACGGCGGCGCCCCACAGCACGTAGTCCAGCCACGCGTGGGCCCATCCGGCGGCCAGCACGAGCAGGGCCATGCCGACGTTGAAGGGCAGGATCTGGAAGATCGCGCGGGCCGACTGGCGCGACTGCGCCTGGGTGAACAGCCCGCCGTGGATCAGGACCATGCTCAGGTACGCCGCGCCGAAGATCACGCCGTCCGGACCGAAGGCACCCGGCACGGCGATGGCGGCGATGAGGAAGGCGGACATGCCCAGCAGCACGAGGATTCGCCGGGACGTGGACGCTGTCGCGACGTTGTTGGTCATCCAGGCGTAGCCGTCGTACATCCACCAGAGCACGATCAGCACCAGCGCGGCCTGCACCAGGTCGGCCGGCCCGCTGGCGTCGCGAACCACCGTGGTCAGCCGGGTGAGCGCGAAGACGAAGACCAGGTCAAAGAACAGCTCGAGCGTCGTGACGCCGGCGGTGTCCTCCAGGGTCGGCGCCCGCCCGTGCCGCCGCAACGTCACCGGCTCAACGGGTGGCGCCGTCGGCGCTGTCGTTGGTGCCGTTGCGCAGCTCGTCGGCGTCGATGATCCGGTACGCGTAGCCCTGCTCGGCCAGGAACCGCTGGCGATGGGCGGCGAAGTCCGCGTCGACGGTGTCCCGCGCCACGACGGTGTAGAACCGCGCGGTCCGGCCGTCCCCCTTGGGCCGCAGCACGCGACCCAGCCGCTGGGCCTCCTCCTGGCGCGACCCGAACGTCCCCGACACCTGGATCGCGACGGTCGCCTCGGGCAGGTCGATCGAGAAGTTCGCCACTTTGCTGACAACGAGGAGCGGAATCTCGCCCTGCCGGAAGGCCTCGAACGACCGTTGCCTGGCGGCAACTGTCGTGTCCCCCTTGATGACCGGGGCATCAAGGCGCTCGCCCAAGTCGTCGAGCTGGTCGAGATACTGTCCGATGACGAGCGTCGGCTCGTCCCGGTGCCGAGCCACGATCGCTTGCACCACAGTCGTTTTCACGTCACTCGTCGACGCGAGACGGTACCGCTCGTCCGGCTCGGCCGTCGCATACAGCAGGCGCTCGCGCTCGGGCAACGTGACCCGCACCTCGATGCAGTCAGCCGGCGCGATGTAGCCCTGCGCCTCGATGTCCTTCCACGGCGCGTCGTACCGCTTCGGGCCGATGAGGGAGAAGACATCGCCCTCCCGACCGTCCTCGCGGACCAGCGTGGCGGTGAGGCCCAGCCGGCGCCGGGCCTGCAGGTCGGCCGTCATCCGGAAGATTGGGGCGGGGAGCAGGTGCACCTCGTCGTACACGATCAGCCCCCAGTCACGGGCGTCGAGCAGCTCGAGGTGGGGGTAGACGCCTTTGCGGCGCAGGGTGAGGACCTGGTACGTCGCGATGGTGACCGGCCGGATCTCTTTGCGCTGCCCGGAGTACTCGCCGATCTCCTCCTCGGTCAACGAGGTACGCCGCAGAAGCTCGTCCTTCCATTGCCGTGCGGCAACTGTGTTTGTGACCAGGATGAGGGTCGTGGCCTGGGCCCTCGCCATGGCGCCGGCGCCGACGAGCGTCTTGCCGGCTCCGCAGGGGAGGACGACGACACCGGACCCACCGTGCCAGAACCCGTCGACGGCCTCTTGTTGGTACGGCCGCATGGTCCAGGCGGCCGGCCCCTCGCCGGCATGGCCGGCCAGCTCGATCGGGTGGGCTTCACCGTCGACGTACCCCGCCAGGTCCTCGGCCGGCCAGCCCAGCCGTAGCAGCACTTGCTTGAGGTGCCCGCGCTCGCTCGGATGGACGGCGACCGTCTCGCGGTCCAGGCGGCGGCCGACCAGCGGGCGCACCTTCTTTGACCGCAGCACCTCTTCGAGGACGGGGATGTCCAGCGCGCGCAGGACGAGCTCGCCGTCCGGGTCCTTCTCCAGGCGGAGCCGGCCGAAGCGGTCCATCGTCTCGGCCACGTCGACCAGCAGCGCGTGCGGTACGGGATAGCGGCTCCAGCGGAGCAGGACGTCGACCACCTGCTCGGCGTCGTGGCCGGCAGCGCGGGCGTTCCACAGACCGAGCGGGGTGAGCCGGTAGGTGTGCACGTGCTCGGGTGCCCGTTCCAGCTCGGCGAAGGGCGCGATGCCTCGGCGGCACTCCTCCGCGTCGGGGTGGTCGACCTCGAGCAGCAGCGTCTTGTCGCTCTGGACGATCAGGGGTCCGTCAGTCACGTGCTCCTCAGCACCATCGAACCTGCGGTTGTTCCGGCCGCGCGCAAGGTGTCGAACGTGTAGTCCGGCGACGTGTCGGCCGTCGAGACCAGGACGATGATGATGACGATGATCGCGATGATCGCGAGGGCGCCCAGGATGGCCAGGACGACCCAGCCGATCTTGGTCAGCCGCCGGGACTCCTGGATGTCCGTGTTGACCTTGGTCAGCGCGATGATTCCGAGCACCAGGGACGGGACACCGAACAGGCAGCCCAGGGTGCAGATGCCCGAGACGACCACCAGCGCGATGGTCGAGCCCGGTGTCGGTGTCGGCTGGGGATAACCGCCGTACGGCGGGGTCGCGTACCCGGGCGGCTGGCCGTAGCGGTGGCCGTAGCCGGGCTGGCCGGGCGGTTGCTGGTGGTACGGCGGCTGCGGGCCGTAGGGCGGGTGGGCGCCGTACGGCGGCTGCGCGGCATAGGGCGGCTGCGCGGCGTAGGGCGGCTGCGCGCCGTACGGCGGGGGCTGGGGTGCGCTGGGTGGTGAGGGGTTGCCGGGCCGCGGAACCGGCTGCGTCGGTTCCTCACCTGCGGGCGGCCCCGGCGTCTGCTCGCTCATGGAACAGCGATGATAGTTGGATGCGCCTGCCTCAGCTGGAGCCTTTGCCCGGTCTGCCGCAGGCGGTCACGATCTATGAGGTTGGCCCGCGCGATGGGCTGCAGAACGAGAACGCCGTCGTTCCGGCGCCCGTCAAGACCGAGCTGATCAGCCGGCTGGTCGCCGCGGGGCTCACGACGGTGGAGACGACCAGCTTCGTCCGCCCGGACCGGGTGCCGCAGCTGGCGGACGCCGAGGAGCTCCTCGACCTGCTCGGGCCGGTGCCGCCCGGCGTACGGATGCCGGTCCTGGTGCCCAACGCGCGCGGGCTCGACCGGGCGCTGGAGCGCGGTGTCACATCCATCGCAGTCTTCGCCAGCGCCACGGAGAGCTTCGCGCAGGCCAACCTGGGCCGGTCCGTGGCCGAGTCGATGGACATGTTCGCGCCCGTCGTCGCGCGGGCCCGCGAGGCCGAGGTGTGGGTCCGGGCCTACGTGTCGATGTGCTTCGGCGACCCGTGGGAGGGTGACGTCCCGGTCAGCCAAGTGGTCGACGTGGCACACCGGCTGGTCGACTTCGGCGCCGACGAGCTGAGCCTCGGGGACACGATCGGCGTCGGCACATCCGGTCAGGTCGTGGCGCTGCTGGATGCCTTGCAGGACAAGGGAGTCGGTGTCGAACAGATCGCCGTGCATTTTCACGACACCTATGGTCAGGCGCTCGCGAACACCCTGGCCGCGATGTTGCACGGTGTCCGGACGGTCGACGCCGCTGCCGGGGGTCTTGGCGGGTGCCCGTTCGCGAGGAGCGCGACCGGCAACCTGGCGACGGAGGACCTGGTCTGGGCGCTCGAAGGCATGGGGGTGCACACGGGAGTCGACCTGCGCGCGCTGGTCGAGACGAGCCTCTGGCTGGCCGAGCAGCTGGGGCGGCCCAGCCCGTCCCGGGTGGTACGCGCTCTCGCCGGCGACCTGTCCGCACCGGATGCGTGAAGACCCGTACGAGGACCTGACCCGTCATGCGGTCAGCGGCTGTCGGCCACGTCGACCGGCGCGACGCCCGTGATCCGGTGGACCGAGAAGGTCCGGACCTCGCTCGAGCCGATGTCGTACGCCTTCACCCGGCCGCCCTCGATCGCGAGCGGCTCCACGACGCGGCGTACCGGCCGGCCCTCGGCATCCACGTAACCGATCCAGACCCGGGCCCGCTCGGCCGTTGCATCGCGCAACGCCGCCAACGTGATGGTGGGGTCGGTCGGCCCCAGCCGCGGCCCGGGCTGCGCGGCGGCGTGCTCCCGGTCGGCTGCGGTGGCCCGGTCGCCCTCGCGCAGCGAGCGGACGACCGCCTCCAGCAGCGCCGGGGTGGCCGCAGGCGGATCGGTGACGGTGGGGCGGGGTGGCTGGCGGGGAGGGGTACGCCGGCTGGTCGCCCGGGCCAGCAGCAGCTGTCCTTCGGGTGACTCCAGGACGGGCGCGAGCCCGTGCTCGCGCAGCTCGGCCAGGATGCTCGCCGGGTCGCTCGGCGAGGCGATGACGGTCGGGGCCAGGCGTCTCAGGCGCAAGGACGCGTTCCGCCGGTCCGCCATCACCTCGTCCAGAACGCTGGGGTCCTCACTGCGCAGGTACGCCGACGCCGTTCCGACCCGGATGGTCCCGTGCCGCCGGGCAACGTCCTCGATGAGGTACGTCAGCGGCTGAGGCACAGGGGTCCGGCTGGCAGCGGTGAGCTCGCGCAGCAGGTCGCTCGAGGACCAGCCGAGATCCAGGGCTCGGCGCACGCTGTCGGCCGAGAAGCGGAAGACCGTTGCCCCGCCTCGGGATTCGACGTCGGCTGAGACGGCCATGAGCCGGGCCAGCTCGGGCACGAGTGGTCCGGGTGCGACAGCGGTGAGGTCGGCTTGGAGCAGGATGTGGTCGACCGGCGTCGGCAGGAGCGGCTCGACGGCGGCAGCCAGCGCCTCCGTGTCGGCCGGCCCCAGGGCTCGACCCTCGGCGGCCAGGGCGACGAGCACGGCACCGGGGCCGCTGAGTGCGCCCAGCCCGGTCACCCCGAGGAGCTCGGCCTCGCGACGGGCCGCGTCGACGAGGTCCTCGAGCAGGACGGACCGTCGTCGCGGCCGCTGCCATCGCAGCCGGGCCAGCAGCGTGTCGCGATCAGGTGCCGTCCCGGGGGCCGCCGCGCGCGCTTCGGCCAGCCCGGCCAGGACGGCGTGCCGCAGCTCCCGGCCGATGGACCGGTCGAGGTCCGCCGCCAGCGCGTTTCGCGTCACGCCGCGGTCGTCCCGCGACCCCACCAAGGCGGGCGTGCGCGTCGTACCCAGCCAGGCCTGGGCGAGCACCGCCCACCGCCAGGCGGGATCGTCGGCCCGCCAGATGTCGTACGCCGGGGTCGGTGCGAACGCGGGCGCGACCTCGCCGTCGGAGGCGAGAAGTCCTGCGGCATAGGCGATCTCGATGATGATGGCCGTCGTCGGCTCATCCAGGTCGAGGCCGGTCGCGGTCCGCTTGAGGTCGCGGACCGACAACCCACCAGCGCGGAGCAGGAACGGCGGGTCCTGCCCCCAGGCCTCGAGCAGCTCCCCGGTCAGGCGGACCGCATCGACAGCCGAGCTGCCCGCCGTACGGTCCACGAGGTTCGGATCGCGGACCCGGCCGTCCAGAGTGGGCGATTGGCGCGTGGCCGGGTCGTGGACCAGACCGCCTCGCAGCTGGATCCCGATCTCGCGCGGCAGGACGACGTGTCCCGGGTCGACGACGGCGAGCAGGCCGTGGGCGAGCAGCCAGTCCAGAGGGCGAGTGGCGCGCCGGTCCACGTCACGGTCCGCGGCGCTCACCTCGCCGACGGGTGGTCCCCAGGTCAGGCGGGCCAACAGCTCCCGGGCGCCGGCCGGCGCTTGAGCGAGCAGCGCGTCCACCGTCGACGCCTGGCTGAGGTGCGCGGCAATCGCGGCGACCGTCTGCTCGGGGTCGCCCGTGGGCGGCAGGCCCAGGTCCGCGGCCAGACCTTCGAGCCGGGCCGGGGAGCGGCGGTCGAGGGGCTCGCGCAGCGGTGGTCCGAGACCCGCGGGGTACGCGCCGAGGACGTCCTTGGCCGAACGCACCAGGCGCCACGCGCCGGGCCCGCCCCACAGCAGGGCCTGACGGTGCAGCGCGGCCAGGTCATCGGCCGCGTCGGTGGGCTCGCGGCCGAGCAGGCGCGCGGTGTCTGCCTCGTCGAACGGCTCCGGCAGCACTGCCGCCACCTCGACGACGCGCAGCTGGCGGACGGCCAACCGGTCCAAGGCGCGCTGCACGCTGGCGCGCGTCGCAGCCCGGACGGCCAGGGTCGTCGTGTCCGCCGGTGTGGGCGTCGCCAGGTCCGGGCGGAGCCGCAGCAGCTCGACGAGTGCGGCGTCCGGCCGAGACCTCAGGTCGTCGGCCAGGCTTCGCGGCTCGGACGGCCGGGCGCTTTCTGGCATCCGACCAACGGTAGTCACCGCTCGCTCGCGTAGCGTTCGGACATGGCCAGTCCGGCAGCGGTCGTCGTTGTGGGGGAGCGGGAGGTCCGGGTCTCCAGCCCCGATCGGGTCGTGTTCGAGGCGACCGACCGAACACCCCCCATCTCCAAGCTCGAGGTCTGCCAGTACTTCGCAACGGTCGGCGAGCCCCTGATGCGGGCGATCGGCGAACGGCCCACAGCGATGGAGCGCTGGCCGGACGGCTACCGAGACGGCATGAGGCTCGCGGTCGGCCCTCAGGATCGGGAGGCCGATGGCTTCTATCAGAAGCGGTTGCCCAGGGGGGCGCCCGACTACATCGAGACGGCCACCATCACCTTTCCCAGCGGACGCACGGCCGACGAGCTCTGCCCGACCGAACCAGCGGCCCTCGTGTGGGCCGCTCATATGGGGACGCTCACCTTCCACCCGTGGCCGGTGCGGCGACCCGATGTCGACCACCCGGACGAGCTGAGGATCGACCTCGATCCGCAGGAGGGTGCGACTTTCGCTGATGCCCAGCGCGTGGCCGAGGTCACCAAAGAGCTGTTGGCCGAGCTCGGCCTTGGTGGCTACGCGAAGACCAGCGGCAGTCGGGGTATCCACATCTACGTTCGCATCGAGCCCCGCTACACCTTCGACGACGTGCGGCATGCTGCCATCGGACTGGGGCGAGAGCTCGAACGGCGTGACACAGGGGTCACCACCAGCTGGTGGAAGGAAGAGCGGCCACCGCGGTCGATCTTCATCGACTACAACCAGAACCTGCGCGACCGGACCGTCGCGAGCGCGTTGAGCATTCGGGCCCGGACGGGGGCGCCGGTCAGCACGCCGATGACGTGGCAGCAGCTGGCGGAGGTCAAGGACCCGCGCGACTTCAACCTGAAGACCGTCCCCGACTTCCTGGCCGACGGCTATGCCTGGTCCGACATGGATGACGTCTCCTACTCGCTGGATCCGCTGCTGGGCCTCTGGCAGACCTTGGCGGGTGGCGAGCTCAACTTCCCGCCCGACTACCCGAAGCAGCCGGACGAGCCGCCTCGTGTCCAACCGAGCAAGAAGGTCGCCGAGCACTGGGACGCGGACGGCAAGTGGGTCGAACCGACGACGAGAAGGCGCGAACCCACCTGACCGGCCGGTGCCGAGTCCAGGCGTCGCCGGGGCCCCACAGGTGTGGCGGCTCGCCGGGCCAGGGATGACCGGGGCGAGCCGCCACGTCCGGTTCAACGACCCGGGGTGTGCTCGGTTACGGCTGGCTAGCGTTGACCTGGGTCGCGATGAACGCGCGGGTCGTCGGCGAGAAGGTCCAGCGCATGGTCGGCCCGCCGGTCTGCTCACCGATGATCCGCACGCCGCCGGCCATCACCTGGTCCAGATGCTCGTCCGGGATCGGACCGTCGGGATCGGCCAGGAAGGCTGCGCGGGCGCGCGCGTCCAGACCTCGCCACCACTGGGCCAGACGCTCGTGGTCCTCCGCGGCAGGGTTACGCACCGCGGCGAAGGCTCGCAGCTCCGGCGTCACCGTCACGCTCCAGGGACCGAGCTCCGGTCGAGGGCCGACCGGGGCGACTGCCCGGGAAACGTCGCAGGCTCCCGTGCCGTTACACGGCGGTTGGGCCGATCGGGTGACCGGAGCCGGGGAGGCGACGCCGTACCGTGTGCCCGCGACGCCAGGAGAACGACCGAACGCGCCCGACCTGGTCCTCGGGCAGATTGCAACCCCGGCGCGGGAATGTCCCCTGTACGGCCCAGACCTAGGTCCCCTAGAAGGCGGACTCAGGTCACCTAGACGGCTCAACTCCCGGCCGGACCGGCCGATGGATGTGTATACGAACGTCAGCCCTTAAAGAAAGGTGGTGTCCCATGCCCGAGTTCGCCAGCGCACTCGCCGAGCTCCCCCGGTTCCCGACCGCGCCCTCCGACGTGATCATGCGCATCGAGGCCGCAGTTCAGGCCACGGCCGCCGCCGAAGCGGCTGCTGTCGTGACGTCCTCCGTGCTCGCCGAGCGTCTCGAAGAGACCCGGCGCGAGGTGCGCAGCGTGGTCGCGCGTCTCGCCGGCCGCCAGGTCGCCTAGCTCCTCACGTCGGCCTACTCTGGCTGCGGGCCTTGTCGAGCGCCTCAGCCAGGGGAGCCGTGGCCGACATGGACGGCGGCCCAGGACCTTCACCGGTCCGGGGCCGCCGTTTCAGGCTTCCGGGTCCTTCGGCCCCACTGTCGCGACCGCGCGATGTGATGACTCGGTCTTCACGCTGGGTTGGATCGTCATCCGGGCATTAAGGTGCCCGGCTGGGGTCCGGGGAGCGCACACTTCAGGGGAGAGTATGCGCGCCACCCAGCCGGGCACTGGGTCAAGAGTGTGACAGCCCCTTCAAAGCGGCAACACGGCCCCCCACGTCGCCGACTCGATCGCTCGTGGAGTCGCTCGATCATCCTGCGAAGCAACACTTTGGAGTTGCTGGCGGGATGTCGGCGATGCGATGAATGTCGCCGCTCAGCCTGACGCGGCGATGGCGGCCGACGTACGACGCGGTGCGAGTCAGAAGACCATTGGATACATCCCTACGCGACCACTGAGCCAGAGGGTGTCGTTGGTCGCGCACGAATTGTGTTGCGACGCAGGCGTTTCCACACCGTGACCGTTATGTGCTTGTGACGTTTGACCCTGTGGACAGGTGTCTGAATTGTCGGTGGTGCCGGTTAGGTTCGGTTCATGGATCGCAGGGGTGCGTCGTTCTTCCGTGACGGTGGTGGCGAGGGCCACCCGGAGGGGTTGCCGGAGTCGCCGGTGGCGGTGGGTGACTGGACGCCGGAGCAGGCGCTGGCCGCGTTGCCGGTGGTGATGAAGATGGTGTCCGCCCTGCCGTGGTGGCAGTACGCCGAGCCGGACCTGACCCAGCGGGTCCAGCTGCTGGGCCGGGTGGAGAACCAGGTGGTCGCCGCCCAGGTGGCAGCGGTGGGCGAGGCGGTCACCCGGGGGGTGCTGGTCGGCTCGGGCTTCCGGTCTGGTGGGGCCTGGCTGCGCGCTCAGGTGCCGTTGACCGTGCAGGCCGCGGCCCAACGGGCCCAGCTGGCCGAGCAGCTGGCCCGCCCGGACCTGGCCCCCACCCGGGAGGCGTTCACCGCCGGGGACATCGGCGTCGGCCAGACGGCAGCGGTCACCCGGACCATGTGCGCCCTGGACCAGATCCCCGATGTGGACACCACCACCTGGGATGAGGCCCAGCACCTGATGCTGGCCGAGGCGGCCCGCCTGGATGCCGGGCAGCTGGCCAAGGTCGGGGTGGCGTTGCGGCACCGGCTCGACCCCGACGCGGCCGACCGGCTGGCGAGGGATGAGGACGCCCAACAGCACCTACGCCAAGCCACCCTTTCCCAGGAGTCCAGTGGGATGTGGTGGCTGACCGCCACGCTGCCGGCCAAGGACGGCGCCGTCCTTGCGACCGCGCTGGACGGCCTGGCCCAG
>JBJMHS010000013.1:0-25263 GCA_045807245.1 Actinomycetales bacterium
CGGCCGTGAACGCGTCCTTCGTCGGGGCCAGGTCCGGGCGGGCCAGCTCCTCGGCCAGCTGGGCCCGCTGGGCCGCCGCCTGGGGTGTCAACGGCACCAACCCGCGCAGCCACGCCCCACCCGACCGAAAGCCCGAGCCGACCAGCACCCCCCGCTTGACGGCCTCGCCCACGGCCGCGACCTGGGCGGCGACCACCTGGTTCTCCACCCGGCCCAACAGCTGGATCCGCTCGATCAGGTCCGGCTCGGCGTACTGCCACCACGGCGCATCCCCGAGCGCTTCCAAGACCACCGGCAACGCCGCCATCGCCTGCTCCGGGCTCAACGAACCCCGCGCGATAGGCGACTCCGGCAAACCCACCGGCTCACCCTCGCCACCACCGTCACGGAGGAACGACGCACCCCTGCGATCCATGAACCGAACCTAACCGGCACCACCGACAATTCAGACACCTGTCCACAGGGGCAGAAGTCACAACCGTATAACGGTGACCGGGCGGAACCCGCTGCACCGCAACGGGTTCCGTCGCCCAACGAAACCGGAGACAGTTCCTAGGTCACACGGACACCGTCTCGGCGTCGTCATCCCGAACCGCGGGCCGAGTCCTGACCAACGGCGACGGCTCGACTCGCAGGATCCGGGCCAGACCGGCGGGCAGCCACCAGTTGTAGGCGCCGAACAGGCTGACCAGGGCCGGCACCAGCAGGGCCCGGATGATCGTGGCGTCGATCAGGATGCCGACACCGAGCGCCGTACCCATCACCTTGATGTCGGTGCCTGGGGACGAGGCCAGAGCCGAGAAGGCGAAGAACAGGATCAGCGCGGCCGAGGTCACCAGCCGACCGGTTCGCCCCAGCCCGGTCACCACGGCGGCTTGGGTGTCCCCGGTGGCGTCGTACTCCTCCCGCATGCGGGCCAGGATGAACACCTCGTAGTCCATCGACAGCCCGAACAAGAACGCGAAGATGATCACCGGGACCCAGAAGGTCAGTGCTCCGGTCGCCGAGATGCTGAAGATGGCGTCCGAGCCATGGCCGAGCTGCCAGAACCAGGTGATGGACCCGAACACCGCAGCCAGCGACACGAGGTTCAGCAGGACGGCCTTGATCGGCAGGATCAGCGACCGGAACGTGCGCATCAGCAGGATGAACGTGATGAGCGCGATGAGGGCCATGACGTACGGGAACTTGTCGTACACCGCGCTGAAGTAGTCGCCGACGACCGCGCCGGTGCCGGTGACCTCGACGTCGCCCTGGGTCGCGCCCTCGACCGCCGAGCGGACGTCGTCGACGACCTTGTTCGACGAGCTGTCCACCGTCTCGTGCGCCGGAATGACATCGACGACCGCCCATTGCGGGGCGTTGCCACCGACGACGGCGAACTGCACACCGTCGACCTTGCTCGCCGCCTCCACCGCCGCATCGGCCTGGGCCGGCGGCACCAGAACCTCGATGGGCGTGAGGACGCCGGAGCCGACCCCCTTGTCGGTCAACGTGTGCAACGCGTCGTACGCCACGCCGTTGCGGGCCAGTGAGGCGATGCCGGCCTGGCCGATCTTGAGGCTGAACACCGGGATGATGAGCAGCGCCAGGATCGCGGCCGCGACACCCGCCGCGATCCACCGGCGCCGCACGATGAGGCGGCTCCACGCGGTCCAGCCACGGGATGCGGTGCCCTCGTGGCGGATCCGCGGCCAGTCGACCCGCCGCCCGATCCCCGCCAACAGCGCTGGCAGAAGAGTGAGACAGACGCTCACGCTGACGAGCGGGATGAGCAGGCCGCCGACACCCATGCTGCGCAAGAACGGCACCGGTACGACGATCAGCGCGACCAGGCTGATGGCAACTGTCCCCCCGGACGCGAACACGGCGTGGCCGGCGGTCCGCATCGCCGTGATGACCGCGGTCTCGTTGTCATGCCCGTGCGCTCTCTCCTCGCGCCATCGGGACACGAGCAGCAGCGAGTAGTCGATCGCCACTCCCAGACCGATCAGGGCGATCAGGAACTGGACGACGAAGCTGACGTCGCTGAATGTCGTCAGCCCCAGCACGAGCAGGAACGTCGTGAGGATAGACACCGCGGCGATGACCATCGGCACCAGCGCGAGGAACGACGCGAAGACGAAGGCGAGGACCAGCAGCGCCCCCAGTGCCCCGAGCAAGGTCTCGACCAGCACGCTGGGACCCTCGCTGCTGCTGTCGCCCGCGGACAGCTGGCCGTACGACGTCATGCCACTCGTGAAGCCCTTGGCCTGGGCGGCCTGCGCGAGCGCGGCTCGGAGCTTGGCCTCAGGGCCGGCCGCGAACGACGTCGGCTGCGGTTCCTGCATGAGCGCGAAGGCAGTCCGGCCGTCCTTGGTGACGAACGCGGCGTCGCCGGTGCTCGCCTGGTCGACCAGGCGCACCTTCGGGAACACGCCGCTCGCCTGCTTGAACACGGCCTCCACGGCATCCTTGTTGGCGTCGACGGTCTGCCCCCGCGGAACGGTGACGACCGCGACGAAGGTGTCGAACGAGCTGGTGCCGTAGGCCTCCATCAGGTGCTTCTCGGCCGTGTCGCCCGGCTGACCGGGCAGCGAGAAGTCCACGCTGAGCCGGCCGGGCACCGCCCCGGCGGCAAAGATGCCGGCGACGAAGAGCACGAGCCAGCCGACATAGACGATGCGGCGGTGATGGATGACGAGGCGGGCGAGGCGTTCCACGATGCTTCTCCTGGCGAACTAGAGGTCCGAAGCCGAGAGTGAAGGTAGCTCTAGCCGCTGACATAGTCAACGGAGTAAACTATTAATCAGGTAAACCCCCGACCGGACTCAGGGGCATCCCCGGTTGACAGGAGGTTGCGCGTGCGAGCGGCGACGCGGCCCGACCTGAAGTCCTTCACGGGGTTCCTGCTCCGCCGCGCCTTCGCACGTGCCGTGGGCATCGAGCAGGCCTGCATCGGGGACGACGCGCGCATGCGCGAAGTCTCGGTGCTGATCATCCTGGACGAGTTCGGAGCCGTGTCCCAGCGCGAGGTCGCCGAGCTGACCCACATCTCCCCCACGGTCATGGTGCGGCTGGTCGACTCGTTGGAGCAGAAGGGCTGGGTCACTCGCGAGCGCAACGCCGACGACCGCCGCTCCTACGCGTTGCGACTCACGACCCTCGGCCGGACCAAGCTCCGTCGCGTCGGGCTGGACCTCGACGCGAGCGACGAGCAGCTCACGGCCGGGCTGGACGCGGACGAGGTCGCTCGCCTCAACGCGCACCTGCGCACGCTGCTCGAGGGCGATCCGGTCCTGCAGGTCGGTGGCCTCGCCGGCCGCACGACGTACCTGGTCACCCACGCCCACCAGCGGACCCGGGTCAAGGCGCAGCGCGACCTGGCCGAGTTCGACCTGCACCCACGCGACTTCGGGCTCCTGGCCACGATCGGCCGCGACGAGCCCTGCTCGCAGAGCCACCTGGCAGCGACCCTCGGAGTGAGCGACCCGGCCATCCTGCCGGCGCTGGACGCGCTCGAGGCCCGCGGCCTGCTGACCCGCGAACGCAACGCCGACGACCGGCGGCTGGCCGACGTACGGCTCACCCCGCAGGGCGAGGCCATCCTCGGCGCCGCGCTCAAGCACGCCGCTGCGTTGCAGGCCGACATCGTCAAGCGGCTCGGGACCAAGGACCACGCCGACCTGCGCGCACTGCTCAGCCGGATCATCGGCTGAGCCGCCGCCGAAGCACGCAGCCATGGCCAGCGTCGTCCCGGCCGCCGAACAGACCCTGGCCATCCTGCGATACCTGGCCCGGCACTCCGGGCCGGTGCCGGCGGCGACGATCGCCCGCGACCTGGGAATACCTCGCTCCTCGACGTACCACCTGCTGGCGGTCCTGGCCCGCGAGGGGTTCGTCGTGCATCTGCCCGAGGAGCGCCGGTACGGCGTGGGTGTCAGTGCACTCGAGCTCGGTACGGCGTTCGCCCGCCAGGCACCCTTGCAACGTCTCGCCCGCGCGCCCTTGGCCCGGCTGGTGGACCAGACCGGGCACTCGGCCCACCTGGCGATCCTGCACGGCCGAGACGTCCTGTACGTCGTGGAGGAGCGGGCGCCCGGGCGGCCGTCACTGGTGACCGACGTCGGGGTGCGGCTGCCGGCCCAGCTCACCGCGAGCGGTCGTGCGATGTTGGCGGCGCTACAGCCATCCCAGGTGCGGGCGCTCTTCCCGGACCGGTCGGCGTTCGTCGAACGGCACGGGACCGGGCCGGCGTCGCTGTCCGCCTTGCGTCGCCTCCTGACCGAGGTGCGGCAGCGCGGCTACGCCGTCGAGGACGGCGAGGTGACGCCCGGCTTCGCGTCGGTCGCCAGCGCGGCCTACGACCACAACGCGCACCCGGTGGCCGGCGTCGCCGTCACGTTCGCCACCACGGGAACCACTGCAACAGAACAACTTTCGTTGGCAGAGGCGGTTCGCTCCACCGCCGCCGCCCTGACCCGCCGGATCAGCGGCCACGCTCCGGACTAGCCGATCGTCAGCTTCTCCACGAGGAACGGCAGGCCCTGCATGCAGTGGCTCATCGCCTGGACCAGGTGGCCGGTCACGAGCACCCGGTCCCCGTCCCGCGGCACCGGCTTCGGGTCGAGCAGCTCGAACTGGCCTCGGATGGACTGCAGGACCAGACAGCCCGGTTCGGCCCCTTGGCGAACTGTGCCGCTGAGCGTCACCGTTCCCTGCCCGATGTACGGCGGGTCGCTCGGCTCTCGTTCCGGGAAGGTGCTGGGGCTCTCACTCGCGGTCGGCACCGGGCTGGCCGACAGGCTGCCCGTCGGGGTCGCCTGCCCCCCGGGCGCCGAGCCGCCGGAGCTTGCGCAGCCGGTCAGGGCCAGGGCCGACAGGACCACCAGGGCGCACCACCTCATGCCGGTACGACGCATCATGAGCGGCATGCGTTCCACCTTCGCCGATCGGCTCGCCGACCGCGAGCAGGGGCCGGTCATCCTGGACGGCGGCCTGGCCAGCGAGCTCGAGCGGCGGGGTCACGACGTGTCGGGCTCGCTCTGGTCGGCTCGGGTGCTGCGCGACCAGCCGGACGCCGTACGCGCCGTGCACGCGGCCTACTTCGCGGCCGGGTCGGAGGTCGCCACATCAGCGAGCTACCAGGCGACCTACGAGGGGTACGCCGCGGCCGGCACCAGCGCCCCGGAGACGACGCGCCTGCTGCGGCGCAGCGTCGAGCTGGCCGACCAGGCCCGCCGGGACGCCGCCGAGCAGGACGAGGCGGCGGGGCGACCCGTGCGGCGCCGGTGGGTCGCTGCCTCGGTGGGCCCGTACGGCGCGCTGCTCGCCGACGGGTCGGAGTACCGCGGCGACTACGGCCGGACGACGGACGAGCTGCGCGCGTTCCACCGGGCCCGGCTGCAGGTGCTCGCGGGGGCCTGCCTCGACGTGGGGGACGCCGTCCTCGCCGTCGAGACCATCCCGAGCCTGCGCGAGGTCGAGGCGCTCGTCGACGAGATCGCCGGGCTCGGCGTACCGGCCTGGGTCAGTGTCACGCCGGCCGGTGGCCGGCTGCGGACCGGGGAGCCGCTCGAGGCAGCCTTCGCCGTCGCCACGGCCGCACCCGAGCTGGTCGCGCTCGGCGTCAACTGCTGCGACCCCGCCGATGTCGACGAGGGCCTCGCGGCCGCCGTGGCCACCGGCCGGCCGGCCCTCGCCTACCCGAACACCGGCGAGGCCTGGGATGCCGGCGCGCGCGTGTGGACGGGGCGCCCGACGCTCGACCCCGAGGTCGCCGCGCGGTGGGTGGACGAAGGAGCGCGGGCCCTCGGCGGCTGCTGCCGCGTCGGACCCGCGCTCCTCGGTGAGATCGCCGCTGCCGTCGGCAGGTGACCCAGCGGGCTGGTCACCTGCCGACGTGCAGTCAGGCCGTCAGACGCCGGCCGTCGACAGCCAGTCCTTGGCGACCTGGTCCGGGTCCTTCTTGTCCAGGACGACCGACTTCACCAGACCACCCAGGGTGGCCGTGTCGAGCTTGGCCGAGATGGCGTTCAACGTCGTCTTGACCGTGTCGGTCGCCTTCGGGCCGTTGATCAGCGGGACGACGTTCTGGGCTGCGAACAGGTTGCTCGGGTCCTGCAGGATGACCCAGCCGTTGGCCGCGATGTTCGGGTCGGTCGTGAACACGTCGGCCGCCTGCACGCGGCCGCTCTTGAGCGCCTGGATGGTGAGCGGGCCACCGGCATCCAGCGCCAGGAACTTGCCGAACGTCACGCCGTACTTGGCCTTCAGCCCCGGCAGACCCGTGGGCCGCGTCTTCCACTCCGGCGGGCCGCCGATCGCCAGCTTGCCGGCGACGGCCTTGAGGTCGCCGATCGAGGTCAGGTTGTACTTGGTCGCCGTGTCCTTGGTGACGACGACCGAGTCCTTGTCCTCGGCTGCGGCCTGGTCGAGCACCGTCAGCGGAGCGGGGGTGGCCTTCTGCAACGCGGCGTACACGTCGGCCGAGCTCACCGCCGTCGCCGACTTGTCGAAGTACTGCAGCAGCACGCCCGAGTACTCGGGGATCAGGTCGATCGACCCGTCCTTGAGTGCCGGGATGTAGGTCTCACGGCTGCCGATGTTGAGCTTCTTGGTGACCTGCACGCCCTTGGCGCTCAACGCGTCGGCGTAGATGTCGGCCAGAAGCACGTTCTCCGGGAAGTTGGCCGAGCCGACGACGATCGTGTCGGTCGGTGCCTTCGACCCGCCGGCACTGCCGAGGGGGCTGCCACCGCTGGAGCCCCCGCACGCAGCAAGCGCCATGACGGTCGCCAACGCTGCGCCGAGGAGTCCGGCCCTGGTGCGCTTCATCGATTCTCTCCTGTCGTGGTTTCTTTCTGTACTAAACCTATCGGGATAGCAGACAAGTCCACCTATGCGGGTACCCCGATCTGCTTGAGGTCCACGTCTTCGGCGACCTCGCCACTGGCCGCACCGCGGGCCGTGACGGTGCCCCGCGCGTAGCGGCCCGTGATGCCGCGCGAGACAGCGAGGCGCTGGATCGTCGCGAGCACCAGGTCGCACAGGACGGCCAGCAGCGCGACGAGCACTGCGCCCGCGGCCATCTCGTAGTAGTTGCGGGTCTGCTGCCCCTCGCGGATGAGGTAGCCGAACCCGCCCAGCGAGACGTACGCCGCGATGGTCGCCGTCGCGATGACCTGCAGGACCGCGCTACGCAGACCGGAGAAGATCAACGGCAACGCGTTCGGCACCTCGACCCGGCTCAGGACCTGTCCGCCGGTCATGCCCATCCCGTACGCCGCATCGCGCACGGCCGGGTCCACACCGTCGACCCCGGCGTAGGTGTTGCTGAGGATGGGCGGCACGGCGAGGACCACGAGGGTGAGCACGGTCGGCCACAGGTACGCGACGCCGGCCGGGAGCTTGGCCTGCAGCAGCAGGACGACGAGGTACAGCAGGCCGATGGTCGGCAGCGCGCGGACCGAGTTGGCGATCCCGACGACCGCGGTCGCTCCGCGCCCGGTGTGGCCGATGTAGAGCCCGAGCGGCAACGCGATCAGGAGCGCGATCAGCACTGCGCCGAAGGAGTAGCCGAGGTGCTCGAGCAGCCGGGCCGGGATGCCGTCGGTCGTGTTCCAGTTCGCCGAGTCGGACAGGAAGTCCCAGATGCCGTTGATCATGACCGCGACACCGCCCGTCGCCACGGCGTGAGCCATCGGCTGAGCAGGGTGACGACGGTGTCCAGGATCAGCGCCAGGATGACGCACAGCACGATCCCGGTGACGATCCTGGTGTACGACGCGTAGATGAACCCGTCCGTGAACAGCTGGCCGAGCTGCGGTACGCCGAGCAGGGCGGCGACGGCGACCAGGCTCACGTTGGCGACCGTGGCCACCCGCAGCCCGGCCGCTATGACCGGTACGGCGATCGGCAGCTCGACTCGCAGGAACCGCTGGAAACCCTTGTATCCCATCGCTGTTGCGGCCTGCGCGACGTCTTCCGGGACTGAGGCCAGCCCGTCCGCGACCACGCGCACCATCAGCGCGACGCTGTACATCGTGAGGGCCACGACGACGTTGACCGGCGAGAGGATCTGGGTGTGCAGGAACCCGGGCAGCACGACGAAGAGCGCGATCGAGGGGATCGTGTAGATGACACCGGCCACGGAGACCAGGGGCGGGTAGGCCCAGCGGTACCGGTTCATCACCCAGCCGATCGGGAGCGAGATGGCCAGCCCGATGACGACCGGGATGACCGAAAGCCATGCGTGCCAGGCGAACCAGCCCGCGATCGTGTGCGCGTTGTCCTTGAGGAACGCGGTGTCGATGCCGCCCGCTGTCATCGCCCCGCCTCGATCCGGTCCAGCACCTCGCGGGCCGTGATCGTGCCGAGCAGCCGGCCGTCCTCGTCCGCGAGAACGCCCCGGCCGGACGGTGAGGACAACGCCGCGTCCAGGGCCGCGCGCAGCGAACCGCCTTGCGTCGCAACGGTTCCACCGCGATGCAGCTCGGCGCGGCCGATCTCGGCCGCAGACCCGTTCCCCGCGGCAGCGCCCGCGCGCGCGTCGTACCAGCCGAGCGGCTTGTCGCCGTCGTCGATCACCAGGACCCAGCCGTCGACCGCCGCGCGCGTCCCGTCCGCGGGAGACTCACCGAGCCGGACGGTCTGCTCCTTGGTCACCGGCAGGTCACCGGCATTCTCGAAGCCCAGCGCACGGTAGCCCCGGTCACGCCCGACGAAGCCGGCCACGAAGTCGTCCGCCGGCCGGCTCAGCAGCTCCGCCGGCGACGCGAGCTGGGCCAGGTTGCCGCCGACCCGCAGGACCGCGACCTGGTCGCCGAGCTTGATCGCCTCGTCGATGTCGTGGGTGACGAAGACGATCGTCTTGCCGAGCTCGGCCTGCAGGCGCAGGAACTCGTCCTGCAGCTGGGCCCGCACGACCGGGTCGACGGCGCTGAACGGCTCGTCCATCAGCATCACCGGCGGGTCCGCGGCGAGCGCGCGGGCCACGCCTACACGCTGCTGCTGGCCGCCGGACAGCTGGGCCGGGTAGCGCTTGGCGAACTCGACCGGCAGGCCGACCCGCTCCAGCAGCTCCATCGCCCCGGCTCGCGCCTGCTTGCGGTCCGTGCCCAACAGCAGCGGGACGGTCGCGACGTTGTCCAGGACCGTGCGGTGGGGGAACAGCCCGGCGTGCTGGATGACGTACCCCATGCCGCGCCGCAGCTCGGCCTTGGCGAATGTCGCGGTGTCGCGGTCGTCGAGCATGATCCGGCCGGAGGTCGGCTCGATCATCCGGTTGATCATCCGCAGCGACGTCGTCTTGCCGCAGCCGGACGGACCGACGAACACCGTGATCTGCCTGGACGGTGCCTCGAGGGACAGCGACTCGACGGCATTCGTGCCGTCGGGGTACCTCTTGCCCACCTGCTCGAAGCGGATCACCCCGCCACCACCCTCTCCTGCTCGTGCTCTCCGAGTGCTTCCTCGAGGTGCTTGGCCTCGGCGACGACCACGGCGCCGAGCGCCGGGACCGCCGCCTGGTCCATCCGGTAGCCGGGCCCGATGACGCTCAGCGCGGCGACCACGCCGCCCGGGCGCCGGATCGGGACCGAGACCTGGGTCACGTCCGGTTCGGCCTCCGGCCGCGCCGCGGCGTACCCCGCCGGACCGACCGCGCCGGCGAGCGCGGCGCCGATCGGGCTGCCGGCCAGTGGCACGGTGTGACCCACCCAGGCGGCGTACCGGACCGGGTGCGTCCCGTCGTACGCCGCGACGTGGACGGCGAGGCCGTCACTGCCGCGCACGCTCAGGTACGACGACTCGCCGGTCACGCCGGTGAGCCGGGCCAAGGACGGGCGGGCCAGCGCGGCCAGCGGCTCGCGGGCCAGCGACCGGACGGCCAGCTGGAGCAGCCGCGGGCCGGCCCGCCAGCCCGCGTCCTCGTCCCGGACCACGAACTGCTCGCGCTCCAAGGTCCGCAGCAGGCGTAGCGCGGTGCTCGGCGGCAGCCCCGTGCGTCGCGAGGCGGCTGACAGCGACGTGATGTCGTCCGTGCAGACCGTCGCGAGCAGCGCGAGGGCGCGCTCGACGGCCCGGGTCGACGACCGCGCCGGGTCCTGCGGCGTCGCGACGTGCTTGGACACGGCCTGCCTCCGTCCCCGCTCCCTGGTGTGCCACCTGGCGAAATGCCCTTGCCATGACTGCTCGGGTCGACCCTTGCATGTGACACCGACAATGCGCGAGACAGATCCAGGCTGAACGGACAAAACGTCGCCGTTTCGTAATGTCCCGGCCGCCGCGGACCCGTGCCAGGGTGTCGGGATGATCACCGTCGACGGCGGCCGGTTGAGCCCGCACGACATCGCCGCGGTCGCCGCTGGGGAGCCCGTGGACCTGGCCGAGGGCGCGCTGCGCCGGGCCGGCGAGGCGTACGACCTGGCCGTCCGGACGGCCAGCGAGCGGCCGGTGTACGGCCGCACGACTGGTGTGGGAGCGAACAAGGACGTCGCGGTCGGCCGGGGTGAGGCCGCCGAGCACGGCCTGCGGATCCTGCGCAGCCATGCCACCTCGGCCGGGCCGCCCCGCTCGGACGCCCGGGTGCGCGCCACGATGGTCATCCGGCTCAACCAGCTCGCGGTCGGTGCCAGCGGGGCCCGGCCGGAGGTCCTCGATGCCCTCCTCACCCTGCTGAACTCGCGTGTGGTCCCCACCGTGCGCGAACACGGCGGCGTCGGGACGGGCGACCTGGCAGCACTCGCGACCATCGGGCTGGCCATGCCCGGCCTGGTCTGGACCGCCGACGACACTCTGCCGTTCCTGTCCAGCAATGCCGCCACGCTGGCCGACGCCGCCCTCGCGTTCGTCGACCTGTCCGAGCTCGCGTGGGCCCAGATCGCCGTAGCCGCAACGACTTTCGTCGCGGTCGCCGGTCAGCCGGACGCGTTCGCGCCCACGGTCGAGGCGATGACCCCCGAGGCGGGTGCGGCGGCCGTGTGCCGGGCCGTGCGACGGCTCACCGGCGGCGTGCCACCACCCCGCCGGCTCCAGGACCCCTTCGCGCTCCGGTGTGTGCCCCAGGTGCACGGTCTGGTGCTCGACAGCCTCAGCCGGCTCGCGGGCCAGGTCGAGACGGCGACGGCGACCGGCGCTGAGAACCCGGCGGTGGACCGCGACCGCGGCACCGTCGTGCACCACGGCGGGTTCTACGCGTCGTACCTGGCGTCGGCGCTGGATGCGACCCTGGTCGCGCTCGCGGACTCGGCGTACCAGTCGTTGCGCCGCATCGGCCTGCTGCTCGACGGGCAGATCACCGGTCTGACGCCGTTCCTCACCGACGGCACGCCGGGGGCGTCCGGCGCGATGGGCCTGGAGTACGCCGCCGCATCGGCGCTGGGCGACCTGCGCGCACTCGCGACGCCGGCGTCCAGCCAGAACGTCGTCCTGTCCCGGGGCGTCGAGGACGGTGCCAGCTTCGCGTCCCTCGGGGCGCGCCAGGCGCTGGATGCGGTGCCGGCGTACGCAGCGGTTCTGGGGTGTGAGCTCGTGGCGGCCGCGAGAGCCGTGCGGCTGCTCCGGCTGCCCCCACCGGACGGCGGCTGGGGAGCGGTCGTCCAGGCGTTGACGTCGTCGGGAGTCGGCTACGAGTCGGACGTCGCGGACCGTGACCTGACCCCGGACATCGAGCAGGCCACCATCTGCCTGCCCGCCCTCGCCCCCCTGGCCAGCTCCGCCGCCGAAGCGGAGCCGCCCGGTTAGTCGATGGGACGGAGCTCGTCGGCGTACGAGACGGACGTCCGGCGCAGGACGCCGCTCGCCGACACGGCGTACTGGCCCAACCGCCACAACGGCGGGCTGTAGGCGTGGATCGAGACACTCCCGGGGTCCAGGCAGGTCATCCGGTGGATGTGGTCGGGCCCGAACGAGTACGACGTGCCCGCCGGCACCTCGGTGCGCAGCGCGGGTGTGCCGATGGCCAGGTTGTGCTCGACCAGCCGCCCCCTCGTGACGGCGACGGCGCCCGAGGACACGTCGTGGTCGTGCCAGCCGGTGTCGTTGACCGGGGTCCAGCACAGCACCCACACATCCACGTGCGGGTCACGATGCAGCGAGACGTAGTGCCGGTGGTCGTCGCTGAACTCCAGGCCCGACGCCCACAGCTCCGGCTGCGCCGCCAGCGACGTGACCAGCTCGACCAGCTCCTGCCGGTCGAGGTCCCGGTCGGGTAGACCGGGCAGGGTCATCGGGGTGGAGTGGTCCGTGACGGTCACGGTCGGCCTCCTTCGAGCAGGCGGATCGGGTTGGTGCGGGTGATGGCTCGATGTGCGGCCGCGCCGAGCCCGAACGCCATCGGGTCGGCGTAGGGCCGGTCGCTGCCGAGCACGAGCGCGTCGATGCCGAGGACGCGCACCAGCGCGTCGACGGCCTGTGGCCCGTAGGACGAGGTGTCGACGAAGACGTTCGGGTCGAGGGCCCGGCCGGCACCGGTGAGCCGCCCTCCGCGCGCGGCCAGCCGTTCGTGCTGGATCGGCGCCAGGCCGGCGCCGGCGGCGAAGCAGATCCGCAGGTCCGGCAGGAGCGAGCGGCCCGCGACGTGCCAGGTCCACCACGCCGCATGCATCTGGGCGACGTACGGCACGAGGGCCGGCCACCAGCCGGGCAGGCTCGCCGCGCTCCCGGGTGCGGCCGGTATGGCGGGTACCGCGGATGCGGCGCCCGGGTGGACCAGCACGGGCCGGCCGTGCGACTCGGCCACGGCGAGCAGCTCGGCGACGGACTCGAGGTCCTGCGGCGTAGCCAGCCAGGTCGCCGGCACCTGCAGGCCGCGGAACCCCTGGTCGAGCGCGCGGCCCAGCTCGACCGGGTCCGGCTCCACCCGGCTGGCCGCGGCCCACGAGGCGAACGGCGCCGGAAGGTCGGCGGCCTCCTTGTGCCACACCCGCAGCAGCTCGGCGCCGTCGTCGCCGGGCAGGTCCTCCAGTCCCAAGGGGCTGGACAAGGACACGAGGACAAGTGCGGCGTCGGCCCGCTCGCGCACCGCGCGGGCTGCGACGTCGTGATCGCCCGCGCACACCTCGTACGGCGGTTCTCCCGGCAGGTGCAGCGTCCAGCCGCGCATGCGCGGGGGGCTCGTACGCCGGCGCAGCTCGTCGACGAAGCCGGGGGGCCACAGGTGCTGGTGCACGTCGACCGGCCCCTGCACGGCCGCCGCCCACTCCGCGTCCACCGGTCCCTGCACGGCCGTCGCCCACGTCTGCTGCACCGTGCTCCGTCCCGTGGTGACGCAGCCCCCGATCCGCGCCAGCCGCTCGCTGCCCGACTCGACCGTCGTACTCGCTGTGTTTAACCGCTTCAGTGAAGGGTTTCAGTGAAGGGCTTCACCAAACCACTTGTCAAGCGGTTCACCCGAACGGACGCTGGCGTCGTAGGGCGCAGGTAGCGTTGCGGGATGCCAGGGCGCCGGAGACGCGTCACGCTACGGGACCTCGCCGACGACACCGGGCTCTCGCCGGCCGCGATCAGCTACGCGCTGCGCGGCCTGCACGTGCCGCAGGAGACTCAGGCCCGGGCCCGCGAGGCGGCCGACCGGCTCGGCTACCAGGTCGACCCGATCGCCCGCGCCTTGGCTCTCGGCCGCACCGACACCGTCGGCGTCCTGTGCGGATCCCTGGACGACATCTGGCAGCAGTCCGTGGCCGCCGCCCTGGGTCGCGAGCTGCTCGCCGTCGGTCGGATCGCACTCATCGTGGACGCCGCAAACGACCCCGGACGCGAGGAGGCGTTGGCCCAGCGGCTCGTCGACCAGCGGGTCGACGCGATGATCGCCCTGCCGGTCGACCCCAAGGCCGCGCACTGGGCGCGGATCGCCAAGGACACCGCCCTGGTCAGCATCGGCGACGGCCTGCCGGGCGCGGCAACCGTCGCCGAGGTGACTTTCGACAACGTCCAGGGGGTGACCGACGGGCTCGAGCAGCTCGCGCACGCCGGCCACGCCCGGGTCGCCGTACTGACTCCGAGCGACCGGGCGACGCCCGACCGGCCGGCCGAGGTCGTGGTGGCCCGCGTCGCCACCCGGCTGGGGCTGACCGCGACGCTGCGCACGACGCCGCACGACCTCGACGGTGCGAGCGAAGCGGTGTACGAGGTCCTGAGCGGGCCGAACCCGCCGACCGCGTTCCTGTGCCTCGCCGACTCGATCGCGTTCGGCGTGTACGACGCCGCGAACCGGCTCGGTCTGAGGGTCCCGGCCGACGTCTCGGTGATCGGGTACGACGACCTGCCGGTCTCCCGGCTGCTGAGCCCACCGCTGTCGACGTACCGATGGCCGGTCGCCGACCTGGTCGAGGCCGTCGTGGCCCGGACGGTGCAGGCCATCGACGACGGCCGCAGCAGCCGCCGCAAGGTGCTGCGCCCCGAACGGGTCGAACGCGGCAGTGTCGGTCCGGCTCGTGGCTGAGGGGCGCGCCACGGCGGACCGTACCCGTCAGTAGAGTCCTGAACCATGCAGGTTGCTGCGATCGTGCTGTGCCTGGCCGCGACGGCGACCGGCGTGGCGTTGTTCGCCAAGACGGTGTCCGGATACCTGGTGACGTTCCGCGCCGGCCGGCCCGACCCGACCCGCACCAACTACCCCGGCCATCGCACCTGGACGCTCGTCAAGGAGTTCCTCGGCCACACCCGGATGTCCCGGCTGCCCGTCGTGGCGGCGGCGCACTGGTTCGTGATGGTGTCGTTCGGTCTGTTGTTCCTCACCCTGGTCACGGCGTTCGGTCAGCTGTTCAGCCCGGCCTGGGCGCTGCCGCTGATCGGCCACCTGTTCCTGGCCGACTGGGCGGTCGAGGCGGTCGCCTGGCTGTCCCTGGCCGGCATCCTCGTCCTGGTCGCCATCCGGCAGCGGTCCCACCCCAGACGGCTGGCCCGGCGCTCGCGGTTCTTCGGGTCGACGTTCTGGCAGGCCTACTACGTCGAGCTGACCATCCTGGGCGTCGTCCTGTGCGTCCTCACCCTGCGCTCGCTGGAGTACGCGCTGGGCCGGGCGATCGGCGACGGCTCGGCCACCGCCTTCCACTACCCGTTGACGGCCTGGCTGGGGCACGCGTGGGACGGCACGAGCCGGCACACCCTGGAGCAGGCGATCATCGTCGTCGCGGCGGTCAAGATCCTCATCTCCGTGGCCTGGCTGATCACGATCTCGCTGCAGCCGACCATGGGCGTCGCCTGGCACCGGTTCCTCGCCTTCTTCAACATCTGGCTCAAGCGCGAGCCCTCGGGCCGCACGGCACTCGGCCCGCTGCGCCCCCTGATGGTCAACGGTGCACCCGTCGACTTCGAGGCGATCGAGGACCTGGACGAGAACGCCGCTCTCGGTGTCGGCACGATCGGGGACTTCACCTGGAAAGGGCTGCTGGACTTCACGACCTGCACCGAGTGCGGCCGTTGCCAGTCGCAGTGCCCGGCGTGGAACACCGAGAAACCGCTGTCTCCTAAGCTGTTGGTGACCTCGCTGCGCAACCACGCGTTCGGTCAGGCGCCGTACTACCGCGCCGCGGCTGCCGCCGTGGACGTAGGCCCGGACGACGACCAGCCGCTCCCCGCCGACGCGCCGCTCGTCGCCTCAGGCATCGTCCCCGACGACGTGCTGTGGAGCTGTACGACGTGCGGTGCCTGTGTGGAGCAGTGCCCGGTTGACATCGAGCACGTCGACCACATCGTCGACATGCGCCGTTACCAGGTGCTGATCGAGTCGGCGTTCCCGAACGAGCTCTCCGGCCTGTTCAAGAACCTGGAGAAGGCGCAGAACCCCTGGGGCATGCCGGCTCGCGCCCGGCTGGACTGGGCCAAGGGCCTGGCCTTCGACGTACCGGTCGTCGGCGGCGGACAGCCAGCAGACGTCGCCGACCTCTCCGATGTTGACTACCTGTTCTGGGTGGGCTGCGCGGGCGCCTATGACGACCGGGCCCAGCACACCACCCGCGCCGTCGCCGAGCTGCTGCACATCGCGAACGTCAGGTTCGCCGTTCTCGGCGACGGTGAGACGTGCACGGGCGACCCGGCCCGGCGGGCCGGCAACGAGTTCCTGTTCCAGATGCTCGCGCAGGCCAACGTCGAGACCCTCGACGAGGCCAAGGCGACCAAGATCGTGGTCACCTGCGCTCACTGCTTCAACACCATCGGCAACGAGTACGAGCAGCTGGACGGCCACTTCGAGGTCGTCCACCACACCCAGCTGCTCAACCGTCTGGTCCGCGAGCGCCGCCTCGTGCCCCTGGCCCGGCCGGACCGGCCGCAGGCCGCTCAGGGCACCGAGGGCGCTGCGGGCGTCGAGGGTGCGAAGGTCGACACGCCCGTCACGTATCACGACCCCTGCTATCTCGGCCGGCACAACAACGTCTACAACCCCCCGCGCGAGCTGCTCGGCGCCCTGCCCGGCGTCGAGCTGCGCGAGATGCCGCGCAACCGAGAGCGCTCCTTCTGCTGCGGCGCCGGCGGCGCCCGGATGTGGATGGAGGAGAGGCTCGGCACCCGGATCAACAGCAACCGGACGGCCGAGGCCGTCGAGACCGGAGCCGACCGGATCGCCATCGCCTGCCCGTTCTGCCGGGTCATGCTGAGCGACGGTCTCGGCGTCGCGCAGTCCGACGGGAGTGCCCGGCCGGAGGTCCAGGTGGTCGACGTCGCCCAGATGCTCCTGGCCGCAGTGCGTCCGGCCGGCCCGCCGCCCGCCCAACCGGCCGCCATACCGGTCAGCACCCCGTGACGGTCATCGCTCCCCTGAGGCCGACACGTCGCTGAGCAGTCGCTCGACCCCCGCGTGGACGACGCGCCGGGTCAACCGGGCGCGGCGGTGCCGGAAGCGCAGCCCGTGTTCGCGGGCCCATCCCCGACGCCGGGCCAGGATGTCCTGACGGAGCCACTCGGGCACTCCGAACTCGGTCAGTCGGGCGATGGCCTGCGTCTTGGTGAGCAGCTCGCCGTCGGTGATGGAGGCCCGAGCCCGGGGCAGCGTGGTCAGCGCGAGGTCGACCCATGTGTCGTCGTACCAACGCAGTCGGCGCCTCGAGGCGGGCAGCCAGACCTTCGCGAGCTCGGTCCGTACGGCGTCGACCAGCTCCTCATGCGTGACGTACGGGATGCGCGCCGGGATGGGTTCGCCCGCGACGACGACGCCGTGGTCGTGCAGCTCGATCCGGGTGATGGCGGAGAACGTGCGCGACCGCATCTTGCCGTTGGCCCAGTACGGCCACTCCCTCGTGGTGCTGTCCAGCTCGGGCCGCGCGACGTACAGGCAGTGCAACCGCCGCCCGAGGGGCGATGTCCGTTCGAGGTCCTTGTGCAGGCTGCTCAGCGCGGCGAGCTCCTCCTCGTCCGGTGCCTTCTCCAGGACGGCGACCAGGTCGAGGTCGCTGCGCTCCGGCTCGAAGTCGAGCGTGCCGAGCGACCCGGCGGCGTACAGGCCCAGGACCGGTACGGCGTCCGGCAGCCGCCCGACGAGGTCGGCGAGCAGGCGGGCGATCCGGGCCTCAGGCATGGAGCCGGTCCGGCGGGACATGGAAGCCCGCGGCGTCGACCACCACGCCGTACACCGCCTCCGACACGACACGAGCCACGTCGCGGATCGTCGCACCGACGAGGGTGCGCGCGATGCGGTGCGCCGGCGTGGGGCTCTCCAGGTGCAGCTGACCGACGTCCTCGGGCCACCACCGGATGTCGTAGATGACCAGCCGGTCGGTCGGTGCCTCAGGCAGGTCGGCCAGCTGTTGCACCACCCAGTGCGGCACGCCGGTCTCGACCTGCACCCCGAGCACGAGGCCGCCCTCGCCGACGATCGCGTATCCGTCGGCCGGCTCCATCTCGCGCTGCGCCCAGACATCAGTTGCGTAGGCGACGTGCTCGAGCCGCTGCAGCAGGTCGGAGGTGAGGGCGTTCTCCAGGTCGTCGGCGACCGGGTCGAGCGGGTCCACCTCCCACGGCACCTCGTCGGTGGGCTCGGGCTCCTCGTGCGGGCGGCCCTCGTCGAGGTGCGCGCCGGGCAGGACGGGCGCGACCAGCTCGAGCAGCTCCGCCGGCTCCACCCAGTACGGCGACCACACGGTCAGCTCGACGTTGCGGTGCGGGTCCGGGGTCATCACGACTCCGGTGCCCGCGATCCGCAGCGACCCCCCGACGCGGCGGGCCAGGTCCAGACCCAGCCCGACCAGGTCACCCTCCTCGCGGTACGGCGGCCCGCCGGGGAAGGCGCGCATCCACAGCGCCATCTGCAGGGGGTCGACGAACGCCTCGAACCCGTGGGCGTCGCGCTCCTTCGGGGCCGGCAGGAGGTAGGCGTAGGTGAGCTCCGGCGGCGTGCCGAGGTCCGCGACCGCGGCCTGGTCCAGCTCGTACGGGCCGACGATCCGGGAGCGCCGGCCGACCCTCGCCTCGCCGGTCAGGTCGAGCTCGGAGTCGTCGACGCGGGCCCGGACCAGAGTGGCGACCAGCTCGGGCGGTGCCGCGTGCGGGGAGACGAGCAGGACGTGATGGCGGGTGAGCTGTTCGCGCGCCTCGGCATCCAGCCGGGCACTGTCGACGCGCTTGCGGAACAGTGAGGCCATCGCTCCCTGGGCGTCCTCGCGGTGTGTGGTGCTCCGGGCGGTCCGCGGCCTGGGGTCAGACCGTGGGGTTCAGACTTTCGTACGGTGGAAGTTCTGGAACGAGCGGCTCGCGGTGGGACCGCGCTGTCCTTGGTAGCGGGAGCCGTACCGCTCGCTGCCGTACGGGTGCTCCGACGGTGTGCTGAGGCGGAAGAAGCAGAGCTGGCCGATCTTCATGCCCGGCCACAGGGTGATCGGCAAGGTGGCGACGTTCGACAGCTCGAGGGTCACGTGGCCGTCGAAGCCGGGGTCGATGAAGCCGGCCGTGGAGTGGGTCAGCAGGCCCAGCCGGCCCAGGCTCGACTTGCCTTCGAGGCGGGCGGCCAGGTCGTCGGGCAGCTTCACGACCTCGTACGACGAGCCGAGCACGAACTCCCCGGGATGGAGGATGAACGACGCGTCGTCGGTGACCTCCACCAGCTCGGTCAGGTCGGCCTGCTCCTCCCGGGGGTCGATCACCGGGTACTTGTGGTTGCTGAACGTGCGGAAGAACCGGTCCAGCCGGACGTCGATGCTGGACGGCTGGACCATCTCCTCGTCGTACGGCGTCAGCACGACCCGGCCGGAGCCTATTTCGGCCCGGATGTCGCGATCGGAGAGCAGCACGGGCCAACGGTATCGGGCGTGGGCCCGGCCCTGGCACCGTCGTGCTCCCCTCCCCGCGCGGTGCTCCCCGCCGCCCGGTCCTGGCCCCCCGTTCAGCGGCCGATCACCGGGCTGCGGGGAGTACGGCGTGTGGTGGGGTGGCCCGCGTCCGGGCGCGTACGGCGTCCGCGCCGGCCGGCGGTCTCGCGTACCATCTGCCGGGTCTGCGGGTGTAGTTCAATGGCAGAACATCAGCTTCCCAAGCTGACAGTGCGGGTTCGATTCCCGTCACCCGCTCGAAGGTCGCCGGGCCCCCTCGTTCCGGGACTGCCATACTCGCGCCATGCCGAGGCCGGACTGGGCCCGGTCGTCCATCTCCGCCTCGCTCGGCCGGGCGATCTTGGGGGTCGGTGTAACCTCCGCGGCCTTTGCGGCCGTCGAGCTCGCCTGCATGAGCTGGGGTCGCGGCGTTCAGTCGGTGGCGGCTGATGCCCTCCAGATCGGTTGCGGCCTGGTCTTCACCCTGACCGGCCTCGCGGCCTGGTGGCGCCGCCCGAACAACAACCTCGGCCTACTGATGGTCTGCTGCGGGTGGTCGTTCTTCCTGACCACGCTGTACGTCGTACCGGCCCACGGCCGCGTTGGTGACCGCCATCATCTTGCAGAGCCTGCCCCTGCCGATGATCGGCCACATCGTGCTCGCCTTCCCGAGCGGACGGCTGTCGGATCCGCTGTCGCGGGGGCTCGCGATCTATGCCTACGCCGACGCGTTGGTCGTCACGATCCCCTACTACCTGTACAGCGACACGCACACGTTCCTCACGCTGCGCGTCGACCCTGCGCGCGCGCAGTTCTGGCAGCACATCAGCAGCGCGGTTTCGGTCCTTGCCGTGGTGGTGTTCTGCATGATCCTGGTGCAGCGGCTCCGCTCGGCGTCCTCTACGAAGCGGCGTGTCCTGCTGCCGCTCTACCTCTACGCCGTCGTCGGGCTCGCCGCCGCCCTGGTGGTCGCCGCGCATCCCTACGGCCCGACCCCCGACCGCCTCGGTCGCGAACTGGTGCTCTTCTCCTGGTTGGCCCTGGTGCCCGTGAGCTTTGCGCTCGCACTGGCCCGCGGCGGGTTCGCGCGGACAGCGGCCGTAGAAGAGCTCGGCGGGTGGCTGGCCGCCGAGCCGATGTCGCGCCCGCAGCTCGCGACGCGGCTCGCTGCCACTCTCGGCGATGACAGCGCCGAGCTGTTGTTCTGGTCCGACGAACGGGGAGAGCTCGTGGACGGCGGTGGGCAGTCGGTCGACATCTCGCAGGTCGACGGTCGCGCTGTCGAACCGATCACGATCGACGACCGGCTCGTCGGTGCCATCAGGTACGACGCGGGCTTGATCGCCGACGGCAGCGATGTCCGGTCGGCGGGTCGCGTGGTGGCCCTCGCAGTGGACCGCGATCGGCTCACTGCCGAGCTGCACGAACGTGAGGATGAGATACGGCGATCACGAACCCGCATTGCGGAGGCGGGCCAGCAGGAGCGGCGCCGCATCGCCCAGCGGCTGCATGACGAGCTGCAGAACCGGATCGTCGTCCTCGCGATCGGCCTGCAGATGACAGCTACGGACGACCGCCTCTCGACCGAGCTGCGCGACCAGCTGGAGAGACTTCGCAGCGACGCTAACGACCTCGCCGACATGCTGCGGGCTATCGCGCACGACGTCATGCCGGCCCCGTTGATCGAGCGGGGGTTGCGGGCGGCACTGGACGACCTTTGCGATCGGGTCCCGGTGTCGATCGCCTTGAAGTACGACGCGGCGGTCGACGAGCGACTGCCCGAGCCGGTCGAGACGTTGGCGTACTTCGTCGTCGCGGAGGCGTTGACCAACGCGCTCAAACACGCGCAGCCAAGCGCGCTGGCGATCGAGGTGGTCGAGGGGGCAGGCACGGTGCGGCTCTCGGTCCGGGACGACGGCATCGGTGGCGCGTCATCGAGCAGCGGTCATGGGCTGGCGGCCCTGACCGACCGGGTGCGGGCACTCGGCGGTGATCTGACCGTCCACAGCCCGGCCGGCGAGGGAACCGACGTGCGCGCCGAACTCCCGTCGTGGCCTGCCCCTGGCCGTCGAACGGTGTGACCCAGCCGGGGTGCCCGGCCGTCACCATGTCGATCGGTCAGGATTCAAGAAGTACGGCGGCCCGCCGGCTGCCTAGCATCGGCCTGAGTCAACGACGACCAACCAGGAAGGGGACGTGCCATGCCGGCCACGAAGAAGACCGCGGCGAAGAAGACCGCTCCCGCATTCACCACCGACGAGCAGGCGGCCATGAAGGCCCGCTCGGACGAGATCAAGGCGGCCAAGAAGAAGGGCGGCGAGGACGACGAGCCCGCGTTGCTGGCCAAGATCGCGGAGATGCCGCCGTCGGATCGCAAGCTGGCCGAGCAGGTGCACAGGATCGTCCGGGACAGCGGTCCCGAGCTGACCTGTCGCACCTGGTACGGCATGCCGGCGTACGCAAAGGACGGCAAGGTCGTCTGCTGGTTCAAGGCCGCCGACAAGTTCAAGGCGCGTTACGCCACCATCGGGTTCAGCGACCAGGCGGCCCTCGACAACGGGAACATGTGGCCCACCGAGTACGCCGTCACGGACCTGACGCAGGCCGACGAGGCCAAGCTGGCCAAGCTCGTCAAGCAGGCCGTGCGCTGACCTCCGCCGACGCGAGCATCGTGAGCAGTCGGTCGACGGCCGCGGTCATCGCGTCCCGTGCGCCGGACAGGTAGAGCCTCGGATCGGTCTGCTCCGGGTTGGCGCGAAGCCACGCCCGGACCTCGTGTGTCATCGCCACGTTGAGGGCGGTACCGACGTTGACCTTGGCGATCCCGGCGGCGACAGCCCGTTGCAGGTCGTCGTCGGGGACGCCGGACGACCCGTGCAGGACCAGGGGCACCGCCAGTCGATCCCGCAGGGCCGCAACGAGATCCACATCCAGGCGGGCGGTTCGCTCGGTCATGGCGTGCGAGCTCCCCACCGCCACCGCGAGCGCGTCGACGTCCGTCGCCGTGACGAAGGCGGCCGCCTCGTCGGCGTCGGTCCGTACGCCGGGCGCGTGGGCGCTTGCGGCAACTCCGGTCTTGCCACCGACGTACCCGAGCTCGGCCTCGACCCAGAGCCCGGCGCCGTGGGCCAGGGTCACGGCAGCCCGCGTCCGCTCGACGTTCGCCTCATAGGGGAGCGCCCCCGCGTCGTACATCACCGAGCTGAACACCGACGCACACCCCTCGGCGAGCAGCTCGTCGTCGGTGACATGGTCGAGGTGCAGCGCGACCGGCGTGTGGGCCGAGCGCGCGACGGCCGCGCTCGCCACCGCGATCGGCTCGAGTGCGCCCCCGTGGTAGCGCACCGCGTTCTCGCTGATCTGCAGGATCACGCCCATCTCGCGCGCAGCTGCGGCCGCGACGACGGCCTCCGCATGCTCGAGCGTGATGACGTTGAGCGCCGCCACGGCGCCCCCGCCGCGCCGGGCGCGGTCGACCAGCTCACGCGTGGGGACGATCACGAGGCCGGGTCGGGCAGGAGGACCGACCGAGTCAGGTTGCGCGGCCGGTCGGGGTCCAGGCCCTTGGCGTGCGCCCGCTGCACGGCGAACAGCTGGGCGCGGACGAGGTCGGCGACCGGGTCGAGGTCGTCGTCGACCACGGTGACGCCGGTGTCGGCGAGGTCCTGGGGCAGCCCGTCCACCGCGGGGCCGAAGACCCAAACGCCGCGCCCCGGTTCGGCGATCGAGATGGGCCCGTGGCGGTACTCCATCTGCGGATAGGCCTCGGTCCACAGCTGTGCCGCCTCGCGCATCTTCAGCGCCGCCTCTTGCGCGATCCCGTAGGCCCAGTCCTGACCGAGGTAGCTGACCTGGTCGGCCGAGCCCAACCCGGCCGGCAGGGGGAAGCCGCCCGCGAGCACGGCCTCGGTCTGCGCCTCGGCCGCGCCGAGGTCTTCGCCGAGCGATGCTCGCAGGAGCATCAGGGTCGTGGTGGCGAAAACCGTTTGTACGACGGACTTCTCGTCGGCGAAGTCCAGCACGACGGCATGGTCGGCGGCCGCGGCCACCGGGCTGCCGGCGACCGCGGTGACGGCCGCGACCGGCGACCTCGTCGTCTCGATGGCCCGCACCACCTCGGTGGTCGTGCCCGACCGCGAGATGGCAACCACGCGGTCGTAGCCCCGGCCGACCGGGAACTGGCTGGCCGCGAAGCTGTCCGTCTCCCCGATGGCGCGTTCGCGCAGGGCCGCGTACGCCGTCGCCATGAACCACGACGTGCCGCAGCCGAGCACGGCGACCCGTTCGCCCGGCTGCGGGAGCACAGCGGCGAACTCGGCCAGCCGGTCGAGTGCGGCGGCCCAAGCCTGCGGCTGGCTCCGGATCTCCTGCTCCACATGAGTGGGGGCGGACGTGAGGTCAGTGCTCATCGGCGTACGGCGTCCTTCGGCTCGGTCTCGTTCAGGTCGCTCGCGAGGGGCTGGCCGGCGACACCGCCGACGGCCTGCACTGCCAGGGCACCGGCCCGGACGGCGCGGCTCAGGCACTCAGGCAGCCGGCGCTCGTCCAGCCAGGAGTCCAGGAACGCCGCGTCGAAGGTGTCGCCTGCCCCTGTGGTGTCGATCGCGGTGACCACCGAGGCCGGTTCGACGACCAGCTCGCCGCCCGGCGTCGCGGCGAAGGCACCGGCGGCGCCGTCCTTCACGACCACGAGCGCACCGGTCCCCGCCAGGGACCGCGCGGCGGCCTGCGCATCCGCCACGCCGGCCAACCCCGCCAGCGCGACGACTTCGGCGCGGTTGGGCAGGAACACGTCGACGAGCGGCAGCAGGTCCCGGACGCGTCGCCACTCCTGGGCCGGGTCGTCTCCGGTGTCCAGGGATGTCGTCAGACGGTGGTCGCGCAGCTCGGCCAACAGCGCCCGCAGTCCCTCGGCCAGCCTCGGCTGCAGGAACAGGGACGCGACGTGAACGTGGGCTACCCCGGCCCCGTCGGGCGTCGCGTCCCGGACCGCCTCCATCACCTCGTCGACGGTCAGCGTCGGAATGGCCCCTGGCAGGGTGAGGATCGCGCGGTCGTCCGGCCGGCTCAGCACCACCGAGAGCCCGGTCGGAACGTCCGGGCGCCAGCGCAGCGAGGTGATGTCGACGCCGGCCGACGCGAGGTCGGCCGCCACCCGCCGGCCGAAGCCGTCATCGCCCAGCGCGGCCACCAGCCGGACCGGTCGGCCGAGCCGGGCCAGCCCGTGCGCGGTGATGGAGGCCGAACCCCCGATGGTCACAGAGGCGGCGTCGAGCAGCTGCTCGCGCTGCCCGAACCGTGGGACGACGTCACCCGTGAGCACCAGGTCGGTGTTGGCGTCGCCCACCACCAGGACGGTTCGGGCCCCGGCGGCGTGAGCGGACATGGCGCCCATGATGGGTCCGGCGGGCTCACGTTGTCCAGAATCAGTCACGAAAGTTGAGCGTTCTTGCTCGCGCCGCGCACACGGTGGCATGCTCGGGCGCATGACCAGGGTCGTCTTCGTGGGCGCCGGCTCGGCCGTGTTCACCCGTCAGCTCGTCCGCGACCTGCTCTCGTTCGACGACCTTGGACCACTGACCCTGGTCATGCACGACGTCGACCAACGCCGCCTCGAGCTGGCCGGAGGCGTCGGTCGGATCGCCGTGGCCCGGCACGGTCGCACCGACGTGGTCGTGACCGAGCCCGACCGCCGCAGGGCCTTGGCCGGTGCCGACTTCGTCATCAACACGGTGAACATCGGCGGCCATCCGGCGACCGTCACCGACCTCGAGCTTCCGATGCGCTACGGCCTGCGTCAGACCATCGGTGACACCCTCGGCGTCGGCGGGATCTTCCGCGGGTTGAGGACCTTCGGCTTCCTCGACGCGCTGGCGACGGACATGCGTGCGGTCTGCCCGGACGCCTGGCTGCTGAACTACACCAACCCGATGGCGATGAACGTCCAGTACCTCGCGACGACCCACCCCGAGACCAAGGTTCTGGGTCTGTGTCATTCCGTCTACTGGACAGTCCACGACCTGTGCGCCCTCGTCGGTGTACC